>JAXDAV010000082.1:0-4501 GCA_034679465.1 Candidatus Aminicenantota bacterium | reverse complement strand
TCATGACATGCTGGGCAACGTCTGGGAGTGGTGCCAGGATTGGTATGGACCCTATTTCGGCGGTTACCAGAGCGGCCCTGCCGGAGCGGTTTCGGGCTCGGCCCGGGTCTTACGCGGCGGCTCCTGGAGCAGCGATGCCCAGTACGTCCGCGCTCCGCTTCGCAGCTACGTCGCTCCGGCCTTCTGGAACTACGCTCTCGGTTTTCGCCTCGCGAGGACAAAATGAAGTTAGCTTCTGGCTTCTTGCCTTTTTACATTTTGCCTCTGGGATTTTATTTTGGCTCTTCACGCTTCCCTGTCGGCAACAGAGGATCGAGGAGAGAAAAAGCGAGAAGGTCATCCGCACATTCGGTATTTTGAATTTGAAAAAGAGAAGAATCGTCAGAAGATGACATCGCGATCAATTCTATAGGGGAGGAAACCATGGAAAGAATACGGAAGTTCGGGTTCGTCGTTGCTATCTGTCTGCTGATCTCGGCGGTCGCTCTGGCCCAGACCGATGTCTTCGTCCGCGACATCCTGGAAAATCCGCAGCGCTATTACAATCTGACGGTACGGATCCAGGGTGAAGTGGTCGACGTCCAGATGCCTCTGTCCGCCGGAGACAGGGGGTTCTTTGTGCTCCTGGACAACAGCGATAAAAAGATCAAAGTCGTGTCCAACACGCTTCCCGCCCCCCAGACGACCATCACTCTGACGGGGGTTGTTCAGATCCAGACGGAAGACCAAGAGCCTTTTATCCGAGAGACCAGCCGCACCGAAGGGCTCGCTGGAGGGCCTTGCAAGGACGGCGATGTCAGGACGGTCATTTGTAAGAACGGGAAGACCGTCGTTGTTGCGCGCTGCGTGAACGGCGAGTGGGTCCCGACGGGCGATGGGTGCGCCAAGCCGATACCCTGGGCGATCATCGTTCTGGCCGGTCTGATCATGCTGATCATTGCGGCCCTGCTCATCCTGATCTTCAAGAAACCCAAGGCCAAGGAAGCCGCGGCCATGCCGCAGATCAGGGTGTCGCCCACCGGTCAGTCCGCGAGCGGGTCCGGGACGGCCGCGGTGCCAGCCCCAGGTCCGGAAAGGACCCGCCAGGTCAGCGTTTCCGAGATCGAAAGGGCGGTGGGAGGCATGAAGACGAAGCAGGTCCCCAGCCTCCTTGCGGAAGTCCGCGTATTGACGGGCTCCCAGTCCGGGAAGGGCTTCCCGCTGGGTTTCGAGACGGTCATCGGCCGGGTCCGGGGTGACATCATCCTCGAAGACGCCTCCGTATCCCGCGAACATGCCAAGATCCTCTTTCTCGGGAACAGGTATGCCATCGAGAACCTCAGCGAGACGAACCCGGTCATTCTGAACGGCGAGAAGGTCCAGGCACAAAAGGAGCTCAAGACCGGCGACGAGATCGTCTGCGGCGTCATCAAGCTCCAATTCAGGTTGATTTAGGCGTCCGGGAAACCCCACGAGTCCGCTTGTCACGAGATGAGGGGGGGATGGGCGCGAGGCGGTCCTTGCTCATATGTGAGGCACTCTGCCACCGAGAAGCCGCATCGGCGAATTCCGCAGGTTGCGCGGCCAACCTTCGGCTGGGAATCGGCCACGCACGTCAAGGAGGGGATCCATGCTTAGAATAGGTCACGCCTATGGAGCGTTGTTGACGTTGCTTGTCGGCTTTTCGGGTTCTGCCGCGGGACAGGAAATCAGGATCCGCCAAATCAGCCTCAGAGAATTTCCGGTAGTGTCATTCATTGTGTCCTTTGAAACCGGCCTGGGAGTTCCCGTGCCCCTTGAGCCGAAAAACTTCTGGCTCTACGAGGATGGCAGGCCCGTCGCCGCCGCGAAATTCGAGCCTCTGGACAGCGGAGGCTATCCCCTCTACACAGCCTTGGTCATCGATAAGAGCGGAAGCATGAAAGGGGATGCGATCGAACAAGCGCGCCAGGGCGCTTTGGCCTTCGCCGCCGGCATGAAGGACCAGGACAGGGCCGCCCTCGTGGTCTTCGACACTCAGGTAACAGTCGCCTCCGGCTTCTCTCCGGATAGGGCGGTCTTGGCCGCGAAGATCAGAGGCATCCGGACAGGGACGGATACGGCCCTTATCGACGCCGTCTGGGAAGCGGCCGAGCTCATGAGAAATGTGCCGCCAGAGGCCGCCCGCATAGCCCTGGTTCTGACGGACGGCAAGGAGAACAGGAGCAAGCAGGCCCTCGGGAAAGCGATCGAGAACGCCCGCGGCCTCGGGGTCTCTGTCTATACAATAGGCCTGGGAAGCGATATCGACCCCCGGATGCTTCGGGACATCGCCGGGCAGACCGAGGCGAACTATTATCATGCGCCGGCGCCCGGTAACCTCGTCGAGATCTACCGTCGCATCTCCAAACTCCTTCATTCCCAGCTCCGCGCGACCTATCGCACGGAATTCCCCATGGATGACAAATGGCGCGTTGTGACGATCGTCGCTTCCCACATGGGCAAGGAGATCCAGGGAGAACGCAGTTACCTGTCGGCCCTGGAATCTCGCCTTCCGACGGATGCGCTCCTGAAGATGCGCGCCGATGCGGTGAAAGCACAGGAGCGCGCGGCGATCGATAAGCTGGTCGGCGAGAGCCGGGCAAGACACGAACGGCGAGAAAGGGAACTGACCTTGATCCTGGGCTGCGGCGCCTTCATCCTGCTGATGCTGTTAGCCGCTGTCATCATACGCCGAAGAAGCCGATAAATTCGAGAAGGGACTCGCGGCAGGATCCGGGTTTGATCGAAAATTCTCGCGGAGATATTTCAAGGCGGCCGAGGAGCAGCGAAATGAGCGAGATCCTGGCCTGGGGGCGGTCGGACGTTGGAAAGGTCAGGGAGAAGAACGAGGACAGTTTCGGAGTTTTTTCTTTCGGCGATATGACCGTGGCCGTGGTCGCGGACGGCATGGGGGGGCACCTTGGCGGCAAGGCGGCCTCGGGGGCCGCCGTCCAGGCTGTCGGGCGGCTTTTTCAGACCAACCACGGGAGACTGCCGATCCCCGAGATCATCGAAGACGCCCTGGTGCTGGCCAATCGGACGATCGGCGAGATCTCCCAAGCTGACTTCCAGAAACTGAAGATCGGAACGACATGCACGGTCGCTGTCGTCGCGCCGGTTCCTGCCGCCGAGAAGGGGGGAGAGGAGGACGCCCCTTTCTTGTCCTTTCATGCCCATCTCGGCGATAGCAGGCTCTTTCACCTTCGCGACGGCTCCATCGTCCAGCTCAGCACGGACCATACGATGTTGCAGAGGATGGTCGAGGCCGGGGCCATCAGCCCCGCGGAGGCGGAACGATTCCCTCACAAGAACATCATCTACCGGTCCCTGGACGGCTCGAGCGACCTGCAGATCGATCCGGTCGGGAGGACCGCCGTGCGCCCGGGCGATGCGCTCATTCTCTGCTCCGACGGCCTATCGAATCGCGTATCTCCGGAGGAGTTGTCTGAGGTCGTCAGGGGCTCGCCGAGCCTCAAAGAGGCGGTCAAGCATCTCATCTCTTTGGCGAACGCCCGCGGCGGAGACGACAATATCACCGTCGTCATTTTGGAGTGCGGGCCCCACCGGAGAGATCCCGCGGCCGGGCTCGAGATCATCCGCTCGCTTCGCCGGCATGCCCTTCTGCGGGTCGCTGGAACACGCCAGGCGAGGATCGCCTGCCTGCTGGGAGCATTGGCTATCGCCGCGGGAGTGCTCACACTCCAAGTTTCGAAATATCGGGCGACGCAATCCATGGCGGCTGGCCACGCAGAAGCGCGAGAAATCCAAACGCCGCAAGCGGGGATTCGACCCGATAATGAGGATGAATTTGCGGCTCTTCTAAAGGACGCCAAGATGGATTTTGATAACGGCCGGCTTGACTTGGCGAGGGAACGCTTAGCACACGCCAGAAAGATCAAGGTCACGCCCGAGCTGGAGGAGATGGAGAAGAAGGTCTTCTCTCCCATCGCGCCAGACAAGAAAACGGACTCCGAGAAAAGACCATGAGCGGGTTCCCGCATATCAAAGGCTATCGCATCGACCGCGAACTGGGTCAGGGAGGCATGGCCCGGGTTTATCTGGCCCATGAGGAGAAGCTAGACCGCCCGGTGGCGCTCAAGGTGCTTCTGCCGTCGTTGGCGGAGATCCCCCAGGCCGTGGAACGCTTCCTCAAGGAGGCGAAGACAGCGGCCAAACTGGTCCATTCGAAGATCATGACCATACATGATGTGGGCAGTTCGGACGGGTTCCATTTTATGGCCGTCGAGTATCTCCCCAACGGCAGCCTGAAGGAGAGGATTCAACGGCGTGAGCTCGGCGCGGAGGAGGCGTTGGAGACCCTCGGCCAGGTGGCTTCGGCGCTCCAATATGCCCACGATAGGGGCTACGTCCATCGGGACATCAAGCCGGAGAACATCATGTTCAGGCAGGATGGGACGGCGGTCCTGACGGATTTCGGAATCGCGAAGGCGATCGGTTCTCAAACGAAACTGACGAAGACGGGGCTGTCGATCGGGACGCC
>JAXDAV010000081.1:0-101604 GCA_034679465.1 Candidatus Aminicenantota bacterium | reverse complement strand
TTTTACCCTTCGGGCAAGCCGATCCGGCCGCATCTGCTTCGTTGCAAAGGGTTCGCAGTACCAGGAGTACAGCTTCACCCTTTGACGCCTCGCATCTGCAGCCGCCTCGGCTCGTGAATAACCCAGGCTAACGGATTCCCCGGCGAGGGTGGTGTTTTTCGCGCTGAGGGCATCGCGCTGATGGCGTCGAATAGCGCTGATCGGCGGGTCTCCCCGGCCCGCTTTGTGCTAGAATGTCCGCGACGCGCGCCTGTAGCTCAGCTGGATAGAGCGTCGGACTTCGAATCCGCAGGTCGTCCGTTCGAATCGGACCAGGCGCGCTCTCCTTTCTTACCCTTAGTCCCTGATAAGAACTCGCCCTCTGCATCTTGGTTCGCTCCGATATGTCACGATGGGCGTGTGAGCGCGCCAATCTGACCAGCGAGCGACGATTGGAAGCGAAGCAGACGGTCTCAATTGAGTTCGAGGGGAAGACCCGCGGAGGGGATCCAATATTTTGTATCAATTCAAAATAATGTACACCATATCTTCATTTTACAAATCTAACATGTACATACAAAATAAGATAAACCAGTCTGGTGCATGGCATGGAAATTGCTAATGTAGAAAGCAACCGGCCTAATCTTCAGGGGAGAGGAGACGGGCTATGATAAGCAAAAACGGCATAAGAAGTCGAAGGTGTTGGCCGGGTTTCCTGCTTTTCCTTTTAGTCCTTCACGGAGCCGCTTTTTCCCAGGAACGTACGAGCCCTGGAGCGCCGACCAGCCTGAGATTTTCCGGAGGCGGGGTTTGGGCCGGGATCGGCGATATGAACACCCACCTGGCTTCGCTTGATCAGCGCTACCCGTATCTCTCCGGCGCGAGCGGCGGGATCGAGAAGCTTCGTAGGCTGTCCGGCGATTGGGAGATCGAACTGAGGGTCGAAACCAAGAATAGGTTCGCGTTCGGTCTTGCCGCCTCCTATTCCCAGGGCGGGAACACGAGCTCTCTGTTCGGCCACACGGAGTACGGATTCGATAGGGAGATCGTCGTCAAACCGGAGACCCGGATCATCATGCCGTTGGGACTGAGGGTGTATTATTCCGTTTTTTCCCGGGACATGTTCAAAGTCTATGTCCATGGCGGGGCCGGATGGTACATGGCCAGAATGAAGGAAGCCTATGAGGTGAACTCCATCTATCCGCTCGGCGATATCTACTATGACAACCGCTATTGGGAGGCCAAGAATAACGCCAGCCTGGGAATTGTGGGCGGAATGGGTCTGGAATTCCGCATCTCCAAGCGCCTGTCGTTCACCACGGAGCTCCAGGCCCGAGCTCTCAGGATCGATAAGTTCCACGGGACCGTGAGATATGAAACGAACTACGGCGGAGGGCTGACCTTCGGGGAGACCGGGACGCTCCATTTTTTCAGCGTGGGCGATTATTACGACATCGACATTCCTTTGCCCGGGGACTACTTCATCGACGCGGCCGCTGGTCCAGCAGCCGTCGAAAGGAACGCCCGGCTCGACCTGTCGGGGGTCGCCCTTAGGATCGGCCTCAAGATCGGGCTCTAGCCGACGATACCCGGCCTGCGGGGCGGCATCTCTTCCCGCCGCTCTCTTCCCGCCGCAACGCCCCAGGCTCCGCTCGTGTTATAATCTCCGCTTGGTCCGTTTGACACCCCTGCCCCGAGGAGGACCCATGAGGCGAGGATTCCGATCGATCATCTTGACGGCCGCAACAGCCTTTCTGGCATCCGTTTCGGCCCCGTCCGGGCGGGCCCAGGACGCGGCCACGGCCCCCGCCATCAACCCGCCCCTGGCGCATCTCAATGCCTACGTCGAGGCTTTCAACTCCGGGGTTCCGGGGGGGATGAAGACGTTCTTCGAGACCCATTTCACGGCCGCGGCGCTCAAGGAGTTCCCCCTCGAGAAGCGGGTGGCCCGTTTCCGTGCGACCAAGAACCAGCTCAAGTCCCTCACGGTCGAAAAGGTCGTCTCCGACGGCCCCACCCATGCGTCCATGCTGATCAAGGCCGGGAACGGCTCGCTCCTCCTGGTCACGGCCTCAGTCGAAAAGGCGCCGCCCCACAACCTCGCCTCCCTCGTGATCGATATGGTCGAGGACCCCGAAGTTCTTATCCCGCCCGAGCCCATGGCCGACGAGAAGGAGCTCGTCGCCGCGGTCAAGGCCTTTCTCGAGGACAGGACCCGGGCCGACGAGTTCTCCGGCGTCGTCCTCATCGCCCGGGACGCCAAGATCCTCTTCCACGAGGCCTACGGCTTCGCCGACCGCGAGGCCAAGGTCCCCAACGGGAAAGACACCAAGTTCAACCTGGGCTCGATCAACAAGAACTTCACCCGGGCCGCGGTGCTCCAGCTCGTGCGCCAGGGCCGGATCGCCCTCGACGACCCCATCAAGAAATTCCTGCCTGATTACCCCAACGCCGAGGCCGGGGAGAAGGTCAAGGTCCGCCATCTGCTGTCCATGACCTCGGGCATCGGCGATTTCTTCGGCGACCGCTACGACGCGACGCCCAAGGAGCGGATCCGGGCCCTGCAGGACTACCTGCCGCTCTTCGCCGACAAGCCGCTCGAGTTCGAGCCGGGGACGTCGAGCAAGTATTCGAACGGCGGGTACCTCGTCCTGGGGCTCATCATCGAGAAGGTCGCCGGCGTCGACTATTACGCCTACGTCCGGGAGAACATCTTCAAACCCTGCGGCATGGCCGACACGGATTCCTATCCGCGGGACGCCCCGGTCGCCGGTCTGGCCAGGGGCTACACCCGGGAGTCGGAGACGGCGGGGAGCCCGCGCGTCCTCAATCTCGGGACGCTCCCGGGGCGCGGCAGCTCGGCCGGCGGCGGCTACTCCACGGCGGGGGACCTGCTGAAGTATGTCCTGGCCCTGAAGGACAGGACGATCATCCTGCCCGACGTCGCCAACGGGCTGGGCATCGCCGGCGGGGCGCCCGGCATCAACTCCGTCGTCGAGTGGGACGCGGCCAGCGGCTACATCGTCATCGTGCTGACCAATTTCGATCCGCCGACGGCCGGCCAGGCCGCGCGACGCATTCTCAGCTGGCTGCCCCGGTGACCCGGCGGGGCGGGAAGAACCGGGTCTCGCGAGCGTCTAACAAGGCGGTGTCGCTTTGCCTCCCGGATGAGAGCGGCCGACCGCCAAAAAACGAAAGGACCGAGACCGGACGATCATGAAGCTGACTCTGCGCCGCACCCATCGATATCTCGCCCTCGTCGCGGGCCTGCTCGCCTTGACCGCCGCCCCCTTCGCCCTCCGCGCCCAACAACAGCAGGTCCAATGCGTCCGTTGCGGCGACAGCCCGGCCGTCGACGGCCGCCTCGACGATCCCGCCTGGCAGGCCGCCCCGCCGATCGAGGGCTTCCGCATGGTCGAGCCGCGGCCGGGCGACGACCCCAGCGAGCGGACCGTCGTCCGCGTCCTCTACGACGACCATGCCCTCTATATCGGCGTCCATTGCTACGACCGCGAGCCGGGCCGCATCGCCGCCAACACCATGGCCCACGACAGCGCGGGCGGCGGGGGCGGCGGCACCATGGGCTACGGCTTCGGCCGTCGCGGCTCGGCGACCTCGAGCGACGACCTCATCCGCGTCCTCCTCGATCCCTTCCAGGACAAGCGCACGGCCTATGTCTTCTTCGTCAACCCCCGGGGCGCGCGGGGCGAGGGACTCGTCTATGCCGGCGAAGCGAGCCTCAACTGGGACGGCATCTGGGAGGCCGCGAGCGCGCGCCTCGAGGACGGCTGGTCGGCCGAGATCCGCATCCCCTTCAAGACCATCTCCTTCCGGCCCGGGCTCGGCGTCTGGGGCATCAACATCGAGCGGACGATCGCCCGCCGGATGGAGATCATCCGCCTCTCCGGCACGACCCTCGACGCCAACTTCAACAATCCCAACGAGGCGGCCGCGATGCACGGCATCGAGGGCGTCAAGCAGGGGATGGGCGTCACCTTCCGCCCCTACGGCCTGGCCAGCGCGGCCAAGGACAACGCCGTGTCGGCGAGATACGACGGCGCGCTCGACGGCGGCTTCGATCTCTACAAGAGCTTCACGCCCAACCTGGTCGGCGTCGTCAGCTACAACATGGACTTCGCCGAGACCGAGGTCGACGAGCGGCGCATCAACCTGACCCGCTTCCCGATGTTCTTCCCGGAGAAGCGGATGTTCTTCCTCGAGGGCTCGGAGAACTTCAGCTTCAGCTCGAGCATCAGCTTCACGCCATTCTTCAGCCGCACGGTCGGCCTCTATCAGGGGAACCAGGTCCCGGTCCTGTTCGGGACCAAGCTCTACGGCAAGATCGGTGGCACCAACCTGACCCTGCTCGACGTCCAGACCCGCGCCGCGACGGTCCCGAATCCCTCGTCCGGCGGGACGGTCGATCTCCCCGGCCGCAACCTGCTGGCGGCCCGGGTGACCCAGAACATCTTCGACCAGAGCAAGGTCGGCTTCATCTTCACCAACGGCAGTCAGACCGGGGAGCGGAACTCCCTGCTCGGGATGGACTTCAACTATTCGTCTTCGAAGTTCCTGGGCGACAAGAACATCATGCTGGCCGCCTGGGGCGTCTACAACTGGAACGAGCAAGAACAGGGCCGCCACCACGGGTTCGGCTTCCGGGGCAACTATCCGAACGACCTCTGGAACGTCCAGACGACCTACGCCTACTACGGCGACGCGCTCAATCCGGGTCTGGGCTACATGATGAGGCGGGGCATCCAGACGGGCTACGGCCGGGTCGGCTTCCAGCCCCGGCCGGCCGGGGGCTTCCTCGGCCGGCACGTCCGGCAGTTCTTCTTCGACGTGAGCGCGGACTACTACTGGGACCTGGCCGGCCGTCTCGAGACGAGCACGCTCAGCGCCTCGCCGCTCAGCTTCAGGACCCAGAGCGGGGAGTCGTTGGGCTTCAGCGTCGTCCGCAACCACGACGTCCTGCCCTTCGACTGGACGGTGTCGGAGGGGGTCGTCCTGCCCCAGGGCCCCTACGATTTCACGAGCTGGCGCCTCAGCGCCAGCTCGGCCGGCCACCGGCCGGTCGTCGTCGAGGCGGGGTGGAACTTCGGCGGCTATTACTCCGGCCATATCGACGACGTCAACCTCGGCCTGACGCTGAAGCTCAAGGGCTATGCCACCCTGGGCTTCGACGCGAACCTCGTCCGGGGCCGCATGCCGCAGGGGAGCTTCACCGACAAGGTCTATCAGATCAAAGCCGACATCTTCCTTTCGCCGAGGCTGGGCCTGATGAACTACGTCCAGTTCGACGACATCTCCAACACCCTGGGGTGGAACGCCCGCCTGCGCTGGGAGATCACGCCCGGCAACGAGGTCTATCTCGTTTACAACAGGAACTGGGAGAGGGTCTGGGACCCCCGGAGCCGGTTCGCCCCGCTCGGGGACCGCGGCGTCGTCAAGGTCTCCCTCTCCATCCGTCCTTAAACAAAAGAGTCCGAAGAAGGGAAAAAAGAAGGGACCGGGTCTTCGCAAAGGGTCGGGACATGTACCGTTTAGGTACGTGTCCCCCTCATGTCCCCTTGCGAAGACCCGGTCCCTTCTGATAAAAGAGCCGTGTGAGGAGGGACGGATGCCTCGGAAGACTTCAGAGCTATCGAAATCGCTGGGTTTGGCGGCCCTGGCCCTGACGGCTTTCCCGCTTTGTGCCTCCGCAGAGGACCTGATCAGCGGCATAGGCCTGACCCATCTCACCGTTTACGACCAGCGCCTCGCCCCCGACGGCTTGATGTCGGGCTCCCCCCACGTCCACGCCGTGACCGATGAAGGCTACTATATCGTCAGCGGCAAGGGCCGGGTCGAGCTCCATGACCTCGAGCGCGGCTTCCGGTCGATCGACCTCCTTCCCGGACGCTATGTCCAGTTCCCGCCCGGCACGCTTCATCGCCTGGTCAACGCGGACCGCCTCGTCATCCTCGTCGTCATGGGCAATGCCGGGCTGGCCGAGCGGGGCGACGCCCGCATCTACTTCGGAAAGCAGGTCGATGACGACCCGGTCGAGTTCGCACGGCTCACCGGTCTGGCCGAAGCGAAGGGGCTCGAAGGCGCCCTCGACCGGAGGGACGCGGCCGTCCGGGCCTATTCCGGCCTCCTCGAGCTCTGGGCCAAGGATCGGAAGGGCTATTTCCGGGAGCTCGGGCGATTCATCGGCGTCCACATGAAGGCGGCCGCCGGCCTGCGTCCGGCCTTCGCGGAGACCGTCCTGGAGGGGCCGGTCGCTTGGGGCGATCGTTTCCGGAAAAGGGTCGAGGGACTCCCCGGGGCGGCCGGCGAGGGGGCCCCCATCCTCCATGTCCCTCCCGAAAAGACGACCCTGGGCATGTGTGGCGTCCTGCGTCCTGTGACCGGATTCGAAGCGGTGGGGCCGGCCAAGAGCGCCGCCCCGGATAAATAGGAGGCCTCATGCCCGACGGCGCCAGACCCGACTCTCTCCGCCGCGGCCTGCCCATGGTCGCGGCCCGGGACCCGGAGGCCCTCGAGCGGGAGAAGGCCAGGCTGAGGGAGATCGACGCGCGGCCCGGCCGCTGGCGCCGCTGGCGGGCCTATTGGTCCCTCTCGGGACCGGGCTGGGTCCAGAGCGCCCTGACCCTAGGCGCCGGGTCGGCCGGGTCCTCCATCTTCGCCGGGGCTGTCTTCGGCTACGATCTGCTGTGGGTCCAGCCGGTGGCCATGTTCCTCGGCGTCGTCGTGTTCTCGGCCATCGGCCATCAGCTGCTGGTGACCCAGGCCCGGCCGTACGACGTCTTCGGGAAAAAGCTCCACCCGGCCCTGGCCTTCGCCTGGGGCGGCGTCGTCTTCGTCGCCTCCATCATCTGGCAGTTCCCCCAGTACGCCATGGCCACAAGCGTCAGCCGCGACGTCTTTGCCGTGGCCGGTATCGACGTCCCCAGACTGCCCATCGCCCTGACCCTCCTCGTCGCGGGCACGGCGCTGTGCTGGAGCTACGGGCAGGGGAGCCGCCGGGCCGTCCGGCTCTTCGAGCGCGTCCTCAAATACCTCGTCCTGCTCATGTCGCTTTTCTTCCTCCTCGTCGTGGTCAAGACCGGCATCGACCTTCCGGCCCTCGTCAAAGGTCTGTTCGGCTTCCATCTCCCGCGCGACCGCGAGGGGCTGACGATCGTCCTCGGGGCCCTGGGGGCGGCGGTCGGCGTCAACATGACCTTCCTCTACCCCTACACGCTCCTGGCCCGCGGCTGGGGGAGGGAGCACCGGGGGCTCAAGAACTTCGATTTGGTCGTTTCGATGTTCGCACCGTTCGTCCTGACGACGAGTCTCGTCGTCATCGCCTGCGCGAACACGCTTCATGTCCAGGGCATCCAGGTCCGCGAGGCGGTCGATGCCGCCCACGCCCTGGCCCCCGTGGCCGGCGTGGCCGCGGGCCGGGTCATCTTCTCCCTGGGCATCCTCGGCATGTGCTTCACGACGCTGACCATTGAGATGGTCATCTGCGGCTTTGTCCTCAGCGAGATGCTGGGCTTCGAGCCGAGGGGCTGGCGCTACCGGGCGGCGACCATGACGGCCAACATCGGCATCCTCGGCGCGTTCTATCCCACGCCGTTCTGGCTTCCGGTCATCGCGTCCTCGGTGGCCCTGGTCATGATGCCCATCGCCTACATCGCCTTCTTCGTCCTCCAGAACAAGCGCAGTTACCTCGGCGACGAGGTCAACAAGGGCCTCAAGGGCGCCGTCTGGAACTTCCTCCTGGTTGTCGCCATCCTCGTCGTCGCCGCCGGCGCCGTGGTCAAGATCCTCTCGCTCATTTGACGGACGGCGTCCGGGACGCAATAATGAGGCGTATTGAGTTGTGTGTCACCGAAATTGGAGGCGAGAATGAACCGTCGGAACTTCCTCAAGGCCGCGGCCGTGACGGCGGCCGCCCCGGCCATCGTCCCGTCGTCCGTCTTCGCCCGGCCCGCCCCGAGCGACACCGTCCAGTTCGGCTGTATCGGCGTCGGCCGCCAGGGCCAGGCCGACATGCAGGAGCTCATCTATCGCGGCCTCGAGACCGGGGCCCGGGTCACCGCCGTCTGCGACGTCGATTCCCACCGGCTCGAGGACGCGCAGTGGCTGGCCGAGAAGATCTACTCGGTCGAGACGGGCCGGGACGCTTCCAAGTCGGTCCGCGCCTATCGCGATTTCCGCGAGGTCCTGGCCCGCAAGGACATTGACGCCGTCCTCATCGTCACGCCCGATTTCTGGCACGCGGCCCAGGCCATCGCCGCCGCCGAGGCCGGCAAGGACATCTATCTCGAAAAGCCGCTGACCTACTCGATCGCCGAAGGGCGCAAGCTCGTCGCGGCCGTGAACAAGAACAAGCGCGTCCTCCAGGTCGGCTCCCAACAGCGCTCCTCCATCCATTTCCTGATGGCCGCGGAGCTCGTCCGCAACGGCCGCGTCGGCCGTCTGCGGACGATCACCGCGTGGCTGCCCGAGGACCACGGCCGGGGCGACCCCCGTCCCGACCCCGTGCCGCCCAATCTCGACTACGACGCCTGGATGGGTCCGACCGCCGCGGCCCCCTTCGCCGAGGACCGCGTCCACCCCCAGCTCAGCTACGAGCGGCCCGGCTGGCTCCAGATCGAGCCCTATTGCCTGGGCATGATCACCGGCTGGGGCTCGCACATGATGGATATCGCCCAATGGGGCAACGGCACCGACCTCAGCGGCCCCGTCTCCGTCGAGGCCACGGCCGAATTCCCGGACAGGGGCCTGTTCGATGTCCACACCAAGTTCAAGGCCGAGGCCGCCTACGCGAACGGCGTCAAGCTGGTCATGGAAACGGGCGACCCGGCCGGCGTCCGCTTCGAGGGCGACGAGGGCTGGGTCTTCGTCCAACGCGGCGCCATCAAGGCCTCAGACCCCGAGATCCTGAAGTGGAAGCCGGGCCAGGGCCAGGTCAAGCTCATCCAGAGCGGCAACCACATGAAGAACTTCCTCGAGGCGGTCCGCAGCCGCCGGGCCTCGGCCGCGCCCGTCGAAGTGGGCCATCGCTCCAACACGATCTGCGTCATGACCCACATCGCCATGAAGCTCGGCCGCAAGCTCGCCTGGGACCCGGACGCCGAGAAGTTCATCGGGGACGACGAGGCGAACCGGCGGCTCGACTACCCCCACCGGCGGCCATGGGTCGTCTGACCCGGGCCGCGGGCCTCTTCCCGGCCGTCTGCGTCGCCGCCCTGCACTTCTCCCTGTGCGCCTGCGCCTCGAAGCCGGAAGTCACGCTCGCGCGGGACGACGCCGCGGGCCGGCTCACGGTCCTCGTCGGCGCCCGCGAGGCCCTTGTCTTCCAGTACGGCCCCGACCTCGACCTGGTCCACTACGGGCCGATGCGCAGTCCGGGCGGCCGGAACATGCTCGTCCGCAAGACCGAGCCCTATCCCCACCACCGCAGCTTCTGGTTCGCCGACACCGTCCGCGTCGAGGGAGGGGAGAGGGACATCAGCTTCTACAACGGCCTCACCAGCGGCGTCAAGGCCGCGTCCGCCGTATCCGGCGAGCCCGGCGATTACGGCCCGCCCTTTCGCGACCGGATCAGGCTCGTCGCCTTCGACCGTCTCGAGGCGGCCAAGTCCCGGGCCGTCGTCGAGGCCAGGCTCCTGTGGGAATCCGACGGCGCCCCCGTTCTCGACGAAGCGCGTCGGCTGGTCGTCCACAGCCTCGGCGCCGGCGAATACCTGCTCGACCTGGGCTGGACGCTCACGGCCGCCCACGGCGATGTCGCCTTCGTCAGCGACGACGTCCATTACGCCTGGCCCTTCCTCCGCCTCGACCCGGTCTGGAGCGGCGAGCAGGGCGGGAAGATCACCTCCGATTCGGGGGCGACAGGCCAGGAAGCCACGAACATGAAGCCGGCCCTGTGGATCGATTACTCCAACACCGTGGACGGCGAGACGGCCGGGGTGGCCGTGTTCCAGCGGCCCGACGGCCTCGAGCGCCGCTGGCTGACCCGCGAGTACGGCTGTTTCGGACCGCGCCGTCCGGACGAGCGGAGCGGCAAGCCGTTCACGCTCGCGAGCGGCGAGTCTCTCGTCCAGCGCGTCGGCGTCCTGGTCCACCGGGGCGATGTCTCCACCGGCCGGGTCCGGGAGCGGTATGAGGCCTACCTGCGAACGGGCCGCGAATGAAGCCCGCGTCGCCGCTGCGCTCCCGCCGTCCGGGTTGTTTTTCGGGGGGAATTCCTATATAATAAGTCGGAATTCAAAGGAGGCAGTCCATGAAGATGAATATCCGCCTGGTCTCTCTGATGGCCGTCTTGGCCGTCATGCTCGTCGCCGGGGTCTTGGCCCAGCAGGCGAGCGCCGACAAGGCCATCGATCCGGTCTGCGGCATGACCGTCGTCAAGGCCAACGCCAAGGCCACATATGACTACAAAGGCACGACCTATTACTTCTGCAACCCCGGTTGCAAGGAATCGTTCGCCAAGGACCCCGAGAAGTACCTGGCCGCGGCCAAGGCCGAAGACGCCAAGGCCATCGATCCGGTCTGCGGCATGTCGGTCGTCAAGGCCAACGCCAAGGCGACGTATGACTACAAGGGCAAGACCTACTACTTCTGCTGTGCCGGCTGTAAGGCGTCCTTCGAGAAAGATCCCGAGAAGTACCTGGCCAAGGCCAAGGCTGAAGGCGCCCAGGCCGGTGGGATGGGCCATATGGGCCAGATGGGTCACATGGGTCATATGGCGCCCGCGGAGGGCCGGATGGGCCGGATGCGCGGCGGCTTGATGGCCCCGGGCCCGGGCCGGCTCTTCTGGCTCTACGGCGATAAGGTCGAAACGGCCGTCGAGAACACCAAGGACGGGGCCGTCCTCAAGGTCACCTCGAAGGACCCCGAGGTCGTCAAGGCCATCCAGGTCCACATGGCCGAGCACCTCGCCGTGATCAAGAAGATGAAGGAAGCCCCGGCCAAGGCGCCGGCGCCGGGCGCCGCCAAGACGCCCGAATCGGCCTGTTGCCCCAACTGCGCCACGAAGAAATAAGCCGGGCCCTTTTTTATTGACAAGACCCCGCCGGCGTGCTAATTATGGGCCGGAGGTAGGGGTATCGTGTTGGATTCGGGGAAAGACGTCTTTTTCGAGACCACCGCGTCCCGCAAGCTGGTCGACCTCATCGAGCGCAACGCCGACGAGCTGACCACGGGCTACGTCGAGGACATCCGCCGCGACCCGCGGATGCCCAGCTATCAGGGGTTCGACCAGAAGGAGATCTACAAGAGGGCCTACCGCGTCTACAGCCAGCTCGGCAAATGGGTCTCCCACGAGACGACCAAGGAGGAGATGCGCAACTATTGGACGGCCCTGGGCCGCCAGCGCCGGCGCGAGGGCTTTCCCTTCTCGGAGATCGTGCTGTCGCTCTGCCACATCCGGCGTCTCCTGTGGACGAAGATCCAGGCGGCGGGCCTGCTCGACACGGCCCTCGACCTGTACCAGGCCATGGATCTCCAGCACCGGGTCCTCGTGTTCTTCGACCGGGCCATCTACTACGCCTCCGTCGGTTACGAGGAACACATCTGACGGACCGGGGCGGGCCCTTGGGGAGCCGGGCGCCGTCGCCCGCCGGCCTGTACGTCCACTTCCCGTTCTGCGAGGCCAAGTGTCCCTACTGCCATTTCTACAGCGTCCCCTGGACCGCCGCGGGAGGCCTGACCTGGCTCGGGGGACTTGAAAGGGAGGCGGCCTCAGTCCCTGACCCGGGCCTCGGCTTCGATACGATCTATATCGGCGGCGGGACCCCGTCGCTCCTCGGAGGGAGCGATGTCGCCGCCGTCCGCGACATCGTCCGGGCGCGCTTCCCCCTCGAGATCGGCGAATTCACGCTCGAGGCCAATCCCTGCGCCGGGGAGGATGCGCTTTTCGAGGGCTGGCGGGAGGCCGGCGTCACCCGCCTCAGCGTCGGGGCGCAGTCCTTCGACGACGATATCCTGGCTGTGCTCGGGCGGAGGTACACGGCGGCGGAGGCCCTTGGATTCTGCCGCTCGGCCCGCCGGGCCGGATTCGACGCCCTGGCGGTCGACCTCATGATCGGCGTGCCGGGCGAGACGCCGGGGGCCGTCGACCGGACGCTCGAGGCCCTGCTCTCGATCGGGCCGGACCATGTGTCGGCCTATTTCCTGGAGAACGTCGAGGGCCTGCCCTTGGCCAAAGCGCTGGAGCGGCATCCGGTCGACGAGGACGCCGCGGTCGAGAGCTATGAGCGCGTGAGGACCGCGCTCGAGGCCGCCGGGCTGGCCCGGTACGAAATATCGAATTTCGCCCGGCCGGGCAAGGAATGCCGTCACAACCTCAAGTACTGGCGGTACGAGCCCTACATCGGCCTGGGGCCGTCGGCCTGTTCCCACCTCGGGCTCAGCCGATGGTGCAACACCCCGTCGCTCGAAGGATGGGCCGGGGCCGTCGGCCGCGGCGAGCCGTCCCGGGAGGAGACGATCGAGCTCACCCCGGCCCGGGCGGCCCGGGAGGCCTTGATCTTCGGCCTCAGGCTCGTCCGGGGCATCGACGTCGCCGACCTCGAGACGCGCACCGGGGTCAACGTCTGCGGGCTCTACGCCCGGGAGATCGACGAGCTCGCCTCCGACGGGCTTCTCGTCCGGGCCGGCGCCCGCCTCTGGATCCCGGCCGACAAGCTCCTCGTCTCCAACGCCATCCTCTCCCGCTTCATCTAATCGGTGACACGCAACTCAATACACTTAATTCCGTAAGACTCATTTTCGACAGTTGTGAACCCATTTTAGAAACTCGGTCCAACATAATCAACGATTTATGTTGAAAAAAGTCGTTCCGGCTCCCAAAAGTAGTGCCTAAATAGTTTTTTCAGACTCTTGACAATAGCCATATGATAGTTATGATTATGGTATGTTCTTCCGGTTCAAGCGTAGCCTCCAGAACGGGGTCCTCTACGAGTATCTCCAGATCGCCGAGTCCTTCCGCAAGGACGGCCAGCCCCGCCAGCGCGTCCTGGCCACGCTGGGACGGCGAGACCGCCTGGAAGCCGACGGTACGATCGACACGCTGGTCGAAAGCCTGGCCAAGTTCGGCCGGAAGTACCGGGTCCTGAAGGACCGGTCCCTGGCGGCCCGGTCCTCCAGGATGTGGGGCCCGACCTTGATTTTCGAACGCCTGTGGGACGAGCAAGGGATCCCGGAGATCCTGCAACGTCTGGCCGAGGGCCGCAAGTTCGGCTTCGACGTGGAGCGCGTGGCCTTCGCCATGACCCTGCAGAGGTTGTGCGCTCCCGGCTCGGACCTTCAGGCGTCCGGATGGCCGGTCGAGGGTCTGCCGGAGATCGCCTTGCAGCATCTCTATCGGACCAACGGCTTTCTGGCCGAGGTCCGGGAGGAGCTGGAGAAGGAGCTGTTCGCCCGGGACCGGGATCTTTTTTCCCAGGAGCTGGACCTGGTCTTCATGGACACGACCAGTGTCTCGATCTATCGGGCGACGGAGACCGAGTGGCGCAAGCGGGGCTACTCAAGGGACCATCGGCCGGATCTTCCCCAGCTGGTCCTGGGCGTGGCCGTGGACCGGGAGGGCCGGCCGGTGTCGTGGGAAGTGTTCCCGGGGAACACGGCCGACCCGGAGGCGTTCGAGGCCATGATCACGAAGCTCCGTCAGCGGTTTCGGATCGGCCGCGTGGTGGTGGTCGCGGACCGGGGCATGATGGGGAAGAAGAGCCTTGATCTCCTGGCCGCGGACGAAGCTCCGTTTGACTACATCCTGGGCTGCCGGATGAGGAGACAGAAGGAGATCGGGACGGAGGTCTTGGGCCGCGGCGGGCGTTACCGGGAGGTCGCCGACAACCTGAAGGTGAAGGAAGTCCTGGTCGGCAACCGCCGCTACATCATCTGCCTGAACGAAGAGGAGGAGCGGAAAGACGAGGCGGCGCGGGAGGCCATCCTGGCCCATCTCCGGGAGAAGCTCGCGGGCGGAGCCAAGAGCCTGGTTGCGAACAAGGGCTATGCCCGCTATCTCCGGGTGACGAAAGGCGCGATGCGGATCGACGAGGCTCGGGTGGCCGCCGAGGCCCGCTACGACGGCAAGTATGTCCTGCGGACCAATACCGAGCTTCCGGCCGCCGAGGTCGCCCGGACCTACAAGAGCTTGTGGCGGGTGGAGCGGGCCTTTCGGGAGACGAAGAGCACATTGCAGGTCCGGCCGATCTTCCATCACCGCGACGACACGTCGATCGGGCACATCGTGGCCGGGTTCCTGGCCCTGCGCCTGGAGGTGGACCTGCAGAGAAGGCTCGACTCTCACGGACTCGAGGTGGCCTGGCCGACTTTGATGAGGGATCTCGGCCGGGTTCAGGCGGTTCGACTGGAATCGGACGGGCGGTCCTATGTCCTACGGACGGATCTCGAGGGCACGGCCCATCAGGCGTTCCTGGCCGCCGGCGTTCGGCCTCCCTCTCCGGTGACGATGATCGATTGAGATGAGCGAGCGTAGTGCCAAAGTCTTTTTTGACGCCAGCAACTTATTCATTTACAGCGAGTTCGTAAAATCAACTGTCGAAAATGAGTAAGATATTACTTCGCAATCTGTAAAAAGGAACACCCTATTATCTGATATCACACGTTTTGAATCTGAAAAGGACTGCGGTAAATAGAAAAAGACAGTATATGATTAGAATAGAAAAAGACGGCAGAGTCTCTCGTAGTCGCCCGCCAGGCGGTATCCCGCTATCCTCTAGTTTAGGAAGAGAGCTGAAGTCCAGAGGTTCGTCGGATATGCTCTCGCTGCAGAGGTAAAAAAAAGAGCCTGGTTCCAGAGTGCTATTTTCCTTTTGCATAAAAAGGGTAAAGTCGTCATTATATCGACGCACACTAGTCCATAGAGTGCGTAGATGAAAAAGGCCCGTCCCGGCGATGGAAGACGCAGAGTGCTCGTATAGAGATGCGGGCGAAAATATGTGTATTTTTTTTATTGACTCCATAGACGCGAACTTTTTCTGAAGATAGGAATCAAGAACATCTTGGCGAGCCTTGTCTTCCTCATGCCACATCTTCATTAACAGCTCAAGTCTACGAGATTTCTGAATGTCGGTTCCGGAATTAGGAGGTAGCAATCTTTCGAATCTTTGCGCGGTCTCATTAGCCGCCCTATCGGCTAGTTGCTTGATTTCCTGCGAGGTGGGCAAACCTAAGTTCTTGATCCCCGAGAGCATTCCCGCTGACCTTGGGATAATTAGTACTATCAATATCCATAGCAGGAGCGACATCACGAGGCTCTTATCTGAGCTTTGATATAGCGTTGAGCAGAAAATGCCCAAGAGAACAAAAAACGCAATATAGATGATGGATACGAGAAAAAAGATGAGCATGGAGATAAGTGCTTCAGCAGAAAGCAAGAAAACACCCGATAAATTAAGGAAGATATAACCGGAAAGCAGTCCCAGCGCCAAGGGTAAACCTAGGGAACACAAGATGCTGGTGAACTTGGCCAGGATAAAATAGGCCCTCTTCGTAGAATAA
Organism: Candidatus Aminicenantota bacterium; assembly: GCA_034679465.1. GTDB lineage: Bacteria > Acidobacteriota > Aminicenantia > Aminicenantales > Saccharicenantaceae > RBG-16-66-30. Next base: position 86,115 of record JAXDAV010000081.1, on the reverse strand, counting down.
GAAAGGATAAGACCAAGAGTACCGTCCTCTTTTTCTTTTGTGACGGCATTGAAGCTCAACGCGACAGCCAAGAAACTCATAAGGACCTGAACAAGAAAGGAAAGATCCGGTGAGAATCCCAGCTCGGAATCATTTGCTGTCCCTTCGATTCCGGCAGCCCTGCTAATGAAATTTACCCTGAACGGCCATCCGGATGGGCTATAAAGGAATCCCCGAGGAAGATCATCCTCGTGTGAATCTGAAAGAAACGATTCGGGCTCCGGTCTCATTACTAAGAACAGGCTCACATCGTTGAGGGCGCTTGAGGGAGACGCGGCGAACGCTTGAAGATTCCTATTGTTGGCGGCTAAGTATCTTTCATGATAGCCTCGTCTTAATTGGTAATGGCCAACGAAAATAGCTGAAAAGGCTAATATGGAAAGGAATACAATTAGACTTGAAAGAAAAACTCGGTAGCTCTGAACGTCTTCTTGAAGCTCTTTCTTGATGAGCTCTGCTAACATGGTTAGCTATCCCTGCGAGGATCATACCTTTGAAGCGAAAAATACGCCGCCATAAAAAGAACAAAGTTGTATCCCAACAATACGGTAATAACAGGTAAAGCGATTACCAGCCTATCGCCTGCCTTGAGCGCCGGCGGCACAAAAGCTGGCATGTCAGAAAGGTCCAAGTGCTCGAGCTGGGGTCTGTAGTTTTGCGCTTCATGCGAGTACTTGCCCACGTAGCTAAGCATCCTGCCTCTTGGCAAGAGTCCTGCCTTATCTTCGTTAATCTTTGCGACCAGCTCCTTTTCGTAGAGCGTCAAATCGGGTGGTCCCGGGAAAAAAAATCGAAATCCAAAGGCATTCCGACCTTCTAGATAGCTCATAACTTGACGCCAATAGATGTGAAGTCTCTCTAGATACCTCGTCATCGAGTCGTTTCCGGTATCCGACATAAGCTCCACAGCAAGCAGATAGCTTGATGAGGGGACAAGGGCCAGAAGGCGGTTCATGCGCTGACGTAAGCTCACGCTACTCCTCATGTCAGCTGACCTTAGCCCGTATATCTTTTCAGCGTAGTCTCTTTCGAGTTTCGTCCCAGCTTCTGTCATTCTTGCCTGGTTATCCAAGGCTTCCCGCGGATTTACCCTACTAAAGATAAGCCCTCCGTATAGGCGCATATTATTGACGTCTCGCAAACTCCATGTCTTTACTTGGGGGATATCTCTATATAGGTTGCTTTCATCCCTGTCCTTTTCTGCTGCAAGTTTCTCAATATTCATGTCATAGCTGCGGGCCGAGCGGAAAATCCTGTCATCGAAAGAGCTCTTAAGAGCAGCAGGGATTATGAAAATAAAGAGGATGTAATAGCCTAATAGTATAAGTAAACTCGTAAAAGCTCTCTTTGTAAGTGAGGAGACAAGGATTCCCAAAAACAAAAAACAAGAGAGATATAATGAAGAGGTCGCAAAAATCAACCCCAGTGATTTTAGGAAAGTGCCATCTATTGCCATGTCTTTCGAAAAGAAAATAAAGAGAGTTGAGAATATGAACTGAAGTGCGAGTGCCACAACTATCGAAACGAGCGCGCCTAGGTACTTACTGAGGAGTATTTTATAGCGCGGTAAGGAGTGTGATAGCATCAGCGATAATGTTCCATTCTCTTTTTCCCCTGATACGCTATTATATGATAATAGAATTGCCAGCAGGCTAAATACAATTATGATGATGTGCGCGACGTCGGCCTTGGGGAAAATAACTGATAATTCGTTTTTTAATACACCGCCCTCAAGTGAAGTAGGAATCGAAGGGTTTGCTAGTGAGATTTGCGCAAAGCTACCGCTCTCCCGCTCGGTGCCCGAGACAAAGATGCTGATAGTAGATGGCTTCTTAAATATCTTTATATTAAGGCAAGAAAAGACCGGGATCCTCGTAAGTTCATCGGCGAACTGAGCATTTCCCTTGTCGTATTCTCTTAACCTATCGAGATAATCTCTTGATAGTAGCGCGGTACTTTGTAAGGAGACTAGGATGGCCACTAGCAGGCAAGCAATAAACTTGAAAGATAGCATGTTGCTAAGGAGCTCTTTTTTTAGCAGGGCCCTAATCATGTAATCCCTCTTCGATATTTCTCGGCTCCTCCACTCGCTAATTTCGCCCTATGCTCAGGTTCTTGAACATAGAAAGCTCTAGTCTGGATTCCCATGCACCCACTGTACTTCACGTCCCCGTCATTGAGCAATATATTAATAATAACGCGGCCGATTTTCCAGGCTTGCAAGGGGGCGGATTGATTTTTGGCCGGCCCTGGCATAAAATCGGGGCATCATGGCGGGGAGGAAAGCCCGAGTCATCACGGATAAGAAGCTCAGCCCGGAAGATGTCGCCCGGTCGGCCAGGCAAGCTCTCGCCGCGAAGTCAGACCCGATCCGAGCCCGGGGCGTGGAGCGCTATTTCAAGGCCTATGAGACCGTCAAGTCCTACGGCCTGACCTCGCCGAACGTCCGGGCCCTGGCCGCCGAGCTCTATTCCCGGATCAAGGCGGACTGGTCGGTCGACGACGCCGTCGCGCTCTGCGACATCCTCTTTGCCGATCCCGAGATCGAGGCCAAGGCCGTCGGCGGGCTCATTCTGGGCCGTTACAAGAGATCCTATAAGCCGGCCCTCTTCGCCAAGGTCAAGGGCTGGCTGGCCGCCGACAAGCTCGACAACTGGGCCTCCGTCGACAGCTTCTGCACGGACGCCATGGGGGCCTTCCTCCTGCGCTACCCGGCCTATGTCGAGAAGATCAAGGGGTGGGCGCGCCACCCGAATCGCTGGGTGAAGCGGGCCTCGCTCGTTTCCTTCATCAAGCTCGCCCGCCGGCCGGAGTTCCTGCCGGCGATCTACGACATCTCCGCGTCGCTCTTTCCGGTCGACGACGACCTTGTCCACAAGGCCAACGGCTGGCTCCTGCGCGAGGCGGGGAAATCCGATGCGGCCCGGCTCGAGAGGTTCATTCTGAAGCACGGCCCAACCATCCCCCGGACGACCCTGCGCTACGCCATCGAGCGCTTTCCCGAATCCAAACGCAAATCCCTTCTCATCGAAACAAAGGAGGTCCGATGAAGACGATCAGGTCCCTGGCTCTCTTGTCCCTGACGGCGCTGGCCTTGACCAACCTGTCCTTCGGGCAGCAGGAAGCGCGCGTCCTGCGCTTCCCGGCGGTCTCCCACGACCAGATCGTCTTCACCTACGCGGGCGATCTCTACACCGTGCCCCTCGCCGGCGGCGTGGCCCGGAAGCTGACCTCGCACTACGAGGGCTATGAGGCCTTCGCCCGCTTCTCGCCCGACGGCGCCTCGATCGCCTTCACCGGCGAGTACGACGGCAACCGCGAGGTCTATCTCATCCCGGCGGGAGGAGGCGTCCCCCGGCGCCTGACCTTCACGCCCACCCTCGGCCGCGACGACATCTCCGACCGCATGGGCCCGAACAACCTGGTCATGGGCTGGACCCACGACGGCCGGAAGATCGTCTTCCGCTCGCGGATGGCCGAATGGAACGACTTCAACGGCCAGCTCTATCTGGCCTCCCGGGACGGCGGGACGCCGGAGCGGATCCCGCTTCCCCGCGGCGGTTTCTGCTCCTTCTCGCCCGACGACACGAAGCTCGCCTACAACCGCGTCTTCCGGGAGTTCCGGACCTGGAAGCGCTACCGCGGCGGCATGGCCGACGACATCTGGATCTACGACTTCGCCGCCAAGACGGTCGAGAACATCACCGCCAACCCGGCCCTCGACATCATCCCGATGTGGAGCGGCGACCGCATCTACTTTCTCTCCGACCGGGACGAGGCCAAGAGGATGAACCTCTACGTCTACGACCTGGCCACGAAGGCCACGCGCAAGCTGACCGACTTCGCCGAGTTCGACATCAAGTTCCCCTCCCTCGGCCCCAAGCACATCGTCTTCGAGAACGGCGGCTATCTCTATGCCTTCGATCTGGCCGCGGAAAAGGCCTCCCGCGTCCCCGTCGTCATCGCCGACGATATGGTCTCCGGGCGGGCCAAGGTCGTCAAGGTCGGCGACCGGGTCACGAACTACGAGATCAGCCCGGACGGCAAAAGGGCCCTCTTCGGCGCCCGCGGCGACATCTTCACGGTCCCGGCCAAGCACGGCAACACCCGGAACCTGACCAAGACCCCGGGCATCCACGAGCGCTCCTCCAAGTGGTCGCCCGACGGCCGGACGATCGCCTTCATCTCGGACAAGAGCGGCACGGACGAGATCTGGCTCATGGACCAGGACGGGACGGGCGAGCCGCGCCAGCTCACGACCGGGGGCGACACCTACAAGTATCAGATCAGCTGGTCGCCAGACGGGACGAAGATCGGCTGGACCGACAAGATGCAAAGGCTCGTCTTCGCGGACGTCGCCACGAAGACGGTCACCGTCGCGGCCACGGCCGAGGCCGGCGAGATCGGTCAGGCCGATTGGTCGCCCGACAGCCGCTGGATCTCCTACGCCAAGCCCGAGCGCGAGGGCATGACCCGCGTCTATCTCTATTCGCTCGATGCGAAGAAGACCTTCGCCGTAACGGATTCCTGGTACGACTCGGCCGGCCCCGCCTTCAGCCGGGACGGCAAGCACCTCTTCTTCGTCTCGGACCGGGACTTCAGCCCCGTCTACAGCCGGACCGAATGGAACCACGCCTATTTGGCCATGTCCCGGGTCTACTTCGTGACCCTGGCCAAGGAGACGAAGTCGCCCTTCGAGCCTAAAAGCGACGAGGTGGCGGTCAAGCCCGAAAAACAGGCCGCGCCCGCCGCGAAGCCGGCCAAGGCCGGGGAGAAGCCCGCGGCCGGGGCCAAGACCGAGCCCGAAGCGGTCCCTCCCGTCAAAGTGGACACGGACGGCCTCATGGACCGCGTCATCGGCCTGCCCATCGAGACGGCCAATTACGGCGGCATCGGCGCCGTCGGCGACGCCGTCTATTACATGAAGTACAAGCCCGGCGAGAGGGGACCGAGCCTGATGCTCTACGACCTGGCCGAGCTCAAGGAGAAGGACCTCGGGAAGAGCGGCGGCTACGAGATCTCGGCCGACGGGAAGAAGATGCTCGTCGAGGCGGCCCGCGCCTTCGGCATCATCGATCTGCCCAAAGGCCCGGTCACGCTCGAAGCCAAGCTCGATCTCTCCGGGATGGAGGTGACCCTGGACCTCCGCCAGGAGTGGGACCAGATCTACGAGGAGTCGTGGCGGCAGATGAAGGACTTCTTCTACGCCCCGAACATGCACGGCGTCGATTGGGACGCCCTTCGGCTCCGCTACAAGCCGCTGGCCGCGGCGGTCAACCACCGCGTCGACCTCACCTACGTCATCGGCGAGCTCATCGGCGAGCTCAGCGCCGGGCACACCTATGTCGGCGGCGGCGACTTCCCGGCGGCCCCCAAGCTGAATGTCGGGATGCTCGGGGCGAAGCTCGAGCGGGACGCCCAGACCGGCGCCCTGCGCGTCGCCAAGATCCTCAAGGGCCAGAACTGGGACCGCGGCCTGCGCTCACCCCTGACCGAGGTCGGCGTCAACGTCAAGGAAGGGGAGTACATCGTCGCCGTCGACGGCCGGCCGCTCGCCGGCGTCAAGGACATCGGCGAGGCCCTCTACAACAAGGCCGGCAAACAGGTCACCCTCAAGGTGTCGTCCGCGGCGGACGGGAAGGCCGCGCGCGACGTCGTCGTCATCCCCGTCGCGACGGAGAACGCCCTCCACTACAACGACTGGGTCGAGGGCAACATCGAGAAAGTGGACAAAGCCACGGGCGGCCGGGTCGGCTACATCCACATCCCGAACATGGGCGTCGACGGCCTGAACGAGTTCGTCAAGCACTTCTATCCGCAATTGCGCAAGAAGGCCCTGATCATCGACGTCCGGGGCAACGGAGGCGGCAACGTCTCGCCGATGATCATCGACCGCCTCGTCCGCGAGATGGTCATGGTCAACATGGCCCGGAACTCGGCCGCGTCCCCGAATCCCGCCGCGGCCTTCCTCGGCCCGAAGGTCTGCCTCTGCGACGAGTTCTCGGCCTCGGACGGCGACATCTTCCCCTACCGCTTCAAGGCCCTCAACCTGGGCAAGGTCATCGGCAAGCGCACCTGGGGCGGCGTCGTGGGCATCCGCGGCACCCTGCCGCTCCTCGACGGCGGCACGCTCAACAAGCCGGAGTTCGCCCCCTACAGCCCGAACGGCACGGGCTGGATCATTGAGGGCGTCGGCGTCGAGCCGGACATCGTCGTCGACAACGACCCGGCCCGGGAATTCGCGGGCATCGACGACCAGCTCAACAAGGGCATCGAGGTCATCCTGGAGGAACTGAAGACGAAGGGGCGCGAGCTGCCGCCCATCCCGCCGTACCCGATCAAGAAATAGGGCCCGGGCCGGCCCGGGGAGCGAACGCGAAGGAGGAGGCGGCTGGTGATGGCCGAAGCCGAGAGAATCAAGGTCAGCTGCGGCACGTGCGGGGCGACGAATAATTTCCCCGTCTCGGCGCGGGGCAAGACCGTCCGTTGCGGGCGGTGCAAGTCGCGCCTGCCCGAGCCGGGGGAGGTCCTCGAGCCCGCGCGGGACGGCATCATGGCCCTGTTCCAGAGCTCCAGCCTGCCGGTGCTGGCGGATTTCTACTCGGAGACCTGCGGCCCCTGCCACATGATGCACCCCATCCTGGAGCAGTTGGCCGCGCGGCGGGCCGGCGAGGTCGCCGTCATCAGGATCAACGTGGAGCGCCATCCGGACCTGGCCCGCGAGTTCGGGGTCCGGGGGGTGCCCACCTTCGTCGTCGTCCACAAGGGCGCCGAGCGGGGGCGCCAGGTCGGCGCCATGGACGAGAGCAGTTTCGCGCTCTGGGCCGCCAGCCGGACGTAACCGGCGGCGGCCGAAGCGGAAATCCCGCTAATATGGACTTGTTGCTTATGTCCGACCCCATTGGAGGTTGACTCCGGCCCCATCGCGGGCTAGCATGGATAGCGAGAGATCGTGGGGGCTGTCATGCCGATCGGATCGCCGGCCTTGTTCGATTACCTGGGGGATCCCCCGGCGCCGAGACACCGCGTCAGGGCCTTCCTCCGCCGGCTTGCCCGGATGCTGAGGCACTTCTCGTTCTTCGTGGTCATGTCCTTCGTCGCCCACCTGGCCCTGTTCGGCATGGTGTTCCTCCTCGGCCCCCGGCCCGAAGCCCGCTCGATCCCCCCGGACGTTCGGTTCAAGGACCTCGAGGCCTTTAAAGGAGCTTTGCAGAAGCTGGCCGCGGAGGACCCCATGCCGGAAAGGCTGGCTAAGGCGCTCATCTCCCTCAGCGAGGAGGAGATCCGGCAGGCTTTTTTGCAGGCCCCCCTGCTTGATTATCGGCTGACCGACCGGGAAAAGGCCGGTTGGTACAAGATGATGCTCGCCGAGGCCTTGGCCGGGCTCAGGGAGGGCGCCGGCGAAGGCCCGCCGGTCCTGGATCCTCCTCTCAGCCGCTATTTTGACGTTCTCCGCGAAACGCCGGCAGGCGTTCCGGGGCAGGACTACACGCTCATCCGGATCGACGGTCCCCTCGAGGACAGCGCGCGGCTCTACAAGCTCTCCAAAAAGAGATCCGACGCGATCGAGTCCCTCACCCTTCCGGCCGGCGAGGCCAAGGACCTCTCCGCCGGGGTCGGCCTCCCGAACGAAGAAGGGCGGCCCCTGAGCGTGCCGGCGGAATACTTCTATCGAGATTCCCCTTACGCGCAGATCGTCGCGGCCGGGGCCGGGCTCTTCTACGTCATCAAAGGCTTCCCCGAGCTGCCCTCCGCCGGGCCGCAAGACGGCCGGGATGGCGTGAGCCCCAGGAGCGATCCGGCCGGCCGGCGACCGAAGGCGACACCGGAGAGCGCCTTGCCCGTCTTTACCGTTGTCCTCATGCCGAGCGGCGGGACGCACGATCAACCCGCCGCCGGGCCCTCGGCGGCCAAGCCCGCCTTGGCCCTCGGGGAGCGCCAGGAAGCCGAGGTCCTCGACGCGCTCATGGAGCTTCCGGTCGCCGAACAGGTCCGTCAGTTCTACAAGGACTACCTCGAGGTCTACGATTCGGACAGCCCCGACCTGGCCCGCCTGACCCGCGGGTTCATCTATCGAAACCTGGGCATGGTCTTCGTCCAGACGGGCAGCCTTTTGTCCCGGGGCTTCGATCTCCTCGAAGAGGTCTTCTACGACAACTTCTCCCAGCACGCGCTCGTCGCCCATGCGCTGAGGCATCCCAAGTCCCGGACCGGCGTCGAGATCTTTTTCGGGCTGGCCGCTTCATACGAGTTCGAGCGAAGGGCCCTCGTCGCGTTGGACGAGTCCCTCGACTCCGCCGAGATCGTCCTGGCCAATCCCCCCGATGACCGCTTCCCCGTCCACAACAAGAAGGTCAAAGCCTACGCGCTCCGGGAAGTTTATCGGGATCTGGCCGCCGGGCTCCGCAACCGCGATTACCCCGACCTGGAAACGGTGCTCCGGAGATACAGGGACGAGCAGATCGGGATCTACGATTTTCTCAAGGGCCTGGGCGGGACCGTCGCCTGCCGGGCTCAGTACGCGTTCGGCCGCCTTCATTGGGACGAGGGCCGGACGGATTTGGCCCTGGCGATCTGGATGGATACCGATCCGGCCTTCGCGGACGCGACCCTGATGAGCATCAGAGACGCCATCGCGGCGAAGAGGCTGTCCGACCCCATCCGGAAGATCGATTACCTCTTCAGCTATCAGGCGGCCGACGAACGTTACGACCTGCTCCAGAGGATCGAGAAGTTCCACAAATGGGCCCGGCGCTGAGATTTCTTCAGACAGGGGAACGGGAAATGCCGAAGGGGGGACTCGAACCCCCACAGCCTTGCGGCCACTAACCCCTCAAGCTAGCGTGTCTGCCAATTCCACCACTTCGGCTTGAAACGAAACTACTTCTTCTCGACCGGGGCCGGGGGCTTCTCGGTCTCGGCCTCGGTCTTCTGCTCCGGCTGGGCGGCCGGGGGCGTCGTTGCCGCCGCGTCCTCGGGCTTGGCGGCCGGGACGGTCGCTGCGGCCGGGGCCTTCTCTCCGCCGACGACGGAGGCCGTGCCCTTGTCCGAGAGGATCCACAGGCCGAGCGACGTCAACATGAAGATGACGGCCGAGGCGGTCGTCACCTTGGAGAGGAGGGTGGCGCTGCCCCGGGCGCCGAATGCGGTCTGACTGCCGCCGCCGCCGAAGGCTCCGGCCAGGTCCGCGGCCTTGCCCGACTGGAGCAGGACCGCGAAGATCAGGATCAGGCAAACGATGACGTGAATGATGATGATTAGAACGCTCACTTCTCTTCCCTGTAGGCTCGAAGGGCCTCCCGGACGATGTCGATGAAGCCGACGGCGTCGAGGGACGCTCCTCCGACCAAGAATCCGTCGATGTCTCTTTCCTTGAACAACGGATAAGAATTGGCCGGCTTGACGGAGCCGCCGTAGAGGATTATAGCACAGGCGCCGGCTTCATTTCCATAGGATTCTCCGATCCGCCGCCGGATATGGGAGTGGACCTCCTCCGCCTGGGCGGGGGCGGCCGTCCGGCCCGTCCCGATGGCCCAGACGGGCTCGTAGGCGATGACGATCCGGGCCAGGTCCCCCCCCGAAAAGCCATCGAGGCCCCGGGCGAGCTGGGCGTCGATCCGCTCGAGGGTCTTCCCGGCGTCCCGCTCGGCCAGGACCTCACCGACGCAGACGATGGGGGAGAGCCCGGCCTCGAGGGCCGCCCGGGTCTTGCGGTTGACCGTCTCGTCGGTCTCGCCGAAGAGCTGGCGCCGCTCGGAATGGCCGACGAGGACATAGGCACAGCCGGCGTCCTTGAGCATGGGCCCGGAGACCTCGCCCGTGAAGGCGCCCTGCTTCTCCCAGTAGAGGTCCTGGCCGCCCAGGGCCGCCGTCGAGCCGGCGATCGAGCCGGCCACCGCCCCGAGGGCGGTGAACGGGGGGATGAGGACGATCGTGCACTCGCCGAACCCGGCTCCGGCCGCGGCCTCCGTGATCCGGCGCGAGAGCTCGGACGCCTCCCGGAGTCCCAGGTTCATCTTCCAGTTGCCCGCGACGAACGGGCCCCGGCGATGGCGGTTCATCTATTTTTCCAGCGCGGTGATGCCCGGCAAAGTCTCGTAGGCGACATACTCGAGCGAGGCCCCGCCGCCCGTCGAGATGTGGCTTATCCTGTCCCTGACGCCGGCCTTCTTCACGGCCGCGATGGAGTCCCCGCCCCCGACGATGGAGACGGCGCTCGAGGCCGCGACGGCCCGGGCCACCCCGATCGTCCCCTTGGCGAACTCGTCGATCTCGAAGATGCCCATGGGACCGTTCCAGAAGATCGTCTTGGCCGCGGCGATGACCGCGGCATAGGCTTCGACCGTCTTGGGGCCGATGTCGACACCCATCATATCCTCGGGGAAGGGGAGAACCTCGACGATCCTCGATTCGGCCCCGGCTTCGGGCGCCTTGGCCAGGACGTGGTCCTGCGGCAGGCGGAATCTGACCGCCTTGGCCCGGGCCTTGTCCAGGATGACCAGCGCGACCTCGATCTGGTCGTCCTCGACGAGCGATTTGCCGACGCCGAGGCCCTGGGCCTTGAGGAAGGTGTAGGCCATGGCCCCGCCGATCAGGATCTCGTCGGCCTTGCCGAGGAGGCTCTCGATGATCTCGATCTTATCCGAGACCTTGGCCCCGCCGAGGATGGCCACGTAGGGCTTGACCGGCGTGTGCACGGCCTTCTTGAGGTAATCGACCTCCTTCTTCATCAGGTAGCCGGCGGCCTTGACCGGCACGCATTCGGCGATGCCGACGACCGAGGCGTGGGCCCGATGGCTCGAGCCGAAGGCGTCGTTGACGAAGATGTCGATGTCCTCGGCCAGCTGTCTGGCGAACCCCGGGTCGTTCTTTTCCTCCTCCTTGTAGAAGCGGACGTTCTCGAGGAGAAGCGCCTCACCCCCGGCCAGGCCGCGCTTGAGCCTGCGGACCTCGTCGCCGACGACGTCCGGGGCCATCCGCACCGGGTAGGGGATGAGCTCGGCCAGCCTCTTCGCCGCCGGCGCGAGGCCCATCGCCGGGTCGACCTTGCCCTTGGGCCGCCCCAGATGCGAGGCGATGACCAGCCGGGCGCCGTGATCGAGGAGCCAGCCGATGGTCGGCAGGGAGGCGCGGATGCGGGTGTCGTCGCGGATCGCGCCCTTGTCGTCCAGGGGGACGTTGAAGTCGACGCGGAGGAAGACGAGCTTGCCCTTGACGTCGAGGTCGGTGACGAAATTCATGCCGGCCTCACCGGGCCACGTACTTGGCCAGGTCGACGAGCCGGCAGGAATAGCCCCACTCGTTGTCGTACCAGGCGATGACCTTGGCCAGGACGCCGTCGATGACCTTGGTCGAGAGGAGGTCGATGATGCCCGAGCGGGGGTCCTGCAGGAAGTCCACGGAGACGAGCGGCTCGTCGGTGACGCCCAGGTAGCCCTGGAGAGGCCCGGCGGCGGCCGCGGCCTGGAACGCGGCGTTGATCTCCTCGGCGGTCGTCGCCTTCTTGAGCACGGCGACGAAATCGACGATCGAGACGTCGGGGGTGGGGACGCGGACGGAGAAGCCGTCGATCTTGCCCTTGAGCTCGGGCATGACCAGTCCGACGGCCTTGGCCGCCCCGGTCGTCGTCGGGATCTGGGCCACCGCGGCGGCCCGGGCCCGGCGCAGGTCCTTGTGCGGCGCGTCGAGGATCTTCTGGTCGTTCGTGTAGGAGTGGATGGTGGTCATGAAGCCCCGCTCGACGCCGAAGGACTCGTGGAGGACCTTGACCACGGGCGCGAGGCAGTTGGTCGTGCAGGACGCGTTGGAGATGATGTGGTGCTTGGCCGGGTCGTACACCTTCTCGTTGACGCCGAGGACCACGGTGACGTCCGGGTCGGTGGCCGGCGCCGAGATGATGACCTTCCGGGCCCCGCCCTTCTCGATGTGCTGGATGGCGTCCGGCCTCTTGGTGTACTTGCCGGTCGATTCGACGACGACGTCGACGCCGAGGTCCTTCCAAGGGAGCTTGCCGACTTCCTTTTCGGCCAGGACGCGGATCTTCTTGCCGTTGACGACCACGGAATCCTCCGTGGACTTCACGTCCTCCTTGAAGGTGCCCAGGACCGTGTCGTACTTGAGCAGGTGGGCCAGGGTCTTGGCGTCGGTGATGTCGTTGACGGCCACGTATTCGATGGCCGGGTCGTTCCAGGACGCCCGGAGCATGTTCCGGCCGATTCGGCCGAACCCGTTGATTCCTATGCGGATAGCCATGATTGACCTCCCGGGGATTGGTGAAGAATCCTTCACAGGAATATCATAAACGGGTCCCGAATTCAAGGCGGGGGAGTGGCGGGACAGGGGCGGGCCGGGGGCTACTTCGAGGGCCGGGCCGGCTTGCCGGACTCTCCGCCCTTCTTGGCTCTCTTCTGCTCGTACATGAGGAGATCGGCCCGGCTCAGCATCTCCTCGACCGCGTCGGGGCTGTCCGGATCGCGCGTGGTGACGCCCGCGCTCACCGAGAGGCTGAATCCGGCCTCGGCCGCCGAGCGGTCGTTGAAGTGGTCGAGCTTCTCCTGGAGCCGCCCGGTCAGGGCCTCGACGTTCATATGGGTCGCCTCCATGGCCAGGACCGAGAACTCGTCCCCGCCGAGCCGGGCGATGATGTCGGATTCCCGGAAGCACTTCCTCAGGATGAAGGCGATCTCGACGAGGGCCCGGTCGCCCATCTTGTGCCCGCCCGAATCGTTGATCTTCTTGAGGTTGTCGACGTCCAGATAGATCAGGGCGGTCGTCTTCTTCATGCGGCTGGCGGTCTTGAGGGCGTGTCCGCTCAGGGTCATGAAGCCGCGCCGGTTGTAGAGGCCGGTCAGCTCGTCGTGGAGGGACAGGGCCCGGATCTCCTCCTCCATCTTCTTCCGTTCGGTGATGTCGGTCAGGACGGCCATCGTCCCCCCGGCCTGGGCGCCTTGGAGGCGGGGGCCGCCGCTGACGAGGCACGTCCGGCGACCGCCGTCGCGGTGCAGGAAGGCGAGCTCGTAGCGGTCGGAGATGCCCTTGGCCCGCTTCTCGTCCGCGCGGCGGACGGTGGCGTGCTGGTCCTTGGGCACGAACGAGACGACCTGGCGGTCGATCATCTCGCTCGGCGTGTAGCCCAGCATCCGGGCCGCAGCGGGGTTGACGAAGGTGAAGCGCCCCTCGGGGTCGGTGAGGACGAGGCCCTCGGTCATGGTCTGGATCGTGCTCTCGCTGAACCGGCGGAGCTGCTCGAGCTCCTCCTCGGCCCTCAGCCTCTGGGTGATGTCCTTGAGGATGCCGATGATGCCCCCGATCGTCCCGTCGGGCCGGACGTAGGTGGTCTTGATGAAGATGACGTGGTGCTCGCCGTCCCAGGCCTTGAGGGGGGCCTCGTAGACCTGGTGCCCGGGGCTGCTCAGCAGGATCTGGTCGTGGGCCTGCTGGAGCTCGACGATCTCGGGCGGGGCGATGTCCGCGACGGTCTTGCCGATCATCTCGTCCTTGGAGTGGCCGAGGAGCTTCTCGAAGGCCGCGTTGGTGCCGAGATAACGGCCCTCGGTGTCCTTGAAAAAGGCCGGGTTGGGCATGATGTCGATCATGACCTGCATGAAATCGTCCATGGCCCTGTTCGCCTGGGCCCACTTGGTCTTCTGGTATTTCTGGTACGACGAGACGGCCCATCGCCAGAGCAGGGTGAGCAGCGCCGCGCAGAGGAGGAAGAAGCCCCCGGCGACGTAGGGGATGTAGCGGCGCGGGGCCAGCAGCGCGAGGGTCACGCCGGCCGCGAGGATGAGCAGGACGGCGAGGAGCGGCCAGGGGGTCTGGCGCGCCGAAGACAGGCGCTTGGGGGATTCGGTCGGTTCGGTCACGTCGGTTCCCTTAACGTTCGATTTTTGCATTTCTTAACACATCGGGAGAGCCAAGTCAACCTAATGGGCGACCCCAATGTATGTTAGAATAGCCGCCGGAGGGAGCCCATGAAGATCCTGACCTCCGTCGAAATGAGGGAGATCGATCGCCGGGCGATAGAGGAGATCGGCCTCCCCGGCGTCGTGCTCATGGAGAACGCCGGCCTTCGCGTCGTCCGGGCGCTCAGGACTCGATTTCCGGCCATCGCCGGCGAGAGGATCGTCATCGCGGCCGGGAAGGGCAACAACGGCGGGGACGGCCTGGTCGTCGCCCGCCATCTCCACAATTCCGGCGCCAGGCCCAAGGTCCTGCTTCTCGCGGGAAAGGACGAGATCAAGGGCGACGCGGCGGTCAACCTGGCGGTCGCGCTCAAGACGGGGATCCCCGTGACCGAGGTCCGCGACGCCGCGGCCTGGAGGAAGGCCCGGCCGGCGGTCTCCCGAGCCACGATCATCGTCGACGCGCTCTTCGGCACCGGGCTGGTCAAGCCGCTCCAGGGGCTCTTCGCCGCGGCCGTCGAGGACATCAACCGGTCGTCCGCCTTCAAGCTCGCCGTCGACATCCCCTCCGGCCTCTCGGCCGACACGTTCGAGGTCGTCGGGCCGAGCGTCGAAGCGGACCTCACGGTCGCGCTGGCCGCCCCCAAGGTCGCGCACATCTTCCCGCCCGCCGCGGACCGCGTGGGCGAGCTCGTCGTCGCCCCGATCGGCGTCCCGCCCGCGCTCTTCGAGGCCCCGGGGCTGAAGCTCGAGCTGGTCGAAGGGAGCGCCCTCCAGCCGTATTTCGCCCCGCGGCCGAAGGACGCCCACAAGGGCTCCTACGGCCATCTCTTGATCTTCGCCGGGTCGGTCGGGAAATCCGGAGCGGCCTCGCTCGCCGGCCGGGCCGCACTGCGCATGGGCGCGGGACTGGTCACGGTGGCCACGGCGGCCGGTGCCCTGCCGTCGATCGCCCGGACGATGGCCGAGCTCATGACCGAGCCGCTGGCCGGGACGCCGGAGGGGACGATCGCCGCGGCCGCCCTGCCCCGGGCCCTGGCCCTGCTCAAGGGCAAGAACGCGGTCCTCATCGGTCCCGGCCTCTCGACCCACGTCTCGACCGCCGAGCTCATCCTCGGGCTCCTGCCCGGTATCAAGGCCCCTTGCGTCATCGACGCGGACGGGCTCAACATCATCGCCGGCCGTCCCGGGACCCTGAAGGGCCTCGACGCCCCGGTCGTCCTCACGCCTCATCCGGGCGAGTTCGCCAGGCTCACCGGGCGCACGAACGAAGAGGTCCTCCGCCATCGCCTGGAGCTCGCGCCGGAGTTCGCGGTGAAACACGGGGTCGGCGTCGTCCTCAAGGGCTATCGGACCCTCGCCGCCTTTCCGGACGGCCGCGTTTTCGTCAATCCGACCGGGAACCCGGGCATGGCCACGGGCGGAACGGGCGACGTCCTGAGCGGCCTGATCGCCTCCCAGATCGCCCAGAAGCACGACCTCCGCGGGGCCGTCCTGTCGGCGGTGTTCGCGCACGGCTTCGCCGGGGACATCGCCGCGGAGAGGCTCGGGGAAAGATCGCTCGTCGCTGGCGACATCATCCGCCACCTGCCGCCGGCCCTGAAAGCGCTGGCCGGGGCATGAGCGAGGGGACAACCGTCGTCACGCGCTCCAGCGAAGAGACGTTCGAGCTGGCCCGGGCGATGGCTTCCGGCTTCCGGGGGGATGAGGTCGTCCTGCTCATCGGCGAGCTCGGGGCGGGGAAGACCGTCTTCGCCAAGGGACTCGTCGCCGGCGCCGGGATCGCCGATCCCGACCGCGTCTCGAGTCCGTCGTTCACTCTGGTCAACGTCTACGAGGGCCGGCGCCGCGTCTTCCACATCGACCTCTACCGTCTCGAGCGGGAGTCCGAGATCGCCGATCTCGGCTGGGAGGACATGCTGGGGCAGGGGATCGTCGTCGTCGAGTGGGCCGAGAAGCTGCCCTTCCCGGTCGATGGGATACGCGTCCGGATCGAATGCGCGGGCGACGACGAGCGCCGCCTCACCATCGTCCCTATTTAGCCTGAACTATTCATAAAAACGCCGGTCTTGGGTTTATGGATGGTCCAGGTTGGTGAGGCCCGCCAGCTTGCCCTTCAGCCTGGCCGCGATCTCCGGCGCCCCCGTCGCCTGACCCGCCAGGATGTCCTTCAGATCGATCGATCGGCCGTAAAAGCCCGCGTTGGCTTTGCTGTCCTCCTGAATGGAGGAGCCCTGAAGCGTCAGCCCGACGAAGAGGCCCCGGCTCCGGGAGTAGGAGAGGATCTCCGCCTTGAGCTCGGAGTCGGTGCTGGCCTCGGCCTGGCGTCCGACCGGACCCGCGGCGATCCCGGCGTCCGCGCCGAGCGTGAACTTGCCTTCGTTGAAGTTCTCGACGCTCCGCGGGGTCCGGAAGACGAGGACGATGTCGGCCGATTGGACCCCGGCCTGCCAGCCGATGCTGCCGCCCTTGATGTCGATGAAGGCCGGATCGGTCCAGCCGCCGTCCTCGGTCCGGACGAGCAGGACGCCCTTGCCGTGGCGCCCGCCGATGATGAGGCCGGCCCGGATGACGTCGGGGATGATGGCGATCCCGGCGCATTCGCGAAGGAGGCCCTGGGGGATGCTCTTGTCCGATTCCTTCATCATCTCGTCGAGGACGCGGATGGCGTCTTCGACCTTCCGGATCTGGTTCTCGGCGCCCTTCCCGTCCGCCCGGTCCGGCGCCGGGCCGGCCACGGCGGCAGAGAAGGCCAGGACAACGGCCAGCGGCAACAGTGCCGCGCGCTTTCCGAGAGTCATGGTTGTCCTCCTTTCGGGCTTCATCCCTTGAAAGCTCGTTTGAGCACCGCGGCCGCCTGTCGCGCGTCCGGGGCGCCGAGTATGGCCGAGACGACGGCGATCCCGTCCGCCCCGGCCCGCCCCATTTCCGCGGCGTTGACCGCGTCGATCCCGCCGATGGCCACGATGGGGATGCCGATGCCGCGCCTGATGAGGCCGATCCCCTCAGGACCCAGGACGGCCAGATCGGTCTCCTTGGTCGCGGTGGCATAGGCCGGGCCCGCGCCGACGTAATCGGCGCCCTCCCGCTCCGCGCGGCGGGCCTCTTCGAGCGTGTTGACCGAGACTCCGATCGCCGCGTCGGGCCCGAGCAGGCGCCGGGCCGCCGCGACCGGCATGTCGTCCTGGCCGAGGTGGGCCCCCGCCCCGCCGCAGGCCAGGGCGATATCGACCCGGTCGTTGATGAGCAGGGGGACGCCGCGCGCGGCCAGCCGGCCCGCCATCTCGACGGCCAGGGCGACGAACGCGCCGCCGGCCAGGCTCTTCGCCCGGAGCTGGACGACGGTCACGCCGCCGTCGACGGCCGCTTCGACCAGCCCGGGGAGGTCGCGGCCCGCGGCGAAGTCGGCGTCGGCGACGAGATAGAGGGAATAGTCGGCGATCATCGCTACCAGTATACGCCAAAAGAAAAATGAAGGGACCGGGTCTTCGCAACAGTCCTTCGCAGCAGTCCTTCACTTTCGGTTCTTGCGAAGACCCGGTCCCTTTGATAGAGTAGGCGTGTCATGGGCATCGATCTCAAAGACTATATCCTCGACGTCCCCGACTTTCCCAAACCGGGCATCATCTTCAAGGACATCACCCCGGTCGTCCTGAGCTCCCAGGCCTTCAACGCGGCCATCGACGGGCTCGCCGCCTGGGCGGCCCCGCAGAAGCCGGAGCTCATCGCCGGCATCGAGTCCCGCGGCTTCCTCTTCGGCGCGGCCCTGGCCCGGGACCTCCGCCTCGGCCTGGCCGTCATCCGGAAGAAGGGCAAGCTGCCGCGCAGGTGCGCCTCGGTCGAGGCCCCGAACGAGTACGCCGTCGAGCGCTTCGAGATGCACGAGGACGCCGTGGCCCGCGGCCAGCGCATCCTCATCATCGACGATCTCATCGCCACCGGCTCGTCCTCGGTGAGCGCCATCGACCTGGTCAAGTCCCTGAAGGGAGAAGTCATCGGCTTCGGGGCCATCGTCGAGCTGTCGTTCCTGAAGGGCCTCGAAACGATCCGCAAAGCCCACCCGGAGGTCGCGGTCCACGCGCTCGTCCGCTACTGATACTGAGCGGACAGGCCGCCGGGCCGGCGCGGGGAGGAGAGAGGAATGGTCATCATGACACGAATCTGGGCCTCAGTTCCGCTCATCCTCCTCCTCGTCGCTCTGCTCGCCGCCGCGTCCGGTTGCGCCCGCCTGCCGGCGCCCTCCGCCGCCCCGCGCCTGGCCTCCCCGGACGCCGGCTGGGTGGCCCGGACCCTCAAGGGGATGACCATCGAGGAGAAGGTCGGCCAGCTCATCGCCTGCCGCTTCACCGGCGAGTTCCGGAACGCCGACAGCGCCTACATCCGGGAGCTCGAGACGCTCGTCGTCGAGGCCAAGATCGGCGGCCTCGTCCTCTTCGCGCCGGCCCGCGTCCACGCCTCGGCCGAGCTGGCCAACCACTTCCAGAAGCTGGCCCGGGTCCCGCTCCTCATGGCCGCCGATTTCGAGGCCGGCGCGGCGAACCGGGTGACGGGAGCGACGCTCTTCCCGCCCCTCATGTCGCTCGGCGCGGCCGGCTCCGAGGACCTGGCCTACGCCATGGGCCGAACGACCGCCCTCGAGGGCCGGGCCATGGGCATCCACATGACCTACGCCCCGGTCGTCGACGTCAACATCAACCCCGACAACCCCATCATCAACACCCGGGCGATCGGCGCCGATCCGGCCCTCGTCAGCCGACTCGCCAACGCGTTCATCCGCGGCGTCCAGGAGAACGGCATGATCGCCACGGCCAAGCACTTTCCCGGCCACGGCGACACGTCCCTGGACTCCCACAGCCTCCTGCCGACGATCGCGGCCGACCTCGACCGCCTGGAGAAAGTCGAGCTCTTCCCGTTCAAGGCGGCCGTGGACGCCGGGGTCCGGGCGGTCATGTCGGCCCATCTGGCCGTCCCCGCTCTCGACCCGACGCCGGGCCTGCCGGCGACGCTGTCGGCGCCGATCATGACCGGGGTCCTCCGGGAGAAGATGGGTTTCCGGGGGCTCATCGTCACCGACGCCATCGAGATGGGCGGGGTGATGAACACCTTCACGACGGAGGAGGCGTCGCTCCGGGCCTTCCTCGCGGGCGTCGATCAGCTCCTCCTCCCGCCCGAGCCGGTCAAGGTCATCGCTCACATCGCCGCCGCCGTCCGCGACGGCCGGGTCCCGATGGCCCGCCTCGACGCCTCGGTCCGCCGGATCCTGGAGGCCAAGGCGTCCCTCGGCCTCCATCGCAACCGTTTCGTCAGGCTCGAGGAGCTCCGTCGTCTCGTCGCCCCTCGGGCCCATCTCGAGGCTGCGGCCAAAGCGTTCGAGAGCTCCGCGACCCTCGTCAAGAACGACGGCGGGGTCATCCCGCTCGGTGCGGCGCCGGGGAAGCTCGCCGTCCTCTCCCTGAGCAGTGATCTCGGCGACTACTTCGCGGGCCAGGCGTTCGTCTCGGCCATGAGGCTGAGGTTCCCGGGCTCCGCCGCCTTCTTCGCCGACGGGGACACGGGGAGTGAAGCGCTCGAAGAGGCGCTGACCGGGGCCTCGGCCGCGGACACGGTCGTCGTCGCGCTCTTCTCCCGCCTCAGCGACCGGAAGGGGAGCGTCGATCTCGACCCGCGGCACATCGAGCTCATCCGCCGGCTCGCCGCGCTCCCCGACGGGCCCAAGGTCGCGGCCGTCTCCTTCGGCTCGCCGTATTTCCTGCGGCACATCCCCGAGGTCGACGCCTATGTCTGCCTGTACAAGAACACGCCGGACACCCAGGCGATCGCCGCCCGGGCCCTGGCCGGGGAGATGGACCTCTCCGGCCGTCTGCCCGTCCCGATCCCGGACCTCTATCCGGTCGGGCACGGGCTCGTCCTGAGGAAAAAAACTCCGTGAAAGAGGGCCAGCCATGACTTACAGGTTCCTGGGTCAGACCGGGGTCAAGGTCTCGACCATCGCCTTCGGCACGATGTCCTTCGGCGGCGACGCCGACGAGGCCGGCTCGAAGGCCCTGTTCGAGGCCTGCCGCGACGCGGGCGTCAACGTCTTCGATTGCGCCGATATGTACGCCGGCGGGAAGTCCGAGATCATCCTCGGCAAGCTCGTCAAGGACTGCCGGGAAGAGGTCCTCATCACCAGCAAGGCCTATTTCGCGACCTCCCAGGACGTCAACGCCATGGGCGCGTCGCGGCGCCACCTCCTGTACTCGGTCGAGGCCAGCCTCCGGCGCCTCATGACCGACCGCATCGACATCTACTATATCCATCGCTTCGATGACCGGACGCCGCTCGAAGAGACCCTCCGGACCCTCGACGACCTCGTCCATCAGGGCAAGATCGTCTACGCCGGAGCCAGCAATTTCGCGGCCTGGCAGGTCGCCAAGGCGCTGGGGATCTCGGCCGGGCACGGGCTGGCCTCATTCGCCTGCATCCAGCCCATGTACAATCTGGTCAAGCGCCAGGCCGAGTCCGAGATCCTGCCGATGGCCCAGTCCGAGGGGCTCGGCGTCTTCCCCTACGGGCCGCTCGCCGGCGGGCTCCTCAGCGGCAAGTACGGGCCCGACCGCCGTCCGGGGACGGGCCGCCTCATCAGCAACAAGATCTATGCGACCCGCTACGCCGATCCGCTGTATTACGAGCTGGCCGGGCGCTTCACGGCCTTCGCCAAGGAACACGGCTTCGACCCGGCCGGCCTGGCCGTCGCCTGGGCGGCCTCCCACCCCGCGGTCACCGCGCCGCTCATCGGAGCCAGGAACACGGCCCAGCTCGCGCCGCTCCTCGCGGCCGTCGATATCCCGATGACGCCGGACCTGCGGGCCGAGATCTCCGCGCTCTCGCCCGAGCCGGCCCCGGCCACCGACCGGAACGAAGAGCGGACGAGCTTCAATTTCGGCGTCCGCTGAGCGGCCCATGACGAACGCCCACAGGACGGTCCTGGCCGCCGCTGTCGCCGGCGCGCTCCTCCTGGCCGGCCTCGTTCCGGCGTCGGCGCTCGAACCGCCGACGAAGGAACAGCTCGCGCGCTACAGGCTCGACGGCACCCTGGCGATCAGGGCGGCCAAGGCCAGGGCCTACGGCAACCACCGGATGCCCCAGCGGATGGCCGAGCGCCTTCACGGCAAGCTGGCCCGGCTGGCGCCCCATCGAACAGGCGCTTCCACCCGCGCCGGCGCCCCCTCGGTCCTCGCGCCCCCGAACGCCTGGAAGGGCATGCCGACGACGGGGACGGTCCGGATCCTGGCCCTGCTCATCGCCTTTTCCGACTATCCCGGCGTGACCCCCGCGGCCGAATTCGAATCCCGGCTCTTCGGGGCGGGCGCGGGCGGCCCGCCGTTCGACAGCCTGAGGAATTTCTACCTGCGCTCCTCTTACGACCAGCTGGCCATCACCGGCAACGTCCTCGGCTGGTACCACGCCCCCTACGCCAGGAGCACGATCTCCCCGACGGAGGCCGGCCGGCAGAATCTGATCAAGGAAGCCTTGAATTTCTATGAGGCCCAGGGGCATGATTTCACCCAGTACGACAATGACGGCGACGGCGCGATCGACTATTTCTGCGTCTTCTGGACCGGCCCGCCCGAGGACTGGGCCGATTTCTGGTGGGGATACTATGTCCAGTTCGGGGAGCCGGCCTATCGGCTCGACGGCAAGCGGCTGATCAACTACTCCTGGCAGTGGGAGCTCTACGGCTATCCCAACGGCTCATTCTCGCCCGACACGATCATCCACGAGACCGGTCACGCCCTGGGGGTGCCCGATTATTACGATTACGACGACGATGTCGGACCGCGGGGCGGCGTCGGTCGGCTCGACATCATGGACGACCAGGGCGACCACAACTGCTTCACCAAGCTCATGCTGGACTGGGTCACGCCCGTCGTCGTCGCGTCCGGATCGCAGACGGTCACCCTGCGGGCCTCGGGTCTTTATTCCGACGCGGTCCTCTTCATGCCCGGGGCGGCCGGCGGCGTCTTCGACGAATACTTCATGGTCCAGAACCGCAACCGCGTCGGGAACGATACCGGCCTCTTCACCGGCGCCGACGGCCTGATCGTCTGGCACATCGACGCCCGGCTGAACGCCTGGGGCTCGGACTTCCTCTACGACAATTCGTACACCGACCACAAGCTCCTTCGGCTCATGGAGGCGGACGGCCTCGAGGAGATCGAGAGGTGGGCGGCCAACGCCGACGCCGGGGACTATTACCGGGCCGGGATGTCGTTCGGGCCGGCCACCTTCCCGGACTCGTCGCGGTATGACGGCCGGGCCACGGCCATGGTCCTCTCGGGCATCTCCGGGACGACGTCGCCCATGAGCGCAATCGTCACGGCCAACGATGCCCCGCCGACCATCGTCCTCACCGCCCCGGCCGCCGGCCAAACCCTCTACGGGTCCCACGCCGTCGTGGCCGCGGCGAGCGACGACCAGGCCGTGGACCGGGTCGATTTCTTCATGGACGCGTCCCTTATCACCTCGCTGACGGCGCCTCCCTACGCGTTCACGCTCGATACGACCTTGTTCCCGAACGGGGCCCACACGCTCCGGGCCGTGGCCACCGATTCGATCGGGTCATCGGCCCAGGCGTCCGTCGATCTGGTCCTGGACAACATCTTCGCCCCCGTGAACCTCAAGGCGGTCCGTGCGGTCAACCGCGGCCTGCTCCTCCGGGAATACGTCAATGTCCTGACCTGGCAGGACCATCCGGGCAACACGAGCGTGCTGACCTTCCGGGTCTACCGGGTCGCGGGAGGAGTCCGGTCGCTCGTCGCGGAGGTCCCCAAGGCCGCGGCGGGGGCGACGTATCGCTTCCTGCATCGGGGGATCGATCGCGCGGAAACCTACGCGTACGAAATCACGGGGACCGGCCTAAACGGACGGGAAGGGGCGGCCGCCGCGACCACGGCGGCGAGATAGTCGCCGAGGGGAAGGCCGGAGCGGCCCTCCCCCCGGTCGATGGTCGATCCGAGCGTGTCCCTTATTCGTAGACGAGGATCTCGACCCGCCTGTTGGCGCTGCGGCCGGCCCTCGTCCCGTTGTCGGCGACCGGCATGGAGCTGCCGAGGCTGACGACGGACATCCGGTGGAGCGGGACCTTGTGCTGTTTGTAGAGATACATCATCACCGCTTCGGCCCGCTTGTGGCCGAGGGCCTGGTTGATCGCGTCCGTGCCGGTGCTGTCGGTGTGGCCCTGGATCTCGATGTAGACGCCCTTGTTCTCGGTGATGAGCCTCTGGACGAAGGCGTCGAGAACGCCCTTGGCCTGGTCGCTGAGCGCGGCGCTGTCGAAGGCGAACTTGGCCTCGTCGTTCTTGACCGTGGCCGTCATGACCAGGTTGCCGCGGATGAGGGTCCTGACCTCTTCGATCTTGCCGTCGACCTGCTTGAACTGATTGTCGTGCTGGGTGATCAGCGAGCCGATCGTCGACAGCTTCTCGTCGTGCTCCGAGATCCTCCTTTGGCTGGCCTCGACCTCGGTCGAGACGTCCGCGATCTTCTGATCGAGCGTCGCCGACTCGGTCCGGACGAACTTCTTCGTGGCGCAGGCCGGTCCGGTGATGAGCGCGGCCACCAGCAAGAACCCTGCGAGAATGACGAGCTTCCTGTTCTTCATGAATACCTCCTCACGTTGATCTTTTGGCGGGCGGCCATCGGCGCCGACGTCCCAAACCCCGCATACATCGATTCTAGGCCTTTTCCGGCAAAAAATAAAGGCCGGGAGGCTAAATACCCCCTTTGGGGGGATGGGTCTGGGGGGACCGGGCCCAGGGGGATTATAGGGGTCAGTACCCCTGGCGGGTCCGGACCTTGTGCTTAGGGTCCGGCGTGGTCACCCGAATCCAGCGATAGAGGTCGGCGGTGTCCTGATAGGAGGTGTAGCCGATGATGTATTGATGGCTCTGCTCGGCCTTGATCTCCCTGACGACCTCGGCCAGGTCGCCGGGCTCGCTCAGGAACCAGGCCTTGCCGCCCGTGGCCCGGGAGAACTTGTCGAGGGTCTCGACGATGCCGGCCGCCGTCAGGCCGGCCTTGCGCCTGTGGGCCGCGAGCTGCTCCGCGCGGGGGATCTTGTAGCCGATCGTGTAGATGGGCACATCGACCCGGCGGGCGATCTCGAGGGCCTGCTCGGGCGTCGATTCGCTGTCGTTGTCGATGCCGTCCGTGATGAGCAGGAGGGCCCGCTTCTCGTTCTTGGCCCGGGTCGCGAACTCCGGCGACACGGCCACGGCATCGTTGAGGGCGGTCTGTCCGTAGGCCTTGGTGGCGTCGAGGACCCGGAGGAACTCGCTTTTGTCCGTCGCATGCTTGGCCGCCACCTCGACCTCGCCGTCGGCGAAGATGAGCAGGGCGATCTCGTCGCGGGGCCTGAGCTGCCGCCGGGCCAGATCATGGAGGGCGGCCTTGCACTCCTCGAGCTTGCCGTCGAGGGCCATGCTGCCGCTGACGTCGAGGAGGACGGTCAGGCTGAGCGGGGCCCCGAAATCGTGAAGGAAATAGGTGATGCCCCTCTTCTTGTTGTTCTCGTAGATCGTGAAGTCCTTCTGGGTCAGGTTGTTGACGAAGCGGCCCCGGGCGTCCTGGACCGTGACGGCCAGGGTGATGGCCCGGACGACGTATTCGTGGGCGGCCTGGTCCTGGACCTGTTCCTGGGCGAACGCCCGGCCGCCCGGCCGGACGGCGGCCAGGCAGGCAAGGATGAACACCACCAAAGCTTTGCTTTTCATGTCATCAGCGAGGGCTTGGAATCCAAAATACCACGCGCTCCGGCTGACGTCAAGGAACGTCAGGCCAAGGCGAGGCCCGGCGGCCTTCATCGAGAATTCTGTCAGACGGGAGAGCCGAAGAGCTTCTTCGTCAGGGCGGCCAGGTTCTTGGCGTGGGCCGCGCAGCAGTCGAGCGATCTCTTATCGGGCCGGCCGATCGCGACCGGGCCGTAATGGTCGTATCGGTGGTCCCCCCGGACGACCAGGCCGTGGATGAGGAGCGCCTGGAGGATATCGAGGACCGTGGTCTCGTTGCCGCCGCCGATGTTGGCCGAGGAGGTGAACGCCCCGCCGACCTTCCCCCTGAGCTTGCCGTGGAACTTGACGCTCTCGTCGAGGAGCTTCTTCAACTCCCAGGCCATGGTGCCGTAATAGGTGGGGGAGCCGAGGACGATGCAATCGTAGCCGAGGAGGTCGGCGGGGGCCGTGTCCTCGACCCTCTTCAGGTCCACCTCGAGGCCTTCCGACTCGAGGACCTCCGCGATCCGGGCCGCCATTCTCTTTGTGTTCCCCGTCCGGGAATAATAGGAAACGAGGGCTTTGGGCATGAGATTCCTCCTGGGCTCCGCCGATTATGGCGCAGGGAGGGCGGGTAAGTCAAACCGGCAGGCCGACGAGCGGACGGCGCCCCTCCAAAAAAATGAAGAGATACAAATATTTGAATTGGATGCGGGGTGTGAAGTAGAGCTCCCGCCTGATGGGCGACGAGCGAGAATTGGCATATTTATTGCTGTCCCAGACTTGAAGGGAGGTATGGTCATGAAGAAGCTTTGGCCTCGGCTCTCCGTTTTGCTTATCGTGGCGGCTCCATTCATAACCCTATCCTGCGATTCTGTGACTGCGCCGAAATCCGGCTTGAACATCATGGTCACAGTCAGCCAACAAGCGGTCGGAAGCAAAGCTTTCCGAATCAGCGTCGAGAACACAGGACTGAGGACGGAAAGGCTGTCATTCAGCACCTCTCAATTCTTCGATATCGAGGTCTATAACCGAAGCGGGAAGCTCGTCTGGCGTTTTTCGAACCACCGTTATTTTCTCCAGGTCTGTTGGGACCTGGAACTTGCTTCGGGCGAGTCATCCCGGGCTTACGAGCACGTCTGGGACCACACAGGGGACAACGAGAAGCGGCTGCCTCCCGGGTTGTACAAGGCGAAGATCTACATCACGGGCACCCCCTCGGATGAGGGGCTTACGACCGTCATCGATCTGCCCATCTGAACCCGCCCTGGGCACGGGATCGCAAACCCAGGGCGCATGTTGGCCTCGTCTGGCATGATATGCCATAATGGTCCGGGCTGAAAGACACCTGCAACATAACAGGGGGACGAAAGGTCGTCATTAAAAGGGACCGCATCTCCTATCTCCATGAAAAAGAAAACGGCTTCAAGGAGCTGGTAGTCTGCCGCTGGAAATAGTGAGCCCTAAGAACCGCCAGGCGCTGATGGAAATCCATCCAAGCGATAAAAAACGAGCATGGGATTATCGTTGTTACCAAATTGTATATTTGCAAATTGTGGGAATTGTTTCCTAATCTGTTCAAATTTATTTACATCGTCGATAACGAATATTAATCCTCGATTGTATGCTCCAACAATATAATCGAAGCGGATCGAAGCAGTTGCTTTTTTGCCGTCTCCGATAAGGTCAAGAAGGGGATAAACTTCAATATATTTTCGGCCAAGATCCAATAGCCAGAAATTTACTTCTTTTTTGTTACGAATAATCTCTGTCAGATAGATTGTTTCTCGGATACTGAACACGTCATTGAATCGATGGATATTATCGCGGATCGTCGAACGGTCGGCTTCGGTAAAATGGCGCTTGTTCCACACCGACGCCAATTTATCATTTTCGCTTGGAAAATTAATTCTCTGACAGACTTTAGATTTTGGGTCATAAATATTTATTGCCAGATCATAAACATCGGTGAAAACGATTCTACGCCCCAAGGGCGCCATACTATGCCTTGGTAAAAACCGGTATGTATTCAGTCGCGGGTCATTTTGGAAAAGGCCTCTTTTAAATTCTAGGTTCCTGTCATACACCTTAAGAATATTGTTATTATTCGAACCGCCTCGCCGCGTAACATAGAATCTTGTGTAGATTTCATCTCCAATGTTCTTAATATCTCCGCCCAATTCATAGATATTTGTTTCCTTCTCGAGCTCGCCATTCTTATTGTAAACAACTATTTTTGTGTCGGCCAGCAGGAGGACTCTACCGTCTTCATCCTTGTCAAAGGCGATAGGGGCGGAATACTCTCCTGGCCCCTGCCCGATCCTCCCGTATTTGCAAACAAACTTCCCAAGCCGGTCAAATTTATATACAGTCTTTTGAGAAAAAAGATCAGCCAAATAGATATCATCGTCTTTGCCAAACGCGATTTGATCCACACTGGAAAATAAAGAACTCTCTGTGGTTTCGGGGATTACGATTTTATCAATAGAACCACGAAGAAAAAATGATTCAATGGTCTTCTGGGAAAACTGAAAATCGCCAGCATCAAGTGTCAGTGTTACATTATTATGGTTGCAGGCTAGCGCGACCGTAATAAAAATTAACAAAAAACAAATATATTTATATGTTTTCAGCTTTTGTGTAAAGATACTCTTAAGCATAAGCAAGCGAAGGACATCTCCTTGATCTTAATATAGTTTACAGATGGACCAATGTAAAGAATAAATTCCGGGTCCCTGATTTGCCGATAGACCATCGCCGAAGCGGCAGACGATATGGTCAGGCCAGAAGAAGCGGTTGGTGGCCCTTGAGTTATCCGGCTCAGGTTTGCTAGGATTGAGTAGGCAGGCAGATATCAACAGACAAAAAGGTCGTTTTCAGTGGCCTATGATGATGGAGGCAACGAAATGAACAGAAAATACTGGGCGGTACCCATTGGCATAATGCTCTTAATCCTTGCGATCCTTGTCTCCTGCAAGAAACATACGACTGGTTGGAGAGGAACGATTAACACAGTGGATGGCATAACCGTTGTCACGAATCCTCCCAGTCCGATGTTAGGGGAGACTGCGCTTTCCATCGAGGAGACCCTCTCGATCGGAAACAAGGACGGCGGGAAGGAGTACACGTTTGCTGAGATAGCAGACTTGGGAGTCGATGAGGAAGAGAATATCTATGTCCTTGATTCCAGAGACGCGCTCATCAAAGTGTTCAACAATGTCGGAAGCTACATAAGGACGATCGGCAGGAAGGGGCAGGGGCCGGGAGAGATGCAACGTCCAACCAACCTAGAGATGACGCCCGCAAACCAAATCCTCGTCAATGATCGTGGGGCCAGGCTCCTGCATGTCTTCGAGCGCGATGGCAGATACCAGAGGTCGATATCTCTGGCCCGATCGTCGGCCTCGTTCTTTTCCCGCCCAAAGGTCGATTCCCAAAACTATATCGTGGCGAGATCCATGACCATCATTGAGGATGGTAAGGCTACTTTTATACTGGCAAAATACGACGCTGACATGAATGAGCTCTTCCGCGTCTTCACCTATGAGTACCTCATCCATCCCAATACCCGCAATGTCTACCCGCCGGAATGCTTCTGGGACGTCGGGGCCGATGACAGCCTCGTCTGGGGATATTCTGAAAGATATGAGCTCTTCGTTCTAGACACGAGAGGGCGCGTCATCCGGAAGATAATCAGAGACCATGAGTCGATCGAGATCACCGCCAAGGAAAAAGAAGAGTGGACCAGGCTCGCTTTTGGAAATGCGGTTATTCCGCCGGAAATCCAGGTGAATTGGCCCGCTCATCGCAATGCCTTCTCCAATATCGAGATCGATGAGGTCGGACGCGTGTTTGTCCAGACCTATGAGAAAGCCCCTGATGATGGCGGCTATTATCATGATGTCTTTGATCCCGAGGGAAGATATCTCACGCACATTCCGCTAAAAGCCGCGCCCAAAGCGATAAGGAAAAATAATCTCTATGTCATTGAAGAAGACAAAGACGGCTATCAGCACGTCAAACGCTACAAAGTCAATTGGGAGGATTTGAGCCAGCCTCGTCCTAGGCACCCCTAATGCCGGCCGCACCTGAGTTCCGACCAGCAGATGAGCGGAGAGAGCCGGGAAAACCGGTGTTGTTTATGGCTGGCCTTTCTGTTAGCATGAAAAAAGGATAGGAGGTTGGTCATGAGCCGCGAATTTGTTTGCTGGGAATGTCAAAACTTGATATCGCCCATCCTGGCCCCGCCTCCCTTGTACTGTAGGGCCTACCCCGACGGCCGCGGGATTCCTCTAGCAATCTGCGGGGGACAGGTGGACCATAGTGAGTTATTGGGGGATGAAAAGGAGCCGTTCGTATTCACGCTGAAGGAGAATGGCTCCAGGTGAAGGGGATTTGGGGTGAAATGAATGATAAGTCACCTGAAACAAGGAAATTCTTAAGTCCGGTTATTGGGCTCTGCGCCATTCTTACTGGGACAGCCCTAATCGCACGCGCAACGGACGTTCGAACCCCGATGGACATTACCGTATGTGACCTAGTGCGCAGGCCACTTGATTTTCTAGACAAGCGCATCCGTGTTCAAGGAAAGGCCAGATTCGTGTTCGAGGTGCAAGCGCTTGTTGACGAAACTTGCCCCGCCGATAATAAGATCGCTGGGATGATCTGGCTTGATTTCGGTGATCCCGATAACATATTGAAGTATTTTGGCGGATGGACGACATCGGACTACCTTTTGGCAGTAAAGGCGGGAGAGGTGAAAGGAGAAGAGACGTCGGTTGCTTGGCAGACTGCATCTCCAATATCGCCCATGGAACCCCGTAAGATATCTGAATTCTACCGAGCCTTCAGGAAAAAAAGTGGTGTGAAGGCACATAAAGACGTTTTGGTTACGATCGTTGGCCGCTTCGATTTTACGGAAAAGGGTTTGTTGATTTATAGCCAAGATAAAGGATTGAGTTTTAAGCCCGGCTTCGGGCATATAGGCGGCTATTCGGGACGAATAGCCATCGAGAGTATCGAACTCGTCGAGAAAGGCAACAGGCACAGCGCGCAATAAAGCGCCTCGGGGATGCTCTCAATTGGCATATTGCCAAAGATGACAGCGAGTTGCATCCTAAAAAGCGGTTTAATCAAAGTGGGATGGAACTCGGGAACTGTCGCATACGGTGCTTTGATCGGAGGTAGGGAAAGCCGCTTCGACTAGCTTCTCCACCGAAGGGACAGAAGCTCGTTCCTTTTTTATTCTCCTAAGTTTATATTCCTCAATAGCTTGCTTGATGATCTCTGTCACCGGCGTCTCGGCAGATGCTCGTCAGGGTTACCTCTTTATTGAACGCTTGCCTGGATCGGAGATTTCGTATTTCCCGATGCTAAAGAAGCCTTCAGCATCCTCGTCAACGGTATAAAGAAAGCCGCCTTTCAGAACGATTCTACCAAGTATTAAGCCTGGAGTGAATCCGGCAGGAAACTCGAGGTAGAAATTGTCAATGTATCTTCCCTTCCCATCGAAAACATCGACCAACCGGGATTCGTGCTCGTTCCTGGTCGAGGTTATGACCCAAATGCGGTCACCGGTGACTAGGACCTTGGTGATATCATAATAGAAATCCAGGGGAGGAGGGCCGTTGTAGCCCGGCTGCTGCTCACGTGGGTCGAGAGGTCTCTTGACTTTGTCATATCTTCTGGTGATCGTCTTCTCAATCTTGTTGGTCTTGGCATTGTAATGATCAACGCGATAGTCGACGCCATGAACGAGATAGACGGTCTCGAGGTCTCTTATGTCGAAGTCGAATCGAGCCCGCTGCCAGCCGTATCCAGGCGCCAGATACCAACGATAGGGGAATTGGAATGGCTTGTTTACGTTCTTCAGGTCGGGCGACAGAATGCAGAATGAGTAGGGTACTTCATAATAATCGGGGCGAGGAACCTTCCTGTAGTCCGGCGGCTCTTCCAGGAACGCATATATTTGCCCATTGCTCATCGTGACAAACTGGTATAGCTTGGCCCGAGGAATCCGGTCTTCGCCGAGATAATCGCCCTTCGAGTTAAACCGCATCACCTTGGGCGGGCTGTACGACTGAACATAAACGTTCTCCGTCGTCAGCAGCGCCCTTGTCGACAAATCTGATTCGCCGGGACCTTGGCCCTTTTTTACGATCCTAAAAATCAATCGTCCCTGCGTGTTATATTTGAGATATTCGGGCCAACACGCGAATAAAATGCCGCCGTCATCGCCGACTTGGAGCTGGTCGGGATACTTGAACACAGTCTCTTTTCCATCGTCCCTGATTCGCATCCTCTCGATAAGTTTGATCGTCCGCCCAGCATCAGGGTTCGAAGGACGTTTAGGATTCTCGATGACCACCTGACCATAACAAAACGCTGCTGCAAGCAGAGAAGCTAACAACCGAGTCGAAATCCTGGGCAGATTCTTAACGAGGAAGGTCGGATCTTTGCGCCGCATATACGTCCCCTCCCATTGATCATTCAATACTACTTCGCGTAGCCCGAATAATGCAAGACGATGCCCCTTGGGTAAGGTTTTTAAATGGCTTGACAGTGGGGTTGCTCAGATGTATCGGCGGGACTGCAGACAAATTCCTACATGTCATAAATATATATCACAGATTGTGCCTAAACTCACCTAATCTGACCTGACGGAGCCAGAAACGAAAAACGCTGTAAGCTGCTTATCTACCAGGGGAACCAGGAAAAACAGGTGTGGGGTGAGTGAGGGGAATCGAACCCCCAACCTTCGGATCCACAGTCCGATGCTCTAACCGTTGAGCTACACTCACCGTCCGGTTGGCGATAGATTATCGCATTCTGAGGAAAAGTAGTCAAACCGCAGCCCTAGCCCTTTTGGCCTTCGATGAGGTCGAGGACGTCCTCGGAGTCGCGCCAGTTCTCACGGACGCGGACCTGGAGGCCCAGGAAGACCTTGTGCCCGATGTACTCCACGATCTCCTGGCGGGCTTCGATGCCGATTCTCTTGATGAGGGAGCCGTGCCGCCCGATGATGATCTTGCGGTGGTTGTCCTTCTCGACGAAGACCGAGGCCCGGATGTAGGCGATCGGGCGCGTCTCGCCGGGCTTCTTCCAATCCGCCTGGGCCTTCTTCTCGATCGATTCGATGTAGACGGCCGTGACGAAGGGCAGTTCCTCGGTGACGTATCGGAGGATCTTCTCCCGGATGATCTCGGCGAAGAGGAAGCGCTCGGACTGGTCGGAGATCTCGTCGTCGGAATAGAGCTTCGGCGACACCGGCAGCGATTCCATCAGTAGCCGCTCGAGGACGTCGAGGTTGACGCCCTTGAGGGCCGAGAGGGGGATGATCTCCTTGAAAGGGTAGAGGTCCTTGTACTGCTCGATGATCGGGAACACCTTGTCCTTGCGGATGATGTCGACCTTGTTGATGAGGAGGAAGACCGGCGTCCGGACCCGGCGCAGGGTCTCGATCACGTATTCGTCGCCGTGGCCGAACTTCTGGGTGGCGTCGATGAGCAGGCAGACGACGTCGGACGTCTCGAGGGCCGAATAGACGAAATTCATCATCCTCTTGTTGAGGGTGTGGAGGGGCTTGTGAATGCCCGGGTTGTCGACGAAGACGATCTGGCCCTTGTCGGTCGTCTTGATGCCCAGGATGCTGATCCGCGTCGTCTGGGGCTTGTCGGAGACGATGGCCACCTTTTGCCCGAGCAGGGCGTTGAGGAGGGTCGATTTGCCGGTGTTCGGGCGCCCGACCAGCGCGACATACCCCGTGCGATAGACCGGCTTGGGCGCCGCGCTCTTCCGGGCCGCTCTCTTCGGCGCGGCCTTCGCGTCCTTCTTCGGCGCCGGCGTCTTGGTCTTGGCCGTTCTCGGCATCTTTCCCCCTCGGCCCGCTTCAGGCCTTCCGGATCCTCAGCTTCTTGACCTTTTTCTGGTCCACGTCGAGGACCTCGATCTGGATGCCGCGGATGGCCATGGTCTCGCCCTTGTGGGGCAGTCGCCCCAGGTCGTGGGTGACGAGCCCGCCGACGGTGATGAAGGCGTCGTCGGCCAGCTCCGTGTCGAAGAGCTCCTCGAGCTCCTCGACCTCGGTCTCCCCGGAGACGGTGAAGTCGAGCGGGCCGTTCTCGACGATCTGGGCCTCCTCCGTGTCGTATTCGTCCTGGATCTCGCCGACGATCTCCTCGACGACGTCCTCCATGGTCACCAGGCCGGAGACGCCGCCGTGCTCGTCGACGACGATGGCCATCTTGGTCTTGACCTTCTGGAACTCGCGCAGGAGGTCCGTCACGGGCATGGACTCGGGGACGAAGGCGACCGGCCGGACCAGGGGCTCGATGGGCAGGACCTTCTGCTTTTCGTCGGCGTACTCGATGATGTCCTTGGCCATGACGATCCCCTCCATGTTGTCGAGCCGGTCCTTGTAGACGGGGATGCGCGAGTACTTCTCCTTGATGATGAGGTCCTTGAGGTTGTCGATGGTCGCGTCCTTGCGGATGCAGACCATGTGGACCCGGGGGGTCATGACCTCCCGGACGACCCTGTCGCCGAACTCGACGACGCTCCGGAGGAGCTCGTCCTCGCCCTCGTCGATGATGCCGGCCTCGGTCGCCTCGTCGATGAAGGTCTCGATCTCCTCCTCGGAGGCCTCCCGGTCCTCCTCCTGCTCCTCGCGCTGCTCTTCCCGGGCGATGAGCCGGCGGGAGACGACCAGGATCGGTGAGGCGAGGAGGCGTGCGAGAGGGAAGGCCGGCAGGAACGCCCGCATGAGGGCCGGCTTCGCGGCCAGGACGAGCAGGCGGGGGACGAGATCGAGCCCGACTGCGTAGACGGCCAGGACGGCCAGGAAGAGCCAGAGCGGCCGCGCTCCCGCCGAGCCGCCGAAGGCGGCGAAGCCGCAGGCCGCCAGGGCCAGGATGACGACGATCCGCAGGAACTCGGTGGCCAGGGCGGTTTCCTCGAAATGCCTGAGGATGCCGTTGCGGAGGGATTTGTCGCGGTCCTCGAGGAACCGGCTGAGGGAGATCTTCGAATAGGAGCCCAGGACGAAGTGGAGGAGCGACAGCAGGAACGCGGCCAGGAAGGCCAGGCCCAGGCCGGTCCAGGTCGTTGCGCTCGCCGTCATGCCGCGTAGACCCGGTGCAGTTTCCGTTCTTCCTCTTCGATGCCGGCGTCGTGGTCGAAGCCGAGGAGGTGCAGGAAGCCGTGGATGGCGAGCAGGCGCAGCTCGCGGTCGAGGCTGTGGCCCTTGCGGCGCGCCTGGCGGAAGGCCACCGGCACGGCGATGACGATGTCGCCGAGGTAGAATTGGCCGTCCGGCCCCTTCTCGCCGAGGGGAAAGCTCAGGACGTCGGTCGGCCGGTCTTTCTTCATGAACTTGCGGTTGAGCGTCCGGATGGCCCGCTCGCCGACGAACGAGAGACTGACCTCGGGTCCGGCGAGGCGGTAGCGCGCCGCGAGCTCCCCGAGGAGCCGCTCAAACGCCCTGGTCCGGATCCGGTGTTTTTTTTGGCGGTTGAGGAGGACGATCATTGTTCTTCTTGCCGTTCTGGCCGTTTCCCTTTCCGTTCGTCTTCTTCTGGTCCTTCGGCCGGCCTTCGAAGCTGAAGCCCGGGTATTCGACGCGGGGATGATAGATGGCGTAGAGGATGGTCAGGAAGGCCGCCGCGACGATGCGCAGCTCGCGGAGCGAGAAGTCGCAGGCGTCGAGCTGGCCGTCCTGGAGCGTGCCGTTGATGATGTCGGTGATGACCCTCTTGAGGTTGTCCTTGGTCGGCGCCTTGAGGCTCCGCGAGGCGGCCTCGATGGCGTCGGCCAGCATGACCAGCCCGGCTTCCTTCGACTGGGGCGGCGGCCCGGGGTAGCGGAAGGACTCCTCGCCGACGGTCTGGTCCTCGGGGTCGTAGGTCTGCTTGGCCTTGGCGTAGAAATAGCGGACGAGGGAGTTGCCGTGGTGCTGTTCGATGATCTCCCGCAGGGGCCGGGGCAGCTTGAGCTTGCGGGCCAGCTCGGCGCCCTCCTTGACGTGGGCCTTGATGACCAGCGTGCTCATCGACGGGGTCAGGTCCTTGTGGAGGTCGAACTCCCGGGTCCGGTTCTCGATGAAGTACTCGGGCATCTTGGTCTTGCCGATGTCGTGGTAGAGGGCCCCGGCCTTGGCCAGCTGGGAATCGAGGCCCAGCTCCTCGGCGGCCTTCTCGGCGAGCGAGGCCACGACGAGCGAGTGGTGATAGGAGCCCGGGGCCTCCTCGGCCATCTGGCGGAAGACCGGCAGATCCGAGTTCGTCAGCTCCAGGAGCTTGGTGCCCGTGACGAAGCCGAAGAGCGATTCGACCAGCGGCAGGAGGAGGAAGGCCAGGACGGCGCTCATCGCGGCGCCCAGGACGCCCATCGTTATTTCGGCGGGGACCGCGGCGAAGGCCGTGCGCCTGAGGGTGAGATGCGTGACCAAGATGAGCAGAATGTTGACGGCCGGCAGGACGGTGAATCCCGCCCTCAGGGTGGCCGCCCGGTAGCGCCGGCGATAGATCCTGACCGCGTTGACCGCGGCCAGGCCGCCGAGGAAGGTGAAGGTGGCCATGACGAAATCGCCGCCGAAGAACAGCCCGACCGTCAGGCTGTTGAGGAAGATAAACAGGAGCGTCGCCTGGTCGGGGAGGAGGAAGGCGAAGATCAGGGCCCCGACCTGGAGCGGGAAGGCGTAATAAAAGACCTCGATGCGGGAGAGGGCGGGCGTCGTCAGCGCCCCGCTGATCGTCTTGGCCAGGGCGAAGAAGGCCTCGTAAAGGACGAGGCTTCCGACGAGGGCGGCCGCCGTCATCTGGTATTGCCGGCGGGCGATCTTCGGCTTCCCCCCCCGTCCGAGATGGTATCGGAGCACGACGAAGAGGAAGGGGTAGAGGAGGAGCAATCCGATGAAGCCGGGCACCCAGCTCGACCGCCGCCGGATCCTCTGGTTGTACTCCTCCATGATCTTGAGGGTCTCCGGCGTCACCTCGTCGCCCTTGCGGACGATGACCCGGTCCTTCTTGACGGTCAGCGTCACCGTGCCGACGGCGTCCTGGGCTTGGGCCTTCCGTCGTTCGGTCTCGATCTTGTTGTAGGCGACGTTGGCGGTGAGGAAGATCTCTCCCAGGCTCGAGAGAGCGGCCCGGCTCCGGGCCGGCATGTCGATGCGGCCCAGGTCGTCTTTGAAGCGGCGCTCGCTCTCCCCGATGTCCATCAGGGCCTCGATGCGGATGGTCCGCTCCCGGCCCCGGGCGTCCCTGAGGATGAGGCCCCGCTCGCCTTCGCCGTGGATGAACAGGTTCTTGGAGACGAGGATGCCCTCGTTGAAGGCCTTGGCCGCGAGCCCGATGAGCGTTTCCTCGAGGTCGGAGGAGAACTTCGAGCGGACCAGGGTCTGGACGTCGGCGAGGCTCAGGTCGACGCCGTGCTTCTCGAACAGGAGGTCCCGGAGGGCTTCGTCCCGGGGGCCGGTCGGGTTCTTGGCCGCCCAATCCCGCCCCTCGGCGAAGAGGAGCCGGATCTTGTCCTCCGTATTGGCGTGGACGTTGGGGTCATGGACGTAGACGGGCAGGATCCCGGCCTCGGCCTCGGCTCTCTTCTTGGCGGTGGCCTCCTCGTCGGCGATGGTGAGGTCGAACGGCGCGGCTACGTCCGCCGGGGCGATCTCTCCCAGGCCCAGGGGCATCAAGCCCTCCGAGGGCAGGCGGGTCAGGAAGAGAGCGACGATGACCGAGGTCGCGACGAGGATCGGCCAGGGGCTCTTGACCAGCCGGCCGAGGAACGTCGGAGGGGCCTCTTCCTCGGGGTTCTCCAAGGGGGGCCGCCCGGGCTGGATCTCGGCCGCCCGGAAGAGCTTGATGCGATTGAAGAACGAAGCCGGCATCTTCCTCAGCCCTCCCTGGACTCGGCCTTCTGGTAGGCTTTGATGATCTTCTGGACGAGGGGGTGGCGGACGACGTCCCTGTCGGTGAAGCGGATGATGGCGATCTCCTGGAGCGGGGCCAGGATCTTCAGGGCGTGGATGACCCCTGACTTGCCCGGCTGGGGCAGGTCGATCTGGGTGATGTCGGCCGTGATGACCAGCTTGGAGTCGAAGCCGGCCCGGGTCAGGATCATCTTCATCTGCTCCCGCGTGGTGTTCTGGGCCTCGTCGAGGATGATGAAGGCGCCGTTCAGGGTCCGGCCGCGCATGAAGGCCAGGGGGGCGATCTCGATGACCCCGCGCTCGATCAGCCGGTTGGCCTGGTCGTATTGGGAGAGGTCGAAGAGGGCGTCGTAGAGGGGCCGCAGGTAGGGGTTGATCTTCTGGATGAGGTCCCCGGGGAGGAAGCCCAGCTTTTCCCCGGCCTCGACGGCGGGACGGGTGAGGATGATGCGGTTGACCGCCTTGTTCTGCAGGAAGGCCAGGGCCATGGCCATGGCCAGATAGGTCTTGCCCGTGCCGGCCGGACCGATGCCGAAGACGAGGTCATGGGTCTTGATGGCCTGGAGATAGGCCTGCTGGTTCAGGCTCTTGGGGCTGACCGACTTCCGCGACAGGTTCAGCGGCTCGGACGGGGCGTAATCGTCCAGGCGGGTCGGCGGGCCCTCCTCGAGCATGTCCAGGGCGATGAGCAGGTCCTCTTCCCGGATCTGACGCCCCCGTTCCCGGAGCTCGCCGAGCCTCTCGAAGTAGTGCTTGGCGAAGGCGACCCGCTTGGCGTCCCCGTCGATGAGGAGCTGGTCGCCGCGCAGGGCCAGGGTGACCCCCAGGCGGGAAGCCAGCTTTTTGAGGTTCTTGTCCAGGACGCCGGACAAGGCGGATTCGTTCGCCAGGGGCTGGGTTATCTTTTCCATGCCAGGGGGGAGGACGGCCAGGGGTCTTCGGTTTCGGTCATTGCCGGGCCATTATAACCACGGGGGCGAGGGGCTTGTCAAGCGCGCGTCCCCGGGCGCGTCCCCGGGCCCCGGGGCCCCAAGGCCTTGAAAAAGGGGCCTTTCTGGTATATAAAACCCCCATGGGCAAAGAATTCACGTCCGTTTCGATACCCACCTCGCTATACAAAAAGCTCGAGGAGTTCATCAAGGGGACCGATTGCCGCTCGGTTTCGAGCTACGCGGCCAAGGTCCTCAGGGAAAGCCTGTCCAAAGCGGAGCCGGCGGCCGAGGTCTTCACCAAGGACGAGGAAGAGAAGGTCAAGGAGCGCCTGAAGGCGCTGGGATACATCGACTGACCTCTCCGGCCGTCCGATCACCCCGTTTTCCCGGTCCCGGGCAAAGGAGCGAACCATGATCCAACCCCACGGCGGCAAGCTGGTCGACAGGGTCCTCGAGGGGAAAAAGCGAGCCGAGGCCCTGGCCCGGACCGCCGAGGCACCCCGCCTGAAGATCGACGCCGAGCTCGTCTCGGACGTCGAGAACATCGCCACGGGGGTCTACAGCCCTCTCGAGGGGTTCCTGGGCCAGGCGGATTTCCGGAGCGTCCTCGACTCGAGCCGGCTGGGGAACGACGTCGCCTGGACCATCCCCATCGTCCTCGACGTCGACCGCGAGACGGCCGCCCGCCTGAAGACGGGGACCGAGATAGTGCTCGAGACCGCGGAGGGCGCGCCGGTCGCCATCCTTCATCTCGAGGAGAAGTACGGCTTCGACAAGGGCGAGACGGCCGGGAAGGTCTTCGGGACGCGCGATCCGGCCCACCCGGGGGTGGCCAAGGTCCTGGCCCTGAAGGAGGTCCTGCTGGCCGGCCCGGTCGACCTCCTCGAGATGGTCCCCACGCCGTTCGACCGCTGGAAGCTCTCGCCGAAGGAGACGCGGGTCCTCTTCGAGTCGAAGGGCTGGCGGACGGTCGTCGGCTTCCAGACCCGGAACACCCCTCATCTCGGACACGAATACGTCCAGAAGGCCGCTTTGACCTTCACCGACGGGCTGTTCATCAATCCTGTGATCGGCAAGAAGAAAAAGGGCGATTTCAAGGACGAGGTCATCCTCGCGTCCTACGAGGAGGCCATCCGCCTCTATTACCTCAAGGACCGCACGGCCATGGCCATCCTCCAGATGGAGATGCGCTACGCCGGCCCCCGGGAGGCCATCCACCACGCCGTCATCAGGAAGAACTTCGGCTGCACCCACATCATCATCGGCCGGGACCACGCCGGGGTCGGGTCCTATTACCCGCCGTTCGCCGCCCAGGAGATCTTCGAGCAATTCCCGGACCTCGGCATCGTGCCCATGTTCTTCCGGTCGTTCTCTTACTGCCGGACGTGCGGCTCGGTCGTCAACGAGAAGATCTGCCCCCACCCGCTCGAGGGGCACGTCCAATTCAGCGGCACCAAGATCCGCGACCTGCTGGTCGGCGGCGAGTGCCCGCCGCCCGAGCTCATGCGGCCCGAGGTGGCCCGGGTGATCATGGCCTTCAAGGACCCGTTCAATGAATGACCGGAGGGTCCTCGTCGTCGGGCTCGACTGCGCCCCGCCCGAGATCGTCTTCGACCGGCGCGACGAGCTCCCCGTCCTCAGGGGGCTCATGGAGAAGGGGCTGTGGGGGAGGCTCCGCAGCTCCGACCCGCCCATCACCATCCCGGCCTGGATGGTCATGGCCACGGGGCTCGATCCGGGGCGGCTGGGGCTCTACGGGTTCCGCCACCGCAAGGGCTATTCCTACGACCAGATGTGGATCGCCAACTCCAGGGCGGTCCGGGAGAAGAAGCTCTGGGACTACGTCGGCGAGGCCGGGGGGACGAGCACCCTGGTCAGCGTGCCGCCGAGCTACCCGCCCTACCCGGTCGCCGGGAACCTCATCTCCTGCTTCATCACCCCGCCGGGCCCGGGGAAGGAGACGACCTACCCGGCCGGGCTCAAGGCCGAGATCGAAGAGCGCTTCGGGCACTACATCTTCGACGTCGTCTTCCGGACGGAGGACCGGGACCAGATCCTGCGCGAGATCTACGCCATGACCGAGAGGCGGTTCGAGGTCATGGACTGGCTCGTGACGGCCAAGCCCTGGAACCTGTTCATGTTCGTCGAGATCGGGGTCGACCGGGTCCATCACGCGTTCTGGAAGTTCATGGACCGCGACCACCACCTGTATGAGCCGGGGAACCGCTTCGAGGGCGTCATCATCGAGTACTACAAATACCTCGACGCCAAGATCGGCGCCCTCCTGGCCAAGGCCGGCGATGATACGGCGGTCCTGGTCGTCTCCGATCACGGGGCGAAGAGGATGAAGGGCGCGTTCTGCGTCAACGAGTGGCTCATCGACAAGGGCTGGCTCGCGGTCAGGGCGCGGCCGGCCGGGCCGACCGGCCTCGACGACCTGGCCGTCGACTGGGACAAGACCCGCGCCTGGGCCTGGGGCGGCTATTATGCCCGGGTCTTCCTCAATGTCGAGGGCCGCGAGCCGCGGGGGATCATCCCGGCCGAGGATTATGAGAAGGCCCGGGACGAGCTTCTGCGCGAGCTCGAGGGCGTCCGGGGACCGGCGGGCGAGAGCTGGGCCACCAAGGTCATCAAGCCCCAGGAATACTACGAGGAGCTCGAAGGCGAGTATCCGGACCTGATGGTCTATTTCGACGACCTCTACTGGCGGTCGGCCGGCACGCTCGGCCACGGGACGATGTACCTCCCCGAGAACGACACCGGGCCCGACGACGCCGTCCACGCTCAGCACGGGATCTACATCCTGCACGACCCGAAGAGCGCGCGGCGGGGGAGGCGCGACGGCGACATCCTCGACATCGCCCCCACCGTCCTCGATATCCTGGGCCTCGACGCCCCGGAGCGCCTGAAAGGCCGGGTCCTCCGGCCCTGAAACGAGCGAAACGAGCGAAAGGAACGACCCGCATGTGCGAAGACCATGAAGGCTTCACCCTCTGGTTCACGGGACTGCCGTGTTCCGGGAAATCGGCCGTCGGCGACCGGGTCGCCGAGATCCTGAAGGACAAGGGGCTCCGCGTCGAGCGCCTGGACGGCGACATCGTCCGCCAGGACCTGACCCGGGACCTGGGGTTCTCCAAGAAGGACCGGGACGAGAACATCCGCCGGGTCACGTTCGTGGCCAAGCTCCTGTCCCGCAACGGGGTCGCGGTGGTGACCTCGTTCATCTCGCCCTACCGGGAGATGCGGGACCGGGCCCGGAAGGAGACGACGAATTTCGTCGAGGTGTACGCCAAGTGCCCGGTCGAGGTTTGCATCGGGCGCGACGTCAAGGGCATGTACCGGAAGGCCCTCCGCGGCGAGATCAAAG
The DNA here is from genome assembly GCA_034679465.1 of Candidatus Aminicenantota bacterium. Taxonomy (GTDB): domain Bacteria; phylum Acidobacteriota; class Aminicenantia; order Aminicenantales; family Saccharicenantaceae; genus RBG-16-66-30. The sequence continues at coordinate 45,196 of JAXDAV010000081.1, read as the reverse complement.
AGTTCACCGGCGTCTCGGACCCTTATGAGGAGCCGCTCGCCGCCGAGATCGTGCTCGAGACCGACAAAGAGACGATCGACGAGAGCGTCCGGACGGTCCTCCGCCGCCTCGGCGAGCTCGGGCTCCTCGGCTTGACCGACAAAAAAGAATCAATATAATCAGCCTTTTAGGAACCAAGTCAATGGCGATCTATCTGGTTACCGGGGGGGCGGGCTTCATCGGCTCGCACATCGCCGAGGCCCTGGTCGAACGGGGCGACTCGGTCCGTGTGCTCGACGACCTCTCGACGGGGAAGATGGAGAACCTGGCCGGCATCAGGGCCCGGATCGAGTTCATCGAGGGCGACATCCGGGACCTGCGGACCTGCCGCCGGGCCGTCGAGGGCGTCGGGACGGTCTTCCACGAGGCCGCGCTCGCTTCGGTCGCCCGCTCGGTCGCCGACCCTCTGCTCAACGACGACGTCAACGTCCGGGGCACCCTCAGCATGCTCGTGGCGGCCAAGGACGCCGGCGTTCGCGATTTCGTCCTGGCCTCCTCGTCCGCGGTCTACGGCGACGACCCGTCGCTGCCGAAGGTCGAAGGCCGGGAAGGCAAGCCGCTGTCGCCGTACGGGGTCAGCAAGCTCGTCGCCGAGAAATACGCCCAGGTCTTCCGGGCCCTTCACGGCCTGAACGCCGTCGCCCTGCGCTATTTCAACGTGTTCGGCCCACGCCAGGACCCGGCCTCCGAATATTCGGCCGTCATCCCGCTGTTCATCGCCAAGATGCTCCGCGGCGAGCGGCCGACGATCTACGGCGACGGCGAACAGTCCCGGGATTTCATTCACGTCGGCGACGTCGTCCGGGCCAACCTCGCGGCCGCCGCGTCGGACGCCGCGGCGGGGGAGGCCGTCAACGTCGCCTGCGGCGTGGCGACCACGGTCAACGGCCTGCTCGCGGCGGTGAACGACGCCCTCGGCACGGGGATCGAGGCCGTCCAGGCCGCGCCCCGGCCCGGCGACATTGCTCACTCGACGGCCGACATCTCCAAGGCCCGCCGCCTCCTGGGATTCGGGCCGAGCCGGTCATTCCTCGAAGGACTCCAAGACACCGTTCTCTGGCACAAGCAAAGGAGCGCCCGATCATGAACAACCTCGCCTCGGCCCTGCTCGACCAGATCGGCTCGAAACAGGCCCGGATCGGCGTCATCGGCCTCGGCTATGTCGGTCTGCCCCTGGTCAAGACGTTCCTCCTGAAAGGGTTCCATGTTACCGGGTTCGACGTCGACGCCAAGAAGGTCGACCTGCTCAACCGGGGCCGGACCTATATCCGGCACATCTCGGCGGCCGAGCTCAAGGATTTCCTGGGCCGCAAGAAGTTCCGGGCCACGGCGGATTTCCGCGGGCTCCGGGACGTCGACGCCGTCCTCATCTGCGTGCCGACGCCGCTCGACGGCCACGGCAGTCCCGACCTGTCGTACGTCCTCAACTCGACCATCACCGTGGCCGAGAACCTGCGCCGGGGCCAGCTGGTCATCCTCGAGAGCACGACCTACCCCGGGACGACCGACGGGGAGATGTTGCCGATCCTCGAGGCCGGCGGCCTCAAGGGCGGCCGCGATTTCTTCCTGGCCTTCTCCCCGGAGCGCGAGGACCCCGGCAACAAGAGCTTCTCGACGGCCACCACGCCCAAGGTCGTCGGCGGCCTCACGCCGGATTGCCTCAAGCTGGCCCGGGCGCTCTACGACCAGATCATCGTCAGGACCGTGCCCGTTTCCTCGACCAAGGCGGCCGAATCGACCAAGCTCCTGGAGAACATCTTCCGCTCCGTCAACATCGCCCTCGTCAACGAGCTGAAGATGATCTTCGACCGCATGGGCATCGACGTCTGGGAGGTCATCCGGGCCGCTTCGTCCAAGCCCTTCGGCTTCATGCCCTTCTACCCGGGGCCCGGGCTCGGCGGGCACTGCATCCCCATCGACCCGTTCTACCTGACCTGGAAGGCCAAGGAGGTCGACTACCAGACAAAGTTCATCGAGCTGGCCGGCGAGATCAACCGGTTCATGCCCTATTATGTGATCGGGAAGACGGTCGAGGCGCTCAACGCCCGGGGCCGGTCGGTCAAGGGGGCCAAGGTCCTCGTCCTCGGGCTGGCCTACAAGAAGGACATCGACGATTCGCGCGAATCGCCCTCGCTGAAGATCATCAGCCTGCTCCGGCAGAAGGGGGCCGCGGCCTCGTACAACGATCCCTACGTCCCCCGCGTCGTCGGGCACCGGGAGTATCCCGGGCTCGAGCTCAAGTCCGTGCCGCTGACGAAGGCCCTGCTCAAGAAAGTCGACGCGGTCGTCATCGCCACGGACCACTCGGCCTACGACTACGACTGGATCGTCAAGAACGCGCCGCTCGTCGTCGACACGCGGAACGCGATCAAGAAGCGCCGGAAGAACGTCGTCAAAGCCTAAGAACAAGACGGGGTCAAACCTTATTTCTTATAAATAACCAGAAGGGACCGGGTCTTCGCATTTCACGCGCAGTCTATGGCGCAATGCGAAGACCCGGTCCCTTCTTTTTCGAAAATTATAAGAATTAAGGTTTGACCCCGTCTTACGGCCTAACAGATGCGGGGGAGGAGCTCGGAGGTCAGGGGCTCGAGGAGGCGCAGGCCGCCGGCCGTCGTCCGGAGAAGCAGCTCGCCGGGGTGTCCGACCTCGTCCTGGACCTCGCCGATGACCGCCGCCTGACGCCCGAGAGGGTGGCCGCGCAGGCGCCGCAGGAACGCCCCGGCCCGGGCCTTGGGCGCGATGACGACCGCCTTCCCTTCGCAGGCCATGTAGAGCGGATCGATCCCGAGCAGGCCGCTCGCGGCCCGGACGGGCCTTGACAGCGGAATGCGGTCTTCTTCGATCAGAAGGGGGTGGGGGAGCCGCTCGGCCAGCTCGAAGAGGACCGTCGCCAGCCCGCCCCGGGTGACGTCGCGCATCCACAGGGCCCCCGTCCGCCAGAGCGGGAGCAGAAAGAGGAGAGGCGCGCAATCGCTGCGGACGCTCGAGCGCAGGCCGTAATCGCCGCGGGCCAGCATCACGGCCAGGCTGTGGTCGCCCAGGGTCCCGGTCAGGATGACCTTGTCGCCCCGTCTTACCTTCGAGAGCCGCGGGTGGGCGATCGAGCGGCCCAGGCCGGCGGTGTTGATGTAGATCTTGTCGCCCTGGCCGCGCCGGACGACCTTCGTATCGCCGGTGACGACGCGGACCCCGGCCGTCCTGGCCGCCGCGCGGACCGAGCGGAGGACCCGGTCGAGGAGGTCCGCGTCCAGGCCCTCCTCGAGGATCAGGGCGAGCGACAGGAAGCGCGGCTCGGCCCCCGAAACGACGAGGTCGTTGACCGTCCCGTTGACGGCCAGGCGGCCGATGTCCCCTCCCGGGAAGACGATCGGGTCGACGACATAGCTGTCGGTCGTGAACGCGATTCCTCCCGGCAGGTGGACGGCGTCGCCGAGCTCGCCGAGCAGAGGCTCGCCGAACGAGGCCACGATCTTCCCGGCGATGAATTCCCGCATCAGCCGGCCGCCGCTGCCGAGCTCCAGGCTGATCTTGGTCACACCCGGGCCCTCCTCTCCGTCCCGTACTTGAAATGGATGAGGCAGGCGCCTTCGTAGGAGACCATGCAGGGCCCGAGCGGGGAGTCGGGCAGGCACTTCTTCCCGAAGAGCCGGCAGCCCTCCGGCCTGATGACGCCCCGCAGGACCTCGCCGCAGCGACAGCCGTCGAGATCGCGGTCCGGTCCCGCCGTCTCCAGGCCGAACCGGGGCCCGGCGTCGAACCCGGCGAAGGCCGCCCGGAAGCGAAGGCCGCTCCCGGGGATCTTGCCGAGCCCCCGCCAGGAGGCGTCATAGGGCTCGAAGATCTCGGCCATGAGCGCCCTGGCCACGGCGTTGCCGTCCCGGCCGATGGCCCGCGAGTATTCGAGAGCGACCCGAGGCTTCCCCTCGGCCATCTGGTCCAGGATCGAGCGGACGGCCAGCAGGATATCGCCCGGCTCGAAGCCCGCCACCGCCCCCGGCACCCCGAATTCACGGGCCACGAACTCATAGGGCTCGACGCCGATGACCGCGCTGACGTGACCGGGATAGATGAACCCGTCCACGGCGACCTTGCCGCCCTCCAGAACGGCCCTCAGGGCCGGCGGGACGAGCCAGAGGGCCGGCAGGACCGCATAGTTGCGCAGTCTCTCCTCGGCGGCCCGCCGGACCGTATAGGCGATCGCCGGGATGGTCGTCTCGAACCCCGCGCCGAAGAAGACCACGGGCCGGTCCGGGGCCCGCCGGGCCTCGTCCAGCGCCTCCTCGGGGGAATAGACGATCCTCAGGCGCGAGCCCCGCGCCGGTATGGCGGTCTGGAGCGACCCCTTGCGGGTGGGGACGCGGGTCATATCGCCGAAGGCGGCCAGGGTCAGATTCTCAATCCCCGTGAGGACGGCGATCGCCGCCTCGTGGATGCCGTTGGGCGTGATGCAGACCGGACATCCCGGCCCCGAGACCATTTCGACGCCGGCCCGGGCGAGCAGGGGCGTGAGGCCGCTCTTGAAGAGGGCCATGGTGTGGGTGCCGCAGACTTCCATCAAGCGGGGAGCGCGGCCGATCCCCCGGACCTGTCCTTCGATCTCCCCGAGGAGCCGCCGCAGGGCGGCCGGGTCCCTAAGCTCTTTCATCCCGGGACGCCGCGGCCAGCTCCTTGAAGAGACGGAGCGTCTCGCGCGCCTCTCTGGCGTTCATGACCGAGATGGCGAAGCCGGCGTGGATGATGACCCAATCGCCCCGCTTGGCCTGGGGGACCAGGCTGAGGTTGACCTTGACCTCGCTGCCGATATAGCTGGCCGTCCCCTGGCCGGATTCGTCGATCCGGGTGATCCTCGCGGGTATGGCCAAGCACATGGAAGAGCTCCGATTCCTCACTTTAGCAGAATCCCCCGGCCCGGTCCACCTATGCTATAATGGGGGGCCGATGGAGAAGCACCTCGAGGCCTTTTTCCCCCCAGGGACCGAGGATCACGACCTGCTCCTCGCGGTCGATCCCGACCGCCTGCCCCGCCATATCGCCGTGATCATGGACGGCAACGGCCGCTGGGCCCAACAGAGGGGGTTGCCCCGGGTTCAGGGCCACGACGCCGGCGCGGCCTCCGTCAGGGAGGTCGTCGAAGCCGCCGCCCGTCTGGGCATCGAGGCCCTGACCCTCTACGCCTTCTCGAGCGAGAACTGGAAGAGGCCCCGCACCGAGGTCGGCCGCCTCTGGCGGCTGCTCCGCCGGCACCTCGGCAAGGACGTCGACCTGCTCACGGACAACGACCTCAGGCTCCGCGTCATCGGCCGGAGGGAGGGCATCCCCAGGCCCGCGCTCAGGGAGCTCGAGCGCGTCGAGGCCCTGACCAAGGACAACCGGCGCATGACCGTCGTCTTCGCCCTCAACTACGGGGGCCGCGACGAGATCGTGGACGCCGCCCGGCGGATCCTGGCCGGCGGAAAGGTCCGCGCCGCCCGCCTCGACGAAAAGACCTTCGCCGGCCACCTCTGGACCCAAGGCCTGCCCGACCCCGACCTCCTCATCCGGACGAGCGGGGAGATGCGGGTGTCGAACTTCCTCCTCTGGCAGATCGCCTACGCCGAGATCGTCGTCACGCCGGTCCTCTGGCCGGATTTCCGCAGGCGTCATCTCCTTGAAGCCATCCTCGAATACCAGAAGCGGGACCGCCGGTTCGGGGGCGTCCGGGCCGTCAAATCCGCTCCCCCTGGAAGGACCGAATCCGCATGAACCTCGTCAAGCGCACCCTCACCGCCGCCGTCCTGCTCGGGGCCGTCTTCGGCCTGATCCAGTATGCCCCGGATTGGGTCTTCTTCCTGTTCGGTGTGGGCTTCGTCCTGGCCGCCCTGACCGAGTTCTACGCCCTGGTCGGGAAAAAGGGCCTGAGGCCGCAGAAGGCCCTGGGGATCTTCATGGCCCTGCTCGTCCTGCTGACGGTCTATTTCCGGCAGGTCCCCCTCGAGGCCGCCCTGTTCGCGGCCATCCTCGCGGCCGGCGTGTATTTCGTCGTCGCGACCGGAACGGCCGAAAAGCTCGACGCGTTCCCGACCGCCTTCGCCGCCACCCTCATCGGCGTCTTCTATGTCGCCTTTCCCCTGGGCTTCCTCTTCCGCATCCGCATCGAGGACGGCCCGTTCTATCTCTATTTCCTCTTTGCCGTCGTGTTCCTCGGGGACACCGGCGGCTTCTTCGTCGGCAAGCCCTTCGGGCGTCACAAGATGACCCCGACCGCCAGCCCCAACAAGAGCTGGGAGGGGAGCGCCGGCGGGTTCCTCTTCGCCGCGGCCGGGGCCGTCCTGGCCCGCTTCGTCCTCTTTCCCGAGCTGCCGCTCGCGACGGCCGTCCTGACCGGCCTCGTCGTCGACGCCGCGGCCCAGGTCAGCGACCCGCTCGAATCCCTTTTCAAGAGGGCCGTCGGGGTCAAGGACTCGTCCAACAGCCTGCCCGGCCACGGCGGCTTCTTCGACCGCGTCGACAGCCTGATCCTGGCCGGCCCGCTCTTCTATTTCATCGTCCGCTATCTTTGGAAGTAGGCGTGGGACAGAAGACGCGGGGCCTCGCCATCCTCGGCTCGACGGGGTCGATCGGCACGTCCGTCCTCGACGTCGTCGACCGCACGGAGGAGCGCTTCCGGGTGGTCGCCCTGGCCGCGGGGTCCAACGCGCGCCTCCTCGCCGCCCAGGTCCGGAAGTACCGCCCGGCCCTCGTCTCGGTGGCGCATGGGCGCGACGCGGGAGCGATCCGCGGCCTCGCGCGGGGCTGGCGGATGAGGGTCGTCCACGGGCCGGAAGGCACCGTCGAGGCCGCCCGGGCCGAGGGGGCCGACATCGTCGTCTCGGCCATCACCGGGATGAGCGGGTTCGGGCCGACCCTCGAGGCGGTCAAGGCCGGCCGCCGGGTGGCCCTGGCCAACAAGGAGTCCCTGGTCGTCGGCGGCGCCGTGCTCAGGGCGGAGGCGGCCCGCTCCGGCGCCGTGATCGTCCCGGTCGACAGCGAGCACAGCGGCGTCTTCCAGTGCCTCCGCGCGGCCGAGAGGCGGCATGTCCGCAAGGTCACCCTGACGGCCTCGGGCGGGCCGTTCCTGAAAACGCCCCTCGGGGAGCTCCCGAAGAAGACCCCGGAGGAGGCCCTGCGCCACCCCCGCTGGGTCATGGGCCGCAAAGTGACCGTCGATTCGGCGACGATGATGAACAAGGGGCTCGAGCTCATCGAGGCCCGCTGGCTCTTCGACCTCGAGGCCTCGGAGCTCGACGTCCTCATCCATCCCCAGAGCGCCGTCCACGCCCTCGTCGAGATGCGGGACGGCTCGGTCCTGGCCCAGCTCAGCGCGACGGACATGCGCCTGCCGATCCAATACGCGCTGACCTGGCCGGAGCGTCCGGACTCCGGACTGCCCACTCTCGACCTGGCCGCGATCGGGCGCCTGGAGTTCCGGCGCGTCGACGAGCGCCGCTTCCCCCTGTTCGGCCTGGCCCGGCGGGCGCTCGTCGCCGGGGCCAGCCTGCCCGTCGCCCTCAACGCCGCCAACGAGGCGGCCGTCGCGGCCTTCCTGGCGAAAAAGATCCTTTTCGGCGGCATCGCCGCGGTGGTCGGCGGGGTCATGGACGGGCATCGGGCCCGTCCGGCCGATTCCATCGAGGCCATCATCGACATCGACACCGAGGCCCGGCGCGAAGCCCGCCGGCTCATCCTGAAGAGGTGGATATGATCAACGTATTGGGCACGATAGTCTCGTTCGCGATCGTCTTCTTCATCGTCACGTTCGTCCACGAGTTCGGCCATTTCATCATGGCCAAGCGGTTCGGCGTGCGGGTCAAGGCCTTCTCGTTCGGCATCGGCCCGAGGCTCTTCGGCGTCCGGAACGGCAAGCTCTCGTTCTTCAAGGCGCCGCCGGACGGGACCGGCACCGACTACAAGGTCTCCCTCATCCCGGTCGTCTGCTATGTCCAGATGGAAGGGGAGGGCGTGTTCGAGAAGGACCGGCCCATCCCGCCCGACGACATGATGGCCAAGACACGGGGGCAAAGGTTCTTCATCATGGTCATGGGATCGGTCATGAACCTCGTCCTGGCGGTGGTCTTGATGTCGGTGGTCAGCGGGATCGGGACGAAGGTCGCGAAGTACGTGGACGACGCGCCCGTTATCGGCTGGATCGATCCCGGCTCGCCCGCCGAACGGGCCGGCCTCAAGCCTGACGACCTGATCGTCCGCATCGCGGGACGCGAGACCAGGACATGGAAGGACGTTTTTGTCGCCGTCGGGATCGCCCCCGACCGCCGGATCGGCCTCGAGGTCGTCAGGGACGGGTCCCCCCTGAGCATCGATCTTCTGACCGAATCCGACAAGAAGACCGATGTCGGATATGCCGGGTTCAACGCCAAGATATTCACCCAGGTCCGCATGGTCCCGGCGCATACGCCGGCCGAGAAGGCCGGGCTCCAGGCCGGGGATGTCATTCGGGCCATCGACGGCCAGCCTGTCTTCTGGAGCGGATTCACGGAGGTTGTCAAGAACAACCCCGGGAGGGAGCTCCTCTTGACGATCGACCGGGCCGGCCGCGCCCTCGAGGTCCCGGTGACCCCCAGGCTCGAAGGGAAGATCGGCCTCATCGGCATCCAGCACGGGGCCGAATCGGTGACAAAGAAATTCGGCTTCTTCGGGGCCATCGGGAACAGCCTGAAGGAGAATTCGTATAACGCGCTCCTCGTCATTCGGATCATCAAGGGACTGTTCACCGGGGAGACGCCGACATCCCAAGTGGGGGGCCCGCTGGCGATCGCGGACGCGTCCTACGTCTTCTTTCGCGAGGGCTGGGTCTCCCTCCTGACCTGGATCGCGTTCCTGAGCCTCCAGTTGGGCGTCATCAATCTGATCTTCCCCATCCCGATCGTCGACGGGCCCCAGATCGTCATCCTGGCCCTGGAAGCCATCTTCCGCAGGGATGTGAGCCCGAAGGTCCGGATCGCCTACACCACGGTCGGCTGGGTCATGATGATGGCCCTGATGGCCTTCGTCATCTTCAACGATCTCGTCAGGAAGCTGCCGAACGGCTGGGGCAGCCTCTGGCCGTTCTAGGCGCGAGGAGGAGCGGATGTTCCCGCGCAGGACCACGCGTCAGATCAGGGTGGGCGGCGCGGCCGTGGGCGGCGGCGCCCCGGTCGTCGTCCAGGCCATGACCAAGACCGACACCCGGGACGTGCGGGGGACGGCGTCGCAGATCCGGCGGCTGGAGCGGGCGGGGGCGGAGATCGTGCGGCTGGCCGTCCCCGACCGGGCGGCGGCCGAGGCCATTCGCGAGATCCGCAAGCGCGCCCGGGGGGTCCCCCTCATCGCCGACATCCACTTCGACCACCGGCTGGCGCTGGCGGCCCTCGAGGCGGGGGTCGAGGGCCTGCGTCTCAATCCCGGCAACATCGGCTCGCCCGCGAAGGTCCGCGAGGTCGCGCGGGCGGCGGGGGAGAGGGGGGCGCCGATCCGCATCGGGGTCAACTCCGGCTCGCTCGAGAAGGACATCCTGGCCCGGGCCGGGGGGGCGACGGCGGCGGCCATGGTCGAGAGCGCCCTGCGGCACGTTCGCCTGCTCGAGGACCTCGATTTCCGGCTCATCAAGATCTCGCTCAAGGCTTCCGACGTCCCCCGGACGCTCGAGGCCTACCGGCTCCTGGCCGCGAAGGTCGATTACCCCTTCCACGCCGGCATCACCGAGGCGGGCCGGCTCCTCACGGGGAGCGTCAAGTCCTCGGCCGGCCTGGCCCTGCTCCTGGCCGAGGGGCTGGCCGATACGATCCGGGTCTCCCTGACCGCCCCTCCCGAGAGGGAGGTCTTCGTCGCCTGGCAGGTCCTTCAGGCCCTGGGCCTGCGGACGCGGGGCGCGACGTTCGTCTCCTGCCCGACCTGCGGCCGGTGCGAGGTCGATCTCGGGCCCGTCGCGGCCAAAGTCGAAAAGGCCGTGCTCGCGCTGGGGACGCCGGTCACGGTGGCGGTCATGGGCTGTACCGTCAACGGTCCCGGCGAGGCCAAGGAGGCCGATCTGGGCCTGGCCTGCGGCCGGGACGGCGGGGTCATCTTCAAGGGCGGGAAAGCGCTGCGGAGGGTCCCGGCGTCCCGCATGGCCGACGAGCTCCTCGCCGAGATCGGAAAGATCGCTTCGTCTCCCCCTAAACGTTGCTAAAACAAGAGGGGACCGGGTCTTCGCAAGAGTACATGTCCCCTTGCGAAGACCCGGTCCCTTCTTGTTGGTCCCTTCCTTCTCATAAAAAAACGGGGGAAGGGAGCGATCGGTCGCTCCCTTCCCCAGTCCGGTTCTCGATCAGACGTGAAGGTCGAACGGGAGATTGAGCCGCGCTCAGTCGCCCCTTTCCGTCTTCTTCTCCGTGATGATGCCGACCGATTCGATCCCCGCGGCCCGGATGATATCCCAGAGGGGATAGGCGAAGATGCCATACTCGAGATCCTGGTCCGCCTTGAGATAGAGCTTCTTGTCGGCGACGGTCAGAAAAGCCTCTTCGAGCGCGTTCTGCAAGGTCTCCACAGTCACCTTGTCCTGGTTGACATAAAGGAGGAAACCCTTGGGGTCGCGCGCGTCCTTCTTGATCGCCAAGACGACGTCCGGGTTCTCCGGCATGTTCGAGGTGAACTGGGCCGGCGCGAGCTTGACGTCGACGCCCTTCTGGATGAGCGGCGTCACGATCATGAAGATGATGAGAAGGACGAGCAGGACGTCGCAGAGAGGGACGACATTCGGTTCGGATCGGACGGTCTCTTTGCCGTTTGTCGATACTGAGAAACCCATAATATGCCTCTCTCTACCGGCCCGCAGGGGCCGGACACATAGCGTTCCTTACCGGGCTTCGCCGGTCTTCAGGAAGAAGTCGACGACCTGGGATTCCGTGTTGGTCATCTCGGCGTCGAAAACCTCGATCCGGCTGTTCAGGACGTTGAAGACCCAGAGGGCCACGACCGCGACGCCGATGCCGACGGCCGTGGTGACGAGGGCCTCGGCGATGCCGCCGGCGACCGCGCCGATGCCGCCCGAGCCGGTCAGCTGCATGCCGCGGAACGCGTTGATGATGCCGAAGATCGTCCCGAAGAGCCCGATGAAGGGGGCCGATGTGGCGATGGTCGCCAGGATCGGCAGGCCGCGACGGAGCTCCTGGTTGAACAGGACCTTGGAGCGCTCGCTGCCGCGGGCCGCCGTCTCGATCTGCTCTTCCAGGCTGAGCTTGGCTTCCTTGCCTTCCATGATGGACTGGATGCCGGCCGCGGTGACCCGGGCCAGGTGGCTGCCCTTATACTCCTTCTTGTTGGACAGGCTGAGGGCGTCCTTGAGGTTGCCGCTCTTCAGCAGGTCCGCGAGCTTGGGGGCCACTTCGCGGGATTTCTTCTTGGCGCGGTTGAAAACCATCAGCCGCTCGATGAGCATGTAGATGGAGACGATCGACATCACGATCAGGATGATCGCGACGGTCTTGGCCACGGCTCCCATGGCCGTCCACATTTCGAGAAGACCGAATTCCATGGATTATACCTCCTGTAAGATATCCTAAGCCATTGACTGACTTTACGGGCTACTTCAGCTGGAACCGGACGGTCACGACGAAGACGACCGGGCGGGGCCGGCCGTTGATGATCATCGGCTCGTAGACCCACTGCCGCACGGCGTCGATGGCCGCCTGGTCGAGCAGGGGAATCGAGCGCAGGACCTTGACGCTGGTGACGCGGCCGTAGACGTTTGTCGTCGCCTCGACGACGACGATGCCGTCGACGCGGGCCTGGCGGGCGATCTCCGGATATTCCGGGGCCACCTGATGGACGAGATTGGGGGGCTTGATGTCGCCGATGGCCCGCACGGGCGCCTCGACCTCCCCGACGACGCCGCCGAGAACGCCGCCCACGACGCCGCCCAGGACGCCGCCCACGACGCCGCCTTCGACGCCGCCCTCGACGCCGCCTTCGACGCCGATGTCGGACAGGGCCTCTTCAGCGATCTCCTCGGGGATCTCGACGGGGGCGACGAGCCGGCCGGGATCGACCTGGGTCGCCGTCTGGACGCGCTTGATCCGGGCGCTGGTCGACGCGGCCTTCCGCTTGGCCGGCGGCGGCGGCGGAGGAGGCGGGGGCGGCGGCGGCGCCAGGAAGGCGCTGTAGACCTCGACCGTCGGCAGATCGCCGGTCGAGAGAAGCGGGAGTACGATGGCGGTGATGATGAGAACGACATGGAGGATCAGCGCGACCGGAAAGACCAGGGCTTTCCGCGTCGTGCCCTTCTCCTTCACAAAGAACGAGTCTTTGAAAAGGGCGGGCGCAGAGGCCGCGCTGCCGGACTTCTTAAGTTCAGCCATGATGCTTACCTCATGCTCCGGAAGTTACAGAAACTCACATCGGCCAGTATAGAAGAAAAACGCGCGCATATCAAGAAAAATTTATCTCCTCCCCGCTTTTTTCGGCTTGAACCACTTGTGCCAGAACAGCACGACCGGGCAGGCCATGTAGATCGTCGAAAAGATGCCTTCGATCGTCCCGACCAGCATCAGGAAGGCGAAGTCGTTGATGACTTCGCCGCCGAACAGGAACAGGGCCCCGACGGTCAGGATGACCGTGCCCGAGGTGATGATCGTCCGGGACAGGCACTGGTTGATGCTGGCGTTCATGACCTCCTCGAGGGCCTTGCCGCGCAGCATCTTCTGGTTCTCCCGGACCCGGTCGAAGATGACGATGGTGTCGTTGAGCGAGAAGCCGACGATGGTCAGGATGCCGGCGATGATCGGCAGGTTGATCTCCCGGTTGGTGAAGGAGTAGACGCTCATGGTGATGAGGACGTCCAGGGCCAGGGTGAAGATGGCCGCGACGCCGTACTCGATCTTGAAGCGCAGGGCGATGTAGATGAGCATGCCCAGGAGCGACCAGATGGTCGCCTGGACGGCCTTGCGCCGGAGGTCCGCCCCGACCTGCGGACCGACGGTCTCGCGGCTCATGACGGTCAGCTGGCCGAGGTAGGTCTTCTCCTGGAGGAAGCTCAGGATCTCGGGCTTGAGCCCGATCCCGGCCAGTTCCTGGAAGTCGGCGATGATGCCTTTCTGGTTGCGCGTGGCCAGGATCCCCCGCGCGGCCTCGGGCCCGGAGCCGGGGAACGAGGTCTCGAGCAGGTTCGTCAGGGCCTTCTCGTCGATGTCGTTGAGATCGACGAGGCCCCGGGCCCGCTCGGCCGCCCCGTCCTCGCCGCGCAGGGCCTCGATGATCCTGTCGGCCAGGGCCTCGTGGGCCTCGAGCTGCTCCTCGGAGCTCTCGCCGGCGCCGGCCGATTCGAGGGCCCGGATCTGGAACTCCTGGTTCGTGCTGCCGATCTTCTGGACCTGGCTCCGGCCCAGCCCGTCGGCCTGCAGGAGGTCGCGGATGTCGCCCTCGGACGAGGGCGCCTTCATCTTGACCCGCAGGAGCGTCCCCTCCCCGAAATCGACGCCGAGCTTGAGGCCCTTGAAGACGGTCAGGTTGAGGACGCCGGCCAGCACGATGGCGGCCATGACGGCCAGGGCGACATACTTGTATCTCAGGAACCGGATGTTGGGCGTTTTGAAGAGTTGCATGTCAGATACTCAGCTTCTTGGCGGATTTCTTGACCGTCAGGTCGAACAGCAGATGCGAGACGAAGACCGCCGTGAACAGGTTGGCGATGAGGCTGATCGTCAGGGTCACGGCGTACCCCCGGATGGGGCCGGTGCCGAACTGGAACAGGAAGACGGCCGAGATGATGGTCGTCAGGTTGGAGTCGAAGATGGCCGTGAAGGCCCGGGAGAAGCCCTGGGTGATGGCGCTGGCCGCCCCCTTGCCCAGGGCCAGCTCCTCCTTGATCCGCTCGAAGATCAGCACGTTGGCGTCGACGGCCATGCCGATGGCCAGGATGATGCCGGCGATGCCGGGCAGGGTCAGGGCGGCCTTGAAGTAAGCCAGGGCGCCGAAGAGGATGACGACGTTGAGGATGAGGGCGACGACGGCGTTGATGCCGGAGAGCTTGTAGAAGACGATCATGAAGGTCATGACGGCGACGACGGCCACCAGCCCGGCCAGGAATCCCTGGCGGACGGAGTCGGCGCCGAGCGAGGGGCCGATCGTCCGCTCCTCGAGGTAGCGGATGCCGGCCGGGAGCGCGCCGGCCTTGAGCACGATGATGAGGTCGTCCGCCTCCTCGGGCGTGAACCGGCCGCGGATGACGCCGCCCTGGGCCCGCGAGATGCGGTCCTCGACGACGGGGGCCGACTGGACCTTCTCGTCCAGGATGATGGCGATCTGCTTGCCGATGTTGGCGCCCGTGACCTGTTCGAACCGCGCCCCGCCGTCGGAGGTGAGGGTGAAGGAGACGGCCGGGGCGTTCCACTCGTCCGTCACCCTCCGGATCGTCCGCAGGTCCTTGCCGGTGACCACGGCGACCTTGTCGACGAGATAATAGCCGCCCTGGCCCCTCTTGGGGTCGCCCCTGAGGACTTCGGCGTCGTCGGGGACGACGCCGTTGTAGGGCTGGAGGAGGGTCTCCTCGTCGGCGGCCGGGCCGGCCTTGACCAGCTTCCACTCGAGGACGGCGGTGACCTTGATGAGCTCCTTGACCCGGTCGGGGTCGTCGACGCCCGGCAGCTCGACCACGATCTGGTCCGCGCCCTGCCTCTGGATGACGGGTTCGGCGACGCCGTAGGTGTTGATCCGGTTGTCGATCGTCTCCTTGGCCTGGCTGACGGACTGGTCGCGCAGGAACTGGGCGACGAGCGGCTTGAGGACCAGGTTGGCCCGGTTCGCCGTGAACGTGTACTCCCAGTCCCGGGTGTACTCGTCGAAGAGGTCGCGGGTCTTCCCTTCCTGGTCGGCCAGGACGCCCTGGACGGCGATCCGGCCCAGGCCTTCCTTGGTCACCTTCTCGAAGGTGATGGAATTCTTCCGGAAGAGCTCCTCGAGGCGGGCGATCTCCTGGTCCGTCTCGATGTTGATGGAGTCGTCCGTGATGACCTTGAGGACCAGGCTGATGCCGCCCTTGAGGTCGAGCCCGCGCTTGATCTTGGCGTCGTCGTACGGGTAGGCCAGGAAGATCGCCAGGCCGACGACGGCCAGCGTCAGGATGACCTTCCATTGCAGGTTCTTTTTCATGGGACCTTCACTCTCGCGGGGTATTCGGGGGCCGGGGAGGGGAGGCGTCCCCTCCCGGGGCCTTATTCGCCTTCGAGCCGGTCGTTGGCGCCGCGGATGACGCCGACGGCGCTCTTGGTGATCTTGACGTTGGTGTTGGAGGAGATCTTCAGCTCGATGAGGTCCTTCTGGACGCCCATGACGGTGCCGAAGATGCCGGCCGTGGTGATGATCCGGTCGCCGGGCTTCAGGTTCTCCACGAGCTCCAGGTGCTTCTTCTGCTTCTTCCTCTGGGGCATGATGATGAGGAGATAGAAGATGACGAAGACGAAGACGAAGGGCAGGAGGGCCCCGAGCATGTTGGGGCGGGCCGCCGGCGACGCGCCGGCCTGACGGGCCAAATCTGCGACTGCACCGAAAATCATGTCGTTTCTTCCTTTTGAGAGGCGTTCGAGATCAGGCCCTTTCTCAGGGATTCGAAAGAGCCGGACGCGATAGAATGGCGCATTTTCCGGAAGATGTCAAGAAAGAAGCTGAGGTTGTGGATGGTGTTGAGGACCGCCGAGCCGATCTCGCCCCGCTCGAAGAGATGGCGGAGGTAGGCCCGGCTGAAGTTCCGGCAGGTGTAGCAGGCGCAGGCCTCGTCGAGGGGGCCGGGGTCCCGGGCGTACCGGGCGTTCTTGATGGCCACCCGGCCCCGGCTCGTGAAGAGCGTGCCGTTGCGGGCGTTGCGGGTCGGCAGGACGCAGTCGAAGAGATCGACGCCCCGAGCGACCGCCTCGACGACGTCCTCGACGTAGCCCATGCCCATGAGATAGCGGGGCCGGTCCTCCGGCAGGAGGGCGTGGCCGAGCTCGAGCGTCTCGAAGAGCCTGGTCTTCGGCTCGCCGAGGCCGAGCCCGCCGTAGGCGTAGCCGTCGAAACCGAGCTCGAGGAGCCCCTCGATCGAGCGCGTCCTCAGGCCGGCCTGGACCCCGCCCTGGCTGATGCCCCAGAGCTGCCGGTCCGTGTCGAGCCCGGCGAAGCGGGCCTTGGAGCGGCTGGCCCACAGGCCGGTCAGGCGGACGGACTCGCCCAGGGTCTCGTCGGAATACGGGTAAGGCGGGAAGTGGTCGAGGCACATCAGGACGTCGGCGCCGAGCCGCACCTGGATGTCGACGACGTCCTCGGGCCGGAGGAGGATCTTGGCGCCGTCGAGGTGCGAGGCGAAGCGGACGCCCTCGTCGCTGACGCGGACGAGCGGCGACAGGCTGTAGATCTGGAAGCCGCCGCTGTCGGTCAGGATGGGCCGGGGCCAGGAGATGAAGCGGTGGAGCCCGCCCAGGGCCTCGACGGTCTCGAGGCCGGGCCGGAGGAAAAGGTGATAGGAGTTGACGAGGAGGATCTGGGCGCCGAGGCTCTCGACCTGGGCGTGGGTCAGCCCTTTGACCGCGCCCTGGCTCCCGACGGGCATGAAGGCCGGGGTCTCGACGACGCCGTGGGGCGTCTCGAGGCGGCCGGCCCTCGCCGCCGAGAGCGGATCCTGCGCGGTCGTCCGGAAGGCGGGGCTCATGCGGCGAACCGGAAATAGATGACATCGCCGTCGCGGATGATGTAGTCTTTGCCTTCGAGGCGGATGGCCCCGGACTCCTTGGCCTGCTGGAGCGTCCCGTGCTTCAGGAGGTCGGGGGCGGGGACGACTTCGGCCCGGATGAACCCCCGGGCGATGTCGCTGTGAATGGCCGCGGCGGCCTCGGCGGCCGGGGCGTCCTTCCTCACCGTCCAGGCCCGGACCTCGTCCTTGCCGACGGTGAAGAAGGAGACGCGGTCGAGGAAGGCGGCCGCCCGCTCCGCGAAGAGCGGGGCGCTCATCTCCGCCAGGCCGTACTCGGCCATGAAGCCGCGCCGCTCCGCGGGCTCGAGCTCGGCCAGGTCGGCCTCGATGCGGCCGCAGAAGGCCAGGAGCCGGCGCCCGTCGCCGAGACCGGGAAAAAGGACCTCCGGCTCGCGGACGGCCGCGAGGTCCTTCTCGTCGATATTGACGAAGTGGAGGAGGGGCTTGAGCGTGAGGAAGGCGAAGCTGCGGATGAGCTTCTCCTCGGCCGGGCCCAGGGTCACGGTCCGGAGCCCCTGCCCCGCCTCGAGCGTCGGGCGCAGCCGCAGGAGGAGGTCGCGCTCCTTCTCGCCCTCCGGGTCCTTCATCTTCCTGAGGTCCTTCTCCAGGCGCTCCAGGCGCGCGTCGGCGAGGAGGAGGTCGGCCAGGACGAGCTCCTCCTCCATGCTCCGGACATCGGCCGCCGGGTCCACCCGGCCCCGGGCGGGCGGAAGGTCGTCGTCGGCGAAAGCCCGGACGACGTGGACGAGGCCGTCGGCCTTCCGGAGGTGCCCGAGGAAAAGGGAGGTCTTGACCTCGCCGAGGGAGATGCCGACGAGGTCGGTCAGGTCGAACGAGGCCGGGACTTTCTTCTTGTCCGGATAGGCGGCGGCGATCAGGTCCAGGCGGGGGTCGGGGAGGGGCACGGCGCGCATGTTCGGCTCCCTCTTGCCGTCGTCGTAGGCCCGGACGGCGGCGCGGGCCCCGGCGAGCAGGTTGAACAGGGTCGTCTTGCCCGTCCTGGGATAGCCGAACAGGATGATATTCACGGGACTAGTAAAGCCCGATTGCCCGGGGGGTGTCAAGGCGGCGGGATTTTGCGTGGGAACGATGTTGCTCTCCGACGCGTTTTCCTTTATAGTGACTCTTTGTGAGCGATATGGACAAGGACAAGAGGAAAAGAGACAAGAGCATCTTCCGGGAATATTTCGAGCTGATCGCGGAGACGGCGGTCTTCGTCTTCTTCGTCATGACCTTCGTCGTCCAGGCCTTCCAGATCCCGACCGCGTCGATGGAGCCGACGCTCCTCGTCGGCGATTTCCTCCTGGTCAACAAGCTCGCCTACACCCGCCCCGTCCTGCCGCTCGAGGGGGCGATCCTGCCCCGCAAGCCGATCGAGCGGGGCAACATCGTCGTCTTCAAGTATCCCAAGGACCTGACCAAGGACTTCGTCAAGCGGGTCGTCGCCCTCGAAGGGGAGAAGGTCGAGGTCAAGGACAAGCAGGTCTACGTCAACGACGAGCCGCTGGGCGAGTCGTACAAGGTCCACATCGACAGCCACGTCAACTCCAAGAACGATTTCTACAGTTACGACGACGTCATCCGCGACAACTACGGTCCCGTCACCGTCCCGCCGGGCCGGCTGTTCGTCATGGGCGACAACCGCGACAACAGCTCGGACAGCCGCTACTGGGGCTTCGTGCCGGCCGACTCGATCAAGGGCAAGCCCTGGGTCATTTACTTCTCCTACCGGGCCGAGCGGGACGCCTGGCAGAAGACGGGCTTCCGCGACCGCCTCAAGAAGCTGGTCAGCTTCGTCCCCAAGGCCCGCTGGGGCCGCATGCTCCGCGTGATCAACTAGCCTGGAGGATATGAGGAAGAAGGGAGCGGCGCTCATCACCGGCCGGGAGCCCCTCGACGGCGAGGTCGAGGAGATCGTCTTCTACAATCCCGACAACGGCTATACGGTCGCCAAGTTCCAGACCGAGGGCGGCGAGGCCGTCACCATCGTCGGCTCGTTCCCGCCGCTCTCGCCCGGCGAGCACCTGCAGGTCTTCGGCGGCTGGGAGGTCAACCCCCGCTTCGGCCGGCAGTTCAAGGTCGACCGCTTCACCATGACCCTGCCGGCCACGGCCAAGGGTCTCGAGAAGTTCCTGGCCTCGGGGCTGGTCAAGGGCATCGGGAAAGTGCTGGCCGCCCGCATCGTCGCCAAGTTCGGGGCCGGCACGATCGACGTCCTGACCAAGGACCCGGCCAGGCTCCGCGAGGTCGAGGGCATCGGCCGGGCCAAGCACGCAGAGATCCGCAGGTCCTGGGCCGAGCACGAGCACATCCGCGACCTGATCATCTTCCTCCAGGGGAACGGCGTATCGACGGGCCTGGCCAACAAGATCTACAGGCAATACGGCGAGCGGGCCCGGACCGTGCTCCTGGCCAACCCGTACCAGCTCAGCCTCGATATCTGGGGCATCGGCTTCAAGACCGCCGACCAGATCGCGCTCAAGCTCGGCCTGGACCCGGCCTCGCTCGAGCGGGTCAAGGCCTACATCCTCTATATTCTCGAAAAGGACACCGAGCAGGGCCACGTCTTCTCGCCGGCCGCGGAGGTCGCGGAGAGGTGCGTCGCCGATCTCGGGCTCCCCGCCGGCCGGGTCGAGGAGGCCCTGGCCGCGCTCGTCCGGGGCCAGAAGGTGGTCGCCGAGGAAGGGGCGGGCGGCACGGCCCTGTATCTGCCCTTTTTCCACCAGGCCCAGGAGGAGGTCGCCCGGGCCATCCACAGGCTGGCCGGCTTCCCGTGCCGGGCCCCCGACTTCGATCTCGACCGGGCCGTCGCCGGCTCGGAAAGGGACCTCGGCCTGGCCTTCTCGCCGCTCCAGCGGCAGGCCATCCGGGAGTCGTTCGAGCGCAAGATCCTGGTCATCACCGGCGGTCCCGGCACGGGCAAGACGACGATCATCCGGGCCATCGCCGACATCTACGGCAAGTGGGGCAAGGAGGTCCTGCTCGCCGCCCCGACGGGCCGGGCGGCCAAGCGCCTGGCCGACGCGACCGGACGGCAGGCCCGGACGATCCACCGGGTCCTCGAGTTCCAGCCGAAGAAGGGGACGTTCAAGCGGAACGAGGCGAACGCCCTGGCCGGCGAGGCCCTCGTCGTCGACGAGTTCTCGATGGTTGACCTGCCCCTCATGTTCCATCTGCTCAAGGCCGTCCCGCCGTGGATGCGCCTCATCCTCGTCGGCGACAAGGACCAGCTCCCTTCGGTCGGGCCGGGGAACCTTCTCCACGACATCATCGAATCGGGCGCGGTCGACGTCGTCCGGCTCGAGGAGATCTTCCGCCAGGAGAAGGAGAGCCTCATCGTCGTCAACGCCCACCGGGTCAACCAGGGCCTGCCGCTCGTCCGCGCGCCCCGGGAGGACCGGAACGCCGATTTCTATTTCATCCGCCAGGACGACGGGCCGAAGGCCTTCCAGACCATTCTCGAGATGTGTGCGTCGAGCGTCCCCCGCAAGCTGGGCCTGAGCCCGCTCGATCCGCGCATCCAGGTCATCAGCCCGATGTACAAGGGCGTCGTCGGGGTCGACCATCTCAACGCCGAGCTCCAGGCCCGGCTCAACCCGGGCGGGGAGGGCCTCCAGGCCGGCTCGCGCGTCTTCAAGGCCCGCGACAAGGTCATGCAGGTCCGCAACGACTACGACAAGGACGTCTTCAACGGCGACATCGGCTCCGTCCTCCACGCCGACCGGGCCAAGTACCGGCTCTTCGTCGATTTCGACGGCCGGACGGTCGGCTACGAGAAGGACGAGCTCAACGACGTCACCCTGGCCTACGCTGTGTCCGTCCACAAGGCCCAGGGCAGCGAATACCTGGCCGTCATCATTCCGCTGCTGACCCAGCACTTCATCATGCTCCAGCGCAACCTCTTCTATACCGCCCTGACGCGGGCCAAGAAGCTGAGCGTCGTCATCGGCTCGTACAAGGCGCTCTGGATCGCCATCAAGAACGACAAGCCGGTGAAGCGCAACACGCGGCTCAGGGACAAGCTCGTCCGGCTCGGCGCGGCCTGAGCTCCGGATTCGTTGACTCGCCGTCCGGAAAAGTTATAATGGGGCCGTTCCGGGATCCCTCAACGCGTGAAAGGACGACCTCCGATGACCGATCGGCGCTTCGACTCGATCACCGAGATCCTGGCCTTCGCCATCCAGAGAGAGATCGACGCGGCCGCGGGCTACGCCGCCATCGCGGCCAAGGCCGCGACGCCCTTGCGCGAGCTCGCCGGGGAGCTCCAACGGCAGGAGGAGGCCCATCGCCGGCTCCTCGAGGGACTGACCCCGGAGGCGCTCCGGGACCTGGGGACCGCGTTCACGCCGGACCTCCACATCGTCGACGCGCTGGCCGACGAGCGGCCGGCCGACGACATGTCGGTCCAGGACATGCTCATCTTCGCCGCCAAGAAGGAAGCCCGGGCCGTCGCCCTCTACGAGTCCCTGGCCCGGATGGCCGGGGCCTCGGGGCATGAAAAGGTCTTCCTCTTCCTGGCCGGGCAGGAGCGGGAGCACAAGCTCAAGCTCGAGGCCGAGTACGAGAAGCTGATCCTCCCGGAGAACTGATGAGTTATTCACGGATCGAGGCGGCCCTCAGATGCGAGGCCCGAGGGGTGAAGCTGTACTCTTTTGGTACTGCGAACCCCGAGAACGAAGCAGATGGGGCCGGATCGGTTCGCCCGGAGGGCAAAAATGCCCTATAAAAAGCGTGATGGAGAAGAAAATAGGGCATTTTTGTGAATAAGTCAGGCAAAAAGGAGACGATATGGACAAGTACGAATGCACGGCCTGCGGCTACATCTACGACCCGGCCGTCGGCGACCCCGATAACGGCATCCCGGCCGGGACCAGCTTCGAGGCCCTTCCGGAGACCTGGGTCTGTCCCCAGTGCGGCGTCCCCAAGGACCTCTTCGTGAAGCTCGCCTGAGGACCGTGAAACTCGTCATCGTCGGCGGCGGATTGGCGGGCACGATGGCCGCCAAGACCCTGCGCGAGCTCGACCAGGAAGCCGAGATCGAGGTCTTCGGCGAAGAGCCGTATCCCTATTATCCGCGGCCCAACCTGATCGAGTATCTGGCCGGGCGCATGACCACCGAGAAGCTCTTCGCCTTTCCCCCGGGCTGGGCCGAAAAGCAGAGGATCGGGCTCCGTCCCGGCGAGAAGGTGGTCAAGGTCCGGCCCGCGGCGAGGACGATCGAGACCGCCTCGGGCGCTTCGGTCCGCTACGACGCGCTCCTCCTGGCGACGGGCGCCCGCGCGGCCGTGCCCCCCATCGCCGGGATCGCCCGCCCGGGCGTCTTCGTCCTGAGGACGCTCGACGACGCGAACATGCTCATCGGGCGCCTCGGCGCCCGCAAGCGGGCCGTGGTACTCGGCGGGGGACTGCTCGGCCTGGAGATCGCCCGGGCCCTCCGCCACCGCGAGGCGGAGGTCACGGTCGTCGAGTTCTTCGACCGGCTCCTGCCCCGCCAGCTCGATCCGGCGGCCGCGGCCATCCTCAAGGCCCAGTTCGAGGCCGCCGGCATCCGGATCCGCCTGAGCTCGACCGCCACGGAGGTCCTCGGCGACGACGGCGCGCGCGGCCTGCGATTCGCCTCCGGGGCCGACCTCGAAGGGGATTCGGTCATCGTCGCCGCGGGCATCAAGCCCGAGATCGGGCTCGCGGTCGAGGCCGGGCTCGAGGCCGGCAAGGGCGTCATCGTCGACGACCTCCTGCGGACCTCCGCCCCGGGGATCTTCGCCGCCGGGGACGTCGCCGAGCACAAGGGCCGGATCTACGGCATCATCCCGGCCGCCTTCGAACAGGCCCGGACGGCCGCCTACTCGATGCTCGGCCAGGACAAGCCCTACCCCGGCACCATGCCCTTCAACACCCTCAAGGTGGCCGGGCTGTACCTGACCTCCGTGGGCGAGATCGACACGGACGAGCCCGGCGTCGAGTCGTTCGTCCGGGCCGATCCGGAAGCCGGCTTGTACAAGAAGATCGTCGTCCAGGACGGCCGTCTCATCGGGGCGATCTGGATGGGCACGAAGAAGGGCGCCTCCGAGATCAGCCGTCTCGTCGCCGTCAGGAAGAGCATCGCGCCCTTGAACGAGCAGCTGCTCAAGGATGATTTCGATTTCTCGGAGATGCTATGACCACCAAGTCCGCCGCCGTCGCCGCCGTCGTCCTGGCCCTCGCCCTCCCGGCCCCGGGTCAGACCCGATACGGGGGATATCTCGCCGCCGATTACATCAAGGGCCAGGCGGACAGCGCCGCCCCCCACGGGAACTTCGAGAACCTGCTGGCCGGCTTTCTGGCCGGCGGCCAGGTGGGCGGGAAGTTCGGCTTCACGGTCGAGGCCACGGCCGCCGGAGGCGAGTCCTTCCTCTTCGCGCTGAACCAGGCCTGGGCGGGCTTTGTGCCGTCCGAGGCCTTCACCGTCCGGGCCGGGCTCTACCTCGTTCCCTTCGGCGCCTGGAACACGGCCAGCCGCCCGCACGAGACGGTCCTCGTCCGCGCGCCGCTCAACCTGGAGTTCCTTTATCCGCCGAGCTGGCGGGACATCGGCGTCCTCGTCGAGGGCCGGGTGGGGGTCTTGACCTACGCGGCCTACCTCGGCAACGGCCTCGCGGAGGGCGGGACCTCCGTCTTCGCCCAGCAGTTCCGCGACAACAACTCGGACAAGTCCAAGGGCGGCCGGCTCGGGCTCCTGGCCGGGCAGGCGATCCGCCTCGGCGTCTCCTACTACACGGGCAAGTACGACGACCAGGACCTGCGCGATCTGACCCTCCAGGGGGCGGACCTCGCCTGGGTGACGCCGCAGTGGGAGGTCCACGGCGAGTACACCAAGGCCCTCATCGAGAACCCCCAGCCGTTCGAGCGGGGGGAGTCGGAGGGCTGGTTCGTCTGGACCTGCATGAGCTTCAGGAGCTTCCAGCCGGTCGGGAGCTATCAGAAGCTGAGGCTCAGGGACGCTTTTCACAACGGCGGCCTTGACCTCGACCAGAGCCGCTGGACCGCGGGCGTCCGCATCGTCCTCAGCTCGACGCTCTTCATCAAGGCCGAATACGACTGGAATAAGGAGAAGGCGGTCGAGCTCAAGAACAACCAGTGGCAGGTCCAAGTGGGACTGAGCTTCTGAGGATCAGGCATGGCCAATCTGCTCGTTCTCGGGACCCAGTGGGGGGATGAAGGCAAGGGCAAGATCGTCGACCTGCTGACCCCGGCCTTCGACGTCGTCGCCCGCTATCAGGGCGGGCACAACGCCGGCCACACCGTCTGGGTCCGGGGCCTGAAGATCGTCCTCCACCTCATCCCCTCGGGCATCCTCCACCCCGGGACGCTCTGCGTCATCGGGAACGGGCTCGTCCTCTCGCCCTCCGCGTTCTTCCGGGAGACGGCCGACCTCGAGGCCCAAGGGGTGGACGCCGGGCCCGGCCGGATCGCCGTGAGCCGCGGCGCCCATCTGATCATGCCCTGGCACCCTCTGGCCGAGCGGGCCTCCGAGGACCGCCGCGGCGACAAGAGGATCGGCACGACCTGCCGCGGCATCGGCCCGGCCTATGAAGACAAGGCGGCCCGCTTGGGGGTCCGGGCCGGGGACCTGGCCGACCTCCGCGTCCTGCGCGAGAAGATCGGCGACGCCGTGGCCGCGAAGGGGCCCCTGTTCCGGGCCTTGGGCCTGCCCGCCCTCGACGCCGAAGCCGTCTTCGGCGAGTACGCGGGCTGGGCGGAAAGGCTCGGGCCCTATCTCCGCGACGTTTCGGAGCTCCTCGACGAGCGCATGAAGCTCGGCCAGAGCGTCCTCTTCGAGGGCGCCCAGGGCGCGCTTCTCGACCTCGACCACGGCACGTATCCCTATGTGACCTCGTCGAGCTCGACCGCCGGCGGCGCCGCGACCGGGCTGGGCGTCGGGCCGCGGGCGATCCACGGCGTCCTCGGCATCACCAAGGCCTACACGACGCGCGTGGGCGGCGGGCCGTTCCCGACCGAGCTCCGCGACGACCTGGGCCGGACGATCGCGACCCGGGGCGACGAGTTCGGAGCGACGACCGGCCGGCCGCGCCGCTGCGGCTGGTTCGACGCCGTGGCCGTGCGCTACGCCTGCC
Organism: Candidatus Aminicenantota bacterium; assembly: GCA_034679465.1. GTDB lineage: Bacteria > Acidobacteriota > Aminicenantia > Aminicenantales > Saccharicenantaceae > RBG-16-66-30. The sequence continues at coordinate 20,326 of JAXDAV010000081.1, read as the reverse complement.
GGGTCAACGGGGTCGACCGGATCGCTCTGACCAAGCCCGACGTCCTGGCCGGCCTCGCCGAGATCCCGGTCTGCACCGGCTACCGCTACAAGGGCGCGGCGCTCAAGAGCTTCCCGGCGGAGCCCTGGGTGCTCGAAGAGGTCGTCCCCGAGTACCGCCGTCTCCCGGGCTGGCCGGCCTCTCTGCACGGGGCGGCCGAACCCGGCTCGCTGCCGAAGGCCTTCGCCGACTACGTCCGCGTCCTCGAGGACCTCGTCGAGACCAAAGTGGCCGTCATCTCGACGGGCGTCGAGCGGGGCCAAACGGTGTTCCTCGACGAGGAGCTGCGGGGCTTCGTCGACCTGGCCAGGGTCCGCGCGGCCGCGGCCGGCTGAAGGAGCGCCCGTGAGCGGGGGCCCGGTCGAGCGCGTCGAGATCAGCCGCCGGGCCCTGGTTCACAACATCCGCGAATTCCGCCGGATCATCGGGTCCCGGAGGAGGTTCCTGGCCGTGGTCAAGGCCAACGCCTACGGTCACGGCCTCCTCGAGGTCGCCGGGATCGCCCTCGCTGAGGGCGTCGATTGGCTCGGGGTCAACTCCATCGACGAGGGCGCCGCGCTCCGCCGGGCCGGGGTCCGCGCCCCCCTCCTCGTCCTCGGCTACGCTCCGCTCGACGCGCTCGAAGACGCGGTCGCCGCCGACCTCCGTCTGACCGTCTACAACAGGGAGACGGTCGCCCGGCTCGCCGAGCTGGCCCGGCGGCGCCAGAAGACCGTCCGCGTCCACGTCAAGCTGGAGACGGGCACGTGGCGGCAGGGCGTCGCGCCCAAGGACCTGGCGGCTTTCGTCGCCGACATCCGCAGAAGGCCTGGGCTCGCCGTCGAAGGGCTGTCCTCACACTTCGCCAATATCGAGGACACGACCCGGCACGACTATCCCCGCCGCCAGCTCGGGATCTACCGGTCGGCCGTCCGGGCCCTCGAGGCCGGCGGGCCGCGCGTCCCGCTCAAGCACATGTCCTGCACGGCCTCGACCATCCTGTTCCCCGAGCCGGGCTTCAATCTGGCCAGGGTCGGGATCGGTCTCTACGGGCTGTGGCCGTCCAAGGAGACCTATCTCTCCTGCCTCCAGGACAAGAAGAAGCCGCTGTCGCTCGAACCGGTCCTCTCCTGGAAGGCCCGGATCGCGCAGGTCAAGAAGGTCCCGGCCCGCTCCGACATCGGCTACGGCTGCACCTACCGGACGACGCGGCCGACCGTTCTGGCCGTCGTTCCCGTCGGCTATTTCGACGGCTACGACCGGGGCCTGTCCAACGGGGCCCACGTGCTGGTCAGGGGCCGGCGCGCGCCCGTGAGGGGTCGGGTGGCCATGGACTTCTTCATGGCCGACGTCACCGACATCCCCGGCGTCAGGCTCGAGGACGAGGCGACGCTCCTCGGCGCCGACGGCCGGGAGCGGATCGCCGCCGAGGACCTGGCCGCGCTCACCGGGACGATCGGCTACGAGATCCTGGCCCGCATCAATCCGCTCATTCCCCGCATCATTACCTGACCTGTCATAAGAGCGCCGTCGCCTCTGCCGTCGCCCCGGCCCGTGAATATCCAGTAATATACTACTAGTCTTGTAGTATTTATTGTATGATAGGGATGTCTGAGAGGTGAGCCCATGACGATCAACGGAACAACCCGGCTCGGAGCGTTGCTCGAAGCCTATCCCTTCCTGCTCGAGTTCCTGGCCGGCTGGTCGCCGAGCTTCGCCAAGCTCCGCAATCCCGTGCTCCGCAACACGGTCGGCCGGCTGGCCACGCTCGATCAGGTGGCGGCGATGGGGGACGTGGCCCTCGACCGGCTCCTGGCCGCGATCGGCGACGAGGTCCGCCGGGTGACCGGCGAAGCGATCGGCCCGACCGAAGCGCCGCCGGGCGGGCCGGCCGCGGCGTTCACGGACAGCGCGGCCAAAAAGGAGGTCCTCAAGGACATCATCCGCGACCTCCACGGCGGCGGCGACGTCGAAGCGCTGAAGGCGCGCTTCGCCGCGCTCGTCCGGGACGTCAGCGGGGCCGAGATCGGGGCCATGGAGCAGGAGCTCATCGACGAGGGCCTGCCGGAGGAAGAGGTCCGCAAGCTCTGCGATCTGCACGTCAAGGTCTTCGAGGAGTCCCTCGACGCGCAACCCGCCCCGCGGGCCGTGCCGGGCCATCCGCTTCATACGCTGGCGGAGGAGAACAAGGCCCTGGCCAGGATCGCGGCCGAGACCCGCGAGGCCCTCGACCGGCTCGAGGCCGCGACCGGCCCAGGCCTCGCCGCCGGGAAGACCCGCCTTCTCGAGCTCGCCGAGACCCTCGCCGGGATCGAGAAGCACTACCTCAAGAAGGAGAACCAGCTCTTCCCGCGGCTCGAAGCCAAGGGGGTCAGCGGGCCGTCCAAGGTCATGTGGGCGATCCACGACGATATCCGGGCCCACCTGAAGGACTTCCGCCGCTCTCTCGAGCTCGGCGACAAGGACCTCATCGTCCGCGCCGGGAAATGGGTCCTCCAGGAGATCGTGGACATGGTGAACAAGGAAGAAAAGATCCTGTTCCCCATGAGCCTCGAGACGCTCGACGAGGCCGATTGGGCCCGGGTCAAGAGAGGGGAGGAGGAGGTCGGCTACGCCTGGATCCCCCCGGCCCCGGCCTGGGCCCCCGGAACGGCGAAAGAGGCCGCCGCGGCCGCCGAGCCCGGCGCGCCCGGCGCGGCGATCGGTCTCGAGACGGGGCGCCTGACCGCGGAGCAGATCGACCTCATGCTGACCCGCCTCCCGGTCGATATCTCCTTCGTCGACGAGAACGACACCGTGGCCTACTATTCGGCGACGCCGGAACGGATCTTTCCCCGGAGCCCCGGCGTCATCGGCCGGAAGGTCCAGAACTGCCACCCGCCGAAAAGCCTCGACGTCGTCCAGCGGATCCTGAAGGCCTTCCGGGCGGGCGAGCGCGATACGGCCGAGTTCTGGATCGAGTCGCACGGCCGGTTCGTTCACATCCGCTACTTCGCCCTGAGGGACCGGACGGGCGCCTACAGGGGGACGCTCGAGGTCACCCAGGACGCGACCGCCGTCCGGGCCCTGAGGGGCGAGCGGCGCCTGCTCGATTGGGACCTTCCCGGAGACCCCGGGGAGGTCTGATACGATACCGCCCGAACGGGCGAGAGAACTCTACCTGCGAAGGGAGGAACGACATGGCGATCAAGAAAGCGAAGAAGCCGGTCCCGAAGGCCAAGGCGAAGCCCAAGGCCAAAGCCAAGGCCAAGCCCAAGAACGCCCTCGAGTGCGGCGTGTGCGGCTATCGGGTGGTCGTCGACGAGGCCTGCGGCTGCGCCGAAGAGCACGTGCTCCTCTGCTGTGACCGGCCGATGGCCCGGAAGAAGTCCTGACGGCCGGACCCGTTCGAACCGTTCGAACGCCTTGTCTTACGGCCCCGGGCGGCGTATGATAAGAAGCTCGGCGCCCGGATCAATGAGGAGTTGTATATGAAAGACAAGGTCGAAAAAGCCCTCGCCAAGGTCCGCCCGGCCCTCCAGGCCGACGGCGGCGACGTCGAGCTCGTGGACGTGAGCCAGGACGGGATCGTGAAGGTCAGGCTCAAGGGCGCCTGCGGCGGCTGTCCGATGTCCCAGCTGACCCTGAAGATGGGCATCGAGCGGATCCTGAAGAAGGAAGTCCCCGAGGTCACGGCGGTCGAAGCCGTCTGAGTCCGGCCGCCGGCGCGCGACCGGCCCAGGGGGGAGGGTCATGAAAAGGGTCTATCTCGACCGCATCGCCGCCACTCCTCTGCGCCCCGAGGCCTTCGAGGCCATGAAGCCGTTCCTCGGCGGCTCTTTCGGCAACCCCCAGAGCCTTCACGCCGCCGGGCGCGAGGCCCGGGAGGCGGTCGAGGCCGCGCGGGAAGAGGTGGCGGCCCTCATCGGGGCCTCTCCCGCCGAGATCTATTTCACCGCCAGCGGCAGCGAGGCCAACAACTTCGCCGTGAAAGGCATGGCCGCGGGCCAGCAGGCCCGAGGCCGCCACATCGTCGTCTCGGCGATCGAGCACGCCTCGGTGCTCAGCTCGGTCAAGGCCCTGGAGAGGGCCGGCTTCACCTCGACCCTCGTCCCCGTCGAACGGGACGGCCGGATCGACCCGGCCGAGGTCGAAAAGGCCCTGACCAAGGACACGGTCCTCGTCTCGGCCATGACGGCCAACAGCGAGGTCGGGACGGTCGAGCCCGTGGCCGCGATCGCCGCGGTCTGCCGCTCCCGCGGCGTCCTCTTCCACACCGACGCGGTGGCCGCGGCCGGCAGCGTCCCGATCGACGTCAAGGCCCTCGGCGTCGACGCCCTGAGCCTGGCCGGCGACCAGTTCGGCGGGCCCAAGGGCGCGGCCGCGCTCTATGTCCGCAGGGGCGCGCGCATCCTGCCGCTCATCGACGGCGGCGTTCAGGAGGGCGGGCGCCGGGGCGGCACCGAGAACGTCGCCGGGATCGTCGGGCTGGGCCGGGCCGCGGCGCTGGCCCGGGCCGAGACGGCCGCCCGCGCGGCCGCCCTCGTCCCCCTGCGGGACCGGCTCCTCGACGAGCTGCCCCGCCGGATCGAGCACGTCCTCGTGACCGGATCGCGCGCCGACCGGCTGCCCCACCACGCCAGCTTCTGCGTCGAGTTCGTCGAGGGCGAGGCCATGCTGCTCTTCCTGGACATGCAGGGCATCGCCGCGTCGAGCGGCTCGGCCTGCACCTCCAAGTCCCTCAAGGCCTCCCACACGCTCCTGGCCATGGGCTACGATCACGCCACGGCCCAGGGCTCGCTCGTCTTCAGCCTGATCGACGGGACGGCCGCGGAGGACATCGAGGCCCTGTTCGCGGCCTTCCCGCCCATCGTCGCCAAGCTCCGGGGCCTGTCCCCGCTCTACACCCAATATCTCAAGGACCGAGGTTCCGATGTACAGCGATAAAGTGATGGACCATTTCGCCAATCCCCGCAACGTGGGCGTCCTCGCCGAGGCCGACGGCGTGGGCCAGGTCGGCAATCCCGTCTGCGGCGACATGATGACGTTCTACATCAAGGTCGAGGGCGACCGCCTCGCCGACGTCAAGTTCCAGACGTTCGGCTGCGGCGCGGCCATCGCCGTCTCCAGCATGGTCAGCGAGATGGCCAAGGGCAAGACCCTCGACGAGGGCCTGTCCATCACCAACGAGCTGGTCGCGGCAGAGCTCGGCGGCCTGCCGAAGAACAAGATGCACTGCTCCAACCTCGGCGCCGACGCTCTCCACGAGGCCATCAGGAACTACCGGGACAAGCTGGCCGGCCGGGCCCCGAAGGAGAAGGGGGCCGTCGACCTCCATGAGCACGAGGGCTGCGCCTGCCCTTATTGCGAAACGGCGCTCGAAGAAGGGGACAAGTCCTTCTGCCGGGCCTGCCGGGTCGAATTCGAGGAGTGCCCGGCCTGCGGCGGCATCACCAAGAAGGGCGACGCGGCCTGCCTCCACTGCGGCCAGCCGCTCGACCGGAAGGGCTGAGGCCATGGGGCTCATCGACCGGATCGCCGAGCTGAAGCGGCGCCGGAACGCCGTCATCCTGGCCCACAACTATCAGATCGCCGAGGTCCAGGACGCGGCCGACTTCGTCGGCGACTCCCTGGAGCTCAGCCGCAAGGCGGCCCGTCTCGACGCCGACACGATCGTCTTCTGCGGCGTCCATTTCATGGCCGAGACCGCGGCCATCCTGGCTCCCGGCAAGACGGTCCTCCTGCCCGAGATCGAGGCGGGCTGTCCCATGGCCGACATGATCAACGGCCGCGAGCTCCGGGCCTGGAAGGCCGGCCACCCGGGGCTCAAGGTCGTCTGCTACGTCAACACCAGCGCCGAGGTCAAGGCCGAGAGCGACATCTGCTGCACCTCGAGCAACGCCGCCGCCGTGGTCAATTCCCTCGGCGTCGACCGGCTCCTCTTCGTTCCCGACAAGAACCTGGCCGCCAACGTGGCCAGGGAAACGGGCAAGACGATCATCGCCTGGGACGGCTACTGCTACGTCCATCATCGCTTCACCCCGCGGGACATCGAGGAGTCCCGGGTCCGCCATCCGGGGGCCGAGGTCTGGGTCCATCCCGAGTGCCCGCCCGACGTCGTCGCCCTCGCCGACAAGGTCCTGTCGACGGGCAAGATGGTCCTCGAGGCGCGGACGACCTCCTGCCGCGACGTCGTCCTGGGCACGGAGAAGGGCATCATCCACCGCCTGGTCAAGGAGAACCCGGCCGTCGCGTTCCATCCGGCCCGGGAAACGGCGGTCTGCGCCCACATGAAGATGACGACCCTGGCCAAGGTCTTGCGGGCCCTCGAGACCGGCGCCTACCGGGTCGAGGTCCCCGGCGATATCGCCGACCGGGCCCGGGGCGCCATCCAGGCGATGCTCGACATCGCCTGACCGCACAGGAAAGGAGACCTCCCGATGAAGAAGACGATCGAAGAGAGCGTCGCCAAGACCCTCGCGCCCTGGGAGATCCTCGGCGTCGCCATCCGGTCGGAGGTCGACGCCGCGTCGTTCTACACCCGCCTCCAGGGACGGGTCCAGAACGTCCTCCTCGTCCAGAAGCTGAAGTTCCTGGCCCTCGAGGAGGAGCATCACCGGAAGATCCTCGAGCGCCTGCTCGGGCAGAGATATCCCGACAAGCCCAGGGAAGTCCCCGGATCGGCGCTCATGCCGCCGATCGACGTCTCGCTCCCGGCCGACCCGTCCGTCCCGGCCCTGTTCGAAGCGGCGCTCGAGGCCGAAGAGAGGGCCGAGGCCTTCTACAACGACGCCGCCATGCGGGTCGAGGACGAGACCGGGCGCCGGCTCCTGGCCTACCTCGGCCGGGTCGAACGGAGCCACCAGGCCATGCTCAGGTCCGAGATGGACCTCATCCGCCGGTTCCCGGACTATTACGACGTCGAGGACTTCCACATCGCCCAGGATCTCTTCCACGTCGGCCCCTGACCGGGCCTGAAGGAGGCCCCATGGAACCCGCGCGGCAGCGCATCAAGCCGATCATCCGCCTGTTGCGGAAGCACTACGGCCGGGTCCGGACGGCCCTCGAGTTCGCCAATCCGCTCCAGATCCTGGTGGCCACGATCCTGGCCGCCCAGAGCACGGACAAGCTCGTCAACACCGTCACGCCGGCCCTGTTCGAGAAGTACCCGACGGCCGAGGCCCTGGCCGGGGCCGACCGGGCCGAGCTCGAGCGGGAGATCCATTCGACCGGGTTCTTCCGGAACAAGGCCAAGCACATCATCGGGGCGGCGTCGCGGATCGTCGAGGTCTACGGCGGCGCGGTCCCGGACTCCATGGAGGAGCTCCTGACCCTTCCCGGCGTGGCCCGGAAAACGGCCAACATCGTGCTCTCGGCCGGCTACGGGAAGGCCGAGGGCATCGCCGTCGACACCCACGCCCTGCGGCTGTCCCGGCGGCTCGGACTGAGCCGGCACGACGACCCGGTCAAGGTCGAGCGCGACCTCCTGGCCCTCGTGCCCCGGGCCGATTGGCTCGACTTCAACTTACTTCTCGTCGAGCACGGCCGGGCCGTCTGCCAGGCCAAGAAGCCGAGATGCCCCGAGTGCTTCCTGCGCCGGCTCTGCCCGTCCGCCGGGAAGCTCTTCCCGGAGCTCAGGAAGGCATGATCCGCAAGGCGATGCTCTGGGACCCGGCCGGCGAAGGGAGCGTCGCCTGCCGGGTTTGCGCCCACCGGTGCGTCATCAAGCCGGGCCGGCGGGGCGTTTGCGCCGTCCGCGAGAACCGGGACGGCCGCCTGGTCACCCTGGTCTACGGCGAGGCCGTGGCGGCCCACGCCGATCCCATCGAGAAGAAGCCCCTCTATCATTTCCTCCCGGGGTCCCGGGCCTTTTCGATCGCCGCCCCGGGCTGCAATTTCCAGTGCGGGTTCTGCCAGAACTGGCAGATCTCCCAGGCGCCGCGGCGGACCGGCGGCGGCATCGCGGGCGAGCGGCTCCCGCCCGGGGACGTAGTCCGGGCGGCCCGTGAGGAGGGATGCCGGAGCATCTCCTACACCTACACGGAGCCGACCGTTTTTTTCGAATACGCCCATGACACGGCCGTCCTGGCCCGGGAGGCCGGGCTGGCCAACAGCTTCGTGACCAACGGCTATATGACGGCCGAGGCCCTGGACGCGCTCCGCCCGTCGCTCGACGCGGCCAACGTCGACCTCAAGGCCTTCCGCGACGAAACGTACGGGAGGGTCTGCGGCGCCCGGCTCCAGCCCGTCCTCGATTCCATCCGGCGGATGAAGGAGCTGGGCGTCTGGGTCGAGGTGACGACCCTGGTCGTGCCCGGCCTGAACGACGGCCCGGCCGAGCTCGCGGCGATCGCCCGCTTCATCGCCTCGGTCGATCCCGACATCCCCTGGCACATCAGCCGCTTCCGTCCCGACTACGAATACACGGAGGCGCCGGCGACGCCCGTCCCGACCCTGCGGGCGGCCGCGGACGCGGGCCGCGGGGAAGGCCTCCGCTACATCTACGTGGGCAACGTCCCGGGCGAGTCGGAGGACACGGCCTGCGCCGGATGCGGCGCCGTCCTCATCCGCCGGCGCGGCTTCGCGGTCGTCGCGAATGTCCTCGAGGGCTCGTGCTGTCCCCGTTGCGGGGCCGAGCTTCCCGGGCGCTTCGTCTGACCGGGCGTCGTTCCTACGGCTTCAGCCAGTTGCCCATCGTCATGATGATGATGGCGTTGGCGAAGTCGATCAGGAAGGCCCCGACGAGGGGGACGATCAGGAAGGCCCGTGGCGCCGGGCCGTACTTTCCCGCCAGCGTGTTCATGTTGATGAGGGCGTTCGGCGTCGCGCCCATGCCGAAGCCGATCATGCCGACCGACAGCATCATGGACTCGTAGTTCTTGCCCATGACCAAGAAGACGCAGAAGTAGCAGAAGAGGACCATGAGGACGACCTGCCCGATCAGGATGACCAGCAGGGGCAGGGCCAGGTTGACGAGCTCCCAGAGCCTCATCCCGTTGATGGCCATGGTGATGTACATGGCCAGGGAGATCTCCGAGAACATGGCGATCGTCCGGTCCTCGATCCGGTCCCGCAGCACGGTCAGGTTCATGCCGTTGCGGATGACGACGGCCACGATCATGGAGCCGATGTAGACGGGCAGGGTGAAGCCCCGGTCCTTGAACTGGGCGCTGACGATGACGCCGAGGGCCATGGCGATGAGGAGGAAGGACAGGTTCCGCAGCACCGACTCCGGCGTGATCACGGCGATCTCCTCGCTCGGCTCGGTGAGGTCGAGCTTGGGCTCCTTGCGCTTGTGGCCGGGCGTCGGCAGGCGGAACTTGCGGATGACCGTTTCCCCGAAAGGCCCGCAGAGCAGGTCGCCGGCGACCATGCCGAATGTGGCGCAGGCGATGGCCGAGACCTTGCCCCCGACGACGCCCCAGGCCTCGAACTCGGGGCCGAAGGCCCCCGCCGTTCCCAGGCCGCCCATGAGGGAGACGGCCCCGGCCAGGATGCCGTAGAGGGGGTTGACGCCCATCGTCTTGGCCAGGACGATGCCGAGGACGTTCTGGAGGATGCCCAGGGCGCAGGCCAGCCCGAAGAACACGAGCAGGGGACCCCCGCCCTTCTTCAGGAGGGAGGCGCTCGCGCCCATGCCGATCGTGGTGAAGAACATGATCATCAGGGCCCGCTGGAGCGATTCCTCGAACTCGAACCCGATGATCCCGTTCATCCGCAGGATCGTGGCCAGGGTCGCGAACAGCAGACCGCCGACGACCGGGGCCGGGATGCTGAAGCGCATCAGGAGCGGGACGCGGCGCCGGATGGCCGTGCCGAGGAAGTAGACGACGGTCGCCAGGGCGAACGATTGGACGGCGTTGAGCTTGATAATGAGCATGGTTCGACGAATATAGCCGAGTCGTCCCGGGGTGTCAATCGTCCCTCCTGACATTTGGCCGCGAATCGGATACCATGGCGGAGGAAGGGACACCGACATGGAGCGATACCGGATTCTGCCCCACACGGCCGACGGCAAGTTCCAGGCCTTCGGCCGGACGCTCGAGGAGGCCTTCGGGAACGCCGCCTTGGCCCTGGCCTCGCTGATGTGGGATTGGCGGGCCGTCGAGCCGGCGGTCCGCCGCGACGTCCGCGTCGCCGGGATCGACCGGGAGCAGCTCCTGGTCAAGTTCCTGGGCGAGATCATCTATGTGTTCGAGACGCGGCGGTTCCTGCTCGCCGGCGTGGACAGCCTCCGGATCCGGCGGGCGCCCGAAGGGTTCGGCCTCGAGGCCGTCCTGGCCGGCGAGACCCTCTCCTCCCGCCATGAGCTTTTCGGCGACGTCAAGGCGGTGACCTACAACGAGCTGAAGATCGAGGCCTGCGACGGCTTCACCGTCCAGGTCGTGGTGGACATGTGAGAGAGGACCATGGAGCTCCTGAAGATCGACGATAACACCTGGGAGATCCCGGCCGAAGGGGAGATGAGAGTCCCGGCCCGCGTCTACGCGTCGGCCCGCCTCCTCGAGGACATCCGCCGGGACCAGACGCTCGTCCAGGCCCGCAACGTCGCCTGCCTGCCCGGCATCGCGCGCCGGTCCTACGTCATGCCCGACGCCCACCAGGGCTACGGCTTCCCGATCGGCGGCGTCGCGGCCTTCGACCTCGACGACGGGATCATCTCGCCGGGCGGCGTCGGCTACGACATCAACTGCGGCGTGCGCCTCCTCCGGACGGACTACACGGAGACGGACCTCGCCCGCAAGCGCAAGGAGCTGCTGGCCGCGATCTTCGAAGAGGTCCCGGCCGGGGTGGGGAAGGGGGGCGTGACGAAGCTCAGCCGGGCGGTGCTCCGCGACGTCCTGACCCGCGGCGCCGAGTGGGCGGTCGAGCAGGGCTACGGCCGGGGCGAAGACCTGGAGCGGACCGAGGAGGGCGGACGGATGAGGGACGCCTCGGCCGAGGACGTCTCCGAACGGGCCCTGGAGCGGGGCCTCCCCCAGCTCGGCACGCTCGGGGCCGGGAACCATTTCCTGGAGATCCAGAAAGTCCAGGAGATCCGCGACCAGCCCGCGGCCCGGGCCTTCGGGCTCACCGGGCCGGGCCAGGTGCTGGTCATGATCCACTGCGGCAGCCGCGGGCTCGGACACCAGGTCGCCACCGATTTCATCGAGACGATGGAGAACGCGTTCGGCGTCGCGGGCCTTCCGGACCGCGAGCTCGTCCACGCCCCGTTCGGGTCGGCCGAGGGCCGGCGCTACTATCGGGCCATGGCCGCGGCCGTCAACTACGCCTTCGCCAACCGCCAGATGATCGCCCACGGGGTCCGCGACGTCTTCGCCCGCGTCCTCGGCGGGGCCGAAGGCCTGGACCAGATCTACGACGTCTGCCACAACGTGGCCAAGGTCGAGGAGCACGACCTGGGCGGCGTCTCGAGGCGGCTCGTCGTCCACCGCAAGGGCGCGACGCGGAGCTTCGGTCCGGGCCGCCCCGAGGTCCCGGCGGCCTATCGGGCGGTCGGCCAGCCGGTCCTCATCCCGGGAAGCATGGGAACGGCGTCGTTCCTCCTGGTCGGGACGAAGGACGCGGAGGCCCTGAGCTTCGGCTCGACCGCCCACGGCGCCGGGCGGGTCCTGTCGCGCCACGAGGCCCTGCGCCGCTTCCGGGGCGAAAAGATCCGCGACGACCTGGCCCGGAGGGGGATCGAGCTCAAGTCCACGAGCTGGAAAGGCGTCGCCGAGGAGGCGGCCGAGGCCTACAAGGACGTCGACGAGGTCGTCCGCGTCTCGGGCGAGGTCGGGCTGGGCCGGGTCGTGGCCCGGCTCGTCCCCCTGGGCGTGATGAAAGGGTGATGAGCGCCATGCGGATCCTACTGGCCGGCACCAACATCGACCGCGCGGTCCTCGAGGAGCTGCGGAAGGGCTCGCCGCCCCGCGAGGACGCGACCCCCGAAACGCTGGCCGCCTCCTACGCCCGCATCTCGCGCGACCCGCGCCCGGTCGACGAGCTCCGGGCCGCCGCCCGGGCCGAGGTCGACCGGGCCCGGCGGTCCAACCGGACCATCATCTTCAAGATGGGCCACCACTCCGTGGCCGAGCACGCCGTCTTCAACTTCGACATCATCGGCGTCAGCCGGCTGGCCATCGAGGAGATCGAGCGCTTCCGGCTGATGTCCTTCACCGAGAAGTCCCAGCGGTACATCCTGCTCGGCGACGATTTCGTCATCCCCGAGGAGGTCCGGCAGGCGGGGCTGGAGGACTTCTTCGTCGGCGCGGTCAGGGCCCAGAACGCCCTCTATCACAAGCTCTACGCGCGCCTCAAGCCGCTCGTCTTCGCCAAGCACGCTGGGGCGGCGGCCGAGCCGGGGAACCACGCCGTCCTCGACGGCTGGGCCAAGGAAGACGCCCGCTACATCGTCAGCCTGGCCACCGAGGGCCAGCTCGGCCTGACGGCCAACGCCCGCAGCCTCGAGCTTCTCATCCGCCGCTTCGCCGCCAAAGGGCTGGCCGAGGTCCGGGCCCTCAACGCCCGGCTGTTCGAGCTGGCCAAGGAGGCCGCGCCGTCCATCATCCTCTTCACCGATCCGAGCCCGTTCGACGCCGAGACCTATCCGGACTTGGCCGCGGCGGCCGAGGGGCTGATGACGGGGAGCGCCGAGGACCGCGCGCCGCTTGGCCGGAGCGTGGCCCTCTCCGGCGCCCCCCCCGACGGGGACACGCGCGTCATCGCGGCGCTTCTCCACACGGTCACGCGGCGCCCGTACGGGGAGTGCCTGGCCCGGGCCGCGGGCGCCCGGCCAGCGGTCCGCAGGGACATCGTCCGCCGGGCCCTCGAGCGCATGGAGTTCTATGATTTCCCGCCCCGCGAATTCGAGCACGCCGACCTCGTCTTCGACATCGTCCTGTCCGCCTCCGCCTTCGCCCAGCTCAAGAGGCACCGCATGGCCACTCTGACCTGGCAGCGCTACGACCCCGGGCTGGGCGTCACCGTTCCCCCCTCGGTCCGCGAGGCCGGGGCCGAGAAGGAGTTCCTGGCCGTCGTCGAGCGGACGAACGAGACGCACGCCCGGCTCGAACGGGCGATCGGCCCGGCTGCCGATTACGTCCTGACCAACGCCCACAGGCGCCGGGCCCTGCTCAAGGTCAATGTCCGGGAGCTCTACCACATCTCGCGACTCCGCCAGGACGCCACGGCCCAATGGGAGATCCGGCGGATCGCCGGGGAGATGAGCCGGCTGGCCGGAAAGGTCATGCCCCTGTCCTGCCTGCTCCTCGGCGGAAAGGACGCCTATCCGGAGGTTTACGCCCGGGTCTTCGGCCGGCCGCCGAAGATGGCCCCGCCCAAGATCTTCAAGTAACTCCGCGGCGGCCGCCGGAGCTCACAGGCGATCCGGTCGCTCAGGCGCCCGGTTCGAGGATGAAGACGCGCCGGCCCCGGACCTCGAGCCGGCCGGCGAAGTAGAGACCCACGGCCTCGGGATAGATCCTGTGCTCTTCGACCAGGATGCGGGCCGCCAGCGAGTCCGCCGTGTCGTCCTGCAGGACGGGCACGGCGGCCTGGAGGATGATGGGGCCCATATCGACCTCGGCGGCCACGAAGTGCACGGTGCAGCCGGAGAAGCGGACGCCCCAGTCGATGGCCTTCTGCTGAACGTGGAGCCCGGGGAAGGAGGGGAGGAGGGCCGGATGGATGTTGACGATGCGGTGCCTGAGCGCGTCGCAGAGCGCGGGCGTCAGGACCCTCATGTAGCCGGCCAGGCAGATGAGGTCGATGCGCCGGCCTTCGATTTCGCCGATGATGGCCCGGTCATAGTCTTCCCGCGAGGCGAACAGCTTGGGGTCGAGGAAGAGCGTTTCGAGGCCCCCGTCGCGGGCCCGGAGGAGGCCGGGCGCGTCGGCCTTGTTGCTCAGGACGAGGGCGATCTCGGCGTTGACGGCGCCGCGCTCGACGGCCGAGCGGATGGCCGTGAAGTTCGAGCCCCGGCCCGACAGAAAGACGGCGATGCGCCCCTTCTTGCGAGGGCTGCGGAAGACGATCTCGTCCATGATCCCCCCTATGTCCGGACATTGAAGAACCCGGGCAGGCTGTCCTTCCAGGCCCGGAAAGCCCGCTCGACCGGGACGCGCAGGATTTCGAGGTCGCCCTGCGCGACGGCGATGTCGGGGCCGCCGGTGCGGCCGATGACCGAGGCCGGAACGCCGCGGGCCGCGGCGAGCTCCAACAGCCGGCCGAGGGCCGCCCGGCCGCAGGTGACGACGAAACGAGACTGCGATTCGCCGAAGAGGAGCGCGTCGGCGCGCAACCCGTCGTCGAGACGGACCGCGCAGCCGGTCCCCGCGCCGCCGTGGAACGCGCACTCGGCCAGGGCCACCGCCAGGCCGCCTTCGGAGAGGTCGTGGGCGGACCGGACGAGCCTCCCCTCGATCGCCTCGAGCAGCAGCTCCTGGTTGCGCTTCTCCTGCTCGAGGTCGATCCCGGGCGGCGCGCCCGCCTCGAGGCCGTGGACGACCTTGAGATACTCGGTCCCGCCGAGCTCCCCGAGGCTCTCGCCGATGAGGACGACGGCGTCGCCGGCGGCCCGGAACCCGGGCCGGACGGCCTTGCGGACGTCCTCGACGATTCCCACGACCCCCAGGACGGGCGTCGGGTGGATGGACAGGCCCTCGGTGTCGTTGTAGAAGCTGACGTTGCCGCCGGTGACCGGGATCTCGAACGTCCGGCACGCTTCGGCCAGGCCCGTGACCGCCTGCTCGAACTGGCCCATGACCTCGGGCTTCTCCGGATCGCCGAAGTTCAGGCAGTTGGTGACTCCGATCGGCCGGGCGCCCACGCAGGCCAGGTTCCGGCACGCTTCGGCCACGGCGATCCGGGCCCCCGTCCTCGGATCGAGGCGGGTGTAGAGAGAATTGCCGTCCAGGGTCATGGCCAGGCCCTTGCGGGAGCCTTTGATCCGGAGCAGGGCCGCGTCGGCGCCGGGCAGGAAGACCGTGTTCAGCTGGACCATGTGGTCGTACTGCCGGAAGACCCACTCCTTGTCGGCGATGGTCGGCGAGGCCAAGAGCCTCAGGAGGACCCGGCCGAGGTCCTCCGGGAGCGGCAGGGCCTCGAGCGGCGGCGCCGGGGGAGGCGGGACGGGCGGGGCGATCGGCCGGTCGTAGGCGGGGCAGAGATTGACCACCGCGTCGACGGGGATATCGACGACGACCTCGCCCTTGAAGGAGATGCGGGCCCGGCCGCCCTCGACGACCTCGCCGATGACCGGGGCGTCGAGGTCCCATTTGGCGAAGACGTCCTGCACCGGGCCGACGTTCTCCGGCGCGGCCACGATGAGCATGCGCTCCTGGGACTCCGAGAGCAGGATCTCGTAGGGCGTCATGCCCTCTTCCCGCTGAGGGACCCGGTCGAGGTCGATGACGATGCCCATGCCGCCCTTGGCCGCCATCTCGGTCGTCGAGCAGGTCAGGCCGGCCGCGCCCATGTCCTGGATGCCGACGATGAGGCCCCGGTCCATGACCTCGAGGCAGGCTTCGAGCAGGAGTTTCTCCTTGAACGGGTCGCCGACCTGGACGTGGGGCCGCTTGTGCTCCGTGTCCTCCCCGAAGGCGGCCGAGGCCATGGTCGCCCCGTGGATGCCGTCGCGTCCCGTCTTGGCCCCGACATAGAGGACTTTGTTGCCGGCCCCCTCGGCCTTGGCGTAGAAGATCTTGTCCCGGTCGGCGAGGCCGAGGCAGAAGACGTTGACGAGGGGGTTGAGCTCGTAGCACGGATCGAAGGCGATCTCGCCGCCGACCGTGGGCACGCCGATCGAGTTGCCGTAGCCCGAGATGCCGGAGACGACGCCCTCCATGATCGAGCGGTTCTTGGGGTCGTCCGGAGGGCCGAAGCGGAGCGAGTCCAGCACCGCGATCGGCCGGGCGCCCATGGTGAAGATGTCGCGGAGGATGCCGCCGACGCCCGTGGCCGCGCCCTGGTAGGGCTCGATGTACGAAGGATGGTTGTGGGATTCGATCTTGAAGACGACGACCTGGCCGTCGCCGATGTCGAGGATGCCGGCGTTCTCGCCCGGCCCCTGGACGACGCGCGCCCCTTCGGTCGGGAGCTTCTTGAGATGGACGCGCGAGCTCTTGTAGCCGCAGTGCTCGGACCACATGACCGAGAAGATCCCGAGCTCGGTCAGGTTGGGCTCCCGGCCGATGAGCTCGACGATGAGCCGGTACTCGTCCCCGGTGAGGTTGTGCCGGTCGAGGATGGCGGGGTCGATCATGGGCGGGCCTTGGCCTCGGCCGTCCGGCGGGTCCGCGGCCGCCGTTCGACGCTGAGGATGAGGGACTCGAAGATCGTCCGGCCGTCTTCGCTCCCGAGGACGGCCTCGGCGGCCCGCTCGGGGTGGGGCATGAGGCCGAGGACGTTGCCCGCCCTGTTCCGGATGCCGGCGATGGCGGCCAGGGAGCCGTTGACGTTGGCCTCGGCGGTCACGGCCCCGTCGGCGTCGCAATAGCGGAAGACGACCTGGCCGTTCCGCTCGAGGTCCCGCAGCGCCCGGGGCGGGGCGTAGTAGTTGCCGTCGAAGTGGGCGATCGGGATGCGCAGGACCTGGCCCTTCTTCGCCGCCCGGGTGAAGTCGGTCCGAGCGTCCTCGACCCGGATGTGGACGTGTTGGCAGAGGAACTTGAGGTCCTTGTTCCGCAGCATGGCCCCCGGCAGGAGGCCGAGCTCGAGGAGGACCTGGAAGCCGTTGCAGATGCCCAGGACCCGGCCGCCCGCGCGGGCGAAGGCCCGGACCTCCTGCATGAGAGGGGAGAAGCGGGCGATGGCCCCGACCCGCAGGTAATCGCCGTAGGCGAACCCGCCGGGCAGGACGACGCAGTCGACGCCCCGGAGGTCGTGGTCCTTGTGCCAGAGCATGACCGTCGGCCGATTCATGACCCGCCGCAGGGCGTGATAGGCGTCGAAGTCGCAGTTGGAGCCGGGGAATTGGACGACGCCGAAGGTCATGGCCGCGGCGCTCATCGGCCCTTGAGGATTTCCCAGTCGAATTTCTCGATGATGGGATTGGCCAGGACGCGGCGGGCGATCTCGGGGACCAGGGCTTCGGCCTCTTTCCGGGTCGCGCCTTCGAGCTCGAGCTCGAAGACTTTGCCCTGGCGGACGTCCCTGACCGCGTCGTAGCCGAGGGTGTGCAGGGCGTTCTTGACCGTCTGCCCCTGCGGGTCGAGGACGCTGTCCTTGAAGGAGACGAGGATCCGCACTCTCATCGGCCGAAGACCCTTTCAAAGATGTAGTCGATCTTGTCGAGATAGGGGTCCAGGGAGAAGCAATGGTCGATGTCCTTGGGCCCGAGGACCCCGGCCACGTCCGGGTCGGCCCGGACCAGGGCCCGGAAGTCGAGGCCCTCCTTCCAGGCCTTGAGGCTGTTGCGCTGGACGATCTGGTAGGCGTCCTCGCGGAGGACGCCCTTCCGGGTCAGCGCGAGCAGGACGCTCTGCGAGAAGATGAGCCCTCTCGTCGCCTCGATGTTGGCCCGCATCCGGTCCGGATGGACGACCCAGTGGGCGACGATGTCGGCGGCCTCGGCCAGCAGGTAGTCCGTCAGGATGAACGAATCCGGGAAGATGACCCGCTCGGCCGAGGAGTGGGAGATGTCGCGCTCGTGCCAGAGGGCGACGTTCTCCAGGCCCGCGCCGGCGTTGGCCCGGACCAGGCGGGCCAGCCCCGATATGCGCTCGCAGCGGACCGGGTTCTTCTTGTGGGGCATGGACGAGGAGCCTTTCTGCCCTTTGGTGAAGGGCTCCTCGAGCTCGAGGACCTCGGTCCGCTGGAGATGGCGGATCTCGACGGCGAACTTCTCGAGCGAGGCGGCCAGCTGGGCCAGGGCCGAGAGGACCTCGGCGTGGCGGTCCCGCTGCAGGACCTGGGTCGAGACCTTGGCCGGCTCGAGCTTGAGCTTCTTGAGGGCCATGACCTCGACGCGGGGGTCGAGGTGGATGAACGTGCCGACCGAGCCGGAGATGCGGCCGACGGAGATCGTCTTCAGGGCGCTCTCCAGGCGGACGATGTGGCGGCCGGCCTCCTCGTGCCAGACGCAGAGCTTGAAGCCGAAGGTCACCGGCTCGGCGTGGATGCCGTGCGTCCGGCCGATGCACACGGTCTTGCGGTGCTTGAGGGCCTGGCGCTTGAGCAGGCGCCGGAAGGCCCGCAGATCGGCCAGGACCTTCTCGAGCGATTCCTTGATGAGCATCGACAGGGCCGTGTCGACGACGTCGTACGAGGTCAGGCCGAGGTGGATGTGCCGCGAGGCGGGACCGACCTTCTCGGCGACCGACGTCAGGAAGGCGACGATGTCGTGCTTGACGACCCTCTCGATGGCGTCGATGCGCTCGGTCGAGAAGCCGGCCCGGTCCCGGATCGTCCGCAGGTCGCCGCGCGGGATCTTGCCCAGGCGGGCCCAGGCCTCGCAGACGGCCAGCTCGACGTCGAGCCATTTGCGGTACTTGTTCTCTTCGGTCCAGATCGCCCCCATCCCGGGGCGGGTGTAGCGTTCGATCATCTCGGATGCGCCTTTCTCGGAAAGAACAAGATGATATCAGCGGGGATGAGGACTTGTCAACGAACCGAGTCAGTTCCCGGCGCCAAGAAGACTGCGCCGGACGCCGACACGAAGGAACTCGAAACAACCGTACTGAAGCCTCTTCGAGAATTGCGGAATTGGACTTCCAGCAACACAAAGCCCAGGCCTTTTCCTGCCCCTTTTTGGACCTGCTCTCTATAGCGGCCCCATCAAGAAGATAATGCTGGGCAGCGATGCCCGATTTGCCGTTTGCGGCCAAAGCTCGGTGGACTTGTCACATCTTGTCAGCAAATGTCACATCAAATCCCTTGACACCAACTCAGGTCTCTCTAAGAATTTGGCTACACTGATGAAAAGGAGAAGTGACCGCCTATGGCGCTTCGGCTTCATCGTCGTCGTTCTGAAGCCCAAGAAGTGTGCCGGGGTCGAATGACGGAAACCATGCCGTTTTGACCTTGCCGGAGGATCCCATGAGGAACTGTAAACTGCGCGTGGAGAAGCACGGGCTATGGGTATTCCTGGTGTTGGCGCTGAACGTGCTTTCCCTAATCAGCCGAGGAGCAGGTCAGGGGCGACGCCCGACCACGCGCTTGAGAAAAGAGACGATAACTGCAGCTTATGCCGGTTTCCTGCGCGAACGGGGCATCGCCAATCCCGTCTTGTCCGATATGCGGGTCGAGTGGAAAGAAGGTTCTTATACGATCGCGGGGGCCCGGGAAGCGATCGTTTCGATATCGGACATGGCCAGCTGGTCTCACGCCGACGGATACGCCCGGCTCTTTCTCTTCCGGGCGCCGTCCGGCCATGATTGGAGGATCGCCCAATTGATTGGTAGTCCTGCCGATGAACTGAGTTTTCAAACGGTCGATCTCGAAGGCGACGGCAGGTCGGAAATATGGGTCGAATCCATGAGGGGAGGGCAGGGTCATTTCGATACGAGCGGCAAGCTATACACGCTGGCCGGAGGGACCGAGATGGCAGTTTATAAGAACGCCGGGTTCGATCATGTGGGTGCCGAAATCGATGGCGACGGCGAGCTCCTTTGCACCCACCGAGTCGAGTTTGAGGACATCGATCGGGACATGATCAAGGAGCTTGTGGACGTTGAAGAAAGGACGACGTTTCGCAAAGGGGTGGCGGTATCGGCAACTTCCTCAAAGACCATCTGGAAATACCGGAACGGCCGGTTCATGAGCCCGGACGCCCCGAAGTCGTCCCAAGCCCAGGCCAGAATCAGCTGACGATTCGGGTCCCGGAGTGAAGATCGGTGATCAATTTCCCTGAAATCCCGGGCTGCCGGATTATCGAAGAAATCGGTTCCGGCGGCATGGCGACGGTCTACCTGGCGATCCAAGACAGGCTGGAACGCGAGGTGGCCATCAAAGTCCTTTCCCCACTGCTTTTGTTGGACAAGCAATTCACCGCCCGCTTCATTAAGGAGGCGAGGACGGCCGCCGTCCTGCACCATGCCAACATCATCCCCATCCACGATGTGGGCCAGGCGGGTCAATATCAATATATCGTTATGGAACGCCTGGACGTGAATCTCAGGCAGAGAATCGGACAAGAGCCTCTGCGTCCTGAACAGGCCGTGCCCGTTCTCAAACAGATGGCCGGCGCGCTGTCCTACGCCCATAGCAGGGGTTTTATTCACAGGGACATCAAGCCGGAGAACATCATGTTCAGGCAGGATGGGACGGCGGTCCTGACGGATTTCGGAATCGCGAAGGCGATCGGTTCTCAAACGAAACTGACGAAGACGGGGCTGTCGATCGGGACGCC
>JAXDAV010000080.1:0-13947 GCA_034679465.1 Candidatus Aminicenantota bacterium | reverse complement strand
CTACATCGCTCTCTGCCAACCGCGATCGGTCGGCGGCGCTCAAATATCCCTGGAAATCCGTCAGCTCAACGACTTCAAGTGCTTAAAAAAAGCTAAAAAAACGGGAGGGTTGACGAACTTGGGCTAGCCTTGCGAAGACCCGGTCCCTTCTTTTTTGCCCAAGAATTAAGGTTTGACCCCGTCTTGCAGATAGGCCGAGAGGCCGGGGGATTTCACCAGCTCCAGAGTCTCGGCGCGGCCGAGCGGGCGCTTCTGCTTCAGCGACTCGAGGATGCGGATGATGGAGAAGGCGACCTCGGCCGTCTGCCCCGCCTCCGCCTGCCGGTCCCTGAGGTACTCGATGGCGTCGTAAAGGACGGCGTTGGCCTCCCCGTAGGAGACCGGTTCGCGCGCGCCGTACACCCGAACCCAATCGGGCGTGCCCAGGGCATCGTTGACGTGCGACTGGATGAGGTACGTGGCCCGGCCGATGAGCTTGAGGTTGCTCGGGCTGACGTTGGTCATCGTGTTCCCGATGACCTTGCCCAGCTTGGCCATCACCGCCGTGGAATGGGCGTTGAGCAGCATCTTGGCCGCCATCTGCTGCCGGATACCGAACGCGTCGCCCGTAGCCTTCGCCGGCACCGACACCGGCACGACCACGAGCCGCCCGGCCGCGCCCGCCCAGCGCCTCCGGACGCGCTCGACGATCCCCGGGAACTCCTTCGACGGGCGGTCGGTGACGACGATCACCCCGGCGTCGGCGCCCCCCTCCGCGGCCAGCCGCAGGACCCTCGCGAACGACGTGCCCTCCGCCGCGAACAGGCTTTCTTCCGGCGTCAGGGCGACGAGCACGCACAGGTCGCCCTTCTTCGGGCCCCGCCCCGCCGTGTTCGCCTTCGACAGGGAAAAATCGTAGAGGTCCGCCTGCTCGTCGCCGGCCCTCTTCAGGCTCTCGAGGGCCGCCCGGCGCAGATACGGGTCCTCGACCTGGGTCTCGAACGGCCCGCGGTACATCTCCGCCGCCAGCCCCCGGAACGGCCGGCCCAGGAACGCGCGCCAGGCCTCCCCCGGCGTCGCCGCGCTCGTCCAGACCTGGATCCAGCATTTCCTCCCCGGCTCCTTGACCGTGTCCAGGGGGAAGAGCCGGAAGGTCGGGCTCCGCTCCGTGCTGTCGATGAAGACGGTGATCAGGCCCTTCTCGGCGTAATAGGTCGAGAAGCGGCCGGCCGCGTAGGCCCCGGCCTCGACGTCCGTCAGGGCCGCCAACTCCGTGAGCGACGCCCGGACCCCGCCCAGGACGCTCTCGAACTCGCGGAGCTTCGCCGCCACTCCCGTCCCGCCGCCGCGTTCGCCGCCGCCGAAACCCAGCCGGGCCATGTCCCGCTCGCCCAGGGCCGGGCCGAGGACGCGCTCGACCGCCGTCTCGACGATCGCCGCGACGACGTAGGTCTCGATGGTCGTCGCCTGCATCCTGGTCGAGCCGGTGATCGACTGGGGGCCCGTCGTCAGGTTGATCTTGGTGATGCCGGGCTCGGTCAGGACGCTCCGGCTCCGGTCGAACGGCATCAGCCGGTCGTCCGGATTGTTGTAGACGAAGTAGAGGCTCTTCCGGCTCTCCGCCGGATCGTATCCCGGCTCGCCCTTCCAGGCGTCGAGCGCTCCCAGCACGGTCCCGATCACCGACGACGTCTCGCCGCCCTCGGTGACGCAGATGACGACGTCGCCCTTCCGGACGCCCCGGTCGCGGAGCTGGAGCCGCCCAATGAGCTGGAGATCCTCGAAGCCCTCGAGCGAGCTGATGAGGGCCCGGTCCGCGCCCGTCATCTCGCCGACGAGGCTCTCCTCGATGGCCGCCCCCGCCGGCAGACGCGCCGCCACCTTCTTCCAGATGGTCCGGTCGGCCTTGACCCGGCGCCAGAACGGGCGCCAGAAAGCGCTCTCCATCTGCTTGGCCAGCCGCCCCGTGGCCCCGCACCCGTACACATAGACCTTCCGGCCGCCGAGGATGGCCTCCTCGACCGCCCGCGCCGCCTGCTCGACCGCCTCCGGCGCCGCCGCGAGCTCCATCATCTTCGCCAGGATGTCCTCGTCCACTGACGCGAGCATGCGCAGTCCGGCCAGGGTGTCCTCCCGGACCCGCTCGCCGAGGTACCAGGTCTTCTGATGGCGCTGCTCGGTCAGGAGCGTGTGGAGCTGGAACTGCGTCTTCGTCTGGACATAGTCGATCGATTCGGCCGAAGGCTCGATCCCCAGGAGCTTGAGCAGGCCCTCCTTCGCCTCGCCGCCGCCCGCCGCCCGCGGCTCCTGCCCCCCGCCCGCAACCGTCGCGTCGCCCGGCGTGATCGCCGCGACGCCCAGCAGGATCGCCGCGACGGCCGCGCCCGCCCTGAACCCGGTCAAGCGCCCGTCCCTTCTCATCGGTCCTTTCATCAGTCCTTCCCGTACTGCTTCTCGTCGTCGAGGATGTCGCGCTCCTGCCAGTCCCGGATCCAGTCCTCGACGCGGAAGACCGTGACCCCGCCGCCCGCGGTCGAACACACGACCCGATCCAGTCCGCAGTTGACCAGCATCTTCTTGCAGATGTAGCAGGGGAAGGCGCTGATCGGCTCGGCCGACCCCGGCGCGCTGCCGTAGATGTACATGTCCCCGCCGAGGAGGCTGACCCCGGCCCGGGCCGCGTTGATGATGGCGTTCTGCTCGGCGTGGACGCTCCGGCAGAGCTCGTACCTCTGCCCGTGGGGGATGCCCAGCCGGTCCCGCAGGCAGAAGCCGTGCTCGAGGCTGTCCTTGGTCTTCCTCGGCGAGCCGACGTAGCCCGTCGAGATGATCTGGTCGTCCCGGACGATGATGGCCCCGATCGCCCGCCGGAAGCAGGTGCTGCGGTTCGAGACCTCCTTGGCGATGCCCAGGTAATACAGGTCCTTCGGCGTCCTCGGCGGCGTCATGCGACCTCCTCGAGCTTGCGGTGGAGCTCCGCGATGGTCCCGTCGTTGACGATGAGACGGTCCGCCGCGGCCAGGCAGGCGTCGATCTGCTGGCCCGCCGCCCCGCCCCGCCGCTCCAGGCCCTCTTTCCGCTCGAAGGCCTCGAGGTCGGCCGCCGATTCGTCCCGGCCGCGCGCCGCCACCCGCTCGAACCTCAGCCCGACCGGCGCGTCGACGGCCAGCAGGACGAACCCCTCCTGCCGCCGCAGATAGTCGATCTCCCGCGTGTTGCGGATGCTGTCGATGACCGCCCGCTCCCCGCGGCCGATCCTGGCCATCGTCCGCCGGGCCAGCACGTCGGCGCCGAAGCGGGCCCTGAGCTCGTTGCCCGTCCGGATGAGGTTGTCCCGGCTCTCGGGCTCGCCCCGCTCCCGGAGCTCGTCCCGGATGACGTCCGAGAGCGAGAAGCGGGCGTATCCTTTGGCCGCGAAATACGCGGCGGCCTCGCCCTTCCCGGCCCCGTTGGTCCCGGTCAGTCCGATGAGCCGCGGCGCGTCCATGGGCGGCGTTCCCCGCTATCCCGCCCGCTCCGACTCCAGCCGCCGGGCGGCCTTGTCCCGGCCCCGGGCGACGACCAGGGCGATCAGGATGCCGAGACCGTAGAGGAAGAGCATGGGGATGGCCACGATGCTCTGGGTCAGGGGGTCCGGGGTCGGCGTGATCACCGCGGCGACGATGAAGACCACGAGCACGGCGTACTTGAAGTTCCGGATCATCCCCTTGGCCGTGACCAGGCCCATCTTGGCCAGGAAGAAGATCAGGGTGGGCAATTCGAACACGAGGGCGATGCCCAGGAGGACCTTGACCGAGAAGCCGAGATACTGGTCGGGCGTCAGGACGGCCTGGAAATCCTTGCCGATGGAGAGGAAGAAGCGGCAGGCGAAGGGATAGACGATGAAATAGCCGAAGGCCACGCCCAGGGCGAAGAAGAAGGTCGTCATGAGCACGAAGGGGATGACGTACTTCTTCTCCTTCTGGTAGAGCCCCGGGGCGACGAAGTACCAGATCTGCAGGAAGATGAAGGGGGCCGAAAAGAACAGCGAGGCCAGGAACGAGATCTTCAGGTACATCATGAACGGCGCGGTCAGCGTCAGGTAGGAGAATTTCGTGCCCTCCGGGAAATACTGCATGACCGGCCGGGCCAGGATCTTGAAGAAGGTCTCCCGGAACGCCCAGCAGGGGAAGAACCCGCCGATCAGGACGAGGGCCGAGTAGAAGAGCCGCTTCCGGAGATCCTCCAGATGCTCGAGGAAGGTCATCTCGTCAGGTGACTTTCGGCCCTTCCCCGGTCCCATGTGTCTCCGTGTCCTTGGTGAGGTCGTCCGTAAAGCTCTTGACTTCGGACTTGATGCCGTCCACGCCGGCCCGGATGTCCTTGCGGATGTCCTTGATCTCCGAGGCCTCGATCTCCTCCTCGATGCGGCCTTTGATCTCCTCGGAGGTCCTCTTGAGCTCCCGGAGGGCCTTGCCGACGGAGCGGCCGATCTCCGGGAGTTTCTTGGGGCCGAAGACGAGCAGGGCGATGACGAAAATAAGGATGAGCTCCGCGGGTCCGATGCTGCCGAACATGGTGTCTCGCGGCGTATTATAGCACGCCCCGGACAGGCAGCCAAAGCCAATGGGGTCGGACCTCAGCTTTTAAAATATTATCAATATGATAAGCCCGAAAAATGGGCTCGAATCGGCTTATAACAGCTGTTTTTGGGCCTGAAAATGAAAAACCAAAATCTCGACTTTTCGTTTTTGAGGCCAAAAACATGGGCTGTAAGGCTTTTTAAGCCCAGAATAAGAGGCTATCTTATTGAATTTGTTCTTATTGCTGAGGTCCGACCCCATTGGCTTTACAGCTGGGGCGACGGATGGTAAAATTAACGGGACGTGGAGTCTATGAAAAAGACCGTTCTCCCCCTGATCCTGGCCGTCCTGGTCGTCTTCCCAATCCCGTCCCGCGACGAGGACCTGTGGTCGGCCGCCCTGACCAAGGCCCGGGCGATCGCCGGCGTCCTAGACACGGGCTACTTCAAGCCTCTCGAGGAGGAGGCCCTAGCCGTGGCTTCGATCAAGGGGACGCTCGACACGCTCGACCCCCACTCCTATTTCCTGGACCCCTCGAGCTTCTCCCGCATGCGCGAGGACTACACGGGCTCCTACTACGGCGTCGGACTGCAGATCCAGAAGCAGGGCGACAACATCGTCGTCATCGCCCCGATCGAAGGCGGCCCTTCCTACCGCCTGGGCATCCAGCCCGGCGACGTCATCTCCCGCATCGACGGCGAATCCACCGTCCCCATCTCGAGCTACGACGCCATGCAGAAGCTCCGCGGCGAGAAGGGAACGAAGGTCACCGTCACCTTCGTCCGCGAGGGCGAGAAGCCGTTCGACCTGACCATCGCCCGCGAGGAGATCCCGCTCCTGAGCGTCCCCTACGCCTTCCTCCTCGACGACGGCATCGGCTACATCTACATCCGCAACTTCGGCGAGGAGACGCCCCGGGAGCTCGAGGACCGGCTGGAGAAGCTCAAGGCCCAGGGGATGAAGAGCCTCCTCCTGGACCTGCGCCTGAACACGGGCGGGGCCCTGGCCGCTTCGGTCGAGGTCTCCGACCTGTTCCTGCCCCGCGGCTCGCTCATCGTCACCATGGACGGCCGCAATTCGCGCTATGACCAGAAGTTCGCCGCCTACCGGGACAACCAGTACGAGACCCTGCCGCTCGTCATCCTCATCGATCAGGGCACGGCCAGCGCCTCGGAGATCGTCAGCGGAGCGGTCATGGACCACGACCGGGGCCTCGTCGTCGGCGAGGACTCTTGGGGCAAGGGCCTCGTCCAGACGGTCTTTCCGCTGGCCCCGGACATGGCCGTGGCCCTGACCGTGGCCCGGTACCTCACGCCGAGCGGCCGGTCCATCCAGCGCGACTACAGCCATCTCGACGACTATCTGACCAGCAAGCGCGCCCCCGAGGAGAAGCGGGAGGTCCGCTACACCGAGCACGGCCGCAAGGTCCTGGGGCAGGGCGGCATCACCCCCGACTACGCCGTCGATTCCCTGCTCAAGGTCCTCACCGGGCGCCTGCGCATGAGCGGCGCGTTCTTCTCCTACGCCCGGCGGCTCGTCCAGCACCAGACCGACCTCGGCAGGAAGCTCGTCTTTCCGGGCGAGCCCCGGCCGGCCGGCGCGGCCGCGGCCGGAAAGATCCAGATCGGCGAGACGTTCGTCGTCAACGACGCCGTCGTCGCCGATTTCCGCAAGTACCTGGCGACGCGTCCGTTCGCCTACGAGGAGGCCGCCTTCAAGGACGCCGAGGCGGAGATCCGCCGCGAGATCGAGCGGGAGATCGCGGGGGCCGTCTGGGGCGTCGAGGCCGGGATCAAGGCCTCCCGGACGACCGATCCCGTCGTCCGCAAGGCGATCGAGGTCCTGCCCGAGGCGGCCAGGCTCCTCGACATGAAATAGGGCCGAGGCTTTGCCGAGGCCGCGCCGGCCGCCCCGGCGCCGTCCGGCCGGGGGGAGGGAAAGGAGACCCGCATGAAGATCGCGCTCGCATCCGACCACGCCGGCTACGACCTGAAGGCGGGCATCGCCCGGTACCTCGAGGCCAACAGCTTCCCGTTCGAGGACTTCGGCTGCGGCCCCGGGGAGTCCGTGGACTACGTCGATTATGCCGCCCGGGCCTCCCGGGCCGTCGTCGCCGGCGACTGCGATCGGGCCGTCCTCGTCTGCGGGACCGGCCTCGGCATGGCCATCGCGGCCAACAAGTTCAAAGGCCTGCGGGCCGCGCCGTGCTCCTGCGAGTACGCCGCCGAGGTGAGCCGGGCCCACAACGACTCGAATTGCTTGACCCTGGGCGGCCGGACCCACACCCTCGAGATCGCCCTCCGCATCGTCCGGATCTGGCTCGAGACGCCGTTCGAGGGCGGCCGGCACGAGCGGCGCGTCCGGAAGATCCGCGACCTCGAGGCCGAGAACTTCAAGTGAGCCGATAAACCCATAAGCCAAAGGAAGGACCCCATGCTCCCATTCGCCGAGAAAGCCAGGGACCTGGCCGCCCGGACCGAGCGGAACAGCGCCTGGCGCCAGAGAGACTGCTTCAACCTCATCCCTTCGGAGGCGACCCCGTCGCTCCTCGTCAAGATGTGCGAGATCGCCGACCCGTCCGGCCGCTACGCCGAGCACCGGTCGATGAAGGGCGAGGAGGTTTATTTCTACCAGGGCACCGACTTCATCCGCGACGTTGAGGTCGAGTGCCAGAGAGAGCTGGCGGCCTACTTCGGCTGTACCGACATCGAGCTCCGGCCGATCAGCGGCCAGATGGCCAACGAGGTCGTCTTCAAGGGCCTGGTCAAGCTCCTCAACCGCGGCCGGGCCGAAGGACAGATCTCGCGGCGGATCCGCCTGGTCCTCAACAACGATCTCATCTACGGCGGCCACCTCAGCGCCCAGCCCATGGGCGCGCTCTTCAACTACGTCGAGGAGGACCCGGCGACCGGCAAGGAGCAGGTGGTCAGCTTCCCGGTCCGCAAGGACAACCCCTACAAGCCCGACCTCGAGCGGCTGGTGGCCATCCTGGAGTCGCACCGGCCCGAGCTCATCATCTTCGGCAAGAGCATGTTCCTCTACCGCGAGCCGGTCCGGTTCGTGGCCGACATCGTCCGCGGCTGGCCCGCGCGGCCGGTCCTGATGTTCGACATGGCCCACGTCCTCGGCCTCTACGGCGCCTTCCAGGCCCCCTTCGAGGAGGGCGCGGACCTCGTCACCGGGAGCACCCACAAGACCTTCTTCGGGACCCAGCGCGGCGTCGTCGCCGGCAACTTCCCCAAGGGCTCGCCCCTCCGGCCGCTCTGGCTCGAGATCAAGGGCCGGGCCTTCCCCGGCTCGACGAGCAACCACCACCTCGGGACGCTTTTGGGCCTGCTCATGGCCGCCTACGAGATGAACGCCTTCAAGGGGCCCTTCCAGGACCAGGTCCGGAGGAACGCCAAGGCCCTGGCCAAGGCCCTCCACTCCCACGGCATCCCCGTCGAGGGCGATCCGGCCGACGGCTACACGGAGACGCACCAGGTCATCATCCGGGTCAAGCCGTTCGGCCCGGGCATGGAGATCGCCCGGCGCCTCGAGACGAACAACGTCCTGACCAACTACCAGGCCCTGCCCGACGACGCCACCTTCCTCGAATCGAGCGGCATCCGGCTGGGCGTCCAGGAGATGACCCGGTTCGGCATGGTCGAGAAGGACTTCGACACCCTGGCCGGGCTCATGAGCGACATCATCGTCCGGGGCCGGGCGGCCGGCGAGGAGGTCGCCCGCTACCGGAAGGGCTTCCTGGCCATGGGCTTCACCCTTCCCCCGGCCGAGGCCCTGCCGCTCGCGGCCCGGATCCTCTCGAGCGTCATCCCCGATCCCGGCTACGCGGCCCAGTTCGTCGAGAACCTCCGGCGGGCCGCCGGGGCATGACCATGAAGGTCCTCGTCGTCGGCTCCGGCGGGCGCGAGCACGCCCTGGCTTGGAGAATCGCCCAGAGCCCGCGGGTCGAGAAGGTCTACTGCGCGCCGGGCAACGGCGGGACGCGGCTCGTCGCCGAGAACGTCCCGCTGGCGGACACGGACATCGCCGGCCTGGCCGACTTCGCGACCCGGGAATCGATCGGCCTGACCGTCGTCGGCCCCGAGATCCCCCTGACGATGGGCCTCGTCGACGAATTCGAGCGTCGGGGCCTGCGGGTCTTCGGCCCCTCGAAGAAGGCCGCCGAGATCGAGGCCAGCAAGGTCTTCGCCAAGGAGTTCATGGCCCGGCATCGCATCCCGACCGGGCGGTTCCGGGTCACGGACGACTACGACGCGGCCCGCAAGATCCTGGCCTCGGGCGAGTTCGGCTTCCCCGTCGTCGTCAAGGCCGACGGCCTGGCCGCCGGCAAGGGGGTCGTCGTCTGCTCGACGCCGAAAAAGGCCGAGGAGACGGCCGGCGAGATGCTGGTCGAGAAGAGGTTCGGGGCGGCCGGCCGCCGGATCGTCATCGAGGAGTTCCTCCGCGGCCGCGAGGTGTCGTTCATCGTCGTCACCGACGGATTGAGGGTCCAGCCGCTCGTCTCGGCCATGGACCACAAGGCGGCCTACGACGGCGACAAGGGGCCGAACACGGGCGGCATGGGCGCCGTCTCCCCGTCGCCGCTCATGACCGAGAAGCTCTTCAACGAGGTCATGTCGGGCGTGATCATGCCGGCCGTCACCCGGCTTCTCGAAGAGGGGCGGAAGTTCAAGGGGGTCCTCTACGCCGGGCTCATGATCACCGCGGAGGGGCCGAAGGTCCTCGAGTTCAACGGCCGCTTCGGCGATCCGGAGACCCAGCCCCAGATGATCCGCTTCGAGAGCGACCTCGTCGATCTCCTGGAGGCGACCGTCGATGAGGACGTCCTGCGGACCGAGGTCCGGTGGTCGGCCAGGCCCTCGGGCTGTGTCGTCGTGGCCTCGGGCGGCTACCCGGTCCACTACGAAAAGGGCAAGATCGTCAGCGGCCTGGACGAGGCCGCGCGGGTCGCCGGGGTGAACGTTTTTCACGCCGGGACCGCGTTCGAGAACGGGCGCACCGTGACGACCGGCGGCCGGGTCCTCGGTGTGTGCGCCTCGGCCGATACCCTGGCCGAGGCCATGGGCCGGATCTACGAGGCCTGCGGCAAGATCTATTTCGAGGCCATGTACTACCGGCGGGACATCGGCGCGGTCAAGGAGGAGCGGACATGAAGGTCATGGTCTTTCTCGGGAGCGAGTCGGACTTCGGGACCATCGAGGAGGCGCTCGGCGTCCTCAAAGAATTCGGCGTGCCCTTCGGCCTCGAGGTGACCTCGGCCCACCGCTCGCCCGGACGCACGCTCCGGCTGGTGAAGTCGGCCGAGGAAGCGGGGGCGGAGATCTTCATCGCCGTGGCCGGGAAGGCCGCCCACCTGGCCGGGGTCGTCGCCGCCCACACGGTCAAGCCGGTCATCGGGGTCCCCGTCGAGAGCGAGGCCCTGGCCGGCATGGACGCCCTGTTCTCGACCGTCCAGATGCCCAAGGGCATTCCCGTGGCCACGATGGCCCTCGGCAGGCACGGCGGCGCCAACGCGGCCATCCTCGCGGTCGAGATCCTGGCCCTCGGGGACGAGGGCCTGCGGGGCAAGCTCGCCGCCTTCCGGGCCAAGATGGCCGACAAGGTCGAAACGGCCTCCGCCAAGCTCAAAGAAAAGATCTAGATTCCGGCGATGCTGTCGTTTGCCGTCCGGAACTTTGGCTGTCGCGCCAACCAGGCCGAGGCCTTCGCCTGGGCCGAGGCCTTCGGCGAGCGGGGGGTGCGACTCGATGAGGATTGGGCGCGGAGCGACGTCGTCGTGGTCAACTCCTGCACCCTGACCGGACGGGCCGAGCGGGACGTCCGCAAGTTCATCCGCGCGGTCAACCGGGAGAACCCCGGTTCGCGGATCGTCGTCACCGGGTGCTACGCCGAGCGGGCGCCGGGCGAGATCGCGGCCCTGCCGGGCGTCGTCTCGGTCCTGCCGCAGAGCGCCAAGCCGGGGCTGGCCGCCGCGATGATGACGATGGCGCTCGACGCGGGGCGCGGGGCCGTCGTCGCGCCGGAGGCCGGGCGGGAGGGGGGGCGCGCTCTCCGGGCCCGGGCCTATCTGAAGATCCAGGACGGCTGCGACGGCCATTGCGCCTATTGCGTCATTCCGAGCGTCCGGGGCCGCGGCCGGAGCGTCGGTCCGGAGGCGGTCGCGGCCTCGGTTCGGGACCTGGCCGGACGCGGCTTCCGGGAGATCGTCCTGGCCGGGATCCACATTTCCTCCTACGGCGACGACCTCGAGCCGCGGGGCTCGCTCGCGGGCCTTCTCGACGGGCTGGTTGACGCGGCGGGCGGTGCGGGGGAGGCGGGCGGCGCGCGCCTCCGGCTGAGCTCGCTCGACCCGCGCCGGACGGACGCCGGGCTCGCGGCGCGGATCGCGGGGGGCGGGCGGATCTGTCCCCACATCCACCTCTCGCTCCAGCACGCCTCGCGGCGCGTGCTTGCCCTGATGGGCCGGCCGGTCGAGCCGGGATCATATGAGAGCCTCCTGGAAGGGCTGGGCCGCCTCGCCCCCGAAGCGGCGCTCGGGGCCGATCTCATGGTCGGCTTTCCGGGGGAAACCGAGTCCGATTTCGGGGAGCTGAGGGGCCTCGTCGAGCGGTCGCCGCTGACCTACGCCCACGTCTTCTCCTACTCGCCCCGGCCGGGGACGCCGGCGGCGGCGCGGCCGCGACCCGCGTCGGCCGTCGTCACGGAGCGGGCCAAGGCCCTGCGGCGCGCCGCGGCCATGAAGGACTATCGCTTCAGGCGGCGCTTCATCGGGCGGGAGCTCGAGGCCGTGGTCATCGCCGTGTCGGACGGGAGCGCTGAGGTCCTGACGGGAAACGCCATCCGGGTGCTCGCGCCCTCCTCGGCGGCGCCGGAGGGAGAGCGTGTCCGGGTCGCGATCCGGCGGGTCCTGCCGCGCCGGACTGAAGGCGAGATCGTCACATGAAAAAGATCCATCTCCTGCCGGAGGACGTGGCCCAGAAGATCGCCGCGGGCGAGGTCATCGAGAGGCCGGTGTCCGTCGTCAAGGAGCTGGTCGAGAACGCGCTCGACGCCGGGGCGTCGGAGATCCGCGTCGAGCTCGTCGACGGCGGCAAGAGCCTGATCAAGGTCCAGGACGACGGCTCGGGCATGGACCGGGAGGACGCGGCCCTGTGCTTCCGCCGGCACTCGACGAGCAAGATCGCCCGGGAGGAGGACCTGGAGCGGATCGCGACGCTCGGCTTCCGGGGCGAGGCCCTGGCCTCGATCGCCGCCGTCTCTCGGCTGACGCTCCGAACGTTCGACGGCGCGGGCGACCGCGGCACCATGATCGAGAGGGAAGGGGAGCGGCTCACCGCCGTCACCGACATCGCCTTCCCGCAGGGCACGACGGTCGAGGTCCGCGACCTTTTCTTCAACCTGCCGGCGCGGCGGAAGTTCCTCCGCTCGGGCCAGTCCGAGCTCGGGCCCGTGGCCAAATACATGACCCAGGCGGCCCTGGCCTCGCCCGGGGTCCGCTTCACGCTCGTCCACGGGGGCCGCGAGACGTTCGCCTGGCCGCCCGTCAAGACCCTCCGGGAGCGGGTCTTCCAGATCTTCGGCCGGAAGATGGTCGACGGGCTCATGGATGTCGTCGCCGAGGACGGGGGGGCCCGGCTCGAGGGCCTGGCGTCCCTCCCGCTCGCGGGGCGGGCCGACAGGTCGGTCCAGCACTTCTTCGTCAACGGGCGACCCGTCAAGGACAGGATCCTGACGGCGGCGCTGGCCCAGGCCTACGCGGGCATCCTCGAGCGGGGCCGGTCGCCGGAGGCCTTCCTCTTCCTGCGGATCCCTTACGCCGATGTCGATGTCAACGTCCACCCGGCCAAGTCCGAAGTCCGGTTCAAGGACACCCAGCTCGTCTTCCGGCTCGTTCTCCGGGCGGTCGGGGAAGGGGCGGCCCGCGGACACGTCATCAAGGAGGTCGTTCCGATCGGAGGCGCCGGGGAGACAGTTTCGCGGATCGCCGAGGGTGGAGCGGGCTTCCCGGCCCCCGGGCTCACGTTCGGGTCGGGGTCGGCGGCGGCCATCGCGCCCGGCCCTGTTGCGGCGGAACCGGGCGGCGGGGGCGAGGGTGAGGAGGGCGGAGCGGCTGGGGACGGGGGAGGGGACACGGTCGGGGCTGACGTTTGTGCTACGACGGGAAACACGAAGGGGGATAGGTCACGCCGGTACGTGTCCCCGGTTTCAGGGCCGTCTGCCGGGCCCTCCGGCCGCACGGTCCTGGGCCAATACGACAACATGTACATCGTCGCCGCCGCCGAGGACGGCCTTCTCGTCATCGACCAGCACAACGCCCACGAGCGCGTGCTCTTCGAGAAATACCGGGAGATCGACCGACTGAAGCTGTGGCCGCGGAAGACGCTCCTCATCCCTCTTCTTCTCGAGCTTCCGCCTTCGGCCGCGGTCAGCCTCGACGAGAACGCCGCGACGCTCGAAGATCTGGGCTTCCGGGTGGAAGCGATGGGCGGGCGCTCCTACGCCCTCAAGGAATACCCCGACCTCTTCAAGGCCGAAGAGGCCGGCGAGGTCCTTCTCGGCCTGTTGGCTGAGGCGGGAGGGACGAGGCCCGAGGACCGGCGCGAGCGGATGCTGGCGACCATGGCCTGCAAGTCGGCCGTCAAGGCAGGCGAGCCCCTGACGCGGGAGAAGATGGGCTACCTCGTCGCGGAGCTCTTCAGGACCTCCCAGCCGGCGCTCTGCCCCCACGGCCGTCCCATCGTCGTCCGGGTCGAAAAGCCGGCCATCGACAAAGCCCTGGGCCGAAAATAAGACGGAAGAAGGGACCGGGTCTTCGCAAGCCTGTTCGAGGCGATAACAGACCTGAGACTCGTATCCCCTCCGGCATTGCGAAGACCCGGTCCCTTCTTTTTTAAGAATTAAGGTTTGACCCCGTCTTGTGCTAAGATTCTACGGCCGAACGAACGGGGAGTGGCGCAGCCCGGCTAGCGCGCCTGCCTTGGGAGCAGGAGGTCGGCGGTTCAAATCCGCTCTCCCCGATCTTCCGCCCGCCTCGACGCGCCTGTAGCTCAGGTGGACAGAGCAGCTGCCTTCTAAGCAGCGGGTCGGGGGTTCGAGTCCCTCCAGGCGCGCTTTCCCTTAATTTCGGCCCTGATAGACGGGGTCAAACCTTAATTCTTAAAAAAGAAGGGACCAAAAAAGAAGGGACCGGGTCTTCGCAAGCCTGTTCGAGGCGATAACAGACCTGAGACTCGTATCCCCTCCGGCATTGCGAAGACCCGGTCCCTTCATTTTTATTACGGGGAGCGATAAAATGATTGCATTCAAGAGGCATATCGGACGCTCTCGTGTTTGAAGTAGTTCCTCACGATATGGGGTTGGCGTTGCCGGCCGCGAAGGTAGCCGGAGACGTTCTTCCTCA
>JAXDAV010000079.1:0-9342 GCA_034679465.1 Candidatus Aminicenantota bacterium | reverse complement strand
CGAGGCCAGGAGCTCGGCCATCTTGAGGGGCTTCTCGAAGTATTCCGAGGCCCCGTAGGTCCGCAGGGCCTCGGTCCTGTAGACGCGGTCCTTGTAAACGCCGGTCATGATGAAAACGGTCGTCTGGGTGTTCCGCTCGGAGGTGATCCTCTGGCACAGCTCGAAGCCGTGGACCTTGGGCAGCATGGCCTCCATGAGCACGAGGTCGGGGGATTCCTTGTTGTATTTGTCCCAGCCCGTCTGTCCGTCGGCCGCGGTCACGACCTGATAGCCCTGCCCGGCGAAGACCGCCTGCAGGGACGTCAGGGAGTTCTGGTCGTAGTCGATGATGAGGATCTTCTTTATGCCCATATCCAAGGCTCCTCGCCGCCGGACGTCCCCGCCGGGCGCGACCGAAGACCGCCGGAGACACGTTCGGACGGCGAACGCTTTCGCATGGTTCCATTTTTTTCTCACCCCCCGACTGGGTCAATCACCCCTTTAGATGATTCCGGGGATGATTTCCCCCCCGCCCCCCTGGGCGGCCCCCCCGGAGGCGGGTCCGTTGAACCCGCCGGGACGGTTTGCGTAATCATTAGCCTGAGCTATTCACGAAGCAAAAAGAGGAGGGGAGCGAGATGGACGAACCGAAAGCGCGGGGGATGGGCTGGATCCCGGACCTGCCCGATTTCCGGGACTACACCGAGGAGACGCGGGAGGTCCGCGAGATCCTCGGCCCGACCGGAGTGAGGCCGGCCGCCGCGAAAGGCCGGCGCCGGCCCCGGCTTCCGGCCGCCGTCGACCTGCGCCCCTGGGCTTCGCCGGTCGAGGACCAGGGCGCGCTCGGCTCCTGCACGGCGCAGGCCGGGGCCGGGGTCATCGAATACTACGAGCGCAAATCGTTCGGGCGCCACGTCGAGTCGTCTCGGCTCTTTTTGTACAAGGTCACCCGCAACCTCATGAAGGCCAAGGGAGACTCCGGCGCCTACCTCAGGACGACCATGGGCGCCATGGTCATCTTCGGCGCTCCCCCCGAGCCGTATTGGCCCTACACCGACGCCGTCGACGGCTTTGACCAGGAGCCGCCCGCCTTCTGCTATGCCTTCGCCCAGAACTACAAGACGCTCCTCTATTACCGCCACGATCCGGCCGGCGCCGCCCGGACGGCCGTCCTCGAAAGGCTCAAGACCCATCTCGCCGCCGGCCATCCGGCCATGTTCGGGTTCACCGTCTACAGCTCGATCGCTCAGGCGGAGGCCGGCGGCCGCGTCCCCCTGCCGTTCGGCCGCGAGCGGATCGAGGGTGGCCATGCGGTCGTGGCGATGGGCTTCGACGACGACCTGACCATCGCCAACGAGTCCGGCGGCGGGCCTTCCCGCGGCGCCCTGCTCATCCGCAATTCCTGGGGCCGGGGCTGGGGCGAAAAAGGCTACGGCTGGCTGCCGTACGCCTACGTCCTCAAAGGCCTGGCCGAGGACTTCTGGTCCGTGCTGAAGAAGGAGTGGATCGATACCGGCGAGTTCGAGATCTGACCGGGACCCGCCCCGCTACTTGGACGCCCGCTCCTCGATCAGGACCTGCAGGACCTCGAGCTCGTCGGCATCGAACCAGATCTTCCCGCAGGACAGGCACTTGTCGACCGGCACGAAGTACTGATAGTTGTACGGCCGGGCGACCAGCCGGTAGCCGCAGTGCGGGCAGGGCACATCGGCGGCCAGGGCCGAGGCGATCTTCTGGCGCCGGAGCGGATTGCGCACGGCCTCGGCCCGGAACCGCCGCGCTTTCGC
The DNA here is from genome assembly GCA_034679465.1 of Candidatus Aminicenantota bacterium. Taxonomy (GTDB): domain Bacteria; phylum Acidobacteriota; class Aminicenantia; order Aminicenantales; family Saccharicenantaceae; genus RBG-16-66-30. Next base: position 7,576 of record JAXDAV010000079.1, on the reverse strand, counting down.
CCGCAGAGCGTCCGAGAACGCGACCTCGCGGCGGGCGACGATCCTGTCGACCGAGGCCGTGTCCACCAGCCGCCCTCCGCAACGGCCGCAGGCCCGGATGCCGACCCCCTCGTAGAAGGTCTCCGAGAGCGGGACGCGGCAACGGGGGCAGAGGTTCTGCCGGCCCGGCGCGAGGGGCTTCTTGCGGGCCAGGTTGTGGAGGGCGATCCGGATCTGCGGGAATTCGCGGGCCCGGGCCTCGACGCCTTCCTGCGTGTTCCTGACCGTCCTGATGGCCGAAAAGCGCGGCCGGCAGAGCAGCTCGGCGACGGTGAACGGGCCTTCCCAGGCCTTCTCGCCCGGGCCGGCCAGCATCCAGACGCGCGACTCGTCGCCCGGCGCTTCAGGGGCCGGGCCTTCCTCGCGGCGGGGGAAGAGCTCGAGCTGTTCCCGGCGCAGCTCCTCGTAGGAGTGGAGGACGCCGCGGGCCGTCTCGCGCGCCCTCTCCTCTTCCCACACGGACTCAATGACGGCCTCGGGCCTCTTCCGGACCATGGCCGCCAGGGCGCCGAGCCGGGTCATGAGCGGAGGATGGGAGCTGAGGGCCCGGCCGAGCAGATTGTCCGGCGTGTCGCGCGCGTCGGGGCGGACGATGAACAGGGGGGCGTAGCTCAGGGTGAAATCGCCGACGAAGGAGTTCTTGACGTGGGCCTTGTAGATGGCCCGGGCCAGCGCCTCGGGCGCCCGGCAGAGCTCGACGGCCGCGGCGTCGGCCAGGAGCTCGCGCTCCCGGCTGACGAGCAGGCTGAGCAGGCGCATGACCAGGGCTGACACGGCCACCGCCCCATAGAAGAGGACCGGCGGGAAGCCGCCGCCGCCCCGCCGGACGCCGTCGCAGGGGACCTCCTCCTCGGCCGCGGCGGCGAGGGCGTCCTTGAACGACTCGAAGAAGTTGGCCAGGGAGCAGACGAGCGTCAGGTAGAACGCGTCGCCGCGGGCGATGTGGGCCAGCTCGTGGGCCGCGACCGCCTGGAGCTCGTCCCGGGTGCCCTCGGCCAGGAGCCCTTCCGTGACGGCGACCGCGGGCGTCCCGTCGCCCTCGATGACGGCCAGGGAGTTGACGGCGAAGGAGGGCAGGACGTAGGCGTTGACGCGCGGCAGGCCGGCGGCGATGCGGACCTCGTCGATCGTGTTGAGGAACTGGAGGTGGTAACGGTCGGCGGCGTCGGGGGTCGCGGCCTGGAGGCGGCGGAGGATCGTCCGCGGTCCGTTCCGGCGGGCGTCGAGGAAATGGAAGAAGGCGGTCAGGACCGCCAGGGCCAGGACGACGAGGAGGAAGCGAGGCCAGAACCCCGGCGACGACAGGAGCCCCCCGCCGGCCAGGAGCCCGAACGTGGCCAGGAGGGCCAGCCCGGTCAATCCGATGGCGGCGAAGTGGAAGGCCAGGACGACGGCGAAGAGGGGAAGGCTCCGGCGGCGCTGGCGCTCCTGGATCTCATAGAAGTCGCGCGTCCGTGTCGCCAAGCCTACTTCCTGACCCGGATCGGATAGGCCGGCCGCTTCGGCTTGGCCGGCGGGTTGGCCTCGAGCTCGTCCATCACCACCTTGATGGCCGCCTCGAGCTGGGGATCGCGCCCGGCCATGACGTCCCTCGGCGTCTGCTCGACCTCGATGTCGGGCGGAACGCCCACGTTCTCGATGCCGAAATCCTCGCCGGCGTCCCAGAAGGCCAGGTTCGGCGCCGTGACGCTGCCGCCGTCCATCAGCGGGGGGAAGCCCAGCGTCCCGACGAGGCCGCCCCAGGTCGTCGTGCCGACGAGCTTGCCCAGGCCGAACTTGCGCCACATGTAGGGCAGCAAGTCGCCGCCCGAGCCGGCCGTCTCGTTGATGATCATGACCTTGGGCCCCTGGATCGACGCGCTCGGCATCTTCAGGTCGGCCCCGTAGCGCATGGCCCAGTAGGACGAGACGGGCTTGCGCAGCCAGTCGATGTAGTAGTCGGCGACCGAGCCGCCGCCGTTGAAGCGCTCGTCGACGATGATGGCCTCCTTATCGGCCTGGGGGAAGAAATAGCGCTTGAAATAGACGTGGCCGAGCGTCGTCGTGTTGGGGACGTAGACATAGGCCACGCGGCCGTTCGTGGCCGCCTGGACCTTGCGGATGTTGCCCTCGACCCAATCGCGGTTGCGCAGGGCGCCTTCGTCGGCGATCGGCACGACCTTGAGCGTCCGCGAACCCGTTCCGTCGGGGTTCGGGCCGACCGTGATCTCGACGATCCTCTCGGCGGTCGCCTCGAACCGGGCGAAGAGGTTGTCGGGGGGAACGAGGTCGCGGCCTTCGACGGCCAGGAGGTATTCCCCGGCTTCGACCTCGGCCCCGGGCTCGGCCAGGGGCGCCCGGAGCTCGGGCGTCCAATTGAGCCCGCCGTAGACCTTCTTGAAGCGGTAGCGCCCGTTCTCCACGGCGTAGTCCGCGCCGAGGAGCCCGCCGGGCACGCGGGTCGGCGGGGCCGGGAAGTCGCCGCCGCCGACGCGGTGGTGGCCGACGCCGAGCTCCGAGCACATCCACTGGATGAGCCGATTGAGGTTGGCCCGGCAGGCGAGGTGGGGGAGGAAGGCCTCGTACTTGGCCTTCAGGGCCTTCCAGTCGGCGCCGTGGAAGCCCGGGTCGTAGAAATAATCCCGGTTGATGCGCCAGGCCTCGTCGAAGATCTGCTTCCACTCGGCCGCGGGGACGACGCGGACGCCGATCGCATCGAGGGCCAGACGGCCCTTGCCCGGCTCGGGCTTTCCGGCGGCCGGGATGATGCTCCACGCGCCGCGGGAGACGACCAGGAGCTTCTTCCGGTCGGCCGAGAGCTCGAAGCCGTCGCAGGACGGCCCGAAGGCCTCGTCCTTGCGGGTCGCCAGGTCGTAGACGCGGATGGACGATTCGCCCGGGCCGCCCGACGTGGGCGTCGGCGGCGGATCGACCTTGCGGTAGAAGAGCTTGCCGCCCTCGCCGGCCTGGAGGTTGTCGTAGACCCCGGCCGGAATGGGAATGGCGACGATCCTCGTCTCCAGCCCGTCGAAGTCGATGCGAACGGCCGCCGCCGGCGCCGCGGGCTTGTCGCCCGGCTTGGCCGCCGGCTTCTCGGCCGCCGTCTTGTCGTCCTTGGGCTTCTCCTCGTCGCTCTCCTTGGCCAGCGGGTTGGGCAGGTCCTTGCGGAGGACGGCCAGGTAGAGCGAAGAGGTCAGCCGCAGGTCGGCGTTCGACATATCGAACCACTGTTTAACGGGCCCGGCGTCGGTTGAAGCCAGGAACCAGAGGTGCTTGCCCTCGGCGTCGAAGGTCGGCTCGTCGACACTGCTGAGGCCGTCGGTGACGGGATAGGACCGGTCCTGGTCGAGCGAGTAGACGTGGACCCGGCGGATGAAGGTCGGCGTGCCGAGGGTGTAGGCGATCCATCTGGAGTCGGGGCTCCAGCTCGTTCGCATCCGGGCCTGCCCGCCGACCTGGTAGAGGTATTCCGAGGCGATCGTCTTGACCGATCCGGTCGCGAGGTCGATCCAGTAGAGGGTCAGGGAATTGTCGGCGAAGGCGATCTTGCGGCTGTCGGGGGACCAGCTCGGAGAGGCGTAGAAGCCCGAGCCGGTGAGTTTGTGCTTTTTCACCGCGCCCCGGCCGTCCTGCGGGGCGATGTGAAGCTCGTACTCGCCGGAGGCGTCCGAGAAGTAGGCGATGGACCGGCCGTCGGGCGACCAGGCCGGATAGCGCTCGTGGGCGGCCGGCGTCCGGGTCAGGTTGCGGGGATCGCCTTTCTCGGCCGGGACGGTGACGACCTCGCCGCGGAACGAGACGGCGGCCCGGGCGCCGGTCGGCGAAATGGAGCCGCCGCGGGCCCATTGCGCGCCCTTGGCGAAGCGCTCGCGGAGCTCGGGGAGGTCGGTGGCGACGCCGATCCTGAGCCGGCGGCTGCGGGCCTGGGCGACGTCGTAGAGGTGGAGCGAGCCGGCCTGCTCGAAGACGATGCGGCCGTCGCCGGCCGAGGCCGAAAGGACCGGGAAGTCCTTGAACTCGGTCAGCTGCGTGACCTCTTGGGAGGCCGGATCGAACGAGAAGAGGTTGAACTCGCCGTTGCGGTCGGAGCGGAAGAAGATCTTGCCGCCGAGCCACATGGGATCGACGTCGTTCGAGCGGCCCTCGGGTTGGGGCAGCTTGACGACGCCGCCGTCCTTGGCGTCGAAGATCCAGATGCGCGAGAACCGGCCGCCGCGATAGTTCTTCCATTGTCCGAAGGCCGCGGCGAAGGGCGTGTAGGCGATGAACCGGCCGTCGGGCGAGATCTCGGCGTCCGAGGCGTAGGGGACCTTCAGCATCGCGGCCTCGCCGCCGGCGACGGGGACGGTGAAGAGCTGGGCATAGGCGCGCTGGCTGGAGAAGCGGGTCGAGGCGAAGAGGACGGACTTGCCGTCGGGGGTGAAGCCGAGAACGGTGTCATCGCCCGGATGCCAGGTCAGGCGCTTGGGAAGGCCTCCGCCGGCCGGGACGACATAGACGTCGACGTTGCCGTCGTACTGGCCGTTGAAGGCGACGAGCGCGCCGTCGGGAGAGAAGGCCGGATGGGATTCCAGGCCGGGGTCCGAGGTCAGCCGGCGGACGTTCCGGCCCTCGAGGTCGGCCGTCCAGAGGTCGTTGGCGTAGCTGAAGACGACGCGCTCGGCCGAGACGGCCGGGTCGGCCAGCATTTTCGTGTCGGTCGTGTCGATCGGCGCGAGCCGCGGCGCGCCCATGAGCGCGACGAGGGCCAGCCCAACGAGGACCGTTCCGGACCGGACGAGGGATCTCTTCACGGGAACCTCCTGAACGCGGGAAGTCCCCACACTATACGTCCGCGGCCGGGGGCCGTCAATCCGATTTCTTCTCGACCTTGATCCGGAGCTCCCTGAGCTTCTCCTCTTTGACTTTGAGCTCGGCTTCGAGCTTCTTCAGCGATTCCTCGAGGGCGGCGAGGTCCATCTCCTTGGCCTTGATCGCCCGGACCTGCTCCTGCAGGGCCTGGATCTTCTCGAGCATGCCGTCATCGACGGCTGTCCAGGCCAGCGGCTTCCCCGCGGCGACCCAGACTTCCCCTTTGGCCGCCTTGGCCGGGGTCGACACCCAGATCTCGCCTTCCTTGACGTCTCCGCGGATCTTATAGATGACCGGGGCTTCCGCTGCGGCGGCTTCCGCGTCTTTGACGGCCTTGATCTTCGCCAGGGCGATCTCGGGCCCGGTCGTCCCCTTCTTGACGACGGTGAGGACCTGGCCGTCGCCGATCTTCAGCGGCTGGCCTTCCTTCAGGACCTGGACCTCGCCGCCCTTGATCTCCAGGCAAAGCGGCTCGCCCTTCAGGACCTCGACGTCCTTGCCGTCGACCGTCAGGACGAACGTGTCGCCGTCCTTGCCCGTGGCGATGGTCAGCGCCTTCCTGACGACGATCTTCTCGGACCGATCGCCCTCGGTGATGACGACCTCGACGGGTTTCCCCTCGACGATGACGGGCTTGACGAGGACCGCCTTCGCGGACCGCTTTTCCTGGGCGGCCTTTTCGGCGGCCTTTTGCCGGACCGCCTCATCGGCGGCCTTGGCCTTTTCCTGTTCCGCTTCCCGGACGACGGCCTGCTCCGCCTGGGCCGGCCCGCCGGCGGGGGCGTCGATTTCGAAGAGGGTGGGAGACGGCAGAGCCGCTTCGGCCATGACCGTCGGACCTTCGGCGGTCCCGGTCGCGGAAACGGGCCGGGCCGTCCCGATGAGGGCCACGGCCAGGACGAGGGCCAGGGCCAGCGTGATCTTGGTTTTCATCTTGACCTCCATCAATGTCGATCTCTGTTTGAGGATGGCCGCCAGGCGATCCTGGAATGACGACCTTCCCAGCATCCCGAGCAGGGCCGCCGAGGGGTTCCAGCGGAACCCGGCCGAGCGCCGGAACGCCAGGAGCGTGGCGGCGTAGGTCGACGGCCGGATCCCCGCGCGCAGGACCAGCTCGTCGCAGGCGATCTCCTGTTCCTTCTGGATCTCGCGGCAGACGATCCAGCCGAGCGGGTTCCACCAGAACAGGGCCAGGCTCGCGCGCACGAGCAGCATGACCGGGAAGTCCGCCCTCCGGACATGGGCGAGCTCGTGGAAGAGGGCCGAGGAGCGCTCGTCGTCGGACCAGGCCTCCGCGCCCACGGGAAAGAGGACCGTCGGCTTCCGCCAACCGCACGTCAGCGGCACGAAGACCTCCGGGTGGCTCTTGAGGCTGACCACGCGCCGGAACGAGACGAGGGCCAGGAAGCGGGCGAGGAGGGCGCGCCACGCGGGCGTGTCGAGCGTCGCGCCTTGAGCGGTCAGCCGGCCGGCCCCGGCCAAGCCGAAAGAGAGCCTGGCCAGGAGGGCCGCGGCGCCGGACGCCCACAGGAGGGCGAGCCAAAGACCGATGGCGCCCGGTCGAGGGGCGCGGGCGCGTGCCGGGGCCGTGGTCGTGGGTCCGCCCGAAGGAGAAGGAAGAAGGGGAAGGGAGGGCGAAAGGGAAGGGGAGAGAGAAAGGGCAAGGGGACCCCGGTCTTCGTGGGTCGTCCCGGGGCCGGGAAGAGGTTGTCGTCCGCTCCCGGAGGCCGCTTTCTCCGCCGCGCTCAGGAGGCCGGCCGCGGGCGGCGCGCCCGCCGCGACCGCAGCCGGCACGGCCGTCCACGCCGGCAGCAGCCGCGAATGCCAGCCGAACGGGGCCAGTGAGAGGACCGGAATGAGCAGGAGCCCGATGAGGGCGGACGAGAGAATGAAGTGGCGGAAGGCGGCCGGGCGCTTCTTCGCGGCCGTCGCCGCCAGCAGGGCGACGAGGAGCACGGCCGTCGATTTGAGGACACACCCGGCCAGGAGGCCGGGGACCCCTGCGGCGGCGGAACCGGGCATGTCAGCGTCCTTCCTTGCGGGCCTTTTCGATGAGCTCGGTGAGCCGGCGGTAATCGTCTTCCGAGAGGTCGTCCTCGGAGATGTCGAGAAGGGCGGCGACGACGTCCGCGGCCGACCCGTCGAAGAACGTCCGCTTGAGATGGGCCAGGGCGCTCCGCCGGGCCTTGTCTTTGGCCAGCCGGGGAAGATAGACGTAGCGCGGCCCGTCCTGCCGGTGGACGAGATGACCCTTGTGCTCGAGGACGCGGAGGAGGGCCCTCACGGCCGAATAGCTCGGCGGCTCAGGCAGGCGCTCCAGGACCTGGAGGGCGGAGGCCTCTTTCATCTCGTAGACGATGTCCATGATCTGCTGTTCCCGGCGGCTCAGCGTCCGGTCGTCTCTCATGGGCGTCTCCTGCGGCGGGCCGACGATCCCGCTCGGCTTGTTATGCTAAAAAATTAGCATGCTAAATTATTAGCACTCCGGTCCGGGCTTGTCAAGGGAATCTGCTAAATTTTTAGCATTTACGATCATTCTAACGGCAGTCCCATCCGGAAGGTTGCATGAGTGATTTACTGGGGTCGGACCTCAGCTTCTGTACAATTATCAATAAGCTAAGCCCTAAAAACTGGCTTGAATTGTCTTAAAACACCTGTTTTTGGTCCAGAAAACGAAAAACCGATCGGGAAGAAACTACGACATTCT
>JAXDAV010000078.1:0-84395 GCA_034679465.1 Candidatus Aminicenantota bacterium | reverse complement strand
TCAGAAAATCGAGGAATACCCGGGTTCGAAATCTCTTGTTCAGGACCATAAAATAGAGCCGGCCCCGGTTGGTGATGGCCGAGATCATGCTGCACCCGAACCGCTGTCCCGTCCCCGCGATCACCGGTGTTCGCCCTTTCAACCCCCAACTGGTCCCCGTGACGTGGTCGGACCGAAGTCCGCACTCGTCGCCCCAGTAGATCTCCGCCTTGTCCCTCTGTGCCAAGGCCCGGATCAGGGGATAGTTCTCCTCCAGCCAGCGCTTCGCCGCCGCCGGGTCCGCCTCGAACGCCCGCCGGATCGGCTTCTGCGGCGTAAACCCCCAGTCATTCAAGTACCGCCCCACCGTCCAGACCGAAAGACACACCCCACAGCGTTTCTCGATCAGCCGCCCCACCGCCTCTCTCGTCCACAGGAAAAAGGGCAGTCGCAACTGATCGGGAGGCTTGTTGGAGATCGCTTGGGCGATCACTCGGGCCTGACGGGACGGAAGAGCCTTGCCTTTCGGCCGTCCTTGCGGCTTCGCCGCCAGGATGTCCAGGCTCCTGTTCTTGGCCCTTTTGATCCAAACCCCCACGCTCTGCCGGGTGACGCCGAATATCCGCGTCGCCTCCACCTGCTTCATCCCCTCCCGAACAGCCTGAACGGCCCGCCGCCGGAGCTGCTCCTGGGCGGCCGCGGGCAACGATCTCGCGTCTTTGTTCTTCATGAAAACAGTCTATCTTATAAAATCGCAAAACGCAAGTTATTTTATGCTCTGGTTAATAACTAGATAACCAAACAACCCAGTAATTTCTTCCAGGCTTCTTTTTCCATCGAATAAGGAGAGAAAGACCCCAATAATGGGATTGAAGCAGTTATATTTATTAACTTCTCCGTCTGCTGGGTCAAATTTATTGACCGATATCTTGATTTTTTCATTCCTTAAGCCATAATTCTGGCCAATACAGTACTTTTTGTTGCTTTGTAACGTACTCTCATCTCCCGTTTTAGATGCCGCGACACCGTCTTTAAAAGCGTGGGCGTATTCGAGTCTGCTCTTGCCAGCTAATCAATAGGGCATAAGGATCTTTGAGCTGAGATTTGTCTCGTCCCTGCACCTTCTTCTCTAGAGACAAGCTCCTGTTAGGTAACTTATTCCCAACAACGATCCTCTGACCTAGCAGAAGTATCGCGACCCTGAAAGAATATTTCTTGGGGATAATTGCCAAATAGTGCGCTTACTTGCTATGAGAATAAGTGCCGTAAAGGAGACATTGATCAAGGCCCACTGAAAATGGGACGAGTGGCGTCGGCTATCGTGAGCGGGAACGGCAGGTGGGACCAGCTGTCCACCTCTTTATGATAGAGGTAAAAGGGATGGAGTGATCATCCAGAAACGGACAGAAAAATCGTTAAAAATACTCGCGAAAGTCGCGGGGCATCGACCGGCCGCATATCATCCTGCAGGGAGGAGACATACCCCGGATGAACCAAGCGGCGATCTCAAGGAGCTTCAGAGATAGGGGCTGAGACCGCAGGAGATCGCACTCCAGCTAAGCTTCAATCGCTGAAGGGCGCCTGACGCTTAGTCCTTCTCCGGATACAGCGTGACCTGGACGTAGCGGCCGGTGTCGAAGTAGGTCTTGGCCGCCGCCTGCACCGAAGCCCGGGACAGGAGCTTGAACGAGTCGGGGATCCTCGCGATCGCCGCGGGGTCCTCGCCGAGGCGATAGCTCTCGGTGAGCTCGGCCAGCCACCAGCCGTTCTGGCGGCTGTCGGTCTCGTAATCTCGCGACTCGGCCAGCCGGATCTCCTCGACCTCGGCGGCGGTCGGCCCCTTCTTCCGGAGCGCCTTGATCTCGGCGAAGATGGCCCGGGTCATCTCGTCCATCCGGGCCGGGTCCGTGCCGAGGTCGATCGACATGCGGAACTCCTGGCGCGGGATGCGCCCGTAGGACGGCCGGACCCGCACGTCGTAGGTCCCGCTCAGCTTCTCGCGCAGAAGCTTCCTCAGCCGCGTCTCGAGCGCCTGGGCGGCCGCCCGGATGTTGATGCGGTTCGCGGGGGCGTCCTCGAAGGGCCCGGAGAAGACGATGGCCGTCAGGCTCTTGGGCTCGAGGCCCTTCTCGACGGTCCGCTTGACCACGCCCTCGGGCGGCGCGACGCGCCAGTCCTTCCAGGTCTCCTGGCGGCCCAGGGAAGGCAGAGAGGCCAGATAGCGCTTGACCAGCGGCTCGATCACGGCCGGATCCAGCTTGCCGACGAGAATGAACGTGAAATCGCCGGCGTCGGCGAAGCGGTCGCGGAAGAAGGCCAGCGACTTCTCCAGGCTCATCTTGGGGATCTCGTCCACCGTCATGGGCCGGAAGCGCGGCTGGTCCCGCTGAAGGGTCGTTCTCAGCGTGTCCGAGAACACGGTCTCCGGGCTCTTGGTCCGGTTCTCGAGGTAGGTCCGGAGCTGGGACTTGAGGACGTCGAAGACGACCGGGTCGGGCCGCGGCTCCGTGAAGGTCAGATAGACGAGCCGGAAGAGCGTCTCGGCGTCGCGGGGCGAGGCGTGGCCCGAGAGGCCCTCCTCGAGCTCGCCGATCGACGGCCGGATGCTGACGGCCTGGCCGGCCAGCTTCTTCTCGAGATCGACGAGGCTGAAGACGCCCAGGCCGCCGGCGGGGATGACCTGGTCGGCGGTGTTGGCCGGGACGAGGTTGAAATCCTCGGCGAGCGAGACGCCGCCGGCGCTCGTGGCCCGCAGGAGGATCTCGTCCTCCTTGAAGGCCGTCGGCTTGAGGACGACGCGGGCGCCGTTCGAGAGCGTCCACTCGGTGACGCCGACCTCGGGGACCTCGCGGCGCGAGACGATCTCGCCCGGCTCGGGCTCCTCGGCGATGAGGGGCGCGTCGACGGTCGCGTCCTCGTAGGCGGCGAGCGCCTCGCTCCCGACCTCCTCGAGGATGGCCGCGAGCCCGGCCTCGGTCGGGGCCGGGACGCCCGGCTTGTCGGGCAGGCTGGCCATGACGACGCGGTTGTCGTGGGTCATCCACTCGCGGGCCAGGGCGTTGACCTCCTCGAGGCTGATGCCGGGCAGGAAGAGCTTGTGCATGTCGTGCTCGTACTGGATGCCGGGCGTCGGCTCGCCCTGGAGGAAGGCCCGGGTGAACTCCTCGGCGTAGGCCTCGGAGTCCTCGGTCTCCCGCTCGGCCAGGGCCCGCTCAAAGTAGCGCAGGGCCGTCGCCTTGCGCCGCTCGAGCTCGGTCGCCGTGAACCCGAACCGGGCCACGCGCTCGACCTCGGCGTAGATGGCCCGGAGGCCGCGGGGGATGCCGCCGTCGCCGACGAGGGCCGAGACGACATAGACGTCCTTGGAGCCCACGAACGGGCCTCGGCTCGAGGCGGCGCCGAGGAAGGGCGGGTCGGGCTTCTGGGCGATCTCGGAGAGCCGCTCGTTGAGCATGTCGTTGAAGAGCCGCTCGACGAGCATGCGGCGGTAGGACCCGACGGTGCTCTGGTCGGCCAGCGGGAGCTTGTGATAGACCGCGACGACGCTCGAGGACGCTTCCTTGTCCGCGGCGATGGCGAAGAGCGTCCCGGGATGATCGGGGACGGGATAGGACGGGCGCGGCGGGGCGTCGGCGGGCACGGGGATCGGGCCGAAGCGCTTCCTGATCAGCTCCTCGATCTTGGCCCGGTCGAAGTCGCCGACGGCGATGACGGCCATGAGGTCGGGGCGGTACCAGGTCTTGTAGAAGCGCTTCAGGGTGTCGTAGGTGAATCTCTCGATGACCTCCATCCGGCCCTCGGGCAGGCGCTCGGCGTAGCGCGAGCCGGCCAGGAGGACGGGGATCTGCTTGTCGCGGATGCGCGTCTCGGAGCCCTGGCCGAGGCGCCACTCCTCGAGGATGATGCCCCGCTCCTTGTCGACGGCCTTGGGATCGAAGGTCACGTTGCGGGCCCAGTCCTCGAGGATGAGGAAGGCGGTCTCGAGGATGGCCGGGGTGTCGGTCGGGACCTTGAGGAGATAGACCGTCTGGTCGAAGCCGGTGAAGGCGTTGAGGTCGGGCCCGAAGCGCATGCCGATCGATTCCATGAACTCGACCAGCTTCTGCTGGGGGAAATGCGTCGTGCCGTTGAAGGCCAGGTGCTCGACGACGTGGGCCAGCCCGCGCTGGTCCCCGTCCTCGAGGACGGAGCCGGCGTTGACGACCAAGCGCAGCTCGGCCCGGTTCTGCGGCTCGCGGTTCTCGCGGATCCAGTAGCGGAGGCCGTTGGGGAGCCGGCCGACCGTGATCCGGGGATCGACCGGGATCTTCTCGTCGAGGGCGTATCGGTCGGACGGGGCGGCTTGGACGGCCTGGGCGGTCTGAGCGGGCACGACCGCCGGGTCCTGGGCCCGGAGGATAGGGGCCGGGGGGACGAGGAGGACGGCCGCGAGGGCCAGCCAAGCCGAAAAGGCGGACAGAAGGGTTCTGCGCGGGTTGTTCATCGCCCCTATTATAGACCATTCGGAGGCGGACCGGGGGCCGGGAGTCGGTGGATTTGAAAAAGGGCGGGGGTCGGGCCTATACTGGAGGGAACCGGCCGGGTGAAGCTTTGGCATCGAGGAGGCCTCTCATGACACGCTATCGTTCGAGACTCTGGGTCGTGCCCCTTGTCCTGGCGCTCGCGGCCGGCGGCTGTTCGACGAACGACAACGGACCGAGCCAGGTCCTCGTGGTCAATTCCCTGGAGGACCTGGCCGCGCCTCCGGCCGGCACGATCACCCTGCGGTCGGCCATCGCGGCGGCCGGGCCGGGCGACGTCATCACCTTCGACGGCGCGCTCGACGGCGACACGATCCCGCTCACCGTCGTCGGCGAGGAGCACTCGATCCTCAGGGGCGAGGTTTACGTCAACAACGCCTATTCGGGCTACCAGGAGCGGGACTACGGCCGGTCGGCCCTCTACGCCCGCAAGGACCTGACGATCGACGCCTCGGGCCTGCCGAACGGGATCACGATCCGGTGGGGAGGCGGCGACGCGACCCGCGCCCGGGTCCTGGCCGTATACGGCGACCTGACCATGATGAACGTGACCGTCGAGGGCGGCTGTTCCGAATCGGTGGCTCTCACCGGCGGGACCCAGCCGTACACCCTGGCCCGGGGCGGCGGCCTGGCGGTCTGGGGCAAGGCCCGGCTCCGCGACTGCACGATCGCCGGCAACAGATGCATCGGGGAATCCGGGTCGGCGCGGGACCGCGGCACCTACGGCGGCGGCATCTACGCCGACGGGCTCGACCTCGAGGATTGCGTCATCAGCGGCAACTCGGCCGTCGCCTTCGGGGCCGGGGGCGGCGGCATCTATTCGGTCGGCGGCGGGGCCAACGCGTTCGGCCGGGGCAACAACACTTCGCTCAAGCGCTGTACGATCAGCGGCAACCGGGTCACGGCCAATCACGCCTACGGCGGCGGCATCTTCACCCTGTCGGGGGGACCGGACAACCTGGCCACGATGTTCCTGACGAACTGCACCATCGCCCGGAACGTCTCCGAGGACCATCCGGATTACGCCAACGCCGGGCAGTGGTACACGCGCGGCGGCGGCATCTACATGGGCGGCGGCTCGGTCTGGATGACCGGCTGTACCGTCGCCGAGAACGCGGTCACGGGCGAGCTCGCCTTCTTCAGCGGCAGGCCCAACCTGGGCGGCGGCGGGGGCTGTGCCACGATCGGCAACGCCCACACGGTCGAGACCCTCTGGCTCCAGAACACGATCGTCGTCGGCAACACCTTGAACGGCGCCCCCGGGGACTGGTTCGCGGGGTCCCTGCTCGACTTCTACAGCAACGGCTACAACATCGTCGGCGACCTCGACTTCAGCTGGATCCTCGTCCCGGTGCCCGACTGGATGATGTCCAGCCGCAAGCGCTGGCCCAAGGTGGGCGACCTGGACGGGGTGACGCTGGAGCAGGCGCTCGACGTCGGCGGCGCCCAATTCCACCCCTCGGCCGTCTCGGTCGGCACGGACGCCGGCGGCCCGGCCGTCCTGTGGTATCCGCCGGCCGACCTGGCCGCGGACAAGGTCCCCAACCGGGACTATGACGTCTCCTACGTCAACGCCGGGTACACCGGGTTCGGCGGGCCCGCGGACGACTTCCTGAACCACCTCATCCTGCAGTGCCGGAGCCGGTACGGGGCGATCCTGGGGGAGGATTTCGGGTCCGGGTTCGGCGACCTGACCGGGACGACCTGGTACGGGCCGGCCCGGACCTGGCCGTCGAACCCGCAGAACGCGGCCTGGATCGCCTTCTGGCACGACCTGGACGCGGAGATCGGCGACCGGCTCGGCCAGGTCAGGCTCGGGGACGATTTCTGGGGGACGTTCACGACCGGGCCGCTCGGCGACCACGTCCGGATCACCGTCGAGACGAGGACGAAGACGTTCCGCCCGGAGGCGACCGACCAGCTCGGCCGCGCCCGGCCGCGGGGGACGATGGGCGACATCGGCGCGATCGAGCGGTGATCTTTGACGCCCCCTGGGACCATCTTGAAGAATCGCCGGGTGCAGTTGGCCATGATCCTGGTTCTTGGTCTCGCGGCCGCGGCCTGCTCCGGGTCGGACAAGATCTTGGAGATCGACGGGATCGCCGGCTGGAAGCGGACGGGTCCGGTCGAGCGCTACAACGCGGAGGGCCTCTACGGCCACATCGACGGAGGGGCCGAGATCGTCCTCCAGTACGGGTTCCGCGATCTCGCTGTCTCGGAATACGCGCCGGCGGGGGCGGCGGACGGCCCGGCGTCCGGAAAGAGGGTCATCCTCGAGATCTACCGGATGGCCGCGGGCGAGGCGGCCTTCGGCCTCTATTCGACCAAGCTCGAGGGGGGCGAGAAGGGCTGGCCGGGGATCGGGGCCGACAACTGGGTCGGCTTCGGGCAAGCGAACCTCGTCAAGGGCGAGTTCCTGGTCAACGTCCTGGCCCCGGAGTGCACGGAAGAGGAGATCGGCCGGTTCCTGGCCGCCGTCGAGCCCAAGATCCCGGGGAGAGGGACCGTGCGGCCGGAGGGCCTGGATCGGCTGCCGCGCGAGGACCTGGTCCCGTCGAGCCGGCGCTATGTCAGGGGACCGCTGGCCGCGACGAACGAATCGCCATTTCTCGAAGGCGACTTCTGGGGATTCGCCGGGGCGGACCACGGCCCGGGAGGGACGCGAGCCTATTCGGGCAAGTACGGCGCCGCTCCGGCCGTATCGAAGCTCATCGTGGTCGAGCTGGGGGCAGAGGTCCGGCCCGGATCGATCGAGGACAGGATCCTCGCGTCTTTCGAAGAATATCTCCGGGAGGTCCGGCGGGATGGCGGAACGATCGAAGGTCGATCAGGCGACGGCCGTTGGTTCGTCTGCAGGCACACCGGCTCTGTCGCGGCGCTCGTCCTCGGCGAGCCGGACCGGGACGCGGCCCTCGCCCGCCTCGAAGCGGCCCTGGTCAGAAGATGAGCCCGGCCGTGACCATGAAGCCCCTGTTCTTCATGCTGAAGTCCGGATCCCTGAAGGGGTTGGCCAGGCCCAGATAGTAGCGTGCGTCGATGAGGAGCTTCATCGCGTTGAGCGCCACCTCGCCGCCGACGCCGACGTCCAGTCCGAAATCGGTGGACTTGAAGAACTCCTTGACGTCGTCGCCCTCCCACTTGGCGCTCAGGAGGATGCCGAGCGCCGGGCCCGCGAACAGGACCGGGACGAACGGGCCGTCCTGCATGAGCCGGGCCCGGACGAGGACGGGGATATGGAGATAGCCGTAGGTCTCGATGAAATCCCCCTCCTCATCCTCCCACCACACGCCCGTGGTCAGGTAATTGAGCTCGGGTTGGATGGCGATCGTCGGGGTGAGGTTGATGAGCGCGAAGGCGCCGAACGTCGGCTTGATCAGCGTCTTCTCCGAGCCGTCGTTGTCGGTCCAGGCGTTCTTAAAGAACGACGCACCGGCCTTGACCCCGAAATCGAGCGTCGTGGCCGCCGCGGCGGGCGCCGCGACCAGGACCGCCAGCGCCAGGACAACCGCGCAAACGGAAATCCTTTTAAACATGATGACCCCCTATCAAAGTGATTTGCGGCTCCCATGAGAAGCCTCGGTATCCACTTATCAAGATTCGTGCCAGATTCGCGAAAACGGCAACGGTTTCGGCCCCTGAGGGGTTAAGCAAACAAGGAGAAAAGCGCATGAGAATGAGAATAGCTCTGGTTTTGGCCGCGTTCGTCATGGCCTCGACGCTCGCCGGCGCCGGCTCCGACCAGAAGGTCGAGACCGTCGGGGGGGTCAGGGTCGTCCATAACTCGGGGCCCGGCGCCTGGGGCAAGACGCCGAAGGCGACGCTCGAGCCGGTCCTGACGCTCGGCGACGTCGATACCGCCGACGAGAACGTGGCCTTTTTCATGCCGGCCATGGTCGCCCTCGACGGCGCCGGCAACATCTATGTTCTCGACACGGGCAACCACCGCGTCCAGAAGTTCGGGCCCGACGGGAAGTACCTGGCCACCTACGGGCGCCAGGGCCAGGGGCCGGGGGAATTCTTCTACCCGGCCTGGCTCGCGCTCGACGACAAGGGGTTCCTCTATGTCACCGATCCGAACAACCAGCGCATCCAGATTCTGACCCCGGACGGCAAGGACCACAAGACGATCAAGGGCCTCGAACAGGGCGCCGGACCGATCTTCATGGGCCAGGGGGGCGAGCTGGTGACGGGCGCGCCGAGGATGCACTTCTCCGTGAACCGCGATATGGACAAGCCGGAGGCGCCGCCGAAGCTGGTCAAGGTCCTCGACCCTGAGGGGAAGCTCCTGCGCGAGTTCGGCGAGCCGTTCGATTTCAAGAGCGAGCTCCTGAACGCCAGCGGGAACGAGGCCGTCATGGCGGTCGACGCGGCCGGCCAGGTCTATCTCGCCTTCACGGCCCAGAACAAGATCGAGAAGTACGCCGCGGACGGGCGACTTCTGTGGCGGGCCGACCGCGAGCTCCCCTATTCCATGGAGATCAAAGACAAGGGCGAGATCAAGCGGGAGGGCGGAGGCGTGTCCATCAGGGGCCCTAAGCTGAACCGCTGCGCCGGCGGCATCGCGGTCGACGGGAAGGGCCGCGTCTGGGTCGCGACGATGACGCGCCAGCTCGAGAAGGAAGAGCAGGTCGGCACGGCGATGAACATGACCGCGGGGAGCGGGGGGCGGACGATCGGCTACAAGGTCGTGGGCGACGGCACCGAGCTCCGGACGACCGACGCCTACAAGCTCGAAGTCTTCGACGCCGACGGCGCGCTCCTGGGCTCGATCCCGCTCGATTCCTTCGTCGACGGGGTCTTCATCTTCGGGGACCGGCTCTTCCTCATGGACAAGTTCCGCGGCACGCAGTTCAAGGAATTCAAGATCAAGGGGTGACTTTTCCGACCCCATTTGCCAACAATCCTCGGGATCTCCGACTAAATTGTAGTTAGGATTTCAAGCCGGAGGTTGAATCATGGTTTCTCAGCTCAAGACGCATGTGCTCCTTGCTCTCGCGGTCGCGGTGGTTTGTCTGATCGGCTCACCGGAGGCGCTCGCCGCCGGAACGCCCGACGGCGATAACGGGAAGGCCGCGCCGGCGGGGCTCGCGTTCCGCTTCGACGAGGACGCCTTTCCCGCCCCGGCCGTCCAGGCCGGCGTCGCCGGGTCGCGAAAGCTCTCGCGGCTCAGCCTCAAGCTCTACGGCGGATACAGTCACGTCGCCGCCGGGGACGTCAACGCGGGCTCCGATTTCTATTTTGAGCTTCTCGAGATATACGACTCCAAGGGCGTAGGGACGGTCACGGGAAGCTATAAGCCCGTCCATGGGGGCCTCGATGTCGGAGCCGACCTCATCTATCAGGTCACGCCCAACATCGGCCTGGGGCTCGGGGCCGGCATGTTGAGGAGCTCCAGCCGTTCGGTCGGGACGTGGTCGATCGACGATGACTTGATCACCATCACAGTCGATCCGACCCTCTCGGCCATCCCCATCCGTCTCGGCGTCTTCGTCACGGTCCCGGTCTCGGGGACAATCGATCTGACCGCGGACGCCGGCTCGGCCTATTATGCCGGGCTCAAGTTCGATATGACCCAGCGGGTGGACGAAGGCCCGGACGATTGGGCTGAGCTCTCGATCGCCAGCACCAGGGCGGGCTCCCCCAATATCGGCTTCCACGGCAGTTTGGGCCTCGAGTACAGGCTCTCGCCCCGGATGGGCCTTTTCGTCGAGGCCGCGGGCCGCTATGCCAAGCTCCCGAACTTCGACGCGGTCACGTGGGGCTTGAGAACCAGCGACGGGATCTCGGACACGGCCGACGGGAAGCTGTACCTGGAAACGATTACGTCCCAGAGCGTGACCCTATCCATGTTCACGGTCGAGGACCCCCCTCCGCCCGACGAGCCGGGCACCACTTTCCGCGAGCCGAAATTCGACCTCAGCGGCTTCAGCCTCAGGGCGGGCATCCGTATCCGGTTCTAAGATCCGGCCCCATAGAGGCTTGACTCTTGAGGGCGGGACGGCTCTAATGGAGGCATCTCCATGGAGGTGACCCGCCCATGATCGACAATAAGAAGATCGCCGTCCTCGTCGGCGCCCTGGCGGCCGTCCTAGCCGGCGCGGGCTTCAGCCCGGCCCAGACGCCGGAGGCCCGGCCCCAGCCGGCCATCGTCGGCCAGCCCATGGCCGACTTCACCTTGCCCGTCTATCAGGGCGGGACGCTGACACTGTCGTCCCTCAAGGGCAAAAACGTCCTCATCCTCTTCCCCCGCGGCTACGCCGCCGAGAGCGCCTGGTGCACCATCTGCAATTACCGCTACGTCGAGCTGACCGAGCTCGAGAAGGCCCGAAAGCTCCGGGAGAAGTACAATCTCGAGATCCTGGTCGTCTTCCCCTACGCCCACGACATCGTCAAAATCTGGCTCGAGGCCCTGCCCGGACAGCTCGAGTCCATCCGGGCCCGCAAGAACCCGGCCGACCCGGACAAGCTCGACGAAGCGGAGAAGGCCCGCTTGGAGCGCTCGCGGACGCTCTTTCCCGCCGACTTCTCTCTCGAGAAGGGCGCGATCCTGGCCCCCTTCCCGATCCTCGTCGACGGCGAGCGGACGCTCTCCAAAAAGCTCGATCTCTTCCGCAACGAATGGAGCGGCAGCAGGGTCGAGCAGAACATCCCCAGCGTCTACATCATCGACGCCGGGGGCGTCCTCCAGTTCAAGTATCTCGGCCAGAACACCATGGACCGCCCCGGCTATGACTACCTGCTGAAGGTCCTCGAGGTCATGAACTCGAAGAAGTGACCGGCCCGGACTTTCCGCCGCCTCCGCCGACTAAACGGGCGGAGGAAGCCATGAGGAAGACCGTTTGGGCCGTGACGGCCGCCCTTTTCCTCGCGGCGGCTTCAGGCCTGGCCGGCGAGGACCCCCGGGTGCCCCCTCCCCCGCCCCGGACCGAGGCCCCCACGCTCCAGCCGAGCCCCGCCCATGTTTGGCTCCCCGGCTACTGGAAGTGGGCCGGCATCAATTACGAATGGGTCGACGGCCGCTGGGCCGTCGGCAAGAAGAACAGGGTCTGGACGCCCGGGACGTGGGAACAGGTCGGCAACCGCTGGTTCTGGACGGACGGCAGGTGGACCAACCCCGCGGCCGAGGCGAAGGCCAAGGCCAAAGCCGAGAAGAAGGCCGCGCAGAGGGCCGCAAAGGCCGCGAAGAAACAAGGGAAGAAGAAGTAGCTCCCCTCAATCCGGCGAGGTCAGGGCCGCGTAGCAGAAGCCGGTGAAGTGCTTGACGACGTCGGCGACGACCTCGTCCTTGTCCATCCTCAGCACCTTGAAAGGGAACAGCCCGGGCATGAAGTCCTCGTCCGTCGTCTGATACTCGGCTTTGGGGGTCCGCCGGGCCTTGATCTGGAGCTTCAACCGGAGCTCGACGGAGTTCTTGGGCAGGGCGATGCGGTAGTGGAACTGCTCCTCCTTGAGGCCGGGGAAGCAGATGGCGAACCGGATGCTCCGGCCCTTGGTCTTCACCTGCCCGGAGCGGATCCGGTACTGGGCCAGCTCCTCGGTTAGGGCCTCGAACGCGGGCTCGGCGATGAACTCGCAGAACTGGTCGAACTGGGCCACGGTCTCGGCCTGGCACAGCTCGATGACCCGGACGTTCTCGAAATGGTTGGTGAGATCCTTCTTCCAGTCGACCTTGCCCATCGGGACTCCGCGATCAGAGGATTTTCGTATGATAGCACAATCCCCTGCGGTTTTTCATTTTTGGGCCCAAAAACAGCCGTTATAAGCCGATCTAGGCCCATTTTTCAGGCCTATCTTATTGATAATATTTTTGTTGCTGAGGTCCGACCCCATTGGAAAAAGTGCCGGCTGAGGTCAGCAAAAGGGGGGTGATGATTGGAAATTATGAGGGAGCCCTCTCCAGCCGGCGAGAGAGGACCGCTAGCATTCTACGAAGGACCGAGAAGAAAATCAAGCGAAAAAATTCGGGCTCAGGCCGCGCGGAGCAGGAAGACCCGGAGGTCCATGACGTTCGTGCCGGTCGGACCGGTCATGATCAGGTTCCCCGTCTGCTTGAAAAAGCCGTAGGCGTCGTTGTCGTCGAGATAGTCGGCGGGATTGAGCCCGAGGGCGCGGGCCGTGCGGATCGTCCGCGGATCGGCCCAGGCGCCGGCCGCGTCGGTCGGGCCGTCGATGCCGTCGGTGCCGATGCTCAGGATGAGCCAGTCGAGCCCCTCGACCCCGGCCTTCTCCATGTCGACGATCGAGGCCAGGACGAATTCCGTGTTGCGGCCCCCCCGGCCCCGCCCCTTGACCGTGACCGTGAGCTCGCCCCCGGCCAGGAGGCAGAGCGGCCGCGGCAGGCTGGAGGCCGAGCAGGCCAGCTCGGCCAGGAACGCGGCGTAGCCGGCGGCCGCGCGCCGGGCCTCGCCGCCGTCGGCCGAGGACAGGAAGATGGGCTCGAAGCCTAGCTTCTCGGCCTCGCGCTTGGCGGCCCGCAGGGCGGTCATGTTGTCGCCGATGATGAAGGCCGAAACGCGCTCGAAGACCGGGTCCCCTTCCTTGAGCGTCTCCGGGACGCGGCCGCGCCCGCCGTCCTCGAAGCGGGCCCGGACCAGGGCCGAGGCGCCGTCCCAGAGCCCGTAGCGCTCGAGGATGGCCCGGGCGTCGGCGAACGTCGAGGCGTCCCAATGGGCCGGGCCCGACGCGATCGTGCCCAGGTCGTCGCCGACGACGTCGGACACGACGAGGGTGACGACGGTCGCCGGGAAGGCCGCGCGGGCCAACTGCCCGCCCTTGATCCCCGACAGGTGCTTGCGGACGACGTTGAGCTCCTGGATGGTCGCCCCGGCGCGGAGAAGGTCCTCGGTGATCCGGCGCTTCTTGTCGAGGCTGATGCCGTCGGCCGGGAGAGTCAGAAGGGCGGAGCCGCCGCCCGAGATGCAGACGAGCAGGAGGTCCCGTTCGCCGGCCTGAGCGGCGATCTCGACCGCCCGCCGGGCCGCCTCGACGCTGCGCGCGTCCGGGACGGGATGGGAGGCCTCGAGATACTCGAGCCGGGAGGCCTCCCTGCCGACGGGCCAGGGCACGACCACGAGACCGGAGGTCAGCCGCTCGTCGATGACGGAAACGAGCGCTTCGCCCATGGCCGCGGCGGCCTTGCCGAAAGAGAGGACGAAGACGCGGTCATAGGCCGAGAGGTCGATCTCCTTGTCCCGGACGCGGATGACGTCGCCCCGCCGTTCGACGCTCTCGCGGACGAGCGTCCAGGGATCGACGGCCGCGAGGGCGGCCCGCCAGATGGCCTCGGCTCCGGCCGAATCGATCATGCCTTCACTATAACCGAACCGGGCCCGGGCCGCCAGTCCCGGCGGAGACATGCGCCGGTTCCTTGACAGGTCCGCGGAAGGGGGCTACGATGGGACCATTCCGGGGAAATTCACGAAGAGAGAGGGAGGAAGACCATGAAACCTGAGATCAAGGACCTCTACGGCACGTACGCCCGCGGGGGAATGGATCGCCGCGAGTTCCTGGGCCGGCTGGCGGCCATCGCCGGCGGCACGGCCGCCGCGGCGGCGCTCCTGCCCGCCCTCGAAGGCGGGGCGGCGGCGGCAGGGCAGATAGTCCCCAAGGACGACGGCCGGCTCGAGACCGGCTACGTCAAGTACCCGATCGAGGGCGGCGAGATGCGGGCCTACTCGGCCAAGCCGAAGGGCGCCGGAACGCTCGCCGGCGTCATCGTCATCCACGAGAACCGGGGGCTCAACCCCCACACCGAGGACATCGCCCGCCGCGTGGCGCTCGAGGGCTATCACGCCATCGCCCCGGACGCCTTGTCGCCCCTCGGCGGGACGCCGGCCGACCCCGCCGGGGCCGGGCCGCTCTTCCAGAAGCTCGATCGCGAGGCCAACACCAAGAACTTCGTCGCCGCCGTCGCCTACCTCAAGACGGGGCCCCAGGCCACGGGCAAGGTCGCCTGCATGGGCTTCTGCTGGGGCGGGGCTGCGACGAACCAGGTCGCGGTCCACGCGCCCGACCTCGCCGCGGCCGTCCCCTTCTACGGGAGCCAGCCCGCGGTCGAGGACGTCCCGAAGATCAAGGCGGCCATGCTCATCCACTACGCCGGCGACGACCAGCGCATCAACGCCGGCATCCCGGCCTTCAAGGAGGCCCTGGAGAAGGCCGGCGTCGAGCACACGATCCACATGTACGAGGGCGCCGGGCATGCGTTCATGAACGACACCGGCCAGCGCTACGACAAGGAAGCGGCCGAGCTCGCCTGGACGCGAACGGTCGAATTCCTCAAAGCCAAGCTCAAGGGCTAGCCCCGGGGCCGGCTCGGGATCAGCGCCGGCCCGCGCTCGAACGGCGCCACTCGGCCGCGACCGCGTCGACGAACGGCCGGACGTGGCCGAAGAAGGCCCGGTATCCCGCGCAGAGATAATTCAGGGGCGGCCCGCCGTCCGGGTCGGGAACGAAGCGGTTCTTCGGGCACTCGCCGTGGCACATCTCCAGGGCCTCGCAGGACCGGCAGGGCCTCGGCAGGGCCTCGCGCTTGGCCAGACCGAAGGACCGCAAGGCCGGGCCCTCGAGGAGGGCCCGGAGCGGCGCGGCGGCGAGACTGCCGAGGCGGTGGGCGGCGTCCACGTAGTGGTCGCAGGCATAGAGATCCCCGTTCCGTTCGAGGACCGGGATGTCGCCGCAGACGGGACGGAAGATGCAGAGCGAGTGCTCCTGGCCGAAGGCCGTCCGGGCCGCTTCCTCGACGATCTGGATCTTGACGCGGCCGATGTCCTGCTCCACCCAGGCGTCGAAAACGGCCCGGAGGAAGCCCCCCCAGGCTTCCGGCCGGACCGAGTCGGGGCTTGCCCCGGAGGGCTCGTCCGGCCGGGGCTCGACGAGCGGCAGGAAGGTCAGGAACGAGGCCCCGATCGCGCGGAAGAAGCCGTAGACATCGAGGGGCCGGCCGGCGTTGTGGGCGCCGACGACGCAGAGGACGTCCGTCGGCACGCCGTGGCGGCGCAGGACCCCGTAGCCGCGCATCGCGTCGTCGAACGACGACCGGCCGTCGCGGGCCCGGCGAAGGCGGTCGTGGACCTCGCGCGGGCCGTCCAGGCTGATGCCGACGGAAAACCCCTCGGCCGCGAGGAAGCGGCCCCATTCCTCGTCGAGGAGGGTGCCGTTGGTCTGCAGGCCGTTGGCGATCGTCCGGCCCGGCGGACAGAGGCGCCGTTGGACGGTCACGATCCCGCGGAAATACGGCAGGCCCAGGACGGCCGGCTCGCCGCCGTGCCAGGAGAAACGGACGATCTCGTCCGGCGACGCGGCGATGTGCTGGGCGATGTACGCTTCGAGGAGGTCGTCGGGCAGGCGGGAGGGGACGGCCGCGGCCCCCGAAGGGCCCTTGTCGAGGTAGTAGCAGTAGCGGCAGGCCAGGTTGCAGGCGGCCCCGGCCGGCTTGACGAAGACCTGAAAGCTCCGTGACGCGGCGGTCATCGGACCGATTTTATCATCACCGGCCGTTTTATGTTATAAAATGAGGGATGCGAAGCCTTCGGCCGGCGGTCTGCCTCCTGGCCGTCCTGCTCCTCCCCCGGCCGGCCGTTTTCTCCCAATCCCCTCCGGCCTCGAAGGGGTCGCCGCCCGGGCCCGCGTCCCGGTCCCAGAGCGTCACGGATTTCGAGCAGAGGCTCAACCGGATCAACGGCCAGATCAAGGAGCTCCGGGCGCGCCTCGAATCCGAGGCCCGCAAGGAGAGCTCCATCCTCACCTCCCTGACGAGAATCAACCTCAACAGGAAGCTCGTCGAGCGGGAGCTGGCGGCCCAGAACGTCGAGCTCGAGCGGGGCCGGGCCGACCTGGCCGCCATTCAGGGGAACATCCGGTCCATCCGGGCCGGGATCGACAGGCAGAGGGCCTCGCTCGAACGGACGCTGGTGACGCTCTACAAGTTCGGCCGCGTCGATTTCTTCCAGTTCCTGCTTCAGGCCCGGGACATCGAGACCTACGCCGCCGAGAGCAAGCGCCTGTCGCTTTTGGCCCGCGGCCAGGACAAGGTCGTGGCCGAGTTCCTGGCCTCGCTCGAGGAGCTGCGCGCGGCCGAGGCCGCCCTCGAGAGCCAGCAGAGGGACCTGGCCGCGATGGCCCGGGCGGCGAGCCTCAAGCGCCAGGAGCTCGAGACCGAGGCCCGCAAGAGCGCGACCCTCGTCCAGGACATCCGCAGGAACCGGACGACCTACCAGCAGACCCTGAAGGAGCTCTCCGAGAGCGCCGAGGAGCTCCAGAAGCTCATGAACAGGATCATCGCCCAGGAGTGGGTCCTGCCGCCCGGCTGGGTCCCGCTCAACGAGCGCAGGGGCAGGCTCGCCTGGCCGCTCGAGGGGCGGATCATCACGGCCTTCGGCTACGAAAAGCACCCCGATTTCAACACGGTCGTCCAGAACAAGGGCGTCGAGATCTCGCCGGGAAAGGACAAGTCCCTCATCCTGGCCGTGCACCCGGGCAAGATCGTCTACGCCGACTATTTCCAGGGCTACGGCAACCTCCTCATCGTCGACCACGGCCTGACCTACTACACCCTCTACGGGCACTGTTCGGAGTTCCTGGCCGCGGTCGGCGACATGGTCCGGGCCGGCCAGCCGGTGGCCGTCGTCGGCGACACGGGCTCCCTCAAGGGCGAGTGCCTCTATTTCGAGATCCGCTACAAGACCAGGGCCCTCGATCCCTTGCAATGGCTGAAGCGGAGATGATAGAATGGATGTCCGTTAGGCCATGACGAAGGTCCCGAAGTATCGCTGGTTCCTCTGGGCGGCCACCCTGGCCGCGGCCGTGTTCTTTCTCCTCCAGATGGGCCTCCTGACCCGCGGCCACGCCACGACGGCGGCCCGGGGCTTCGAGCTCCTCGACAGCCTCATGGGCCACGTCCGCAACGATTACCTCGAGGAACGGGACCCGTTCGAGACGGCCGAGGGGACCTTCCGCGGCCTGGTCAACTCCCTGGACCCGCTGTCGGCCTATCTCCCGAAGGACCTCGTCGCGGACTACGGGGCCGGGTCGGCCGCGGCCACCGGGCCGGGCCTCGTCGTCTTGAAGCGCTACGCCTCGTTCCCCCAGGTCGCCGGCGTCGTCGAGAAGTCCCCGGCCGAGGCCGCCGGGCTCAAGCTGGGCGACCTCGTGACCGCCATCGACGGCCGAAGCTCCCTGAGCATGAGCCTGACCGAGGTCAAGCTCCGCCTGCGGGGGACGGACGAGAAGCCCGTCGATCTGCGCGTACTGCGCGGCAACGACACGCATAACCTGAGCGTCGCCCGGACCCGGCTCTTCCCGGCGGCCTTCACCTTCGCGCGGACGACCGGCCAGCCGGCCCGCCTGCGCATCCACCGCTTCGAACCCGATCTCGCGGCCGCGCTCCGGCGCGACGTCGTCCCGGCGCTCAAGGACGGCAGGACGCCGCTCGCTCTCGACCTCCGGGGCTGTCAGGACGGCACGGTCGAGGACGCCGCCAAGGTCGTCAACCTGTTCGTCAAGGCCGCCGTGGCCGGACGATTCGAAGGCCGGGGGACGGCCGGGACGACGGTCGTCTGCCCGGCCGAAGCCGAGCTCGGGTCAATCCCGCTCGTCGTCTGGACCGACGCCGGCACGGCCGGCCCGGCCGAGTTCGCCGCCGGGGTCCTTCAGGAGCTGCGCAAATCCAAAGTCGTCGGCTTCAGGACGCCCGGGCTCGTCGGCCGGACAACGCTCATCCCCCTCGAGGACGACAGCGCGGTCCTGCTGACCTCGGCCGTCTTCGCCCTCCCCTCCGGCCGCGCGCTCTGGGACGAGGGCCTCGTCCCCGACGCCGCCATTCCCGCCGACAAGCTCGACGACCAGACCTACCTCGAGAGAACGGCCGCCCTCCTGCCCAAGCTCTGACGGATGACGAAGAGGCGCCCGCCCAAAGGTCACGGACCCTGGCCGGCCTTCACCCTGCTCACGATCGTCCTCGTCGCCGCCGCGCTCGCGGCCGGAATCCTGCTCGATTACATCGGCTCCCGGAAGGGCGGGCCGTCGTATATCTTCGCGCCGGCCCCCGGGGCCGGGGTCGGGGCCCCGGTCGGCCAGGCCCGGCCGGTCGGGAAGCCGGCCGAAGGGCCGGCCGAGAAGCCGCCCGCCGGGCCTCCGGCGCCCAAACCGGCCGTCAAGCCCTTCGAGGACGTCCTGGCCGAGAGCCTGACCGTCGCGGGCGTCTCCGAGGATTCCGTCCTCCGGCTCAAGGGACCCAAGGGCCGGCCGCTCTTCGAGGTCGAGCTCCCGGCCGAGCTCTACGGGTCCATCGGCCCGGCCGTGGAGCGGGCCCTCGAGGCGGACGGCATCCGCGTCCTCAGCAAGAAGAGGACGCCGGGCGAGGACAGGACCGAAGTCCTCTGGTCCCTGCGGCGGCCGGCCAAGGAAGAGGCGGCCATCTCCTTCGTCCTGCCGGTCGAACCGCCGCCGGTCGTCGTCGCCGACAAGGCGCCGGCCGCGAAGCGGGGGCCGCGCGGCCAGGTCGCCTTGATCATGGACGACCTGGGGAACAGCCTCGAGACGCTTCGAGAGATCATCGCGCTCCGGCGGCAGGTGACGGCGTCGGTCCTCCCCTACGGCGCCCACGCCGCCGAGACCGCCCGGATCGCTCACGAGAACGGGCTCGAGGTACTGCTCCATCTCCCGCTCGAATCGATCAACAACCACGAGGCCATGGCCGACACGGAGGGGTTGATCATGGCCCTGATGACCGAGCCGGCGATCGTGGCCGCCTTCGAGGCGAGCTACGACCGCGTCCCTTTCGCGACCGGCACGAACAACCACATGGGCTCGCGCATCACCGCCGAGCGCGACCTGATGCGGATGGTCCTCCGGCCGGTCAAGGAGCGGGGCCTCTTCTTCGTGGACAGCCGGACGACGGCCAAGACCGTCGCCTACGACGAGGCCCGACGGATGGGCATCCCGGCGGCCCAGCGGGACGTCTTCCTCGACGCCGACGAGGACCGCGGGCGCATCCGCGGGCGGCTCATCGAGCTCCTCCAGAAGGCCCGGAAAAAGGGCCGGGCCATCGGCATCTGCCACCCCTTCCCCGAGACGATGGCCGTTCTCAAGTCGAGCCTGTACCTCGTCGACGCCTACGACCTCGAGCTCGTCCCCGTCTCGAAGCTCGTCCGTTGAGCGCGGCGGGCGGCGTCCGGCGCGCCGCTGTTGCTTGATTCCCCGCTTCCCGTTAATATAGGATCGTTGGAGAGGAGGCCCCGCATGAAGAGATTCGCCCCGACCGCTCTCGTTCTCGCCGCCCTGGCCCTCGCCGTCCTGCCGGCCTGCAGGACGATGTCGAGCGAGGAGCTGAAGGCCTCGATCGAGATCCTGGACTACACGTCGACCTGGGTCTCCAAGTACTACCAGCCCTGGCCCCAGCGGCTCATCCTGGTCCCCCGGATCTCCTTCCGCGTCAAGAACACCGGGGCCAAGCCGCTGACCTACGTCAACTTCAACGCCGTCTTCCAGTTCAAGGGCGATCCCGAGAACTTCGGCGACGCCTTCCTGGCCGCCATCCGGGGCAAGGCCGTGCCGCCCGGCGAGACGAGCGATCTCATCGTCCTCACGAGCAACCTCGGCGTCGACGGCAAGAACGTCGAGGGCATCCGGAACAACCCCGAGTGGAAGCCGGCCTTCGCCCGGCTCTACGGCATCTCCCGGGGGTCCCATCCGGTCCTCCTCGGCGTCTACGACGTCTCCCGCGACATCGACTTCCAGGAGCCGGAGCCGGTGGGGGACAAGGCCGCGCCGGTCAAGAAATAGGCGCGGCGCGGAACATGGCTCCGTTCGTCCCCACCAAGGTCTTTCTGACCCGCGGCCAGGGCTCGCACAAGGAGAAGCTCGTCAGCTTCGAGATCGCCCTGCGTCAGGCCGGGATCGCCCCCTTCAACCTGGTCCGCGTCTCGAGCATCTTCCCGCCCGGCGCCCGTTCTATCACCAAAGCGGCCGGCCTCAAGCTCCTCGCGCCGGGGCAGATCCTGTACGTCGTCCTGAGCGAGAGCGCCACCGACGTCCCCGGCGCGGTCATCACGGCCTCGGTCGGCATGGCCGTGCCGGACGATCCCTCGCGGTACGGGTACCTGGCCGAGCATTCGGACGCCGGGAAGTCGGCCGCGGAAACGTCGCGGCATTGCGAGTATCTGGCCGCGGAGATGCTGGCCACCAAGCTCGGCCGGAAGCTTCGGGCGCCCGTTCCGGGAGCGCCGCCCGGGTCGTTCCACATCTCGAAAGGCCCGTCGCTCGCGACCCGGAGCGTCACCCAGGGCGCGAGGGGAGCGGCGGGGGTATGGACGACGGCCATCGCCGCCGCCGTCCTCCTCGGCTGAAGACGTGGTCAAACCTTAATTCTTATAAATAATCAGAAGGGACCGGGTCTTCGCATCGCGCCATAGGCTGCGCGTGAAATGCGAAGACCCGGTCCCTTCTTTTTAAAAATTATAAGAATTAAGGTTTGACCCCGTCTTTTCTTATTTGCTGAAGCCGAGGGGGTCGGGGTCGAGGATCTTGACGTAGCCCTGCTCGCGCAGGGTCTTGATGAAGGCCTCGGTCTTCACCGCCCGCTTCTCGTTGAAGATCCTCTCCTCGACCTCCCGGCGGGCGTCCTCGAACGGGCGTAGGAAGCGGTCCTTTTTCTCCGCGAGCTGGAGGAGCCACCAGTTGCCCTTGTTGGCGATCCACGGGGTCGTCTCGCCGGCCTTGAGCTTTTCGACGGGCTCTTCGAGGGCCGCCTCGAGCTCGCCGGCCTTGAACGAGCCGAGCTCCCCCTTGGCCTCCTTCATCGGCGGATCGGAGAGCTCCGCCGCCGCGTCGGCGAAGGCGGCGCCGGACCCGAGCCTGGCGTCGACCGCCGCCTTGAGGGCTTCGAGCTCCTCGGCCGAGCGGCCTTCGCCGGCGAGGTAGACGGCGTTGAGCGTGTATTCGGTCGGCACGGTGAATTCGGCCGGGTTCTTCTTGTAGTACTGGATGATCTCCGAATCCTCGAGGACGATGTCCCGCTCGACCTCGGTGTAAAGGACGCCCTGCCGCATCAGGCCCTCCTCGTACTGCCTGAGCCACAGCTCGTAGGGCATCCCCTGCTGTTCGACGGCCCGGCGGAATTCGGCGTCGGAGGCGATGTTGTTGTCGGTCTTGAGCTTCTCGATCATGGCCTTAAGCTGTTCCTGGACGTTCAGCCCGAGCTCCTTGGCCTTCTGGATCAGGAGGATATCCATGATCATGAGATTGAGAAGCTCTTTCTTGAGCATCTCGACCTGCTGGTCGAATTGGTCCGCCGGCCACTGCTGGGCCCGCAGATCGTTCATTCTCAGGGAGTATTCCTGCCGGCAGTCCGACAGGGTGATGATGTCGTCGTTGACGACGGCCACGATCTCTTCGACGACCTGCTGTCCGGCGAGGGCCGGCGACGCGGCGGCGAGGAGCCCGGCCAGGGCCAATCCGGCGATGATCTTTTTCATTCGTCCGACCTCTGATAGGTGAAGAATAGGTTCTGGGGCAGGGCCTCCCAGGACAGGGTGTCCTTGAGGCCCCCCAGATGCGCCGCCAGGGCCTCTTGGATCTTCTGGGCCAGGATCCGCTGATGGATCCCGGCCGCCGCCTCGGCCTCGGTCCGCAGGGCGGGCGGCTCCTTCCGGTCCAGCCGGAAGATGTGGTAGCCGTAGGACGATTCCACGACCTGGCTCGTCCGGCCCTCGTCGAGCGAAAAGATGGCCCTTTCCATGTCGGCGGGCAGGTCGCCCTGCTGGAAGACGCCCATGACCCCGTCCCTGGCCGATTCCGGCCCGAGCGACTCCTCCCGGGCGATCTTGCGGAATTCCGGCTCGCCGGTCCGCGCCAGCCGCTGGAGCACGGACACCGCCTTTTCCTCGGTGTCGACCAGGATCTGGCTGACCTGGACGCGGCCCTGATGGAGGAAGTCCCTCTTGTTCTGCTCGTAATAGCCGTGGATCTCGGCCTCGTCGACCCGGACCCCGCGCACGACGAGAAAGGTGTATTTCTCGACCAGCAGACGGTCGTAGGCGCCTTCGGCGGGAACGGATTTGGCCGGGTCCGATCCGCCCTCGGGCCGGGCGGCGACGGCCAGCCTGGCCAGGTATTCCCTCTTCTCGTCCTCGGTCAGGGTGATGCCGCGCCGGCGGGCCGCCTCGAGGAGGATGGCCTCGTCGACGAACCGGTCGAAGAGCCGGCTCAGGGACTCGGAGGGGAGCCCCACGGCGTCCGCCCCGGCGGCCTCGAGGTAGGCCCGGAGATCCTCGTTGAAATACTGGGTCTCCTCGACGCGCAGAACCGGGCGGCCCCGGAGCTTGCTCTGGACGAGGCCGGCGACGCGGGACACGGCCCCCCGGCCGTCTTCGCCGCGGCCGCAGGCGCCTGCGGACAGCACGGCCAGGGCGGCGACGAAGGCGGCGGCCGCCCGGGTCGCGCCGGCCCTCCGAGCCGTTCCGTCGGTCCTCTTGTGCGTGTCCATCTTTTTTAGTATCAATCCATTGTATCCTACTTAGACAACTCCATCAAGACCCCGACCGTTTCATCGAGGAGGGCCCGCTCGGTCGTCCCGCGCAGGGCCAGCGACATGACGCCGTCCGGCGAAAGCGAGCCCGCGTGCCTCTTGAGGAGGGGCGTCACGCGGGACCAGTCCACGGGCGTTTCGGGCCGGAACCGGACGACCAGGCGGCGCTCGGTCCGGTCGACGGAGCGGAGGCGGAGCTTCCGGGCCAGATGTTTGAGCGCGCCGCAGCGCAGCAGGTTCTCGATCGGGCCCGGCACCGGGCCGAAGCGGTCGACGATCTCGTCCCGGATGCGGTCGATCTCCTCGAGCCCCTCGACGGAGGCCAGCCGCTTGTAGAGATTGAGGCGGAGGTTGACCTGGGGCAGGTAGTCCTCGGGGACGCGGATGTCGACCTTGAGGTTGATCTCGGGGCTCTCCTCCTCGACCGCCTCCCCTTTGAGCCCGCGGATGGCCTGGTCGAGCAGCTGCATGTAGTACTCGAAGCCGACGGCCTCCATGGTGCCGTGCTGGCGGTGGCCGAGGAGGTTCCCGGCGCCGCGGATCTCGAGGTCGCGCGCGGCCAGGCGGAAGCCCGAGCCGAGCTCGCTGAACTCCTTGAGGGCCTTGAGGCGCTCGCGGGCGAGCGGGGTCAGCTCGAGATACGGCGGCACGAGGAAGTAGGCGTAGGCCTGCCGGGCCGAGCGCCCGACGCGGCCGCGGAGCTGGTAGAGCTGGGCCAGGCCGTAGAGGTCGGCCCGGTCGACGATGAGCGTGTTGACGAGCGGGATGTCGATCCCGTTCTCGATGATGGTCGTCGAGACGAGGACGTCGTGCTTGCGCTCGACGAAGTCGATCATCCGCCTCTCCAGAGCCGGGCCGGCCATCCGGCCGTGGACGGCGACGACGCGGGCCGAAGGCACGAGCCGGGTGACGAGCTCGGCGACCCGGTCGATGTCCTCGATGCGGTTGTGGATGTAGTAGACCTGCCCGCCCCGGCCGATCTCCTGGCGGACGGCCGCGGCGATGAGCTTGGCGTTGAAGGTCGTGACGACCGTGTGGACGGCCAGGCGGTCGCGCGGCGGCGTCTCGATGAGCGAGATGTCGCGCAGACCCGTGAGCGACATGTTGAGGGTCCGCGGGATGGGCGTGGCCGTCAGGGTCAGGACGTCGATCGTGGCCTTGAGCTGCTTGATCCTCTCCTTGTGGCCGACCCCGAAGCGCTGCTCCTCGTCGATGACCAGCAGGCCCAGGTCCTTGAAGGCGACGTCCTTCGATAGGATCCGGTGCGTGCCGATGAGGACGTCGACGAGGCCCCTGCGGCAGTCCTCGACGACGGCCTTCTGCTCGCGCGCGCTCTGGAGGCGGGTCAGGGCCTCGACGCGGACCGGGAAGAGGACCATCCGGTCGCGGAAGGTCTTGAGGTGCTGGCTGGCCAGGACGGTCGTCGGACAGAGGACCGCGACCTGCTTGCCGTCCATGACCGCCTTGAAGGCGGCCCGCATGGCCACCTCGGTCTTGCCGTAGCCGACGTCGCCGCAGAGCAGGCGGTCCATCGAGGTCTCGCGCTCCATGTCGCCGCGGATCTCGCGGATCGAGCGGAGCTGGTCCTCGGTCTCGTCATACTCGAAGGTCTTGGCGAACTCCTCGTCCCACAGCCCGCCCGCGGAGAAGGCGTGGCCCTTGACGGCCCGGCGCCTGGCGTAGAGCTCGACGAGCTCCCTGGCCACGGCCTCGACGGCCTTCCGGGCCCGGGTCCGGGTCTTCTCCCAGGTGTTGGCGCCGAGCTTGTCGAGCGGGGGCAGCTCCGGCCCGGCCTTGGAGAACTTCTGGACGAGGTCGAGGTCCTCGACGGGCACGAGCAGACTGTCGCCGTCGCGGTAGTGGAGCTCGATGAACTCGCGGCCCCGGCCCTCGACCTCGACCCGCCGGAGGCCGCGGAAAACGCCGATGCCGTAGTCGGTGTGGACGACGTAGTCGCCCGCCTGGAGGTCCTGAAACTGGGAGAAGAAGGGGCGGCGCGAGGCCCGGCTGACGATGACCTTCTCCTCGGTGAAGATGTCCTTCTCGGAGAAGAACTGGAGCTTCTCCTTCGGGTAGCTGAAGCCGCCGGGGAGCGCCCCGATGAGGAGGGAGACCTCGTTGCGGGGGGGGACGGCGAACGGCGAATCGGACTCGAGGACCGGGA
This sequence comes from Candidatus Aminicenantota bacterium, assembly GCA_034679465.1. Taxonomy (GTDB): domain Bacteria; phylum Acidobacteriota; class Aminicenantia; order Aminicenantales; family Saccharicenantaceae; genus RBG-16-66-30. Next base: position 59,206 of record JAXDAV010000078.1, on the reverse strand, counting down.
TCTCGCTTTCGTGGAGGAGCGTGGCCAGGCGCTGGCGCGTCCCGGCGTTCAGGAGGTAGATCGAGCAGAGGTCGCTCTCGGCTTGGAGACGCTCCAGGTAGCGGAGGAAGAAAGGGATGTTGTTGTCGAAGCGGGGCACGGGCTGGAAGGAGAAGGCGAAGACCTTCCGGCGGGCCGGATGGCCGAGGTCCTCGAGGCGGACGGCCTCCTTGCGGACGCGCTCGCGGAGACGGGGCGGGAAGATCGCGTCCGGGTCGAGGGCGAAGACGCCGTCGACGGCGAGGTCGGCGAACTGGTCGCGGAGCTCCTTGAGGTGGTCGTCCCACTCGCAATCGACGGCCTCGGGATTATCGACGATGAAGACCGGATCGGGAAGGTAATCGGTGACCGGGACGAAGCGGCCGGGGGCGAGGAGGGCCAGGGCCGAGAAGCTCGGGCCGAAGTCGCCGCGGTCGAGGGCGGCGATCTTGGCGTCGAGGTCGCGGCCGGCGCCCTTCGAGCGCTTGCGGGCGGCGGCCCGCCACAGGTCGAGGAACTCGGCGGTCGCCGGGAACTCGCGGAGGCCGGGAACCGTGAGCCGGTCGATCCGCTTCAGGGAGCGCTGGTTCGAGATGTCGAACTCGCGAAGGGAGGCGACGCGCGCGCCGTCGAGCTCGATGCGGAAGGGATTGGCCTCCCAGGGCGAGAAGACGTCGATGATGCCGCCGCGCCAGGCGTACTCGCCGGGCGAAGCGATGAGGTCCTCGCGGGCGTAGCCGAAGCGGGCCAGGGTCTCGAGGAGGCCGTCGTGGTCGGCCTCGCCGCCGGCCTCGAGGGAGACGAAGAGGCGGCCCATGTCGGCGGGGGCCGGCACGGGCTTGAGCAGGCCGCCGAGGGAGGTGACGATGATCGCGGGCGGGGTCCCCAGGAGGCGGCGGAAGAGCTTCATCCGCGAGGACACCGCGTCGAGGGCCGGCGGGACCTCGAAATAAGGGTTGTCGGAGAGCGGGGCGAGCGTCGCCAGGCCGGCGTCGGGGGCCAGGCGCTGAAGGAAGAAGCGGCAGTCCTGTTCGGCCTGGGCGAGCGGGGCGGATTCCGGCCGGACGAAGACGAGCGGCCGGCCGACGGTCCTGGCCAGGCAGGCGAGGAGGCAGGCCTTGGCCGGCTCGATGACGCCGTGGACGGAGAGCGGCCGGTCGGGGGAAGCGACGGCCCGCGAGAGCTCGCCGAATTCGGGCGTCCGAAGAAGGAAGTCCAGGCTCACCGGGCTATTCTAACGGCGGGCCGCGGCCCGGTCAAACGCCGTCGGGCCCGAACGGACGGATTTCAGGAATGCCGGTACTGGGCTATAATGCCGGCATGAAAAACGCGTTCCTGGTTTTCCTGACCTTCTCGCTTTTTATCCTGTCGGCCGCCGCTTCCTCTGCCCAGGCGCCCGCCTCCCCGGTCGAGGACTCCCTGACCGTCAAAGCGCGGGCCTTCCTCGCCGCGCTCGAAAAGGGCGAGTTCGACCTCGCCGTCCGCGATTTCGATGACACGATGAAAAAAGTCTCCGGCCCGGACAAGCTCGAGGCGCTCTGGAGAACGCAACTGCCGGCCCAGCTCGGCGCGTTCGGGAGGCAATCGACCGCGCGTCGGGAGCAGCTCCAGGGCTACGAGATCGTCCTCGTCACCTGCGAGTTCGAAAAGGCGACGATCGACGCCCGGGTCGTCTTCGACAAGGCGGAGAAAATCGCCGGGCTCCAGTTCGTTCCCCCGGCGCCGCCCGTGAAATACGCGCCTCCCGCCTACGCCGATCCGGCCGGGTTCGAAGAGAGCGAGGTCACTGTCGGCACGGGCGACTGGGCCCTGCCGGGGACGCTGACGATGCCCAAGGGGGACGGACCCTTCCCGGGGCTCGTCCTCGTCCACGGGTCCGGGCCCAACGACCGGGACGAGACGCTCGGTCCCAACAGGCCGTTCAAGGACCTGGCCTGGGGGCTGGCCTCGCGCGGCGTCGCCGTCCTGCGGTATGACAAGCGCAACAAGGTCCATCAGTCCAGGATCCTGGCCGACCCGAAGCTCGAAGCGACGATGACGGTCAAGGACGAGACGATCGACGACGCCCTCGCCGCGGCGGCACTGCTCCAAAAGACGAGGGGGATCGATCCGAAGCGCGTCTGCGTTCTGGGACACAGCCTGGGCGGCTATCTGTTGCCGCGGATCGCCTTGGCGGCCGGGCCGCTGGATCTCGCCGGCTTCATCAGCCTGGCCGGGCCGACCCGGCCGCTCGAGGACGCCATCCTCCGCCAGATGATCTATCTTCACGGCCTGGCCGGAAACGCCCTGACGGACGACGACCGGAAGAAGCTTGACGACCTCAAAGCCGAGGTCGCCAGGATCAAGGCGCTGGGCGACGCCGATCGGGGCTCGACGGCCAAGCTCCTGGGGGCCATGCCCGCCTACTGGCTCGACCTCCGCGGCTACGATCCGGCCGAGACGGCCAAGGCGGTGACGAAGCCCATGCTCTTCCTCCAGGGCGGCCGCGACTATCAGGTCCAGGTCGCGGACTTCGACAGCTGGAAGGCCGCCCTGGGCTCGCGGGCGGACGTCGAGTTCCGCCTCTATCCGAAGCTCAACCATTTTTTTTTCGAGGGCGAAGGGCTCATCACGCCGCTCGAGTACATCCAGAAGCACGGCAGTGTCGCCCCCTACGTCATCGACGACATCGCGAATTGGATCGGGAAGCGCTGACCCTATCCTCCGACGATCTCGTTCAGCCCTTCGACGACTCGGGCGAGCTCCTCGGCGGAGAGGACGGCGGCCAGCCGGCCGACCCGCTCCACGGCCATCGTCCGGACCTGGCTGATCTTGACCCATGATCTCGGGGGCAGACCCTTCGAGGCGATCTCCACGGTCAAGGGGAAGCCCGCCTTCTGGGGTCGGCAAAGATCGTCTTTCGCTGATCCGCGCCCAATGTGTAACGCACCACAGCATCGTTCTTGTCCGCACAGAGGATCAACCCGAGCGTCGGGCCATCGCCTTCCGTCCGACGTTCACGGTCGTAGTAGTTCACATAAAGCTGGAGCTGGCCCAGGTCCTGATGCGTGAGTTTGCCCGTCTTGAGGTCAATGATGACATAGCACTTCAGAATCGTATGATAAAACACGAGATCAATGTAGAAGTGGTCACCGTCAAGTGTCAGCCGCTTCTGCCGGGCCACGAAGGCGAAGCCCTTGCCCAGCTCCAGCAGGAAGATCTGCAGGTTATCGATCAGCGCTTGTTCCAGTTCGGTCTCCACGAGTCTCGGCGATTCCGGCAGGCCGAGAAACTCCATAACCACAGGGTCTTTGAAGACATCGGCGGGTTTCTGCACCTCATGACCCTTGACCGCAAGGCGCATCAGCCCCTTCTTGTCGCGGCTCAAAGCCAGGCGTTCGTAGAGAAGGCTGTTGATCTGCCGTTCCAGCTCCCGAGCGGCCCAGTTGTTTTTAATCGCCTCGATCTCGTAGAACGCGCGGGCCTCCGCCTTGTCCACCCGCAACAGGGTCCGGTAGTGCGTCCAGGAGAGGTTAGGATGAAGCCAGCCAGGCTTCCAGGATTCCGTACTCACTGTGTGCGGGATGACCGGCAAGGGCATTGAGGCCGGATCGTTCCATGCTCCACGCGCTGCGTGGATTTTTTCGGATGGCAGTCTGGGCGACAATTCTCCACGCACCGCGTGGAGAATCTCCTTCGTCGCGAGTAAGTTCGAATAGGCGAGATAGAACTGTTTAAAGTAGAAGAGATTTTGCACCGAGTATCCGGGTCCGAAATCCTTCGTGATCTGTGCGGACAACGCTTCCACGAGCCTCTTCCCATAGTCGGAGCGCTTTTTCCCTCTCTGTTCCTGCTCCACGATCTCGCGTCCGATCAACCAATTCGCCACCACTTGAGTTGTGTTCACCGAGCGGGCTGCGCTGCTTCTGGCGGAGTCCAGTATCTGCCGGATGCGTTCATACATCGGCAACGACGGTCTCGATATGCCGGTCTTTTGTTTCACGGCTTCTTCTCCTGCGGTGAGTGGCTAAAAAGTGAGGGCTGTTCGGCCGCCTCCGCCCGCCGCTCCGCCTTCGTCCTCCCCTTCCTCTCTCCCTCCGACTCCGCCTGCCCAATCAGCGGTTCCTCCCGCACCGGCAGGTTCTGGATCTCCAGACTATAGTCGTCCTTGCCCCATTCGCAGCGATTGAGGATCGCCTTGGGAATCTTCTTGACCGTCAGGTTGGGGAACTCGTCGAGATTCTTAACCCGGAACGCGCCGCACATGACAAGAAGCGAACGATTTTCACCGACCTCGTCCGAAAGTTTTAGCAGCTGTTCGCGCGCGAGCGTCTTCATTTTGCTTCGTTCTGGCTATGGTTGGCGGCGGTCATTCCTTTGCACCGTTCTTCTTGTTCTCCCATCCTCCGCCTTGCTTGACCCATTCATCCACCTCGGAGAGCTTGAGGCGAAACAACCTCCCGACGCGATGGGCGGGGAAGCCCTTCGTATCGATCCAACGATAGACCGAATCCCTGTTTACGCCGAGATGGGCGGCAACTTCCTCGATATCTACCCAACGCTCTTCGGTGTTCATAGATGCTCCCAGGTTCCTTTGGCCGGAGAATCAAAAAGAAAGCCAATGAAAGTATATGAAAATGGGCATAAATATCAAGAAGAATATTCTTGAAGGAGCACGGGTTCAAATAATTGGGGCGGACACGGTCAATCTCAGAGGCGCCACCAGTAGGAGAACTTGACAAAGACGTTGTAGTTGTCGCGGATGAGGTGCCCGAGCTCGTCGCGGAGGTAGTTGTTGTCGAACCCGAGGAAGAAGACCGTCCCGGGACGCAGGACCCAGCTCGCGAGGAGGCTCCCGAAGGCCTCTTTATAGAAGAAGTTGTAATCGACGATGGCCCGGAGAGAGAGCGTCTTGTTGAGCTGATAGGTGGCTTTCTCGCGGACGACGTTGTAGTCCCAATTCCCCGCGCCGTCGGCCCTGTCCCAGAAGGTCTGCTTGCTGAAGCTTGTCCCGAGCTGGAGGCGCTTGCTGGGCTTGAAGGTGAGGGAGATCCCGTAGGTGTTGCTGTAGCCGAGATAGGCCTCGTCGAGGTCGTAGTTGATGCTGTCGCCGGTCTCGAAAAAGAAATTCACCGGCATCCAGCTGATGAAGGTGATCTGGGATTCGATCGAGAGCTCCTGCTTCCGGAAATCGACGCCGGCGTAGCGTTCGAGCCCGGCCTCGTACTCGACGAAGATCTGGTTGAATTCGGTCAGGCGGAACTGGATCTGGGGCCGGATCCAGGTGTTCTGGGTGGTACTGTCGGCGTATCCGTCGGTTTGACCGGCCTGGAACCGGAGCTGGACCTGGTTGAGATATTTCTTATCGGCGTAGAGGCGGTAGGAGGCGAAGCCGCCGACCGTGCTGTAGTCCGTCCTGTTGACGAACCCCAGGGAGGCTTGGAAGTCGGGGTGGATGGCCTTGTAATAGCCGCCGAGGGTCCAATGCTTGGTGGTGTAATAGAGCTCGCCGTAAAGGCCCGGGGCCACGGAGGTTCGATCGCCCTCGGAGCTCGCGCTCGAGGCCAGGGCCTGGAAGTTGAAAAAGACCCGGTCCTCGAAGCGGAGCTGGCCGTCGATGCCGCCCAGGCGGCTCCAGTTGCCGCCGCCGAGCTCCTTGTCCGTCAAGGTCAAGCCGATATAGGACCCCGAGCCGACGTCGGCCTTCGTCCGGAAGACGTTGGAGAAGGCCTTGGGTGCGGTCCCGGTCCCGCCGTTCGGGATCTCCCAGAGGCTCTCCCTCGGGTGCATGTCATAGGCGGAGAGAAGGCCGTAGGTGAACCGGCCGATCTTTCCGGATGCCTTGGCCCCGAAGATGGGATCGCTGATCTGACGGGTGTAAACCGTTTCGATCGCGGGCGAGCTGAAGATCTCCATGCCCTCGAGGAAGAACGGCCGCTTCTCGTTATAGCGCAGGGCGTAGCGGAGGTTGTAATCGATCTTGGGCTCGTCGGCCTCGATCTGGCTGAAGTCCGGGTTGGCCGTCAGGTCGAGGGTGGTGTTCGAGCTCAGCCCGAGCTTGACGTTGGCGCCCGGCTCGAAGGCGAGCTTCTTTCCTTCGACCGTCTCCCCGCCCCTCGCGAGCGAGGTGACGAAGGGCATGACTTCGACGTTGCGGCCGCGCTCGACGGCGCCGCGGATGATGAAGGGCCGGCCGTTGGAGAGCAGACCGGGGATGTCGCGCGAGAACGTGGGATGCATGATGATCTCCCCGGTCCGGGGGAGGTTCCGGCCGAGGACGATGTTCCAGGTCTTGACGTCGTCGTCCGGGAAGCGGAGGCTCTTGAAGGGGATGGCCGCCTCGACCGTGTAGCCGTCGGCGTCGATCCGGCCGTCGGAGAGAAAGACGGTGTCCCAGCTGTCGTCCATGTTGTCGTTGCCGCCCTCTTCGATGCGGATCATGTCCATCTGGACGCCGGCGGGGTTGAGCATGAAGGAGAAGGCCCGGCGCTTCTCGTTGAAGGTGTCGATGAAGATGAAGACCCAGTCGTCCTCGAGGCAGCCGTCGCGCTTGGTGATCGAACAGCGGACCTTGGAGGCCTGGGAGTCGGAGGCCCGGAAGGCGACGTAGAGGCTCTTCTCGTCGTGGCCGAGATAGGCGACCGTCTTTTCGGTCGGGACGCCGTTCTCCTTGGGCGAGAGCTGGACGAAGGCCTCGACCTTGAGGGCCTCGGTCTCCCAGAGGGGATTATCGAGGACGCCGTCGATCTTGGGGGGCCGGCTCAGGCGGGGGATCTGGAGCGGCTCTTTGCCGGCGGCGGGCGTCTGGGCGGCCGGAGAGGCGCCCAGGGCCAAGACGCCGGCCGAGGCCAGGCCTATCGCCACGGCGGCCCATGTCACTCGTTCTTTCATGGCTTTCGTCCTCTATCCAAAATGCCCCCGACGCCACCTTCATCCCATACCCCAAGGTTGACGAACGGCGGAGGCAAAAGGTTCCCCCCGGCGCCCGGTTGCGGCGGACCGGGAGGACGCTTATAATACGCGGAGTCAATCCCCGACCCCGCGGAGGTGCGCGCGTGAAAAGAACCCGGGTCCTGAGTTCCCTCCGGACGACGATCGGCCTTTGGGCCGTCGCCCTGGCCCTCGTCCTGACGACGGCCGTGCCCCTGGCCTGCCAGGCGCCCGACCCCGACCGCTATCTCGACGCCCCGCCGCCGCGCGACTCCGGCGTCCGCCTGGCCGTCTTCAATCCCGAGACGTTCAACCTCCGGGCCCTGAAGACCCTGAGAGAGAACGGGACCATCGACGTTCCCGGCCTGACGGTCGTCGGCGTCTATCACGAGCGCCAGACGGGCAACTTCGCCGAGAGCCGGAAGTACGTCGAGGAGAACACGCTCGACTGGATCAAGTTCCATGTCGTGCGCGCCGAGATCAGCGAGCCGGTCCTGTTCAAGACCAACGCCTGCACGCCCGAGTTCGAGCGGATCGTCCGGAACACCGACGGCGTCATCTTCTTCGGCGGACCCGACATCCCGCCCTCGGTCTTCGGCGAGAAGACGCTCCTGCTGACGAACATCTCCGACCCCTACCGCCACTACCTCGAATGCTCGGCCGTCTTCCACTTCCTCGGCGGCTCCCAGGACGAGAAGTTCCCGGCCCTTCTCGAGGGGCGCCCGGGCTTCCCCCTCCTCGGCATCTGCCTGGGCTTCCAGACGCTCAATGTCGGCACCGGCGGGACGCTCGTCCAGGATATCTGGACCGAGACCTACGGCCGGACGACGGCCGAGGACGTGATCGCCCTCGGCCCGGAGCAGTGGCACAACAATCCCTACCGCCTCCTCTTCCCGCTCGACCGGCTCATGGGCTACAACTTCCACTCGCTCCAGCTCGGCGACAACGGCCTGTTCGTCAAGGTCCTGGGCTTCAAATCGTCCGACCATCCCCGCATCCTCAGCTCGCACCACCAGGCCCTCGAGAAGATGGGCCGGGGGCTCGTGGCCATCGCCAGCTCGCGCGACGGACGGGTCGTCGAGGCCGTCGGGCACAAGCGGTTCCCCAACGTCCTGGGCGTCCAGTTCCATCCCGAGCACCCGCTCCTCTTCGACCCCGAGCCCCGGCACCGCCAGAAGCCGGGGGACGCGCCGACGAGCTACCTGGCCATCCTCGAGGGGACGCCGCCGAGCGTCGAGTTCAACAAGGGGATCTGGCGCTGGTTCGCCGGCCGGCTGGCCGAGAGCCGCGTCAGGTAGGACGAAGGAGGCTCCCATGAGATACGGCATCGGCGCGACGCTCGTGATCCTCGCCCTCGCCGTCGCCTGCGCGAAACCGCCCAAGGCGCCCGAAGGGGCCCTGTTCAAGGACGACCTGGCCTTCCTCCGGGCCCGGACACAGGTCGTCGTGCTCAGCGACGCCGGCGGCCGGGCCCAGGTCGCGGTCAATCCGGACCTCCAGGGCCGGGTCATGACCAGCACGGCCGCGGGACCGGACGGCCTGAGCTTCGGCTGGATCGGCCGGGAGGCCATCGCCTCGGGCGTCAACGACCCGCACATGAACGCCTTCGGCGGCGAGGACCGGTTTTGGCTCGGCCCCGAGGGCGGCCAGTTCTCGATCTTCTTTAAGAAGGGCGATCCGTTCGACCTCGACCACTGGTGGACGCCGCCGGCCGTCAACGAGGGCGCCTTCGACGTCGCCTCCCGGGACGCCGACCGCATCCACTTCCGCAAGACCATCCGTCTCGTGAACTACTCGGGGACGGAGTTCGACCTGGAGGTCAACCGGGAGGTCCGATTGCTGGGGACGGCGGACGTCGAGGCCCTGGGTGTTCCGGTGCCCGCCGGCGTCCGGATGGTCGCCTTCGCCTCGACCAACAGCATCACCAACCTCGGCCCGAGCGCCTGGACGAAGGAGACGGGCCTGCTCTCGATCTGGATCCCGGGCATGTTCAATCCCTCGCCGTCGACGACCATCGTCATCCCCTTCAAGCCCGGGCCGGAGTCCGAGCTCGGCCCGGCCGTCAACGACGCCTACTTCGGCAAGGTCCCGGCCGACCGGCTCGTGGTCGACGCGGCGAAAGGCGTCCTTTTCTTCAGCGGCGACGGCAGGTACCGGAGCAAGATCGGCATCCCGCCCCCGCGCGTGAAGCCCTTCGCCGGAAGCTATGACGCCGCGAACAAGGTCCTGACCCTCGTCCACCTGACGGTCCCCGAGGGGGCCGTGGATTACGTCAACTCGATGTGGGAGATCCAGGAGAAGCCCTTCGCCGGAGACGTCGTCAACAGCTACAACGACGGCCCCGCGTCGCCGGGCGCGAAGCCGCTCGGCCCGTTCTACGAGCTCGAGACGTCCTCGCCGGCCGCGGCGCTCGGCCCCGGCGGCACGCTGACCCACGTCCACGCGACCCTGCACATCCAGGGGCCGGAGAAGGCGCTCGACGAGATCGCCCGCCGGACCCTGGGCGTGAGCCTCGAAGAGATCAGGAAGGGGCTCGCATGAACGGCCAGCCCCGGGAATTCACCCTGCGGGCCATCCTGCTCGGGGTCGTCCTGGCGGCCTTCATGGGCGCCGCCAACGCCTATCTCGGGCTCAAAGCCGGGATGACGATCGCGGCCACCTACACCACGGCCGTGGTCGGGATGGCCGTGATCAAGGCCCTGGGCGGGTCGATCCTCGAGGAAAACATGGCCCGGACCGTGGGCTCGATCGGCGGCAACGTCGCCTCGGGGGCCATCTTCACCCTGCCCGCCTTCTACATCGCCGGCATCTGGCTGCCCTTCTACGGGTCCGGCCATTACCTGACCGCGACGGCCATCCTGGCCGCGGGCGGGATCCTGGGGGTCATGTTCGTCACCGTCACGCGGCGCGTCCTCATCGCCGAGAAGGACCTCCCCTTCCCCGAATCCGTCGCCGCGGCGTCCATCCATCGGGCCGGCCAGGCGGGGGCGAAAGGCACCGGGCACCTCCTCGCCGGGATGGGGTTCGGGGCCCTGTTCACGGTCCTGACCGAGCTCCGGTTCGTGGCCGCCAAGTGGCAGAAGGTCGTCTCGGCCGGCAAGGGCTCGCTCCTCCTGCGCGGCCCGGAGATCTCGCCGGCCTTCCTGGGGGTCGGCTTCATCATCGGCCCGAAGCTCGCCTCCATCAACTTCAGCGGCGGCGTCCTGGCGTGGGGCCTGCTCGCCCCGGCAGCAGCCTTCTTCCTGAACTACAACGACCTCGGCGGGGTGGCCGACTGGGCCGCCGAGATCACCCGGGTCTGGCGGGACTACATCCGCTACATGGCCATCGGCGGCATGCTCGTCGGCGCCTTCTTCACCCTGTTCAAGATGCGCAAGAGCCTGGCCCAGGGCATCGGCCGGTCCCTGTCCACGCTCGGGGCCGGGAAGGGCGCGTCGGCCCAGGCCCTGCCCCGGACCGACCGCGACCTCGACCTCCGGGCGGCCCTGGCCACGGCCCTCGCGGTCGCCGTGGTGGTCTTCGTCGTCTTCAACCGCCATGCGGGGAGCCTGCCGTCCTCGTTCGTCGCGGTCGCTCTCATGTTCGTCCTCGGCTTCATCTTCGCCGCCGTGTCCGGCTACCTCGTCGGCGTCATCGGGGTCAGCAGCAATCCGACCAGCGGCCTGACGGTCTCGGTGCTGATCATCGTCGCCTTCATCATGGTCCTGATGGGCCTCGAGGGGAGCGGCGGCATCGCCGCCGTGCTCATCGTGGCCGCCTTCACCTGCGTCTCCGTCTCGGTGGCCGGGGAGATGATGCAGGACCTCAAGGCCGGCCACATCCTGGGCGGGACGCCCTGGCGCATGCAGCTCGGCGACGTGTTCGGGATCGTGTCCGCGGCCCTGATCATGTTCCTCGTGCTCTCGGTGCTCCACCTGGGCAACATCAAGCAGACGGTGGCCTCCAGGCTGGCCAGCCTGGAGGCGGCCGGCGTCACCGAGGTCGTCTACGACGGCGGCCACCCGGCGGTCGAGGCCGGCGCCTACAGCCTCGGGGCGATCCGGGCCATGATCCCCGAGCGCCAGAACGTGGTCCTGAAGGCCAACGCCGGCTTCGGCGGCGAGAAGATCCCGGCCCCGCAGGCCAGCCTGATGGCCGTCGTGGCCAAGGGCATCTTCGAGCGGAGGACCGAGTGGATCCTGATCATCGCCGGCGCGTTCCTGGGACTGGCCCTCATCCTGATGCAGGTCCGCAGTCCGATGATCGTCGCCGTCGGCATGTACCTGCCGATCGAGACCTCCTTCGCCATCTTCCTCGGCGGGACCTTCAAGTTCTTCCTGGAGCGGCGGATGGACCGGAGGGAGCTGGCCGCGGCGGGCCGGGAGAGGGCTGTCAACACGGGGACGCTCCTGGCCTCCGGGCTGATCGCCGGCGAGGCCCTGATCGGCATCGTCTTCGCCGCGCTGGCGTTCTTCGAGGTCGGCCTCTTCTCCGTCTTCAAACAGCCGCCCTACCTTCTCGGGCTGGCGGGCCTTCTGGCCCTCGGCGCCTTCCTCGTCGCACGTTCGATCCGCGGCCGGGGATAACCTGGACTATTCATAAAAACGCCGGTTTTCTCATAAGACAAGAAAACCCAAGACCGGCGTTTTTATGAATATTCCAGGTTAATTCGGAAATTGGTATTGTGTCCCCGATTTAGGGGCCGGAAAAGACGGCCTCGGCCTCTGCGGTGTATCGGCCGTCCGGGCCGAAGAGGACAAGCGGGGGCATCAGTTCGGGCGCCCCCTGCCGGCCGGACGCTTCACTCACCCGGTCGAGCCTTCCTTTCCTTTCGTCGGCCCTCTCTCCCCTTTCCAGAGCGCGGCTCAACTCGATCAGGAACAGGTTCGGCGGCTCCCCGTCCCGCGGGTGGACGAACCGCAGGCGCCGGACCCCCAGCCCGGCCTCCCCGGCCGCCGCGAGGAGCTCTTCCCGGCGCTTCTCGGGATAGACGAACGAGGCCCGGCCGTCCGGCGCGAGCCAGGCCGCGGTCTTCCTCAGGATCTCGCCGATCGCGCCGTGGAGCTCGTGCTTGGCCGCCGACTTCTCCGCCGACGCGCTCAGGAACCCGGTCGCCCGGCGGATGTAGGGCGGGTTGGAGAAGACGAGGTCGAACGCGCGCCCCGGCTCGTACGTCCTCAGGTCGGCCTCGATCACTTCGATCCGGTCCCCGAGGCCGTTGAGCCCGACGTTGCGCCTGGCCAGGCCGGCCAGCCCGGGCTGGATCTCGATCGCGGTGATCCGCCTGAAGGGCTTGACGCTCAGGAGGAGCGAGACGACGCCGCTCCCCGTCCCCAGCTCGAGCGCCTCGTCGTCCGGCCGGGTCCGGATGAAGTCGGCCAGCAGGGGCGCGTCGACGGAGAACCGGTAGCCCGTCTTCGATTGGAGGACGCGGATCCGCCCGCGATAGAACGCGTCCAGGGTCTCGCCGTCAGACGGCGGCGCCGCCGGCTTCGTCATCCTCGCCGACCTCGGTCATGACCACGACCTTCTCGGGCTGGATCTGGGCATAGCCGCCCCGGATGGCGACGGAATCCTCGCCGCCCCCTTCCCGGTAGATGAGCCGGCCCCGGCCGATCCCGACGAAGAGGGGCCGATGCCCGGGGAGGACGCCGATCTGGCCTTCGAGCGTCGGCAGGAACACGGCCTCGACGTCCGCCTCGACGAGCAGGCGCCGGGGCGTGACCGCCTTGAGGTGGAGGGTCGCCGGCAGGCCGTCGCTCATTCCGCCCTCAGCTCTTCGGCCCGCTGGGCGACCTCGTCGATGCCGCCGGTCATGTAGAAGGCCTGCTCGGGCTTGTCGTCGTGCAGGCCCTCGGCGATCTCCTTGAAGCCGCGCACGGTCTCCTCGATCGGGACGTACTTGCCGGGCCGCCCCGTGAACTCCTCGGCGACGTGGAAGGGCTGGGACAGGAAGCGCTGGATCTTCCGGGCCCGGGCCACGATGACCTTGTCTTCGTCGGACAGCTCCTCGATGCCCAGGATGGCGATGATGTCCTGGAGGTCGCGGTAGCGCTGGAGGATCTCCTTGACCCGGCGGGCCACGGCGTAGTGCTCCTCGCCGACGATCGCCGGGTCGAGGATGCGGGAGAACGAGGCCAGCGGGTCGACGGCCGGATAGATGCCGATGTCGGTCAGGGCCCGCGACAGGTTCGTCGTCGCGTCGAGGTGGGAGAAGGTCGTGGCCGGGGCCGGATCGGTGAAGTCGTCGGCCGGGACGTAGATCGCCTGGACCGAGGTGATCGAGCCCTTCTTCGTCGAGGTGATGCGCTCCTCGAGCTCGCCGAGCTCGGTGGCCAGATTGGGCTGGTAGCCGACGGCCGAGGGCATCCGGCCGAGCAGGGCCGAGACTTCCGACCCGGCCTGGGTGAAGCGGAAGATGTTGTCGATGAAGAGCAGGATGTCCTGGCCCATCTCGTCGCGGAAGTACTCGGCGACCGACAGGGCCGTCAGGCCGACCCGGAGGCGGGCGCCCGGCGGCTCGGTCATCTGGCCGTAGATGAGGGCCGTCTTGCCGATGACGCCCGAGCCCTTCATCTCCAGCCAGAGGTCGTTGCCCTCGCGCGTCCGCTCGCCGACGCCGGCGAAGACCGAGTAGCCGCCGTGCTTGAGGGCGACGTTGTGGATGAGCTCCTGGATGATGACCGTCTTGCCGACGCCGGCCCCGCCGAACAGCCCGATCTTGCCGCCCTTGAGGAAGGGCTGGATGAGGTCGATGACCTTGATGCCCGTCTCGAACATCTCGCGCCGGGTGCTCTGGTCCTCGAGCGACGGCGGCAGGCGGTGGATGGGGTAGCGCTTCTCGGCGACGACGGGGCCCAGATTGTCGACCGGCTCGCCGATGACGTTCAGGACCCGGCCGAGCGTCCCCTCGCCGACGGGGACCTCGATCGGCCCGCCCAGGCTCTCGGCCTTCATGCCCCGCGACAGGCCCTCGGTCGGATGCATGGAGACGCAGCGGACGCGGTCCTCGCCGATGTGCTGTTCGACCTCGACGATGATGCAGATGGGCTCGGCGACGTCGAAGCCCTCGCTCGTCACTCGGATGGCGGTGTAGATCTGGGGCAGGGCCCCCCCCTCGAACTTGACGTCGACGACAGGCCCGATGACCTGGACGACGGTCCCGATCTTGGCGTCTCTCTGATCCATGGGCGTCTCCCTAGTCTTTCTGCTTCAGCGCCTCGACGGCGGTCATGATCTCCAGGAGCTCCTTGGTGATCCCGGCCTGGCGGATCTTGTTGAGCTGGAGGACGAGGTCGTCGATGAGCTCCTCGGCGTTCTTGGTGGCGTTGTCCATGGCCATCATCCGGGCGGCCTGCTCGGCGGCCTGGGACTCGTGGAAGGCGTGGTGGATCTGGCTCTCGACGTAGAGCGGCAGGATGAAGGCCGCCAGCCGCTCCGCTCCGGGCTCCCAATCGGGGAGCCAGGCCGCCGACGCCTCCGGCCCCGCCGCAGGCACGATCGGCAGGACCCGGTGGGTCATGATCCGCGGGGCCAGGATGGACTTGAACTCGTTGGCGACGATGTAGAGGGCGTCGATCTCCTGGAAGGCGTAGGCCCGCATGAGATCCTCGGCCAGGCCGCGGAGCTCGTCGCGCGACAGATGGTCGGTCCGGTCGCCGAAGGCCCGGTCCACCGGGTAGGGCCCCTTCCGGAAGCGGCCGACCGCCTTCTTGCCCATGAGGACCAGGCGGACGCCGGCCGCGGCCGCCTTCCGGGCCAGGAACGCCTCGGCCGCCGCCAGGAGGTTGGAGTTGTAGGCGCCGGCCAGGCCCTTGTCGGCCGTGAGGACGATGACCGCGACCCTCTTTTCGTCCCGGCGGAGGAGCAGGGGATGCGCCCCCGCCGCGGCCCAATAGGCCAGCCGCTCCATCAGCTCGGGGAAAAGGTGCCAGAACGGCCGGGCCTCCAGGACCGTCCGCTGGGCCTTGCGGAACTTGGCCGTCGAGACGGTCTTCATCGCCTGCGTGATCTGCTGGCTGTTGCGGACGCTCTGGATCCGCCGGCGCAGGTCGATGAGGGTCGGCATCCTACTTCAGGCCCCCCTTGAACTCGTCGGTGAAGGCCTTCATGGCCGCGCTGATCCGGGCCTCGAGGGCGGTGTCGATGTATTTCTTCTCGCGGATCAGGGTCAGGATGTCGGGATGGCCCTTCTCGAAATGGTCGTAGAGCTTCTTCTCGTAGCCGCGGATCTCGGCGACCGGGAGGCCGTCGAGGTAGCCGCGGTTGCCGGCGTAGATGATGAGGACCTGCTTCTCGACCGGCAGGGGCGAGTACTGGCCCTGCTTGAGGATCTCGGTCAGCCGCTCGCCGCGGTCGAGCTGGGCCTGGCTCGTCCGGTCGAGCTCGGTCCCGAACTGGGCGAAGGTGACAAGCTCCCGGTACTGGGCCAGGTCGAGCTTGAGCTTGCCGGCGACCTGCTTCATGGCCTTGATCTGGGCGTTGCCGCCGACGCGCGAGACCGAGATGCCGACGTTGATGGCCGGTCGGACGCCGGCGTTGAACAGCTCCGGCTGGAGATAGATCTGCCCGTCGGTGATGGAGATGACGTTGGTCGGGATGTAGCCCGACACGTCGCCGGCCTGGGTCTCGATGATGGGCAGGGCCGTGAGCGAGCCGCCGCCGAGCTCGTCGTTGAGCTTGGCCGCCCGCTCGAGGAGCCGCGAATGGAGGTAGAAGACGTCGCCGGGGTAGGCCTCGCGTCCCGGCGGCCGGCGCAGGAGGAGCGAGATCTCCCGGTAAGCGGCGGCGTGCTTGGACAGGTCGTCGTAGATGATGAGGGCGTGCCGCCGGTTGTCGCGGAAGTACTCGCCGATCGCGCACCCGGAAAAGGGCGCCAGGTACTGGAGCGGCGACGGGTCGCTGGCCGACGAGGCGACGACGATGGTGTAGTCCATGGCCCCGTGGTCCTCGAGGGTCTTGATGGTCTGGGCGATGGTCGAGTTCTTCTGGCCGATGGCCACGTAGATGCAGGTGACGTCGGAGCCCTTCAGGTTGAGGATGGTGTCGATGCAGATGATGGTCTTGCCGGTCTGGCGGTCGCCGATGATGAGCTCGCGCTGGCCGCGCCCGATCGGGATCATGGTGTCGATGGCCTTGATGCCCGTCTGGAGGGGCTCGCGGACGGGCTGGCGGTCGACGACGCCGGGGGCCAGGCGCTCGACGTGCATGAAGGCGTCGGTGACGACCGGGCCCTGGCCGTCGAGAGGCTTCCCGAGCGGGTCGATGACCCGGCCGATCATGGCCGGGCCCGCCGGGACCTGCATGATCCGACGGGTCCTCTTGACCACGTCGCCCTCGCGGACGAGGTGGCTTTCGCCGAGCAGGACCACGCCGACGTTCTCCTCCTCGAGGTTCAGGGCCAGTCCGAAGACGCCGCCGGGGAACTCGACCAGCTCGTTGGACATGACCCGGTCGAGGCCGTACACGCGGGCGATGCCGTCGCCGACCGAGGTGACGGTGCCGACCTCGCGGATGTCGACCTCCTGGGGGAGGCCCTCGATCTGCTCCCGGATGATCCGGGTGATCTCATCGGCCTTGATGCTCATGAAAACCTCTCTTCACGTCCGAGCCGCTCTTTGAGCGCGTTGATCTCCCCCTCGACGGACGCGTCGTAGACGATGTGACCCTTGCGCACGGCCAGGCCCCCGACGAGCTCCGGGTCGATCCGGCAGACAAGACGGACGGGCTTCCCCCCGGCAGCCTCGAGGCTCCGGACCAGGCGGTCCCGCCGGGCCGCCGTCAGCGGAACGGCCGAGGCGACCTCGTACGTCTCGATCCCCCGCTTGGCGCTCCAGGCCTCGGGAAGCGCCCCGAGGATGTCGGGGAGGATCTCCATCCGCTTGTGGCGCTGGAGGAGACCGAGGAAGCGGGACGCCTTCGGGCCCGCGCCGAGGCGGATCAGGACCTCGCCCAGGATGGCCTCCCGCCGGCGGGCGTTGATGAACGGGCTGGCCAGCGCCCGCCGGAGGTCCCCGCTGGAAAGCCAGACCTCGTGGAAGGCGCGGACTTGGCCGGCCACGGCCTCATATTCCGGCTCGTCCTCGAGGGCCCCGGCCAGGCCGTCGGCGTACTTCTTAACGAGGGTCAGGCTTCTCATGGAGCTTGGACAACCTGTCGATGGATTTGTCGATGAGGGCGGCCTGGGCCTCGGGCGTCAGGCGCCGGCGGATCCGCTCGCGGGCGAGGTCGGCGGCCCGGGCCACGGCATAGGCCTTGAGCTGGCCGACGCCGAGCCGGACCTGTTCGTCGAGCTCCTGGCGGGTGAGCTTTTTGAGGCGCGCGGCCTCCTCGGCGGCGGCCCGCGAGATGCGCTCGGCCTCGCGCCGCCCGTCCGCCTCGGCGGCGGCCTTGAGCACGCGGACCTCGCCCTCGAGGCCCGCCATCTTGGCCCGGGACTCCGCCGCCTTGGCCTCGGCCCGGGTCCGGCCCGCTTCGGCCAGGCGGACGGTCTCCCCGATGTCGAGGGTCTTCTTGGCCAGCAGGGCCTTGACCGGCTTGCGCAGGACGAAGGTCAGGCCGCCGAAGAGGATCAGGAAGTTGACGAGCTTGCCGAGGAGGTCCAGGCCCGCGGACGCATGGCCGCTCATTCGCCCAGGATCCTCTTCTCGATCGCCGCCGCGATCTCCTCGGTGCGCCTGTCGAGATCGCTCTTGACCGCGTCCATTTCGCGCCGGAGCTCCGCCTTGGCCCTCTCGACCTCGGCCCGGCCCTCGGCCCGGACCTCGCGGACGAGGCGGGTCCTGTCTTTGAGGGCTTCGGTCTCGGCCGCGGTGCGGAGGCCGTCGGCGGCGGCCCGGGCCTCCTTGAGGCCCTCCTCGATCCGCTTCAGATCGTCCTCGTAGGCCTTCAGGGCGCCGTCCGCGCCGGCCTTGTCCCTGGCGATCCGGGTCGCCCTCTCGTCAAGGACGCGCAGGATGGGCTTGAAGAAGAGGCGGGTGAGGACGATGACGAGGACCCAGACGACGGCGAAGACGATCAGGGCCGTAGCGTCGATTTGCAGCATCAGGCGACTTTTCGAGGCTAAAAAGTAGAGGAAACTCTAACACGAACGATGTTTGACTACAAGATGGAGCGCTTCCCGGCGCCTCGGCGGCGGGCCGGCGCAAGCGGCCCGTATTTCAGCCGAGTTTCCCGGACTTGAAGGACCGAGCTGAAACGCCTGGCCATTTCGGGCGAAAGCGCCCGCCGGCCGCGTTCGTAATCAGAGACCATGTTCTGCCGGATTTCGAGCTTATCGGCCAGCTGCTCCTGAGTCAGTCCCGCCTTCAACCGGGCCCCGGCCAGGAGATTCCCGACCCGGTTCTTTTCCATCTCCTTCCAGAATTCGGTCTCTTCAACAGGAATCGATGCCTCCTCCTCGTCCATGGCCAAGACCGTGACCTCGTATTTCTTCCGGAGCCAATCGACGATCTCCCCCGGGCGGTCGCCCTGAATCGACAATTCAGTACGGGGCTTTTTCACGACTGCCAACATAATACACCTCGATAATGATCTCGCCCTGGCGATGCGCCCAACAGGCTACATAGCGATAAGTCAGATGACAGTGGTATCGGTCATCGCCAAGGGACGAAAAATTTCGCCAGGTCGGTTGGATCGGGCCCGAGTCCTGCAGGTTCGTTACGAGCAAGTACAGGAGTTGTCGAACGTTCTCAGGCAGCTTGGCAAGACCGCGCTCTGTCTTCCTCTTGATCCTGACCCGGTAAGTCATCCGGTTATAATATAACCGATCGCGGCACCCCCGTCAAGCAAATCATCCCGCGGATCGATTCGATAAGAACAGCCCCAGCCGCTTGACCTCGCCGATGAGGAAGAGCGAGCCGGCGATGACGACGGGGGCCCCCGCTCTCCTTTTGCTCTCCCGGAGAGCCAGGGCGACGGCCTTGCGCGCGTCGGGTTCGAGGAGGATCGGGCCTTTGAAGGGCGGGGCGGCGGCGAGCAGTTCCTCCGGGGTCGCCGAGCGCTTGTAGGGGACGCGGGTCAGGACGACCGCGGACGCGGCCGGAAAGAGGACGCGGGTCATGGCCCGGAGGTCCTTGTCCTTCATGGCGGCGAAGACGAGGACGACGGGCCGGCCGACGATCTCCTTGATATGGGAGGCGAGGGCGGTGACGCCCTCGACGTTGTGGGCGCCGTCGAGGAGGACGAGCGGCCGGCGGCGCACCGTTTCGAGGCGGCCCTCCCAGCGGGTCTCGCGGACGGCGGCCAGGATCTTGGCCTTGGCGAGGGGCTTCCAGACCCGCGAGAGGACCTCGGCCGCGGCGATGGCCGTCGCGGCGTTCGCGCCCTGGTGGCGGCCGGCCAGGCCCGGCGCATAGGCGTAGCGG
The DNA here is from genome assembly GCA_034679465.1 of Candidatus Aminicenantota bacterium. Classification (GTDB taxonomy): domain Bacteria; phylum Acidobacteriota; class Aminicenantia; order Aminicenantales; family Saccharicenantaceae; genus RBG-16-66-30. The sequence goes on along the minus strand of JAXDAV010000078.1, from coordinate 39,935 downwards.
CCGTTCTCCCCCGAGTAAACGAAGCGCCAGCCGTCGCGGGCCCGCCGCGTCTCGAGCCTCCGGCCGCGCCCGAGGGCCTCGGTCAGCGGAGCGCCGCGCCCGCGGGCCACGCGCCGGATCTCGCGCAGGGCCGTCCCCCCCCTCACCCCGCAGACGACCGGGATCCCGGGCTTGACGATGCCCGCCTTCTCGAAAGCGATCGCCGTCAGCGTGCGGCCCAGGTGCCGCTCGTGGTCCCTGGCGATCGTGGTGATGACCGAGACGAGGGGGCGGACGACGTTGGTGGCGTCGAACCGCCCGCCCATCCCGACCTCGATGACGGCGATGTCGACTTCGCGCTCGGCGAACTCGAGGAAGGCCAGGGCGGTCAGGACCTCGAAGTACGTCGGATGATAGACGAGCTTCCCTGCGGCCATGAGCCGGTCGATCGCCTCTCTGACCCGGGCCAGACGCTCCCGGAAGCGCCCCGGGGCGATCTCCTTCCCGTCGACGCGGATCCGCTCCTCGACCCGGGCGAGGTGGGGCGAGGTGTAGAGCCCCGTCCGCAGTCCGTGGGCCCGCAGAACCCCGGCCAGCATGGCCGCGACCGAGCCCTTGCCGTTCGTCCCGGCCACGTGGACGGACAGGAACCGGTTCTGGGGGTTTCCCAGGGCGAGGCAGAGCGTCGTGACGTTCTCGAGGCCGAGCTTGATGCCAAAGTGCTGGAGATGGCCGAGGTAGTCCCGGCTCTCGGACGGGGTCATTGCGGCTTGTTGAGGAACAAGCGCAGGGCCCGGACGAGGTAGGGCTTGAGGGCCTTGCGCTCGACGACGTCGTCGAGCATGCCGTGGCTGAGCAGGAACTCGGAGCGCTGGAAGCCCTTGGGCAGCTTTTCCTTGATCGTCTGCTCGATGACGCGCGGCCCGGCGAAGCCGATCAGGGCCTGGGGCTCGGCGATGTTGATGTCCCCGAGCATGGCGAAGCTGGCCGTGGTGCCGCCCGTCGTCGGGTCGGCCAGGACGGAGATGAAGGGGATCTTGGCCTCGCCGAGCTTGGCGATGGTCGCGCTCGTCTTGGCCATCTGCATGAGCGAGAGCATGCCCTCCTGCATGCGCATGCCGCCGGAGCACGACACGATGATGACCGGCCGGCGGTCCTCGAGGGCGCGCTCGCAGGCCCGGCAGATCTTCTCGCCGACGACCGAGGCGACGCTGCCGCCGAGGAAGCCGAACTCCATGGCCAGGATATAGACGGGGACTCCGCCGATCGTCCCCCGGGCCGTGATGACGGCCTCGGAGAGCCCCGTCTTCTTCTCGTTCTCGACGATGCGGTTGGCGTAGCTCTTGACGTCGACGAAATGGAGGGCGTCGACGGAGTGGATGTGGGCGTCGAGGACCTCGTAGGCGCCCTCGTCGAAGAGCATCTGCAGGCGCTCCTCGGCCGAGAGCCGGAAGTGGAAGCTGCAGGCCGGGCAGACGGCGAGGTTGTCGAGGATGTCCTGCTTGTAGAGGATCCGCTGGCAGTTGTTGCAACGGGTCCAGAGGCTTGTCATGGGCGTTGTCCTTTGCGCGGCGTTTTCGCGTCCCCGGACGGGGCGCCGGGCCCGCGGCCGCGGCGGCTCAGGGCCTCGATGACCGCGTTCGAATCGGGCAGCTCTTCGTAGGAATCGTCCTCGTCGCGGAGCAGGCGCCTGACCGCGGCGATGAAGGCGTCGGCGTCGATGGGCTTCTCGAAGAACTCGGCGGCCCCCATGCCGCTCATGGCCTCCCGCCGGTACTTGGGCCCTTTGTAAAGCCCGGTGACCACGACGACCGGCACCCGGCCCTGGATCTCCCGGGAGATCTTCCGGGTCAGGTCGAAGCCGTGCAGCTTCGGCAGCATCGCCTCGACGACGACGAGGTCGGGCCTCTCGGCGAGGAAGGCGTCATAGCCGGCCTTGCCGTCGGCGGCCGTGACTACGCGGAACTTATTCGCTTTCAGCAGTTTGGCCAGGCCGGCCAGGCTCTTGGCGTCATAATCGACGATGAGGATCTTCTTCTCAGCCATGGGACCAACGCCCAATAATCCTACGGCAATGCCCGGGCCGTGTCAAACGCCGACGTTCGTTGGCCGGTGTCCCTATTTTTTAGCCGGTTGAAAGGCGATATGATGGTGGAAGCCATGCACGGATCCCGCCGCCACGCCCTCGGACAGCACTTTTTGAGCAATCCGGGCGTCCTGCGCAAGATCGTCGCCGCCGTCGGCCCCGGGCCCGGCGACCTCATCGTCGAGGTCGGCCCGGGCAGGGGCGCCCTGACCGCCGCGCTGGCGGAACAGGCCGGCCGGGTCATCGCCGTCGAGAAGGACGAGCGGCTCATCCCGGGGCTCCGCGAGAGGATGCCGGCCAACGTCGAGGTCGTTCACGGCGACATCCTCAGGGTCGATCTCCGCGAGATGGCGAAGCGGGCGCCCGCCCGGGCCCTGCGCCTCGTCGGCAACATCCCCTACTCCATCTCCTCGCCGCTTCTCTTTCGCGTCCTCGACGAGCGCACCCTCCTCTCCGACTGCGTCTTCCTCCTCCAGAAGGAGGTAGCCGAGCGCGTCACCGCCGGTCCGGGCATCAAGAGCTACGCTCCGCTCGGCATCCTGCTCCAGAACGAGTTCGAGGCCCGCCTCGCCTTCCAGGTGGCGCCGGGCTCGTTCTCGCCTCCGCCCAAGGTCCGATCGGCCCTGCTGACGCTCCGCCGGCGGCCCTCCCCTCTTCACCCCGGCGCGGCCGACGGGCCCTACCGCGCCTTCCTCCGGGCCGCGTTCGCCGAGCGCCGCAAGATGCTCCGGAAGAACCTCTCCCGGCGGGCCACCCCGGACGCCATCGACGCGGCCTACGATCGGCTGGGAATCGCCCGCAACGCCCGGGCGGAGGAGCTGCCGGCGGGAACCCTCTACGCTCTCTTCCGAGCGCTCAGGCCCTAACCGATCGCTCCGGCCTTGGCCTGCAGAACCGCGGACCTCTCGGGGACACGGCGGGCCCGGGCAAGCCGTCAGACGTCCTTATCGGTCCCGATCGAGGCGACGGCGAGGTCGGCCCAGCGCTCGAGGTAGTCCTCGCCCTTCTCGGCCGTGGCCGTCCGGGGATCGCCGAGGACGCCGTTGGGGGTCAGGGCGGGCATGCCCTTCTCAAAGATGACCTTCATCTCGGCCTCGCCGAGGGAGCCGACGTAGCCGGGCGCGAAGCGTTCGGGCGCGACCAGGCCGCCCTCGAGCGCCAGCATCATCGAGGTTTCGCCCTCGCCGGCGTGGGCCCCGGATTCCCCGGCGGAGACGCCGTAGCGGGTCGAGGCCTGGTTCAGGAAATCGGTCAGCTCCAGAAGGCCGGTGAAACCCGTCACCTCGAGGCCGGGATGGGCCTGCCGGGCGGCAGCGATGGCCTGCCGGACCGTGGCGAAATTGCCGCCGTGGCTCGGCACGACGACGATGCGCCTGAAGCCGTGGCAGGCGAGGCTGGCGATGGTGTCGCGGAGGACGAGCGCCAGCGTCTCGGGCTTGAGGGAGATCGTGCCGGCGAACGCCAAATGGTGCTCCGATATCCCGACGTCGATCGTCCGGGCCTGGAGCGCGTGCCCGATCTTGCGGGCGACTCGCCCGGCCACGTCATCGCCGATCCGGGCGTCGGTCATCGTCGGCAGGTGTGGGCCGTGCTGCTCGGTTGAGCCCACGGCGAAAACGACGGTGGTGAATCCCGACTCGATCGCCGCCTTGATCTCCGGCCAGGACATCTCTTCCATCCGGATGGTCCTCATGCGGGTTCTCCTCTCTCGCGGGGGACTACACCTCGAGATGCTCCCACTCGTATTTCACGCGCTCCATGAGCTTCGCGAAGCGCTCTTCGCCGCGGATGCCGGCCAAGAAAGGATCGAGCTCGCTCATCAGCGGGTAATTGCTCATGCCCAGATCGACGTCGAGTTCGAGGCAATCGAGCGCCTTTTCCGTTTCGCCGACGAGCGCCAGGCAAGAGGCCTTCCAATAGGCCGTCTGAAAATCCCATGGATTCTTGAGACTGGGATTCGACTCGAGGATGGCAAGAGCTTCGGCCCGGTTGCCCTCGATGGCGTATTTGAAGGCCTGGCCCAGACCGCCCAGGAGGGTTCCCGGCTGTTCCCGGGCGACCTCGTCGAAGATCGCCGCGGCCGCCTCTTTCCGGTCCGTGTAGGCGAGGCTCAACCCGTAGTTCCATTTCGTCGGCACATCCGCCGGGAACGTTCGATGGAGCCGCTCCAGCGTTTCCCGGGCCTGATCGTATCTCGCCTCCCAAAGCCGGTTGAATCCGGAATGGAAATGCGCGGCGGCGTTGAGCGGGTCGATCTTGATGGTCCTCTCCTCGAGGGGCCTGGCCTCCTTCATCCGGCCGAGCGTCCCGAGGAGGCAGGAGAAGAAGAAGAGGGCATCGAAGTCGTTGGGATTCTGGGCCAGGACCCGCCGGAAGGATTTGATCCCCTCGGCCGGTCGGGACCAGGCGACAAGCAGGGCCCGGACGAAATGGGCGTTGGGGCAGTCGGGGTCCAGGGCCAAGGCCTTCTCGACGTAGGCCTCGGCCTGTTTCCGGCAGGAGTCCCCCTCCTTGACGCCGACGTTCGTGTACTGGAAAAAGGCGTAGGCCAGGCCCGCGTAGAGGATGGCGTTCTCCCCGACGATATCGAGGCCGCTCTGCAGGTATTTCACCGCGCGGTCCAGGCCCGCTTCCGTCCACGTGAGGATCTCCTGTCTGGCCTTGAGATAGAACTCGTAGGCCAGGGGATTCGGGATCGGGCGCGCGGTCAGGCGCTCGCTCTCTTCCGGGGTCAGCCTGAGCTTCAGGGCGCCGGCGATGGCCTGGGAGACCTTCTCCTGGATGTCGAAGATGTCGTCCAGCGTGCCGCGGTATTTTTCGGCCCAGAGGTGGCCGTCGTTGGCGGCGTCGATGAGCTGGGCGGTGATGCGCAGGGCGTTGCCCGCCTTGCGGACGCTCCCTTCGAGGACGTAGCGGACCTTGACCTCCCGGGCGATCTCGGAGATGTCCTTTTTGGTCCCCTTGAACATCATGGAGGACGTGCGCGAGATCACCCGGAGCGCATGGATCTTGGACAGGTCCGCGATGAGCTCCTCGGTCATGCCGTCGCAGAAGTAGTCCTGCTCCGGATCGGCGCTGATGTTCTCGAACGGCAGGACGACGATCGAGTTCTCGGGCTGGGAAACGCCCGGCCCCGGGGCCCGGACCGCCTCAAGGTCGCGGAGGACTTCGCCCATGGCCTGATAGCGGAGCGAGGCCTCCTTCTCGAGCGTTTTTTGCACGAGGCGGTCGAGCCCTCGGGAAACCTCCGGGCGAAGGCGCGTCAGGGGCTCCGGGGCCTCGTGCAGGATGTCATGGACCAGGGCCCGGTCTCCCCTTCGGCCGAACGGCCTGACGCCGGCGATCATCTCGTAGAGCGTCGCGCCGAAGGACCAGACGTCCGTGCGCCGGTCGACGGCCTCGCCACGGGCCTGCTCGGGCGACATGTAGGCCGGGGTCCCCGTCACGGCCAGGGTCCTGGTCGCGTCGGCCGCCCCGGCGAGCTTGGCCAGGCCGAAGTCCATGATCTTGGCCTGACCCTTGTCCGTCAGCATGATGTTGGCCGGCTTGATGTCCCGGTGGACGATGCCTCGATCGTGGGCCTCCTTGAGGCCCGCGGCGACCTGGACGGCGATATCGAAAGCCTCTTCCAAGGAGAGAGGCCCGGCGGCGATCCTTTCTTTCAGGCTCCGCCCCTTGATCCGCGGCATGACGATGTAGGCCGTGCCTGCGGCCTCGCCGATCTCGAAGACGGGGCAGATGTTGGTGTGGTCGAGGGCCGCGGCGGCCCGGGCCTCTTGGACGAAGCGGGCCCTGGCCTGGGGGTCCCGGACCAGGTCGGGCGGTAGGAACTTCAGGGCCACCGTCCGCTCGAGCCGCGTGTCCTCGGCCTCGTAGACGACGCCCATGCCGCCTTCCCCGATCTTGCCTAAGATCCGGTATCGGGCGGCGAAGGTCGAGCCGGCCGGGAGCTCGTGGACCTGGGTTCGCACGGTCTCGGCCTTGGAATCGAGCGGGGCGCCACAGGCGGCGCAGAACCGGGAGGACTCGGGATTCTCCGACCCGCAAGTCGGACACATGCTGGCCAACTCGGCCTCCTTGTCAGGCGGCCCAAGGATAGCCTCGCGGCGTACGGAAGTCAATCATCCTCAGGCTTCGTGTCCTCCTCATCGGAGGCGGTACATGTCCCCGTCCGTTGTGCTATAATCCCGCCGTGAAAAAGCGGAAAAGGAGCGCCGCCGGCGGCCGCAACGGAAGGAACGGCAGGAACGGGAAGGCCTCGCCCAAGAAGCGGGCCCTGGCCGTCGAGACGACCGGCGTCATCCTCATCTTCCTGGCCCTCTTCGGCCTGGCCAGCGTCGTCAGCTACCACCCCACGGACCCCTCGTTCGCCAACGTGCCTCCCGCCGGGCACCGGGTCCGCAATTTCGCCGGCGGCGCGGGCGCCTATTTCTCCCAGGCCGTCCTCTGGGCCCTGGGCCTGGCCGCGTTCGCCCTGCCCTTCGTCCTCGGCTACGCCGCCCTGCGGGCCGTGCTGAAAGGGACCTCGGCCCATCTCCTCAAGCGGCTGGGCACGATCGCGCTCGGCCTCGTCATCGTCTGCCCGCTCCTGGCCCTGGTCTTCGAGTCCTTCCCCTTCCGCGGCAGCGTCGTGCCGGCCGGCGGCATCGTCGGCAAGGCCCTCTTCGCCTTCCTCGAGAGCTTCCTCAGCCTGATCGGCTCGTTCATCTTCCTGCTCGCCGCCCTGGCCGCGTTCCTCCTCTTCTCGACGCGCTGGTCGCTGGCCAAGACGCTCCGCTTCGCCAAGGGGGCCTTCGATTCGACCGCCTCCGAGGTCCGCATCCGGGTGACCGACCGCCGGAAAGCCAAAGACAAGGACCGGATGCGGGAGAAGGTCCGCCAGAAATACGCGCCCGAGCCGGGGCCGGCGGCGGCGCCCGACCCCAAGGACGAGCGGGCGGCCCGCAAGGCCGAGAAGGAGGCCGAGAAGGAGCGGGAGAGGGAGAGGCGCCGTCTCGAGCGGGAGGCCCGCAAGCCGCCCCGGATCGCGCCCCCGGCCCCGCCCAAGCCGGTCGCTCCGCCCCCGCCGGCCCCGCTCCTCTTCCCCGACCTCGGGCGCAAGGGCGACTACCAGTACCCGCCGTTCGGCCTGCTCGAGGTGGGCCGTCCCGCCGAGAAGGTCAATCAGGCCGAGCTCCTGGACAAGAAGAGCCGGATCGAGGAGAAGCTGAAGGAGTTCGGCATCGAGGGCGAGGTCCGCGAGTACCACCCCGGCCCGATCATCACGACCTACGAATATTTCCCCGCGCCGGGGATCAAGGTCGCCCAGGTCGCCAACCTGACCGAGGACCTGGCCCTGGCCCTGGAGACCGAGTCCGTCCGCATCCAGCGCATCCCGGGCAAGTCCTCGCTCGGCATCGAGATCCCCAACGACAAGCGCGAGATCATCAAGCTCCGGGACATCATCGAGTCGGAGAAGTTCCAGAATTCGCCCTCCAAGCTGACCTTCGCCCTGGGCAAGGACGTCCACGGCGGGGTGACCGTCACCGACCTGGCCGTCATGCCCCACCTCCTCATCGCCGGATCGACCGGCACGGGCAAGAGCGTCGCCCTCAACGCCCTCATCGCCAGCCTGATGTACAAGGCGACGCCGGAAGAGGTCAAGATCGTCCTCATCGACCCCAAGCGGCTGGAGTTCACGCTCTACGAGGACGTGCCGCACCTCCTCTGCCCGGTCATCAACGACCCCAAGAAGGCCCACATCGTCCTCATGGACATCGTCCGCAAGATGGAGGAGCGCTACAAGAAGCTCCAGGCCGTCAAGGTCCGCAACATCGACCAGTACAACACCCAGATGAGCCAGCTCCTGGCCGAGAGGAAGGGCGCGCTGACCGAGGAGGAGAAGGAGCGGCTCGCCCCGCTCCCCTACATCGTCATCATCATCGACGAGCTGGCCGAGCTGATGATGGTCGGGGCCCAGGAGGTCGAGTTCTTCATCGGCCGGCTGGCCCAGCTGGCCCGGGCGGTCGGCATCCACCTGGTCATGGCGACCCAGCGGCCGTCGATCGATGTCATCACCGGGACGATCAAGAACAACTTCTCCTGCCGCATCGCCTTCCGCGTCCCGTCCAAGGTCGACTCGCGCATCATCATCGACACCGTCGGGGCCGACAAGCTCCTGGGCATGGGCGACATGCTCTTCCTGCCCCCCAACTTCCCGCGGCTCGTCCGGCTCCACTGCTCGTTCATCTCCATCCCCGAGGTGCGACGCCTGGTCAAGCACGTCAAGAGCCAGGGCACGCCGACCTACGACACGCGCATCCTTCACGTCGTCAAGGGCGACGCCGACCACGCCCTGGGCGACGACGACGACGGCGAGAAGGACGAGCTCTACGAGAAGGCCGTCGAGACCGTCCTCAACAGCGGCCAGGCCTCGGCCTCCTATCTCCAGCGCCGGCTCAAGCTCGGCTACGCCCGGGCGGCCCGGATCATCGACCAGATGGAGGGCGAGGGACTCATCGGTCCGTCCGAGGGAGCCAAGCCGCGCGAGATCCTGGTCGACCGCAAGGAGTTCTTCAAGGACAAGGCCAGGCAGAGGGCGGCCGGCCCGGAGCGCGAATGATCAAAGAGGCCAGGGTCGCGCCGCCCGAGGATGCCGTTCTCCAGTACCGGCCGGTCATCTCCTTCCGCGTCCGCAAGGCCCTCGGCTCGTTCAATCCGGATTGGGAGGACGTGGTCAACGAGATCCTGACCCAGGCCGTGGCCAAGATCAAGAGCGGCGAGTTCCGCGGCGACTCCTCGATCGGGACGTTCCTCTACACCATCACCAGCCGCCGCATCATCGATTACATCCGCCAGAAGACGCGGGTCCTCAAGCACGCCCCCGAGCCGGCCCCCTACCCCGACCCCCACGACGAGATGGAGCGGAGCGAGAGGGCCAGGCAGGTCGAGCAGGTCGTCAACGGGCTCAAGCCCAAGTTCCGGGACGTCCTCTATCTCTACTACTACAAGGAGCTGTCCCGGGACGAAGTGGCCCGGACCCTGGACATCTCCCCCCGCCGCGTCTCCGAGCGGGTCAACTACGCCCTCAAGCTCATCCAGAAGGCCGTCCGGAAATAAGGGGGGGCGTTGTCCGTTCTGTCCCGCGCTCGAGCGACTAAAACCGTGAGCCCTCCTGAGGCCGCGGACATGAAGAAGCACCGTCAGTACGAGCGCCTGATCGATGACTACCTCCTCGGCAAGCTCAAGCCCGAGGACCAGGAAGCCTTCGAAGAGCACTATTTCATCTGCCCGCACTGCTTCGCCAAGCTCGACCAGCAGAGCGAGATCGTCCAGATCCTGAAAAAGGAAGGGGTCCTCGAGACGACCGGGGAAGCCTGCGGGCACGTCCGCCCGCGGCCGTCCCTGTGGCGCCGCCTCCTGGCCCGACTGGGCCTCAGGCGCTAGTCCTCGATCGGCCGTTCGTCCCCCGGGGTGACCAGCCGCCCCCGCGTCTGCTCCTCGAACCCCAGACAGCACATCAGCCGGCCGCAGAGGCCCGAGATCTTGGTCGGGTTGATGACGATCTGCTGTTTGCGGGCCTTCTGGATGGTCACCGGCTCGAAGGTCGTCATGAAGCTCGAACAGCAGAGACAGCGGCCGCAGACGCCGAGGCCGCCGATCATCTTGGCCTCGTCCCGGACCCCGACCTGGCGCATCTCGATGCGCATCCGCAGCTCCTTGGCCAGGTCCTTGACCAGCTGGCGGAAGTCGATCCGGCCGTCGGCCGTGTAATAGAAGATGCCCTTCTTCTCGTTGAAGAAGTAGCGGACCGCGACGAGCTTCATCGGCAGGTTGTGGGCGGCGATCCTCTGGAGACAGAGGTCGTAGGCCCGGCCTTCGCGCTCCCGGAGCCACTCGAACTTGCGCACGTCCTCGGGCGTCGCCTGGCGCAGGGCCTGGACGGCGAGTCGCGCGGCCTTGGGGTTGTGGCAGAAGCTCGAGGTCTTGTCGACGACGACCGCGAGATCGCCGCCGAGCTCGGACTCGACGATGACCCGGTCGCCGACGCGAAGGGCCAGATCGCCCGGGCGGACCCGGACGAAGCGGCCCGAGGTCTCGGATTGGGCATAGACGATATCAGACATGTCTCAGCTCCCCGAAATTGGAGAAGAACGTGGTCGCCAGAAGGCTCTTGTTCATGTTCTTGCCGAGCTCGACGAGCAGGAGGTCGAGCTCGGACAGGACGCCCAGGAGGCGGGCGGGCGCCCAGGACGACGCGGCCTCGGCCAGCCTCGCGGCGAAGTCCGGGTTGATGACGAGCCCCGGGTCGCCGCCGAGCCGCAGGAGCAGCATGTCGCGGGCGAAGGACGAGAAGATCTCCAGGACCCGGCCGAACTCCTCCTGGGCGGCCTTGGGCACGGCGCCGAAGCGGTCCAGGAACAGGCTCGCCCGGTCGGTCGAGGAGAGGGCCTCGAAGAGCCCCCAGGCCTCCTCCTTGAGGGCCTGGACCTCGTCCCATTCGAGCTCCCGGGCGCGGTCCAGGTTGCCGTCGACGAGGAGGGCCAGGACGCGGGCCTGCTCCGGGCTGAAGTCCCGGGCGATGAGGTCGGACTCGATCTCCTCGCGGCCGATGGGCGAAAAGGCGAGCGTCCGGCAGCGCGAGCGGATGGTCGGCAGGAGCCGGTCCGGGCTGTCCGTCAGGAGGATGATGTGGGTGAAGGACGGCGGCTCCTCGAGCACCTTGAGCAGGGAATTGGCCGCTTCGGCGCTCATGTCCTTGGCGTCGCTGACGATGAACACGCGGCGCTTCCCGGTCATGGGGCGGAGGCGGGCCGTCTGCTTGATGAGATCGGTCTGCTCGACCGAGACCTTTTGCTTCTGCCCCTCGACCGTCAGGGCCATGACGTCGGGGTGGGAGTCGTGCTCGACGGCCCGGCACGAGGGGCACTCGTCGCAGGAGTCCGCGGCCAGGGTCCGGCAGTTGAGCGCCTTGGCCAGGGTCACGGCCATGGCCATCTTGCCGACGCCGGCCGGGCCGCCGAAGATGAGCGAATGGGGGACGCGGCCGCGCTCGAGGGCCAGGCGGAGGATCTTCCGGACCCCCTTGTTGCCGGCGACGTCCTTGAAGGCCATGGTCTCAGCCGTCCTTTCGCCCCGGCCGGCGGCCGCCGTCCAGGGCCTTCCGCAGGTAGCGGGCCGTGTGGGAGCCGTCCGCCGCGGCGGCGACCTCTTCGGGGGTCCCCTGGGCCACGATCCGGCCGCCGGCCTCCCCGCCCTCCGGGCCCAAGTCGATAATATAGTCGCAGAACTTGATGACTTCAAGGTTGTGCTCGATGATGACCACCGTGTTGCCGAGCGAGGCCAGCTCCGACAGGACCTCGAGGAGCTTGCGGACGTCGTCGAAGTGGAGCCCCGTCGTCGGCTCGTCGAGGAGATAGAGGGTCCGGCCGGTGGCCCGCCGGCCGAGCTCCTTCGTCAGCTTGATGCGCTGGGCCTCGCCGCCGGAGAGGGTCGTCGCGGGCTGGCCGAGGCGGATGTAGCCGAGCCCGACGCGCTTGAGCGTGGCCAGCTTGCGCTTGAGCTGGGGGTAGGCCTTGAGGAGCTCGTAGGCGTCGTCCACGGTCATGGCCAGGTAGTCGGCGATCGTCCGGCCTTTGTAGGCGACGGCCAGGGTCTCCTTGTTGTAGCGCTTCCCGTCGCACCGGTCGCAGGTGACGAAGACGTCGGGCAGGAAGTGCATCTCGATTCTCTTGACCCCGGCCCCTTCGCACTCCTCGCACCGTCCGCCCGGGACGTTGAAGCTGAAGCGGCCCGGCCCGTAGCCGCGCGTCCGGGCCTCCGGGGTCCGGGCCATGAGGTCGCGCAGGGCGGCGAACAGGCCGGTGAAGGTCGCCGGGTTGGAGCGCGGCGTCCGGCCGATGGGCTTCTGGTCGACGGCGACGACCTTGTCGATCCCGGCGAGGCCCTCGATCCGGGCGTGGGCGCCGACGGTCCGGCGGGCCCTGTGGAGTTTGTTCTCGAGGGCCTTGAAGAGGATGTCGTAGACGAGCGTGCTCTTGCCCGAGCCTGAGACGCCGGTCACGGCCGTCATGGCCGCGAGCGGGAAGCGGGCGTCGATCCCCTTCAGGTTGTGCTCCCGGGCGCCGCGGATGACGAGCCAGCCGGCGGGCGCGCGCCGGGCCGGCGGGACGGGGACCGACTTCTCGCCCCGGAGGTATTGGGCCGTGAGGGAATCGGGCGAGTCGAGGACGGCCGCGAGCGGGCCCTCGGCGACCTTGAAGCCGCCGCTCTCGCCCGCCCCGGGGCCGAGGTCGAGGAGGTAATCGGCGGCCCGGATGGTCTGCTCGTCGTGCTCGACAACGATGATCGAGTTGCCCTCGTCGCGCAGGCCGCGGAGGAGCGCGATCAGGCGGCCGTTGTCGCGCTGGTGGAGGCCGATCGTCGGCTCGTCGAGGACGTAGAGGACGCCGCGGAGGCGCGCCCCGACCTGGGCCGCGAGCCGGACCCGCTGGGCCTCGCCGCCGGAGAGCGAGGCGGTCGTCCGGTTAAGCTGGAGGTAGGACATGCCCAGCTCCCCCAGGACGGCCAGGCGGCCGGCGATCTCCTTGAGGATGCGGGAGGCGACGACGGCCTGGGCGGGCGGGAACTTGAGCCCGGCGCTCACGGCCAGGAGATCGCTGATCGCCAGCTCGCCCAGGTCGTGGATGTTCCGGCCGCCGATCCTGACCGAGAGGCTCTCCGCCCGGAGCCGGGCGCCGGCGCAGGCGGGGCAGACGTCGTCGCTGAGCTCGACCTCGCCCCATTCGTTGGGGGCCGTCCGGCGGCCGAGCCCGTGGCACGTCGGGCAGGCGCCGTAGGGGCTGTTGAAGGAGAACTGGCGCGGCTCGAGCTCGGCCAGGTTGACCTGGCAGTAGGGGCAGAGCAGGGTCAGCGAGAAGAAGCGCTCCTTGCCGGACTCGTCGACGACCAGGACCTCGCCGTCGGCGACCTCGAGGGCCTTCTCGACGGCCAGGCGCAGGCGCCGCTCCGCGTCGGGGCCGACCCTGACGGCGTCGACCAGGACCTCGATCGTGTGCTTGCGGTTCTTTGCGAGCGGGATGTCGTCCTCGAGGTCGCGGAGCGCGCCGTTGACCCGGGCCCGGAGGAAGCCTTTCTTGCGCAGGCGCTCGAAGAGGCGCTGGTACTCGCCCTTGCGCCCCTTCACCACGGGGGCCAGGACGCGGACCTTGGCCCCGGGGGACTGCTCGGCGATCCGCTTCAGGATCTCCTCGGGCGTCTGGGAGGCGACGACGCGGCCGCAGCTCGGGCAATGGGGCGTGCCGACCCGGGCGAAGAGGAGGCGGAAGAGGTCGTGGACCTCGGTGATGGTGCCCACGGTCGAGCGGGGGTTGGTCGAGATCGTCTTCTGGTCGATGGAGATGGACGGCGAGATGCCCTCGACGGACTCGACCTCGGGCTTCTCCATCTGGTCGATGAACTGGCGGGCGTAGGCCGAGAGGCACTCGATGTAGCGGCGCTGGCCCTCGGCGAAGATGGTGTCGAAGGCGAGCGACGACTTCCCGGAGCCGGACGGGCCCGTGACCACGATCAGCTTGTTCCGGGGGAGCGCCAGGTCGATCCTCTTGAGATTGTGCTGGGCCGCCCTCTTGATGCGTATCTCGTCGAGCATAACGATCCATTTTATCATAAAGGCGGTCTGGGGCGCGCTTCTCTAAATCGGGGACACAATACCATTTTCCGAATTTCCGGGGAGCGATAAGAACAGCCGAGGCCGTTGCCAGGGGGATCGGACACTTCGGGGGGCGCCGTATAATTCGGAAATTGGTATTGTGTCCCCGATTTAATTTCGTTAGGATGAGGGGGCCCATGACGAACGAAGAGAAGATCCTCCGCTCGCTCGAGCTCCTCAAGGACATCGGCTACCGGAGCGACTCCATCAAGGCCATCAAGCACCTGCCGGCCCGGGAGGGCTCGTTCCGGGACTATCCGGATGACGTCCACCCGGCCCTGCGCCAGGCCCTCGCGGCCAAGGGCTTCGACCGGCTCTTCTCCCACCAGCGGTCGAGCTGGGAGGCGCTGAAGGAGAAGAAAAACATCGTCGTCGTGACCCCGACGGCCTCGGGCAAGACCCTCTGCTACAACCTCCCGGTCCTCGACGCCGTCCTGAAGGACCCCTCGACGCGGGCCCTGTACCTCTTCCCGACCAAGGCGCTGTCCCAGGACCAGCAGGCCGAGCTCGACGACGTCAACGGGCGCCTGCCGGAGGAGATCCGGGTCTTCACCTACGACGGCGACACGCCCCAGGACGCCCGCCGGGCCATCCGGGCCCGCGGCCACATCGTCCTGACCAACCCCGACATGCTCCACGCCGGCATCCTGCCGCACCACACGAAATGGATCAAGCTCTTCGAGAACCTCCGCTACGTCGTCATCGACGAGCTCCACAACTACCGCGGCATCTTCGGCAGTCACCTGGCCAACGTCCTGCGGCGCCTGCGGCGGATCGCCCGGTTCTACGGCGCCGACCCGCAGTTCATCCTCTGCACGGCGACGATCGCCAACCCGGCCGAGATGGCCGAGAAGATGATCGAGGCCCCGGTCACGCTCATCGACGACAACGGCGCGCCGCGGGGCGGGAAGTATTTCGTCTTCTACACGCCGCCGGTCGTCAACGCCGCGCTGGGCATCCGCCGCTCCTACGTCAACGAGTCGCGGCGCGTGGCCTCGATCTTCCTCAAGAACGGGCTCCAGACCATCGTCTTCGCCGGCAGCCGCCTCATCACCGAGGTCCTCCTGACCTACCTCAAGGAGGACATCGAGACGAACATCCGGAAGGAGGGCCTCATCCGCGGCTACCGGGGCGGCTACCTGCCGCTGAAGAGGCGGGAGATCGAAAAGGGCCTGCGGACGGGCGAGATCCTGGGCGTCGTCTCGACCAACGCCCTCGAGCTCGGCATCGACATCGGGACGCTCGACGTCGCCGTCCTGGCCGGCTACCCGGGGACGATCGCCAGCACCTGGCAGAGGGCCGGGCGGGCGGGACGGAAGACGGGGCTGTCGGCGGCCGTCCTCGTGGCCTCGAGCTCGCCCCTCGACCAGTTCATCATCAACAACCCGGAGTACTTCTTCTCGAAATCGCCGGAGATGGCCCTGATCAACCCGGACAACCTGTCGATCCTCATCAGCCACATCGAGTGCGCCGCCTTCGAGCTGCCCTTCGAGGACGGCGAGACGTTCGGCCGGGCCGGGATCGGCGAGATCCTCCGCTTCCTCGAAGAGGACAAGATCCTCCACCACTCCAAGGACAAGTGGTTCTTCACGTCGGAGGCCTACCCGGCCGACGCCATCAGCCTGCGCAGCATCTCGTCGGACAACTTCGTCGTCGTCGACGTCACCGGGGAGGCCCGGGTCATCGCCGAGGTCGACTTCACCTCGGCCCTCACGGCCCTCCACCCCAAGGCCATCTACATCGTCGAGGGCGAGCAGTACTTCGTCGAGAAGCTGGACTTCGAGGAGCGCAAGGCCTACGTCAAAAAGACGGACATCGACTACTACACCGACGCCATCGACTACACCAAGATCACCATCCTCGACCTCTTCGACCAGAAGGGCCTCGAGGGCGGGACGGGCCGCGTGTCCCACGGCGAGGTCCACGTGGCGACGCAGGTGGTCGGGTTCAAGAAGATCAAGTTCCACACCATGGAGAACGTCGGGGCGGGCGACCTCCAGCTGCCGCAGAACGAGATGCACACGACGGCCTACTGGCTGACCGTGCCGTCGGCGCTCATGCAGTCCGTCCCCTTCCCGGCCGAGCAGAGGATCAACGGCCTGTTCGGCCTGGCCTATCTCATCCACCACGTCTCGCCGATCTTCATGATGTGCGACCTCCACGACGTCGGCGTGTCGATCGGCGACAACGCCTCGGGCGAGCCGGTCCGGCCGCCGGCCCGGCCGGCCGGACAGGGCCAGGACGAGACGCCCCTCGTCATCGACCCGGACTTCGAGCCGAACGTCTTCGTCTACGACAACTATCCGGGAGGCATCGGCCTCAGCCCGTCGCTCTTCGCCCTCGAGACGAAGCTCCTGGAGCATTCCCTGAGGACGCTCGAGGCCTGTCCCTGCCGGGACGGCTGTCCGTCGTGCGTCGGGGCCACCAACGAGAGCGGCCAGGAAGCCAAGAAGGTCGCCCGGGCCATCCTCCAGGGCCTGCTCGGCCTCGAGACGCCCCGCTCCCCTCTCGTCAACTGAGTCCCGGTCATTTGACAGATCACGGGCCGTGTGCTACTTTTTTTCTCGGATTATCATGAATATCAACATTTTCACGATCATCGCCGAAGCCGACATCGTCGTCCAGCTGATCCTGCTCATCCTGGCCTTCTTCTCCATTTTCTCCTGGGCCATCATCTTCTTCAAATCGAAGGCCCTCAAGTCCGCCGTGAAGCAGTCGGACCGGTTCCTGGAGGCCTTCCGCCGGAGCAAGAGCCTGCCCGAGGTCAACGAGGCCGCGAAGAGGCTCCGGGGAAGCCCCCTGGCCGTCATCTTCCTGGCCGGCAACAAGGAGCTGGCCTACCAGTCGAAGTCGCACGGCGAGAACGGCTGGACCGGCGCGAAGACCGAGAGCCTCCACCGGGCCCTGCTCAAGGCCTCCAACGCCGAGGTCTCGCGGCTCGAGAAGATGATGTTCTTCCTGGCCACGACGGGCAGCGTCTCGCCGTTCATCGGCCTCCTGGGAACGGTCTGGGGCATCATGATCTCGTTCATCCGCATCGGGGCCATGCGCTCGGCCAGCCTCCAGGTCGTCGCCCCGGGCATCGCCGAGGCCCTCGTCGCCACCGCCGTCGGCCTCTTCGCCGCCGTGCCGGCCGTCATCGCCTACAACTACTTCCTCGGCCGCATCAAGGACCTCAGCGCCGACATGGAGGACTTCACTCTCGAATTCCTGAGCATCGCCGAGAGGCTCCATGGGTCTTAGCGCGCAGTCCCTGCCGTCCTCGTCCTCGTCGCGCCGGAGACAGGTCGGGACGCACATGTCCGAGATCAACGTCACCCCGTTCATCGACGTCATGCTCGTCCTGCTCGTCATCTTCATGGTCACGGCGCCCATGATGCAGTCGGGCATCGGCATCAACCTGCCCCAGGCCGAGACCGACACCAAGCCGGCCGAGGAAGGGCTGACGCTGACGGTGACCAAGGACCAGTACATCCACATCGGCGACTCGACGATCAACATCAACCTCCTCGAGCGCCGCCTGGTCGAGTATTTCGCCAACAGGCCGAAAAAGGTCCTCTACCTCCAGGCCGACGAGGGCCTGCCCTACGGCGTCGTCGTCCGGATCATGGACATCACCAAGAAGGCCGGGGTCGAGATCCTCGGCATCATCACCGACCCCGTCGACGTCAAAGACAAGAAGCGATGATCGCAGCCCGCGCGGCCCTGCCGAAGGCGTTCAAGAGGGCCGTCGTCGTCTCGTTCGTCCTCCACGCCGGCCTGATCATCCTCATCGCCGCCTCGCCCTCCTTCTCGCGCGGCCCGCAGAAGGGCCTCGTCCAGTACGTCAGCTTCATGGGGGGCGGTGGCGGCGGGACGGGCGGAGGCCCGGGCGGCGGGGGCAGCGGCGGTTCCGTCGTGGCCAAGACCGAGACCCTGCCCCCGCCCAAGACGCCGGCCCTGCGCGACCTGATCGTGGCCTCCAAGGTCAAGGCCGAGCCCAAGAGCTCGCTGACCCACCCCGTGGACAAGCCGAAGGCGTCGAAGAAAGCCCCCGAAAAGCTGGCGGCCATCTCCAAGCCCGAGCCCGCGGCGCCGGCCGCGGCGGGGGCGGCCGACGCGGCCGCGGCCGGAGCGACGAGCGGCTCCGGCTTCGGCCTCCGTTTCGGCACGGGCGGCGGCGGGCCCGGCGGCGGGACGGGAGGAGGCGGGCTCGGCGGCGGCGCCGGGGCGGGCGACCCCTTCGGCCTGGCCGGCTTCCCGTTCCAGTACTACCTCCAGATGATCTCGGACAAGATCACCGCCAACTGGTTCCAGGCCCTGGTCGATCCCGGCGTCGGCGGCCTCCTCCAGACCCAGGTCTATTTCCGCATCTACAAGAACGGCTCGATCTCCGACGTCAAGGTCGACGTCTCCAGCGGGGTCGAGGCCTTCGACCTCTCGGCCCGCCGGGCCATCTCGGCCGCGGCGCCGTTCGCGCCCCTCCCGAACGAGTACGACGGCCAGTACCTCGGGATCACTCTCGTCTTCGAGCATGCCAAATGACTCTCACCAAAAAGCTCCTCGGATTCCTCATCGTTCTCGCGGCGGCCGGGGCCTTCGCCCAGCAGGAGGTCGTCCTGAAGATCAGCGAGGGGATGCCCATGATCCCGCTGGCCCTGCCCGAGTTCGTCGTCCGCGGCTCCTCGCCCGCGGCCCAGGCGGCCGCCCAGGAGATCCGCCAGGCCCTGTCCGACGACGTCAAGTACACCCGGATCTTCCAGCTCCTGCCGAAGGAGCACTACGGCTACATCCGGGGCCTGGACCCGGACAGGATCCTTTTCAAGGACTGGGACTCCATCCAGGCCCGGCTCCTCGTCACCGGCGAGGTGCGCGAGGACGGCGGCCGCATCGTCTTCGACGGCAAGATCTACGACGTCCGGAGCGAGCGCTTCATCGTCGGCAAGCGCTACCAGGCCGAGAAGAACGGCCTGCGCCTGGTCGCCCACAAGATGGCCGACGAGCTCCTCAAGCTCCACGGCGAGAAGCCCCTGTTCACGACCAAGATCTGCTTCGTCTCCAACCGGGACGGCAACGACGAGATCTACATGATGGACTACGACGGGGCCAATCCCACCCGGGTGACCTTCAACAAGATCAAAGACTACATGCCGGCCTGGTCGCCCGACCAGCGGACGATCGCCTTCACGTCCTACCGGACCGGCATCGCCGGCCTCTTCCTGCGGAACATCTACGAGGGCACGGAGACGGCCGTGGCCACGGCCGGGACGAACTATTCGGCGGCCTTCTCGCCCGACGGCAAGAAGCTGGCGTTCTGCTCCAGCATGACCGAGCAGGGCAACGCCGACATCTTCGTCATGGACCTCGAGACGAAGAAGACCAAGCGGCTGACCTACAACGCCGCGACCGAGACCTCACCGTCCTGGTCGCCGACAGGCCGCGAGATCGCGTTCACGACCGACCGGCTCGGGCAGGGCAGTCCCCAGATCTACATCATGGACGCCGAAGGCTCGAACGTCCGCAAGGCCAGCTTCGGCGGCAACTACCACGACGCCCCGGCCTGGGCGCCGACCGGCGAGCGCATCGCCTTCGTCTCCCGGGTCGACAACACCTATGACCTCTATGTCCTCAACCTCCGCACCAACCAGATCTCCAAGCTCACCGAGAACAGGGTCTTCACCGAATCGCCCACTTGGTCTCCCGACGGCCGTCACGTCGTTTTTTCGTCAAACATGTCGGGCTCGTTCCAGATCTATTCGGTCGACTACGACGGGGCGAACCTCAAGCGGCTGACCGACCGGGGCGAGAACAAATTGCCCAACTGGACGAACTAGCCTGGATTCATAAACCGGCGTTTTTACCCTCCGGGCCGAGGACCGCCAAACCGCCATCGAACATGTTGACAGGTCCCGCTTTGACAGGGTATAACTGAGTGGACCAGAGCGTCGGACCGCCGGCCCGGAGGGCTGGTAACGCATTTTTTAGGAGGCCATATGAAAAAGCTGATCGCCTACGGGCTCGCCGTCATCCTCATCTTCTCCTTCGCCGTCGCCTGCAAGAAGAAGCCCAAGGAAATCCCCCCGCCCCCGCCCCAGACCCAGGAACAGCCCCGCGTCGAGAAGGTCGAGGCGCCCGTCGTGCAGGAGCCTCAGCTGACCGAAGAGGAGCTCTTCCTCCAGAAGTCGCTCGACCAGATCAATCGCGAGAAGCCCCTCGGGACGATCTATTTCGACTACGACCGGGCCGTCATCCGCGACGACGCCCGGGCCACCCTGGACGGGAACGCGGCCTGGCTGAAGAGGTTCCGGACGGCCAAGATCCTCGTCGAAGGCCACTGCGACGAGCGCGGCACCGAGGAATACAACCTCGCCCTCGGCGAGAAGCGGGCCAAGGCCGCCCAGGACTATCTCCTGTCGTCGGGCATCCCGGCCGACCGGATCAAGATCATCTCCTACGGCAAGAGCCAGCCCATCAACCCGGGCCACGACGAAAGCGCCTGGCAGATGAACCGGCGCGCCCAGTTCCTCATCATCGAGAAGTAAGACTTGCGCCGCGTCAGCCTCGGGGCCTTCCTGCTCGCCGTCCTGACCCTGGCCGCGGCCGGGCAGGACAAGAACAGGAAGGCCATCGAGTTCGTCTATGACGACGTCCAGGTCCTCAAACAGCAGGTCCAGGACCTCCTGGCCCGCGCCGATCAGAACGCCGCGGAGATCAGGGCCGTCCGGGACGGGCTCAAGACCCTGACCGACCTCGTCCGCCAGGCCGTCGCCGGGCAGTCCCAGGTCGGGGAAGGGCTGAGAGCCGTCCCGGCCCAGTATCAGGACCTCCTCCACAAGCTCGATCAGATGACGCTCGATCTCCAGAGGATCGCGGCCGAGCTGGCCGCCCGGGGCCCGGCCGTCGCCCCTCCGGCCGCGACCGGGGAGGAGCGCAGGCCGGGCGAACAAGCGCCCCCCCGGCGCCAGACGGAAGCCAAGACCGAGCCGGCCCCGGTCAAGCCGCCGCCGGCCCCGACCATGTCGCCCCAGGAGGCCTACTCCGTGGCCTACAACGATTACCTCAAGGGGAACTACGAGCTGGCCGTCGAGAGCTTCCGGCTCTATCGCCAGCAGTTCCCGGAGAGCCCGCTGGCCGACAACGCCCTCTACTGGATCGGCGAATGCCGCTACAGCCAGGGGAAGTTCGAGGAGGCCGTCGACGCCTTCGACGACCTCATCCTGACCTACCCGCAGGGAGACAAGGCCGCCGCGGCCCACCTGAAGAAGGGCTTCAGCTTCGACCGGCTCGGGCGCCGGGCCGAGGCCCTGGCCGCGCTCAAGCTCCTCGTGGCCAAGTACCCGCTCGAGGAGGAGGCCCGCATCGCCCAGGACAAGATCCGCGAGATCGAGGACAGATGAGAGACATCAACAGCCTGAACAAGGTCATTCTCGTCGGCCGGCTCGGCCAGAAGCCGGAGATCCGCAGTCACGCCCAGAGCGGCCGCTCGTCGGCCAGCTTCACCCTGGCCACCAACGAGCGGACCTTCAATCCCACCACCCGCGAATCGACCGACCGGACCGAGTGGCACAAGATCAAGGTCTGGTTCCCCAAGCTCGTGGAGTTCGCCGAGCGTCTGCTCGACAAGGGCAAGCTGGTGCTCATCGAGGGCAGTATCCGGACGCGGGACTACCAGGACCGGGACGGCAACAAGAAGTACATCACCGAGATCGTGGCCGACAAGATCATCCTCCTCGGCAAGCGCGACGAGGCCTCGGCCGCCCGGACCGATACGACCGACCTCGACGCCGTCTACGGCCGGGGCGGTGGCCACGGCCCGGCGGCAGGCGCGGGCGCGGCCGCGGCCGACGAGGAGTTCCCCTCGGGCGAGGAGCCCGTCGGGGGCGGCGGGCCCGACGACGACATCCCCTTCTGACCGGTGAGCGACCAAATATCTTCCGAAGCCGGCTATCGAAGCCGCATCATCGAGGACGCGCGCCCGTGGGGCAAGTTCCGCCGGTTCCCCCACGAGGAGGCGGGCGGCATCAAGATCATCACCGTCGAGCCCGGCGGCCGGTTTTCGCTCCAGCGCCACGAAGGCCGGGCCGAGTTCTGGGTCGTCCTCGACCCGGGGCTCGAGATCACCCTCGGCGACCGCGTCTGGGCCGCCTCCCCGAACGAGGAGATCTTCATCCCCCGGGGCGCCCCGCACCGGGCCCGCAACGCCGGCCCGGCTCCCGCCCGCTTCATGGAGATCTGGATCGGCCGCTCGTCGGAATCCGACATCGTCCGCCTCGCGGACGACTATGCCCGGGAATAGGGCGCCGATGAAGATGGCGTCGGGCTGTCTTCCTGCGCAGGGCGTAATCTGCAATTCGGAGCCGACGCAGGGAGCTCCTCATAATTCCGGATGACAGATCTGTATATCACAGGCCAGCCCTCTTCGTCATGCGATATTCCGAATAGGACGCCGTCCTTGATCAGAGCCGGCGCATAGGGCAATTCAAGCTGATACAGATAGAACCCGCACCTATCGAAAACATCGGCCAGCAGTCCTTTTTCCCGGGATAGGAACGGCCTTGTCCGCAAGACGTAAACACGGCCCTTTTCATCGGCCAGAAGCCCCCGGAAGAAAGGCTGGGAGGGGGGAAAAACCACGTGCTTTTGGACATAGTCCTTTCCCCACGCCTTTTCGGCGGCCGCCCGAGCTGATTGAGCCGACTGGGCCTTCTCCTGTTTTCCGAACTCGACGAGGCATTGCCCGGCCAGGCTGTATTTTCGGACGAGGTAATCCAGATTGTAAGCGTAGTAGATCGCATCCCGGGCGAAACATAAATAAGAGGCCGGCGAATACTCATGCTGGACGCCTCCCATGGTTCCGCCTCGCCCATCGGCGCTGGCTTTCACAGAGACATCGATCAGTCGAAATTCATCATAAACCTCCTTGACGTTTCCGTGGAAATCCATTTTGACGAACTGACGCATGACCCCTTCAGCTGAAATCGAATTGGCCAAGCCATAGATATTCTGACCGGCGACATAAAATTGCGGCGTCAATCCCGTCCGCAGGCCGATCCGGCGGATGAAATCCCCCTGTTTTGAATATTCGATCAAAGAACGGCCCTGGTCGTTCACGAACAGCCGCCCGTCCTCGTGCACAAATATCCCGACAGGCTGAATGAACTCTCCGGGCCCTTGGCCCAGGGACCCTCTATCTTCGAGATATTCACCGGAGCTGGTCCAGATCGAGATCCTTGTGCGTTCGAGGATGTAAATGCGGTTTTCGCTGTCCAGATGGAGCCCTGACACCTCTCGGAGCCCGGGCCCCTTTTCCGAAGCGCCTCCTTCGATCAGGACCGATGTCTGGAAAACGAGCTTCGGAGGCCCGAAAACAGGCTCCTTCTGAAGAAGACGAGTCTTCTGCCCCCCGCTCATCGGGGGGCCGATTCCGGCCGCCAGCAAGACGATCCCCCAACACAACCCCCTCCACAGAAGCCGTTGACATCTCACAGCCTACTCCTCTCCAAGGGGTCTGAGCGAAGATCACCTGTCCATTCGAAACACTACATACCCTTTGTTTGGACTTCGGGCCAGGCCATAGATGGATCCGCCGGGGCCCGTCGTGATGAATTCCAGCTTCTGAAGAGGCGAACGATCAAGAGACACGTGAATTCGGGTCCGGAATCGGCCCTTCTCGTCAAAAACGAGGAGGCGATCCGCCTGGGCATAGAAGAAATCCCCCTTGCTTATTCCTACTCCCATACAATAGTTCTTGATTTTAGCGCCGCCTTCTATGCTGATCTTGTCGGGCCTATCGAGATTGTCTTCCTGAGCTTTTTGAACCAATGCATCGATCTCAGGAAGCCCCGCCTTCGTCAGATCTTTGAAGTAGATTTCCTTTCCGTCGATGTCATAGGCGAATATGATAGGCAAAAACTTGAAGGCGCCGTATATGATCCGGCCGTCAGCAACAAGATAAACGGAATTGAATATATTCTGGCCGGGCGCGGTGACGCATTGAATCATTGTTCCAAATGCCCTCAGCGTTCGACCTTGAGAGTCGAAGACCGTCAACAATTTCTGGCTTTGGACGTCTTCGAGACTGCGGCCCCAGCCTCTGATCGGGATAATGATCTGGTCTCCGACAACCAGGAGAGAAAAGGAACCCATCAAGCGTTCGCCCAGAGCCGCTTTTGAAATGAAACGGCCGTTTCTTTCGAAGACCTTGAGCTCTTTCCCGGAATCATTCAAGACATGGATCAGGTCGCCCTGTCCATGGATGCCCGCAGGATAATAGAGATCTTCATCCCTTTGGCCGATGCCCCCGATAGTCCCGATAAGCCGACCCGCCTCATCGAAACGGCAGATGCGATGCCTTGCAGAATCAACGATGGACACGGACCTGTCTTCATGAACGAAAAGCGGGTTATTGTACGGGAGAAGAGGACGGATGGGAAACCTGTCGGTGTCGATTTCAAACAAATCCCGCACGCCGACCATATCGGCCGATGAACGAGAGGGACGGGAGGGACGACAGCTTATTGTTGACTGTGAAGACAATAGAAAAAGAGGCAAGACACCTATAGCCAGCCTTCGCATTCCCACCTCTCTAGAAAACAGCATAAAAGCCCTGGCCTACAGAGTCAAGAGGAATAATTCGACAGGACTTCCCCCATTTTATATAGAGTCAAAGAGCTTCGGCTGGAAAGGCCTGTCGCTCCCAGGCGCGCTATTTCTTAGGCGTCGCCTCGACCGCGCCGGTCAGGAAGACCTGCGGGTGGCGGAGCAGGATCTCCTCGGTGACGTATTCCTCGATGTCCTGGGCGCTCCGCAGCTTGAGGATCTCCTCGGCGATCTTCTCGGCCGTCCGGCACTCGATCGACCGGAGGGCCTTCTTGACCCGGGGGATGAAGATGGGGTTCATGCTGAAGGTCCGCAGGCCGAAGCCCATGAGGACGACGGCCGAGGGCGTGTCCGCGGCCATCTCGCCGCAGACGATGACGTCCTTCTCGGCCCTGCGGGCCGCCTGGATGACGGACCGGACGAGCCGGACGACGGCCGGGTGGAACGGCTTGTAGAGATAGGTCACATATTCGTTGGCCCGGTCGACGGCCAGGTAATACTGGATGAGGTCGTTCGTCCCGATGCTGACGAAATCGACCTCCGTCAGCATCATGTCGGCCATGGCCGCCGCGGCCGGCACCTCGATCATGATGCCGAGAGGGATCTTCTCGTCGAAGGCCTTTCCCTCCCGCCGCAGATCCCGCTTGACGTCCTCGAAGATGTCCTTGACCTCGAGGACCTCGTCGACCTCGGTGACCATGGGGACGAGGACGCGGACGTTCTTCTCCGCGCTGGCCCGCAGGATGGCCCGGAGCTGGACCCGGAAGAGGTCGCGGTTGCGCAGGGAGAAGCGGACGGCCCGCAGGCCGAGGGCGGGATTGGGCTCCTTCTCGATGTTCAGCTGGGGCAGGCTCTTCTCGCCGCCGATGTCGAGCGTCCGGATGGTGACGGGATGGGGATGGACGCCCCGGGCGAGGCGGGTGTAGATCTCGTAGTGGTCCTCTTCGGTCGGCAGGGTCTCCCGCCGGAGATAGATGAACTCCGAGCGGAAGAGGCCGACGCCCTCCGCTCCCATGGCTAGGGCCGAGGCGGTCTCCTCGGGGAGCTCGATGTTGGCCTGGGGCTGGAAGCGGACGCGGTCGAGGGTCTCCGACTTGAGCTTGGCCGTCTTCTGGAGCTCCCGGCCGTAGGTCTCGTACTTCTCCTTCTTGGCCTGGAACTCCCGGCGCACGGCCGGGGGCGGGTCGATGATGACCTCGCCGTCCGTCCCGTCGACGATGACGAACTCGCCCTCCCGGACCTGGCGGGTGATGTCCCTGAGGCCGAGGACGGCCGGGATGCCGAGGGACCGGGCCAGGATGGCCGTGTGGGAGGTCTGGCCGCCCACGTCGAGCGCGACGCCCAGCGTCAGCTCCCGGCTCAGCCGCAGGGCGGCCTCGGAGGGCAGGAGCTCGTGGGCGACGAGGATGTGCGGCTTCTGGGGCGCCTTGTCCTTCTCCCGCCGCGTCTCCAGGTTCCGGTAGACGCGCTTGAGGACGTCGGCGACGTCGGATTTCCGCTGGCGGAAGTACTCGTCGGTCAGGGTCTCGAAGAGCTGCTCGTAGCGCGCGTGGGCCTTGGACAGGGCCCACTCGGCCCGGGCCTTCTCGTCGCGGATGACCGCCTCGAGCCCGCCGACGAGGGACGGGTCCTCGAGGATGAGCAGGTGGGCCTCGAAGATCAGGGAGCTGTCCGGGCCCATCTTCTCGCGGACGCTGTCCTTGACCCGGACGAGGTCGTCGCGGGTGCGGTGGAGGGCCTGGCGGAGGCGCTCGAGCTCGGCCGGCACCTGGTCGTCGGCGATGATCTCCTTGCGCGAGGTGAAGACCACGCGCTTGGGCAGGAGGACCTCGCCCATGGCGATCCCCGGCGAGACCCCGATGCCGTGGAGGCGCACGATGTCCACCCGATCACTCCTTCTCGTCGAAGCGGTTGGCGATGAGCTCGACCAGGGCGGCCAGGGCCGCCTCCTCGTCCTTGCCCGCGACGACCAGCCGGATCGACGTGCCCTGGGTCGCGGCCAGGGTCAGGATGCCGAGGATGCTCTTGCCGTCGATCTCGTCGCCGGCCTTGGCGATCTTGACCGAGGCGCCGAAGCGGTTGGCCAGGTTGACGAACTTGACCGCGGCCCGGGCGTGCAGGCCCAGCTTGTTGCGGATGGTGACGGTCCGGTCGAGCATGGAGGCGCTACTTGGCCCGGGACTTGAGCAGGGCGCTGACGAGGTGGATGTTCTTCTTGCCCTGGTCGACGGCCTTCCGGGCCACGTCCTTGAGGTTGTTGGCCCGCTGGAGGGAGACGAACTTGATGAGCATCGGCAGGTTGACCCCGGTGACGATCTCGACGTGGCTCTCCCGGTAGAAGCTGAAGCTCAGGTTCGAGGGCGTGCCGCCGAACATGTCGGTGAAGATGACGACGCCGCTCTTCTGGTCGACCCGCTTGAGGCTCTGGTTGATCTTCTTCTTCGAATCCTCGACGTCGTCGTACCAGCCGATCGAGATGGCCTCGATGTTGGGCGCCTCGCCGAGGATGATCGTCAGGGCATTCAGCAGCTCCTCGGCCATGCGGCCGTGGCAGACGATGATGCCTCCGATCATGACAGGCTCTTTCTCTCGGTCAGGGCGGTATTGTATGACAAAGCCGGCTATTTATAAAGGTCCCGGTGATAAATCCTGACGCCGTACGGCCCGGCCTTGAGGTGGCTCTTGAGCTCCTCGGCGATGACGACC
The DNA here is from genome assembly GCA_034679465.1 of Candidatus Aminicenantota bacterium. Classification (GTDB taxonomy): domain Bacteria; phylum Acidobacteriota; class Aminicenantia; order Aminicenantales; family Saccharicenantaceae; genus RBG-16-66-30. Next base: position 12,897 of record JAXDAV010000078.1, on the reverse strand, counting down.
GACCGGTGCCGGCCGCCGGTGCAGCCGACCGCGATGGCCACGGAGGTCTTCCCCTCCCGGGCCAAGCGGGGCAGGACGAAATCGACGAAGCGGAAGAGCTCCCGCAGGAACGGGCGGGTCCCGGGCGAGGCCAGGACGAACCGGCGCACGCTCGGCGCCTTGCCCGTCCGCTTCCGCAGGCGGTCGACGTAGAACGGGTTCGGCAGGAGGCGGGCGTCGAAGACGATGTCGGACTCGAGGGGCAGGCCGTGCTTGTAGCCGAAGCTGGTCACGAGGACCTGGGTCCGCGACCGCTTCCGGGCCAGGATGCGCTCGGCGATGACGTCCTTGAGCTGGTAGATGTTGAGCCCCGAGGTGTCGACGATCTCGTCGGCCAGCCGGCGGATCGGCAGGAGCCTCTGGCGCTCGGTCCGGACGCCCTCCAGGATGGGCCTGCGGGGGGCCAGCGGGTGGGGCCGCCGCGTCTCGTTGAAGCGCTTGGCCAGGGCCTCGTCCGAGGCCTCGAGGAAGACGAGCCGGACGGGCACCTTTTTCCGGATCTCCCGGAAGACGGCCGGGAAGTCCGTGAGGAAGCGCGGCTCCCGGATGTCGACGATGAGGGCGGTCCGGTCGACCTCGACTTTCTTGCGGACCCAGAGGTCGACGAAGCTCTCGATGAGCTTGGCCGGCAGGTTGTCCATGCAGTAGTAGCCGAAATCCTCGAGGGCCCGGCTGACGACGGTCTTGCCGGACCCCGACAGCCCGGTGACGATGAGGAAGCGGTTGTCCTTGGCGGGGGGCTTCATGGCGGCGTCTTTCATGAATAGTCCAGGCTAGGTCAGGACGCGGTCGAGGCGGCGGACGATCTCGTCCGGGGCGCTGTAGCCTTTCAGGCGCAGGATGTGGACCTTGCAGGCGACCTCGATGAGGGTGGCGATGTTCCGCCCCGGGGCGACGGGGATGGCCAGCTGGGGGATGCGGCGCCCGAGGACGGTCAGGTCGTTCCCGGACTTGAGCCCGAGGCGGTCGACCTCGTAGCCGCGCCGCCACTTCTTCAGGCGGATGACGAGGTCCACGCGGGCCTCGCGGGCGATCGACCGCGGGCCGAAGATGGCCCGGATGTTGATGATGCCGAGGCCCCGGATCTCCATGAAGTTGCGGCTCAGGGCCGGGGCCGTGCCGGTCAGCTCGCCCTTGGGCGTCAGCCGGATCTGGACGACGTCGTCGGCGATGAACCGATGGCCCCGGGCGATGAGCTCGAGCGCGCTCTCGCTCTTGCCGATGCCGCTGTCGCCGAGGATGAGGGTCCCCAGGCCGAAGATCCGCAGGAAGCCCGCCGAGATCGTGGTCTGCTCGGGGGCCTCCGCCGGCCGGCCCGCGGGCCCGTCAGGCATGGATCTTGTCCTCCTCGGCCCGGAGCGCTTCGAGGACGTCGGCGGCCGTCGTCGCCTTGAGCAGCTTTGAAGCCAGCGCCCGGGACCGCCGGGTCAGGCCGGCGATCGCGGCCAGCAAGCGGAGGCCGGCGCCGGGGTTGTCCTCGGGCGAAACGAGGAGGAAGAAGATCTGGGAGGGCTTGCCGTCCACCGCCTCGAAGGCGACGCCGTCGGCCGAGAGGCCGAGCAGGAGGGCCGGCGACTTGAGGCCCCTGGCCCGGCAGTGCGGCACCGCGACGCCCTTGCCGATGGCGGTCGTGCCGAGCTCTTCCCGCTTCAGGAGCTTGTCGAGGAGCTCGCCGTCGATGTCGGGCCCGTGCCGGTCGATCAGCCGGGCGGACATCTCGCGGAGGACGCCGGCCCGGTCCCGGGCCTCCAGGCGCCGCAGGACCAGGGTCTCGTCGAGGAGGGCGTGGATCTTCATGTCCGTTCCCGCGGGTCAGGCGGGCTCGACCAGGCCGTATTGGCCGTCCTTGCGGCGGTAGACGGCGGCCCAATTCGGGGAGCCCTCGCGCCGGAACAGGAAGACCTCCTTGTTCCGGATGTCGAGCTGGACGATGGCCTCCTCGAGGGACATCGGCTTGAGGGAGAAATAGCTCGAGCGGACGACCTTCTTCTCGGGCTCCGGGGCCTCGGCGACCGGCGCCAGGACCCTCTTCTCCCGGCCGCCCCGCCGCTTCTTCTCGCGCCACTTGGCCCGCTCCTTGCGGACCCTCGTCTCCAGGGTGTCAAAGGCCTTGTTCAGGGATTCGATCATGTCCAGCGTCTCCTCGACGATGACGAAGCCCCGGCCCTTGGCCCGGACGTGGATCTCGGCCTTGCTCCGGCCCTTCTGGACGGCCAGGACGAAGTTGACGTCGAGGATGTCGTCGACGAGGCTCTTCAGGCGGGACAGGCGCTTTTCGCAATAGGCCTCGATCTCGGGCGTGAGCGTCGACTGACGCGCGGTGTAGCGGACGTTCATGAAGGGACCTCCATGATGGACTTTCTCTTGCGGATGTGGGAGGGCTCGAGGCCGAGCTGGTTGCGGTACTTGGCCACCGTCCGCCGGGCGATGCGCAGGTCCTCGCGGGCCAGGAGCTCGCCGATCTCGATGTCGCTCAGGGGATGCTCCTTGTCCTCGGCCTCGACCAGCTTGCGGATCTTGTCCTTGACCTTGAGCGAGGAGACGTCCTCGCCGTAGTTCCCCGGCAGGGACTTGTGGAAGAAGTACTTCAGCGGGAAGACGCCCCGGGGCGTCATCATGAACTTGTTGGCCACGACGCGGCCGACCGTGGACTCGTGGACGCCGATGTCCTGGGCGATCTCCATCAGGGTCAAGGGCCTGATGTAGTCGAGGCCCTTCTCGAAGAACTCCTTCTGGCGGTCGACGACGAAGCGGGCGACCTTGTAGATCGTCTGGTTCCTCTGGTCGAGACTGCGCATGAACCAGAGGGCCTTCTTCAGCCGGTCCTTGAGGAAGCGGCAGGCCTCGGCGTCCCCCCCGGTCGCCTTGGCCAGGAGCTGGCGGTAATAGGGGCTGATGCGCAGGCGCGGCAGGCCCTCGTCGTTGAGGACGACCGTCCACTCGTCCCCTTCCTTGCTGACGATGATGTCCGGGACGACGTAGCTCGTCTTCTCCCCGCTCAGCTTCCGCCCCGGCGTCGGGTCGAGGGCCCGGATGATGTCGATGCGCTCCCGGACCTCGCCGAGCGAGGCCCCCAGGGCCTTGGTCAGCTGGGCATAGTCGCTCTTCTCGAGGAGAGGCATGTGCCGGCTGACGATCTCCCGGGCCATCTCGTCCCGGATCTCGAGATGGTCCATCTGGGTGAGCAGGGCCTCGCGCAGGTCCAGGCTGGCGCAACCGACCGGGTCGAACGTCTTGATCTTGGCCCGGACGGCCTCGACCTTCTCGGGCGTCGTCCGGGACAGGCGGGCGATCTCCTCGACGGGAGAGGTCAGGTAGCCGTCCTCGTTGATGTTGCCGATGATGAACTGGGCGATCTCGAGGTCCGCCTCCTCGAAAAAGGCCAGCGAGGCCTGCCAGTTCAGATGGTCCCAGAGGGAGGGCGTCCGGGAGATGGTGTTCTCGAGCGAGACGGCGTCGCGGCTCTCGGTGAAATGCGGCCGGAAGCCCTCGTCGAGATACTCCTGGAAGCCGGCCAGGAAGCCGTCGTCGGCCGTCTCCCCGACCATCTTCGTCTCGGTCGATTCGAGGTTGAGCCCGTCGAGGACGCTGTCCTTGTTCTTGACCCCGGCCTCCTCGGCGGCCACGGTCTCACTGTCCTTGGCCGCGCCCTCGCGGGCCTCGTCCTCGATCTCGATCATCGGGTTCTCGGAGAGCTCCTGGTCGATGACCTCGATGAGCTCGAGGTTGGTGAGCGGCAGGAGCTTGATGGCCTGCTGAAGGGCCGGGGCCAGAATGAGCTTCTGGACCTGCCTCTGGTCGAGCCTCTGCCTGAGAGTCATTTGTCCATTCCTAAAGACGAAACTCCTCGCCCAAATAGCTCTTTCGCACCTCTTCGGAGGCGACGATCTCCGCCGGCGTGCCCTCCTTGAGGACGCGCCCCGATTCGAGAATGTAGGCCCTGTCCGTGATCTCGAGGGCCTCCCTCACGGCGTGGTCCGTGAGCAGGATGCCGATGCCCTTCTCCCGGAGCTTCCGGATGATGCCCTGGAGGTCGCGGACCGACAAGGGGTCGATCCCGGTGAACGGCTCGTCGAGGAGCATGAAATCCGGGTCCATGACCACGGCCCGGGCGATCTCCAGGCGGCGCCGCTCGCCTCCGGACAGGGTCAGGGCGAGGGCCCCGGCCAGCTTCTCCAGCCCGAACTCCTCGAGCGTGCAGGTCACCCGGGCGGCCCGGGCGCCGGCCTCGGACGGGCGCGTCTCGAGGACGGCCAGGAGGTTCTCGGCCACGGTCATCTTCCGGAAGGCCGACGGCTCCTGGGGCAGGAGGATCAGACCCTTCCGGGCCCGCACGTACATGGGCTGGTCGGTGATGTCCTCCTCCCTGAGGAAGACGCGGCCGCCGTCCTGGGCGACGAGGCCGAGGATCATCGAGAAGGTGGTCGTTTTCCCGGCCCCGTTGCGGCCGAGCAGACCGACGATCTCCCCTTCTTCGACCCGGACCGAAACCCTGTCGACGACCTTTTTCCGCCCGAAGCTTTTCTCGAGGTCAACCGCTCTCAGGGAACCCTTCATGGCTCACGATCTGACGACGGTCGTCGCTCTTCCCGGTCCCTCATTCTCGATGAAAATCTTATCATCGGCCAGATCGAAAGTCAATTTGGCGCCCCTGGCGGAACCGCCCTTGTCGTCGGTCAGGACGGGCCTCCCGGTGAGGTCCAGCCGGCGGGTCGAGGCCCGGTAGGAGGCGGCCTCGGCCCGGCCCTGGTAGCGGCCTTTGGAGACCCGGACGTCCGACTTCGCCTCGAGGGACTCGACGGCCCGGCCGTCCCGGCCGAGGACGGCCGCGACCGTCCCCGCTTCGAGCCGGGCCGCGGGAAGACGGACGTGGGCCTGCCCCGAAAGGGTGAGCGTTCGCGCGTCCGACAGGTAGGCCAGGTCCTCCCCGCCGAGCTCGATCCTCCCGCCGCCTGCGTCGTCGGCCGCGGCGCCGGACGCGCGGCCGGCGACGTCCTGCTCCAGTCCGACGGAGACCCCGCCCCGGCCGCGCATCTCGCCCTTGTCCTCCGCGAACTCGAGCTCCCGGGCCGTGACGAAGTCCGGGCCCTGCCAGGCCCGGACGTCCCCGGAGAAGGCGGCCGGCGCGCCGCCGCCTTTGAGGACGAGGCCCGCGGCGGAGACCGAAACGGCCTTGTTCGCGGCGAAGAACCCCGCGGCCCGGCCTCCCCTCCCCGGCTTGAAGAGACAGAGGACGCGGCCGGAGGCCTCGAGGGCCCCCCTGCCCGGACCGGCCTTGAAGGCGGCGGCTTCGATCCGGGCGTCGTCCGAATCGGCGACGGCCGGACGGTCCGGCCCGCCCTCGACGAGCAGGACCCCGGTCGCGGCGTCATAGGCGGCCGAATCCCCTTCGAGGCGCCGAGGCGAGCCCGAGCTCCGGTCGGCCGCCGCGAGCTCCGCCAGGACGCCGTCCGAGGCCGTCCAGCCGGCGGGCCGGCCCGCCGGGTCGAAAGCGAGCACGGCGGCCGGGGCCCTGAGGACCGTGGCCGGACGATCAGGGCCGGGCGGGACGGTCAGGACGACCCGCCCCTCCGCGGCGATGGACGAGAGCCGCCCGGGGCGATCGGCGAAGGAGATGCGGGCGTGCTCCGCCAGGACCTCCCCGTCCCCGGCCCGGCCGGGCCCGCGTTCGGCCAGGACGAGGCGGACGACGCCGGCGAGGCCGGCCGATTCGAGCCCGCTTTCGTCCTCCGAGGCCGTGAACTCGAGCGAGCCGGCCCCGGCCCGGAAGGAGGCGCCGGAGACCGAGGCCCGGCCGTCGATCCGGCCCGAGCGCTCCCGCCGGCGGTAGAGGAAGGAATCGCCCTCGAGGACCAGTCCCCCGCCAGACGGGCCGGGCGCGAGGAGCTCGACGCGGACCCCGCCGCCGAGGCGGACCTCGGCCGCGGCCTCGGCGTAAAGGATGGTCGCGGCCCGGCCGATCATCGTCTTCGAAGAGAACGAGCCCCCCCGCTTCGTCTCGAACAGTCCGGCCGGCTTGTCATAGTCGAAGGACTCTCCCTCGAGGACGACGCCGTCCGCCTCGACCCGGACGCGTCCGGAGACGGTGAAGCGGAGCGAGCCGGGATCGTAGGCGACCTCGTCGGCCGTGAGCCGCGAGACGGTCTCGCCCCCGGCGCCGAAGTTCACGACCTCGACCGCGCCGGCGAGATGGTTGCGCCCGTCCGGGCCGCGATAGAGGCTTTGGCCGCGGATGTCGGCGACGGTCCGGCCGTCCCGGTATTCCTGGTGCCTGACCCGCTCCTTGAGATCGACGACGCGGTCCTCGGGCGGGGGGGCGGCGGGCGGGAGCGGGGACGGAAGCTGGGCCCGCCGGCCGGCCAGGCGCGCGACGATGATCGCGGCCAGGACGATCAGGACGGCCGCCGCGGCCATCCTGGCGAACCTCACCGCGGCCGAAGCCCGCTGGGCGCTCATCGTCTCAGGCTCTCAGGTCTTCGATCGACAGGCTGATCCTTTGTTCGCCGAGGTACTCCGAGGCCATGACCGAGAAGGCCAGGCTGACCCGGCTGTTGCGGCGCAGGACGTGGCGCCACTCGGACTTGTCCCAGCCGAGGGCCTCGAGGACCCGGCCGTTCTGCCGGGCCAGGAACTTGAGGTGCTTGCCTTTGAGGACCTGCGGCTCGCTGATGACCTCGACATCGTCGGCCATGAACAGGGGCTTGGGGTTGCCGACGCCGAACGGGACGAGGAGATCGTAGGTCGCCAGGAAGCGCTCGTCGACGGCGGCGAATTCGAGCGGCCCGTCGATCTTGAGCTTCTTCTTCAGGCTGTCCTCGGGGATGGCGGCTTCGGCCAGCGGATTGAGCGTCTCCCTGAACGCGGCCATGCTGTCCGTCGGCAGGGTACAACCCACGGCCAGCCGGTGCCCGCCGTAGCTCAGGAAGTGCCGCCGGCAACCCTCGATGAGGTCGATCAGCGGGACGTCGGAAACGCTCCGTCCGGAGCCCTGGGCCCGACCGTTCTCGTAATGGAAGAGAAGGACCGGCCGGTTGAAGCGGTCCTTGAGCTTGGAGGCGACGATGCCGATGACGCCGCGATGCCAGTCGGGACTGCCGAGGACGAGGCATTTGTATTTCTTGTCGAGGCCCCGGGATTCGACCCGCTCGTAGGCCTCTTTGAAGATCTTCTCCTCGGTCTTCTGGCGCCGGGCGTTGAGCTCCTCGAGCTTCCCGACGAGGGCCAGGGTCTCCGCGGGGTCGTCGGCGAAGAACAGCCGCACGGCCAGGTCGGTCATGCCCATCCGGCCGGCGGCGTTGATGCGGGGCCCGATGCGGAAGCCCAGGTCGCCTTCCGAGATCTTGCGGCGCCCGAGCCCGCAGGCTTCGATCAGGGCGCGCAGGCCCGGGTTGGCGACGTCGCGCAGGCCCTTGAGGCCGTGCTTGACGAACAGCCGGTTCTCGCCCTTGAGCTCGGCCACGTCGGCCACGGTGCCGATCGAGACGAGCTTCATGTAATGGGGCAGGCCGGTCGACCGGCCGGCCTTTCCGAGCAGGGCCTGGATGAGCTTGAAGACGACGCCGACGCCGGCCAGCCCGGGGTCCGGATAGCCGGAGCCGGGGACGACCGGATTGAGCACGGCCACGGCCTCGGGCAGAGAATCGCCGGGGCGGTGGTGGTCGGTGATGATGACGTCGATGCCGCGCTCCCGGGCCCGGCCGACGAACTCGAGCGATTTGATGCCGCAGTCGACGCTGATGACCAGGCCGGCGCCGCGTTCGACCGGGATGCGGACGTGATCGTCCTTGATGCCGTAGCCGTCGGTCAGGCGCTCGGGGATGAAGTACTCGACGTCCGCGCCCAGGGTCGTCAGGGCCTTCTTCAGCATGACGGTCGAAAGGACCCCGTCGACGTCGTAGTCGCCGAAAATGAGGATCTTCTCGCCCCGGGCGATGGCCTCGCCGATCCGGGCGACGGCCTTGTCCATGTCTTTCATCAGGTAGGGGTCGTGAAGCTTCTGGAGGTCGCCGAAGAGGAATTCCCGGGCGGCCTCCTCGGTCAGGATCTTGCGGTTGACGAGGACCCGGGCGATGGCCGGAGGGAGGTCGAGGGCCCGGGCCAGCGCGTCGGCTTCGGCGCGAGGCGGCTGGACGACCCACACGGCGGCGTTCATGGCGTCCTCACTCTAGCACACTCGCCCCGGGTACCCCAAGCCCAAGGGGGTCGGACACCGCCTGGATTTGGTCTTCGCTACTGAATCTTCAGTGCATACTTGACGATCTTCAGATAAGGATCGGATTGCACGAAATAGAAATTATTATGCCCATCGATCTTGGCCAGATAGGCCGTATTCCGGATCGGATAGGAGCCCAGGAACTCGAACTTATCATTGAAAAAATCGATGAACTTCTTTTCTGTGCTTTCTTCCCCCTCTGCACTCAGTAAGAGCCTGTTAACGAGAAACCCATTTGAGATCAACTGGCACGGACCTGATCTATCCCTCATCAGAAATCGGTATCCCTCTTCCAGAACAGGCGGCCTGACTCTGATATCTCTCGTGACCTTCTTCAGCAATTGCCCTTCCATTGAATAGACCTGGATTTCGTACTTGTCCGGCAGACTTAAAAAGAGCCGGCCTTCGCCCAGAACAAAAGCCGCCCCCAGGTCATATACTAATCTAGGCGATAGTTTTGGTCCATAATGATATTCGACAGGAAAATTATTTATTAATTCGCCGCTGGCTGAAAACGTCGCCGCCGATAGACCAGGCTGCCCTCGTATCACCATATTAGCGAAGATCTCGTCCTTCGTCATTGAGATGATCGACTTAATGGGCTTTGACAAGGTCACCATGTTCAGGAAGATCCCGTCCCTATCGAAATATTGGAGCTTTGTTCCCTCCACCAGGACAACCCCGCCATTCTCCAAAGCCTTGAGGGTGGATGGATATTCCATTTCTCCGGGTCCCTGCCCACGCCGGCCGGCCTTCCAGAGAAACCGACCCTCCCTGTCGAACTTCATGAGCCTGCTGTTTTGGACATCCAATACAAACATGTTCCCGTCCCGATCGACATCCATCATGATGTGCTGTCCAAATATCAGGTATTCCGGATCATTGTCCGCATCGGCTCCCAACGATAGGACTTCGATGAGCTTGATCTTGTCCCCTACGCTCTTTCCAAAAATCCCCGGCCCCCTGTTTTCAATGATGGTTACGCCATCAACGACCTTGGTTTGGCCATCCCACTTCTGTTCCGATCCCGAGATGGAGGAAGACATAAGAAACATCAGGAATAGAAGCGGCCAAGCCACGCTCCGATCGGCTTTGCCCATACCTGTCGTTCCCGTGTTCGGCGTGCTTTTCATAATGCCCCTCCTGCTTCGAGCTTAATTGTGACTCAACCCTCATATAACGATAGTGAATTATCGTTGCAGATGTCAAGATTCCGACCTCAGACTAGCCCAATGGGGCCGGACCTCAGTAATAGATTCCTCGTCCACTCCCGTCGAATTTGGCCGTTCTTCTTCATAAACAACGCATGTCTCTAAAATTCGTTTCCGAATATCCCTTTGCTTCTCAACCGAATCTTGATCAATAAGGCCATGCTCTTCACAATAGATAATGGCATTGATGTTCGGCGCGACCATCATCCCCATTGCGTGGATACCGAAGAAATGGTCTCTATACAATGGACCTTCTTCCGGCTATTGGGACCCAGAAGGCAAGTGGGGAGCAGCCGTAATTTCTGAGTCGAAACCAGCTTCTTTGTTAGCCTCTCGTGCTAGAGGAGACCTCATAATTACTTTCCGAGCTCGGCTAAAACGAATTTCGTGTCAGGATAGTGAACGAGCAGCAATAACAACGTCCTGCTATTCTGATAGATAATCTTCATATCCGACACCTCGCAGATTTCGTCCGTATCCTGTTTTATTGATTGCGAATATATTAGGTTCCCCTCACAATCAAATACATTAATTCTAATTTCACCTTTTCCGGAATGAGTGGCGTATATTTTATTTTCACCCAAAGCAAAGGACCGATAAGCATAAAGCCAACCCGTCTTTCTATATTCAGGATTATCTAGAGGATTAATTTTCAATTGAAATTGCCTTATTCGGTTGCCAACTCGGTCATAAATTCTGTAGGTAGCTCCATATAGCTGAAGGCAATGGATCTGTCCCTGATACGATCTGATAGTCTGAGCATTGTCATAATAAAAATTCTTATTATTTTGAAAAGGTTCCCCAAAGTACTTCACTAAATGTCCATCTATGTCATACTGTCCAATAATAATTGGAGAATCCAAAGCATTTCCGTACTCCCGTAATAATAGCATGTACAGTCGGTCGTCAATTGAAACGAGAGATGAAATACCCTCAATCATCTTTATCTGTTTTATATATATGCCATCCAATGTTAGAAACTGTATTCTTGAATTGCCATTATCGCTTACTAGCAAGCGATCCCCGAAAAGATAAGGAATTAAAGGCAAATTAAATTCACCAGGGCCTTGTCCATTCCTCCCGATTCTCTGAATCAAATTGCCTTTATAGTCTATCTTAAAAATTACATGCTGTCTTTGAGAGCAAAAATAAATAGCTTTGTCGTCAGCGTCAAACCGTGTCCCTCGACCAAGAACATAGTCGTAATCAATCATCTGCTTTTCGTTAGGGAATTCGTATAGGATATTCAATTCCTGACCACCGGATATTGCAGAGCTATTAAATATGGTTGATACAATTAAAACCACAATGCTAAACCTTATTTTCACTTTCATGGTCTATATCTTCCATAAATTACAATAGCCTGGGGGTATTTGACGCTAATTCATTGTTTTTTTAAATCGGATCCGTTCTTTCACATTTCATTGATCCCCCGCCAATGCAAGGATTATCTTTCGTGCATCCTTTGAACTCTTCAACACCTTTTTGGCATGAGGCTTGTCCTAGGCAATCATAATTTGTACAGGTTTCAACTTGAGCGGCCAAGTAGATGAGAGTGCCACCTAAGATTAAAACAAAAAAAGAAATCAGGACTAAAAAGCTCTTCATCCTCTTTTTCATAAATATCCTCCTTTTCTGCTATTAATTATACCCCCAGGCTACTGGATTTCAGCAAGAACGGTTTCTTCTTTCTTACTTGTATTCCTACCCCCTTAATCGTTAATCTCGTTCAAATACTCTCTCCGCCAAGCCATATAATCGTCCCAGTTGTTCGAGCACACGAGAATTCTGCCCTGTTTATTAGCCAGGATGATCAGCTCGTTGAGTGGATGTCTATGAAGTCGATCTTTGTTTAATAAGTTCCATTCATTAATATCATTAGAATTAGGAAGGATGAAATCAATAAGAAGGCTATTGTTGCTTATAATTAATTCAATTTCTTCCTGTGAATAGCCGAGGAAAGGAACAATATAATGGTGAATTGCCGAACTCTGTTTCTCAATCTTAGTTATCTTTTGGATCGTGGTCATACTATTATTACAAAAGCATATTTGATCGTAAAAAAGATAGCATGAAAAGCCCTGAGGTCGATATATATTTTTCTTTGGAATAAAAGGAACATCTTCAAGATTTACGGCAGTACGGCGAATATGATCAAGTACACTTCGATTATCTAATGCGTATTGCGGGTTTATAAATTTAAGTAGATGATCAGGGATAAGGGAAAGAGAACCCTTTAATAATAAATTTCCTTCTGTACTAAAGAAATAAAATGAGTCTTCATCAGCCCCATATCTGCGAATGATCTCCTTTTTGTAAATTCTATATGTTCCGTTGAATGGTAATGTCTTTTGCTTTAAATATACAATTCCCACATTTAAAAGCAGCCCGTTCCTAAACAAATAATCGAAGATATCCGAAATGAACTTTACCGACTGAGTATTTCTAGCATCCAAAACAAATATTATCACTGGCAGGCCAGGAAAATCGGGATTCTTGATTTTTAGGGGCGAGGCCTTTTGATGACTAAGAGCGAGTGTCATTAAAATAAAGATGAATAACAATGCCCAGGCAATAACCGCTTTTGACATCTCGGCCCCTTATAGCGATTATAGAAAAAGTACATATCATGTCGGGCAAATCGTGTCAAGGTTCTTTAATCGCCTAAAACGTCTCATCTTGCCTGATTCTAATAGCATAAATGACGGGGACATTGGGTGTGTCTGGGAGCGTTCCACCTCTAATTTCCCCTGGAGCAGCCTTTCTTCTTGACCCCCCAGGCCGTGCTCAGATCGTCCGCCGAAACGTCGCCCAAGGGCCCCAGCCGGGCGATCTCGCGAAGGACATGCTGAGGGTCGTATTCTTCCTTCGGGTCCAATTCGAGTAGACGGGCGTAGGGCTCGGGCACCCGGACCGGCCATTGATCGACAACCGCCGCAGGAACGTGTAGAACTTCGTCTCGTTCTGTGACCGGACGTCGACATAAAGATGCCCGGCCATCGCATCCTCGATATGCGGCAGGTGCCGGGCCACGGCTCGATACGAGCGATACCGGCCGTACTTCCCGCCGAAGTCCTCCATGCCCATCGTTTCGGCCGCCCGCAACATCATCAAATAGAGCTCCTGGGCCGTCTGGCCCCAGATCGGCTCGTTCATGTTTTAGACGAGATAATGGATGATCAGAAAGACCGGGTCATCCTCGACGGTCATGACGGACTTCTCCTCCAGCATCGCTCGCAGCGCCATGCGGAATTGAAGCCCGGAGGAGAAGGAGCAGACCTTCCGGGCAAACTCCTCGAAATCGGCTATGGTCTTCCCCCGAAAATGTGGACACGCCATTAAGCTTGAACTGCTTCACCATAGTACTCCACCGGGGTCTTGAGGTTCAAGGCCGAGTGCCGTCGCTGGCGGTTGTAGAAGATCTCGATGTACTCG
>JAXDAV010000077.1:0-11658 GCA_034679465.1 Candidatus Aminicenantota bacterium | reverse complement strand
CCAGCGGTGCAGGACGTTCTCATGGATGCCCAGATCCCGGCTGACGTCCCGGACCCTCCGGCCTCCCTCCAGAACCAGTTTCACCGCCTCCCGCTTGAACTCCTGGTCGAAGACCTTGCGCTTCGTGTTCTCCGTCATGACAGGCCTCCTTGTTTGATCTTAGGTCAAACCTTTCGGCATGTCCACGATATCGGGGGAGGATCAGTTGATGAAGTTCAACTTGACGCTATCTTTCGTATATTGAAGGCCTATTCGTTTCCGGTTTCTTATGAGTGGATCAGGCCGCTGATTTCGAGGATTATCGAGATTTCGTGCATCAGGCCGGAGTGGTTCGCTAATAATCTGCTTTCTAGAGATGATTGGAGAGACATAGCGGGCCTAATTGCTAAAGGAGATTTCGAGAATATAGTTGGACGAAGAGGAGGACTTAAGGATATCTTATCAGGTCTTAAGGATAGTGAGGCGAAGAGAGAGCTCATGGGTTTTTTCGAAGGAATTGAAAACGACAAACGAAGGGACTCAAACCTATTCGAGGAATTCATGAGAGACCCGGCGAATAACCTATCTAAGATAGAGGGAATCTATGATTTATGTAATACAATGGGACCAATTCATAGGGATAATTCGTTTGATCTCTTAATGTCGTGGATCGCTAATGATCCAGACGAAATAAAGATGGCCATACTATTTCAATTTATGAATCATTGTGCTGGTGCTTATCACTGGGAATGGCTGGGAAGCATCGCAGTAGATCTCTTCTTGAGCCATAACTCACAATTTGTCTCTAAGCTGAAAGATGTGCCAAATTGGCGGTCGATCATCCGGAGAATCGCGCGGCGACTCTATGAAGCAGACAAGGACTTTAAGGAGACTATTAGCACCCTGGGGAATACAGAATTTGAGATGAAGATAAGAGCCCAGTTGGAGTTTCTAAGGGATCATATCAACTATTAGGACCGCCCTCATCAGAATGCATCGCGAAATACGTATGCCTCCGCCCGCCGACAGCCCAGGGGCTCAATTCGAGATGTTGACATCCGCTCGGGGCTACGATACCCTCTTCGTCGAGATGGGAAGGGTTGTCCGAGATCCGAGTTCCGCAATTTCACGCCGGGCGCGAAGATGAAATTTCTATCATGTGGAGAGGATCATGCGTATTAAGGCCGTGTTTACAGTTGTGTTGACGGCAGCGATCGCAATCGGCTATGCGGCAGAAGGCCAAGATCTGGAGTGGAAGGGCTCGCGAACCAATGAAAAAGGATTCATCGAAGTCAGGAATCCCATTAAGCCGGTTTATGAAGGGCGGACCTTAGGACTTGAAGCCATAGCAACGTACGGCTACTCGAAAGACGAGAGCGAGGCTGTTATTTCAGGAGTTCGGGATTTCTTCGTAGACGACAATGGGAACGTCTATGTTTTAGATGCCAGGGATTCCGATATAAAGAAGTTCGATGGCTCCGGGGCATTTCTTACTAAGTTCGGACGTCCTGGACAAGGACCGGGCGACTTGTCTAGGCCGTATATGTTGTTTCAGCGCGGAAATGAGCGCGAAGTCGGCGTTTTGGAGCTGATGTCAAGGCGGATGTCGTTTTTTGATTTCAAGGGATCGTTTGTAAAATCTATTCCCACAACTGAAATGCTTGTTAATAAGGTCCGATCAGATTCGGAGGGGAATTTCATTATTGGAACCGCGACGATCGGGCAAGACGAAAGGCGCTATACGGTCAAGAAATTAGATACGGACATGAATCACCTAAGAGATGTCGCCTCATCACCAAGCCCAATCCGAGGGGATCCTTTTTCACCTCTTGTTGTATGGGAACTCATGCCGAATGGCTCCGTAGCCTTCGCCTATCCGAGTGATTACCAAATAACGATCTATACCTCGGACGGTACGATTGAAAAGCGCATGCTCAAAGAATATAAGCCTATGGAGGTTACGGAAGAAGAAAAAAGAATTGCGAAACGTGAGATTCCCCCGAGCATCGAGTACAAACCATCAAAATACCGATCGGCATTTCGGGATTTGTTTGTTGATGAGAAAGGGCGCCTGTTTGTACTAACCTGGGAAGAAGGCTCACGTCCAGGAACTGGTGTTTTTGATATATTTGATCAGGAGGGGAGATATATCTATAAAGTGGAGTTGCCGGGCAAGGCGATCTGCTGGAAACACGGCAATCTATATACGGTTGAATCCAACGAACAAGACTTCACTGTCATAAGAAAATATAGAGTCTCGTGGAACAGCGATTGAACACAATTGGCAATAAATAAAGGAAATTCCCACCACGAAAGTAAAGAGCACTTCTGGTCCCGGCTAGCCTATTGTCCCCTTATTCCACTTTCTGTGCCGATACTAAAGAATTTATACTTAGCGTATCTAATTTTCGTACTAATTTTCTCAGAAATATATGCTTCTGATTCCAGCCCGGGGAATGGATAGTTTGCTTGAAGAACAACGCTGCTTGGAAAGGCAATACCGTTCTTCTCCGCTTCATACAAGAAAGTCGTCATGAACTTGGAACTAAGATTGTAAAACGCGAGTTCCCTAAGGACATCCTCATAACCCTCAAGAGGCACTCCGGAGATTTCGATTTTTGATATTTGATAGTCTTTCTTCCGCACCCATATTTTGCTATATTCATTCCCGCCTGCATCGCCCAGCTTGGGTTTAGCCTCAATAACATAATATTCTTTTCCACGCACTCTATCCTCTTTGAGAATCCTATAGTTGAAGAAACCTTGCCATTCGCGGCCGAGGATTTCGATTGGCTTCAGTAGGGGGGCAAGGCAGGAAAAACGTCTTTCTTCTAGAAGTCTGGACCTATCCGCAATACTATGGCCGTTCTCTTTAATGATAATCCTACGTTCCTCTATCACACCTGCCTTTTTAATAAGGAGATAATCACATACGTATTCATTTCTCTCAGTCCGCCCTTTTGCCGCGGTGAATCTCGCGCCTCCCATTTGAGTAATAAGTTCATTGCCCCCAATCAGAGCGAGGCTGACCGCACTCTTCTTGAGCTCCTCCGGGGTTTTATAATAGCTGAATACGTCACGAATAGTTTCTTCACAAATAAATGTTAGCGCTGACTCGAGCAGCCTCCCACAATACTTGGCACCCCCTTCCAAGGTCTCCTTCAGCAGAAAATGCGCTCCTGACTCACTTGGATATGACTCCTTATCCGCTAGCATTTCTTCTTGATGCAGATAGGCTTGTCTATTAAAATTAATATGGGTTGTAATTATCGCTGACACCGGTTTCCCATTCTTAACAATTGGCACAAACCTCCATTGTTTCAGGGCTTGGACGGCTGCATTGTCAAGGTAAGGATGGAGCGATTTCGTAACCTTAACGGCCTCGACGTTCCCTTCTTTGTTGACCCCTATAAGAAGTTCCACTCGGCCTTCTATGCCCTTATCTCTTAACATTTTTGGATAGACCGGAATAACCTCGTGAAGGGCTTTGGGCTCGCCGGCAAATGCCAGACTTTCTGGATCGTCTTGGCCATTAATCAGCCTAATACATTTTCTTGTATTTAATACGTTCGCCCTGAGAGTACTAATATCAGCCCTGAATGTTGCTGTATATGTCTCGATTGGTTTTATAGGCAACACATCCTCGTCCGATTTCTCTAGAAAAAAGCGAACTTGGATCGTGCCAAAGCCTGTAGCAAAGATGCTGGTAGCAATAGAAAAGAAAAAAGCAAACACCCCGCTCACCAGCAGAAATCGTTTTTTCATTTATTAGCCTCCACTCCACAACGATCAAATAGGGTGGACCCCATAATCGGGCACTCGAAGGGCCTGGATAAGGTGTTCTTCGTGCCCGCCGTTAATGACATTGTAACTCTTTCCTTCGTGAACTGCCATTATTGCAACCCGGCTGGAAAATGGCTTAGCAATTTGACCCAGGAAGGGCGATCGCCAGCCGGTCCATATCAAGCCCTGGCCTCAGAGGGCGGTAGCAGTGTCGCCGGAGTCCCAAAATGAACCTCGTGCGGGGTTCGCTGAGCGCCTAGTGCAACCTCTCCCGGTCTTTGACAGGCGGCCACCGAGGGAGGGGGGAGTACGAGTAGCCGGCAATCGGGAGAGGGGAGTAGCCCGTCCTCTATCGGCCGAATTCCGGACTCGTCCGCCCGATCATCCGCCCGCCGACAGCCAGTGGGCTCGATTCGAGATGTTGACATCCGCTCAGGGCTACGATACCCTCTTCGTCGTGATGGGAGGGCTTGGCCGAGAGTCCGCGTTCCGTAATTTCACGCCGAGCGCAAAAGAAAATTCCCATCACGAAATCGGAGGTGGGCGGTGAAACTGCTTTCCACGGTCATTTGCTTCGGCCTTCTCGCGGCCGGCCCGCTGGCTTCTGTTCCGGGACCCCGAGGGCAAGAACGGGCCCGGGCCCTCGAGCCCGGAGAACACCAGGCGACGATCCGCGGCGTACGGTTGTGGTACTTGGTGCGAGGTCAAGGCCCCGTCCTGGTCCTGCAGCCGGGCGGCGCCGGGTGGGGGGGCGACGTGACTCCCTATGCCGAGACACTGCGGCCGCTGGAGGAGTCCAACACCGTGATCTATCTCGATCCGCGCGGTATCGGCCGATCTGAACGACTCCAGGACCCCGCGGGGTACTCGATCTATGATTATGCGGAGGACCTGGAAGGCCTTCGGCGCCACTTCGGGCTGGAGAGATTCGCCCTGGCCGGCCACTCTCACGGGGGTTTTGTGGCCCTCCTTTACGCCGTCACCTATCCGCAGCATGTCGACCGCCTCGTCATCCTGGATAGCAGCCCCAATGATGATTGGTCCGATTGGGATGCCTGGTGCAAGAGCCGGCCGGGCTATGCCGAGGCGCAGGCGAGCCTCGAACGAAGCCCGGACGGCGCCGAGACCCCCGAGGGACGGTTGCGCCGTGTGTACAAAAGCCTCCTGCCGGCCGTCCACTTCCACGACTATCGAGAGGTCGCCGCCCTCATGGGGCCGATCCTGGAACGGATGATCATTTCGCCCGAGCCGTACGACTGGTGGCAGAAGAACGAGGTGGGGGAATTCGACGTGAGGCCGAAGCTCGCTTCTCTCACCATGCCCGTGCTGATCGTTGCGGGCGATGGCGATATTCCATTGGCCCTGCGTGGAGCCACGGCCCTTCACGATTCGACGCGCCGATCCGAACTTCTGGTTGTCCCGGCCTCCGGGCATTGGCCGTGGATTGAGCGCCCGCAGCTGACCCTGGGCGAGATCCGAAGGTTTCTTTCCGGCCGGCCCGACGGCTTGGGCGCGCAGAAGCCGGGGAGCGTTTTGGCCGCATTTTCCAAAGCATCGCCCATCTTTGCCCAGAAGCCGAAGGTGGGGGATCTCGCTCCTGAAATTACGTTGGAGAGTGTTGTTTCTCCTCCAGCAGCCTCCATGCCGACGTTAGCGGGTCTTAGAGGCAAAGTTGTGGTCCTGGAGTTTTGGGGAGTCTGGTGCGGGCACCGCACAGCCATCCAAGAGCAACTCGGCCTCGACCTCCGCAAGGAACGCCGCAAGCTGCAGGTGGTTGTCGTTCGTAAGACATGAGGATTGAAGATCGCTTAACTACCTGATCTCCGGGCGCCACCGCCGCCCAAGGGACGGGGTCCGGGCCTTCAAGACCCTGCTCGTGACCGCACGGGCCAGGATTGCGGATCTGATCAGGTCCGGGAAGAGCCTGGAGGAGGGTCGGTCCCGCAAAAGTGAGGATGGAGGTCCTGTTCGGGGATGAAGCGGAGGGTCTGACGGTAGATCGCCTGAATTGTCCCGGGGGCCAGCTCCCGATGGAGGGGGACTGTCAGGATCTGTGACGGGCCTCCTTCGATCCCACGCTTCAGCTTGGCATGGCTGCCCCGTGTCGAGACGATCGAAAAGCCGAAGGTCCGAAGAATCCGAAGGACCTGCCGGGCCGACAGGCGCCTAAGCCTCGCCATCGCCGGACAGGCTCTCCTCGTAGATCACCGCGATCCGTGGGGACGCCGTCAGGCCGAACTCGCCCGGGTCCTCGCCTTCGAGATGGAGTCGGACCGCCTGCCTGAGATTCCGCAACAGCTCATCGAGCGATCGTCCCTGTGTGACCAGGGCCAACTCCAGGCTTTCGGCGACGTAGAAACCGGCCGACCGACGCACCACGACATGGATCGTATCGCGGGCGGGGCCGGCCGGGGCATAGGCGGACGGACCTTCCGCGACCCGGCTCGACGGCCCTTCTTTGACGTCATAGGGAGAGAGGACCACATACTCGCCCCGCCCGATGCGCCGGAAATAGTCCCATTTGTGAGGGTGGTTCTTGGGGGCGTTGAGGCAACACCGGCTGACGACGTGCGTGCGGACGGAGCTCGGATTCAAGTGCGGCAGGGCGTTGACGATATCCGAGACCCGGAAGGTCCCTTCCCCGCGTTCCCGGCAGATCCGCCGGGCCGTCGCCAGCACTTCCTGGTGAATGGCCAATGGTTTCTACCTTAAGAGTATTGTAATACATGATATATTGATGTGTCAAGTTGATAAATCAACGCCCCTTTTTTGTTTCCGGGGGATTTCCACTATACTCTATCCGGAATGTTCCCGGGGGAGAATGCCATGATCCGAACGGCCATCAGATCCTCGGTCTTGATCGGGCTCGCCGCCGCGCTCGGCGGGACGCTCCTGTCCGCCGGCGGCGCCGACACGGACCCGAAGCGGGACATCCTCTTCATGTCCCGGGTCGCCGAGCCCCGCGAGAACGCTTTCACCTTCCTGTTGCCGCGGGGCTGGACCGTCGAAGGCGGCATCTTCCGGCTCGGCGCGTCGAAGTCGGGCGGGCCGGGCAACGCGATGGAAGCCAAGGTCGACATCGCCTTCAAACGCGAGCCCGCGGGGCTGGTCATGCTTCGGCGACTGCCGAAGATCAACTACGCCGACGGCCCCATGGTCCGGGCCACCTGGGCCCCGGGCGCCAATTACCAAGGCATGCAGGTGGCCGCCATGCCGACGGTCGACCAGTATCTGGACAACCTCTTCCGGGGGCTCCATCCCGGGGCCGCCGACGTCCGGGTCATCGAGCGGCAGGACCGCTCCGACCTGGCCCAGGCCCTCCTCAAGGCCGCCGAGCCGCTCAACGCCAGCCTTCGCCTGGGCGACCTCCCACCCCTCGTGTTCTATGCCGGGGGCAAGGTCGTCTCGTACACCGAACAGGGCGTGTGGTTCAAGGAGGTGCTGTTCACCGTTCTCGTCGATTTCCGCGGGGCCGCGGCGCTGTGGGCCAATGACCACACCACGGTCATGCGCGCCCCTGAAGCCGAGGCGGCGGTGTGGAAGCCCGTCTTCGACATCATCCTGGATTCCGTGAAATTCAACCCCCAGTGGGTGGCGGGCGAGATGCGGGGTCAGGACCAGCGCGGCCGGGCGCTCGTCGACGTCATGCACGACCTCCAGCGGATCGACCGAGAGATCGCTGAACGCCGGGCCCGGGCCAACGCCGAGATCAACAACGATCAGTATTTGACGCTGACCGGCCAAGAGGACTATGTCAATCCCCACACCAAAGAGGTCGAGCGTGACACGAACGCCTTCAAGTACCGCTGGGTGACCCCGAACGGGGAATACGCCTACACAAACGTCGAGCACTACGATCCCAACGTCGATCCCGAGGAGAAGCGGCGGGGCTGGAAAAGGACGCCTGTCCGCGAGCGCAAGATCGATTGAGCGTCGGCTCGAGGGCCGAGGAAGAGCGGCCCGCGCCTCATGGGCCGGGGGGCCGTGCCGCGATCAGGGCCTCCAGGCGTTCATGGAGCCGGACGACTTCCGCGCCGAGGCCAAGGGTCCCGTCGATGGAAACCTCCCGGGTTTTTTCGCCTTCCCGCCATTTGAGCCAGACGACCGGGCGCCCGAAAAAGGTGAGCCTTTTTGTTTCCAAGATGTCGGCCAACGGGACGTCGAGATCGACCCGACCCCGCTTGCGGGCGAAAAGCGTGCGAGCGACAGACGGCTTGCGGACGAGGAGGATCCGGCGGTCGGTCAGCACGATCTCGTGCGTGTTGGACTTGGACCATCGGAACAGTGACGGGCGGCCGAAGGTGACGCCGACGCCGAAGGAGCCGAACCGGAGGATTTGGTTCTCCGGCGCCGGCGGGGCTTCCGGTTCCTCCTTCGGGCGGCTCATGAGGCGATGATATTCTCGGTCTAAACTGGATGTCAATCGCGCTGTACCCCGCCCGGTACTCCGTGAGCT
This sequence comes from Candidatus Aminicenantota bacterium, assembly GCA_034679465.1. Classification (GTDB taxonomy): domain Bacteria; phylum Acidobacteriota; class Aminicenantia; order Aminicenantales; family Saccharicenantaceae; genus RBG-16-66-30. The sequence continues at coordinate 3,440 of JAXDAV010000077.1, read as the reverse complement.
TCAGTTTTTGAAGCCAGAAACAAATCCGTCGCCGCAAGCACGGTTGACTCGATTCGGGCTTATCCTTATGCTTAGGGCGCCCCTGGAGGGCGCCGAACCGTGAAGTGCCCGAAGTGCTCCGCCGACACGCCGTCCGGTTCGGCGTTCTGCGCCCGGTGCGGGACCTCGCTTTCGGGCGGCCCGCTTCCGTCCGGAGAGACCCTGCTCCTGCCCGCCGAAAGCCTGGCCACCGGATCGACCTTCGCCGGCCGCTACCAGGTCATCGAAGAGCTCGGCATCGGAGGGATGGGCCGGGTTTACAAGGTCCTGGACCGGGAGGTCGGCGAGCGGGTCGCGCTGAAGCTCCTCCGGCCTGAGGTCGCGGCCCGCCCCGATCTGATCGCCCGCTTCCGCGACGAGCTCCGCCTGGCCCGGCGGATCAGCCACAAGAACGTCTGCCGGATGTTCGACCTCGGGGTCGCTGAGGGAACGACCTTCATCACGATGGAGCTCGTCGACGGCGAGGACCTCAAGAAGTTTATCCGCCGGTCCGGCCGGCTGACCGTCCCGAAGGCGGTCGCGGTCGCCAGGCAGGTCGGCGAGGGGCTGGCCGAAGCCCACCGGCTCGGCGTCGTCCATCGCGACCTCAAGCCTCAGAACATCATGATCGACGGCGAGGGCAACGCCCGGATCATGGACTTCGGGATCGCGCGCTCGGTCCGAACCGACGGGGTGACCGCAGCCGGCGCGATGATCGGGACCCCGGACTACATGTCGCCCGAGCAGGTCGAGGGTAAGGCGGCCGACCCGCGGGCCGATATCTACGCCCTGGGCGTCACCCTGTTCGAAATGCTCACGGGCCGCCTGCCTTTCGAGGGCGACACGGCTTGGAGCGTCGCCCTCAAGCACAAAACCGACGCGCCTGCGGACCCTCGGACCCTGAACCCGGCCATCCCCGCGGCTCTGGCCCGGGCCATCCTCAAATGCTTGGAAAAGGACCGGGAGAACCGATACGGCTCGGTTGCAGAGCTCCTGGGCGATTTGGAAGGATTCGAGGCCGAGGCGGACGCGCGGCGGGCTCGCCGGCCCGCGACGCCGGCGCCGCCGAAAACGGCGCGGGCCGAAGCGCCCGCCTCGAGCCCGGCCCGGCGCCGGCGGATCCGTGCGGCGATCGCTCTCCTCGCCGTCGCGGCCCTGAGTGTGCCGGCCTACCGGTTCGCCCGCAACCTGTCGAGGACAGGCTGGGCCAAGGGGACCGCCCTTCCCGAGGTCATGCGGCTCGTCGACGAAGGCAAGCTCTCGGAGGCCTTCTGGCTGGCCCGCGACGCCGAGAGGATCATCCCCCGCGACAAGCGTCTGGCCGGCCTTTGGCCCGAGATGTCCAAGGAGATCGACCTCGCAACGGAGCCGCCGGGCGGCAAGGTCTTCATCGAAGCCTACAACGACGTCAAGGGCGAGTGGCGCGAGCTCGGGACCGCTCCGCTCTCGAAGGCGCGCATCCCCCGGGCCTATCTGCGCTGGAGGATCGAAAAGCCGGGCTACAAGACCGTTTTCTGGGCCAACGCAGGTCCGGCCGGCGGCCTGCGCGTCGTCCTCGACCGTCCCGACGACGTGCCTCCCCGAATGGTCCGCGTCCCCGGCGGCCGGCACCTTCCCACGGGCCCGCTCCTCATTGCGATGGGGCCCGTCGAGATGGCCGATTATCTCATCGACGAGTTCGAGGTGACCAACCGCGAATTCCAGGAGTTCGTGGACCAGGGAGGATATGCCGACCGGCAGTGCTGGCTGAACCCGTTCGTCAAGGACGGCCGGACGCTGACCTGGGAGGAGGGGACGGCTCTCTTCAGGGACCGGACCGGTCGTCCGGGTCCCTCGACCTGGGAGCTGGGTCGCTTCCCGGAGGGACAGGGCGATTATCCCGTCAGCGGGATCAGCTGGTTCGAGGCCGCGGCCTACGCGGAATTCCGCGGCAAGAGCCTCCCGACGGTCTATCACTGGGTCATCGCCGCCGGCGAAGGCAACGCCTCGGCCATCATTCCCCTGAGCAACTTCGGCGGCGAAGGGCCGGCCCCCGTGGGGAGCTTCGAAGGCCTTGGCGCCTTCGGCACGCGCGACACGGCCGGCAACGTCCGAGAGTGGTGCTGGAACGCTTCGGGCGACCTGCGCTACTCGATGGGCGGCGGCTGGAACGACCCGGTCTACAAGACCTATGAGCCCAACGCCTCGAGCCCCTTCGACCGGTCGGCCATGAACGGGTGCCGCTGCGTCAAGTATCTCTCGGCGGCCAGCTGTCCCGCGCTCACGAAGGAGCCGATGTCCCTGCCGTATAACCGGACCTTCGAGGGCGAAAAGCCCGTCGACAACGCGACCTTCGCGATCTATCGGCGGCTCTATTCCTACGACAAGAAAGCCCTGAACGCGGTGACGGAAAGCGTCGACGACACGTCCCCTTTCTGGCGGAAGGAGAAGATCGCGTTCGACGCCGCGTACGGGAATGAGCGGGTGACCGCCCATCTGTATGTTCCCAAGAGCGCGACGCCGCCCTACCAGACGGTGATCTACTTTCCCGGCGACAGCGCCCTCTATTTGAGATCGAGCGCCGATGCCGCCGTGAACAACTTCGATTACCTGGTCAAGGACGGTCGGGCCGTGCTCTATCCCGTTTACAAGTCGACCTTCGAGCGGGCCGACGGGTTCCGGTTCGAAGCCTCCGTGCTCACCCCGAACAGCTGGCGGGAGCATGCGATCATGTGGTTCAAGGACTTCGCCCGGTCGATCGACTATCTGGAAAGCCGGGCCGACGTGGCGGCGGACCGCCTGGCCTACCTGGGGTACAGCTGGGGCGGGCACCAGGGCGTCATCCTGCTCGGCCTGGAGCCGCGGGTCAAGGCGGCGATCTTCCTCGTCGGCGGCGTCGTTCCGGCCACGCTCCTCGGCGCCGTCCCGGAGGCCGACCACATCAACTTCGCGGTCCGCATCAAGATTCCGGTCCTCATGCTCAACGGCAAATACGATTTCGTCTTTCCCCTGAAGACGGCCCAGGAGCCCCTGTTCCGTTTCCTCGGCAGTCCGGCCGCGGACAAGAAGCACCTCCAATACGAGACGGACCACAACCTGCCCCGCCACGAGATGATCAAAGAAGCCTTGAGCTGGCTCGACAAGTACTTGGGGCCGGCGCGCGGCCCGGGCGCCACCTGAGTTCTTGACTCCGGCCCCCGGCCGGGGGATATCTTTCAGCGGTTTCTCCGGGCGGTCCTGATAACAGGGCATCTTGAAGCGACCCTCCAATTCGGGTAGATTCATCTTATGCTCGCTGCTCCGCGTGCTCCTCGCCCCAAGGAGGACGTCCTCTTCGAGGACAGCCTCCGGCCGCGGACCTTCGACGAGTTCGTCGGCCAGGAGAAGGTCAAGTCGAACCTCCGCGTCTTCATCGAGGCGGCCAGGAAGCGCGACGAGCACCT
>JAXDAV010000076.1:0-24959 GCA_034679465.1 Candidatus Aminicenantota bacterium | reverse complement strand
CTGCAGCGCCTTCGTCATCGGCTTCTTCAAGTTCGGCTTCCTGGACGAGCTCGACTTCTGGGCCGGGACGTTCGGCCTGGTCGTCTTCGCGGCCATCGAGATCGTCCTCTTCTCCTGGGTCTTCAAGGCCAAGAAGGGCTGGGTGGAGATGCACAAGGGCGCGGACCTGAAGGTTCCGAGAATCTTCAAGTTCATCCTGACCTATGTCACGCCGGTCTACCTGCTCATCCTCCTCGCGGTCTGGACCTATCAAGACGCGGTCAAGGCCTTTCTGATGTCGGGCAAGGATCCCGTGAACCGGCCCTACCTCTGGGGCGCGCGAGTGATGATCGTCGCTCTGCTCCTGGCCATGGGCCTCCTCATCCGCAAAGCCTGGGACAAGAAGAAAGGTGCGGATCTGGAGCCGAAGACGGACTAGCCTGGATGCCGGTCCCTGCCCGACCCTCCCGCCTGTTCTTTCTCTGGACAGGGATTTCCGGCCTGGTTGTCTTTGGCCTGCTCGTTGCTGTCCGCTGGGACCACGGTTTGCCTGATTTCTTGTTTTGGTTGACCGTGATCTGGTCCGTTCTGGTCCGATTTGTCGAAATCGAAGACTTCGGGGAGGCGACTCAGCCCAACCGCATAAAGGCGCGTCGGGCTTGGTGGGGCTATTCGGTCAAATTATCGCTGGCCGCCGGGTTCTTATACACCCTCGCCAGGGTCGTCGCCCATTTCGAATTGATCTGATCGCGCCGGAGGTCTGGGAATGAAGAGCTTTCAAAGCCGGATCGCCCACCGTCCTCCTGGCAACCGGGAGGTCCGGCTGTTGCTGGAAAAGGGCGATTTGAGGGGCGCTGTCGAAAAAGCAAAGACCCTCGGGATCACAATCCCGCAACCCGTCATCGACGCCGTGGCCCGGGCCATGTTCAAACGCCGCGCCGGCGGACTGCTGAGCCATGTCGGCGTATCGGATATCGAGCTTCCGTTCGAGGCTTCGACGCTCCTGAGAAGGACGTTCGAGCTGGAAGACTATGAGGCTTTTCTGGAACAGGCCTTCAGGCTCGAATTGAGGTCGGGTTTCGAGCGCGAGATCGATCTGGCCATTGACGCGATCAGGCGCAGAGATCCCGAAGAAGCCGCACGATGGCGACGCCGGTTTGGCTAGACCGCCTCGGCTCTCTTGTCTTTGTACCGTATCTTGTTGACCACGCTGTAGATGACCGGGATGACGAAGAGCGTCAGGACCGTCGTCGCGGTCAGGCCGAAGGCGATGGCCACCCCCATCGGGGCCCGGAACTCCGAGCCCCGGGACTGGGAAAAGGCCATGGGCAGGGTGCCCAGCACGGTCGCCAGGGCGGTCAGGAGGACGGCGCGCAGGCGCGTCGTCGCGCCGTCCAGGATGGCCTGCCGCCGGTCGACGCCCCTCTTGATGAGCTGGTTGATGTAGTCGATCATGACGATGCCGTTGTTGACGGCGATCCCGGCCAGCACCATGACCCCGACGAGCACGGCGATGCTGATCGTCCGGCCGGTGATCAGGAGCCCGAAGACGACGCCGATGATGGCCAGGGGCACCGAGAACATGATGATGAAGGGGTGGACGACGTGCTCGAACTGCGAGGCCATGACCATGTAGATGAGCAGGATGGCCAGGGCGAAGGCGGCGGCCAGGACGAGGAAGGTCTCCTGCATCTGTTCGTAGGAGCCGCCGTACTCGAGGAAATAGCCCGGCGGCAGGGCCTTCTCGAACCCGGCCAGCCGTCCCTTGATCTCGCGGACGACAGCGCCGAGGTCCCGGCCGGCGATGTTGGCCGTGACGGAGACCTCGCGGGCCTGGTTCTCGCGGGTGATCTTGATCGGCCCTTCCGCGCTCGAGATGTCGGCCACCTGATCGAGATAGACAGTCTGGCCGGCCGCGGTCCGGAGCGGGATGCGGCGGACCTCGTCCAGGCTGTCGCGGTACTCCTTCTTGAACCGCAGGCGGACGTCGATCTCGTCGCTCCCTTCGCGGTAGCGGGTGGCCACCCGGCCCAGGGTGGCCGTCTGGACGGTGTTGGACACCTGGTAGGCGGACAGCCCCAGCCGGGAGGCCCGCTCGCGGTCGATCTTGATCTGGATCTCGGGCTTGCCCGCGGCCATGGTGTGGGTGACGTCGCGGAGGCCCTCGACGCCGTCGATGAGCTGGACGACCTGGTCGGCCTGGCCCTTGAGAGCGGGCAGGTCCTTGCCGAAGAGCTTGATCTCGACCGGGGCGACGGCGCCGCCGAGCATCATCTGGCCCATGTCGACGGCCTCGAACCGGACGTCGCGGAGCTTGGGGAGCTGTCCCCGGATCCGCTCCAGGACCTGCTTGTCGGAGGCCTCGCGCCGCTCGGTATCGACGAGCCCGACCCAGAGCAGGCCCTCGTGTGTGCCGGCGTTGGACAGGCTCGAGGCGGCGTCCCCGGCGTCCTGCTCGACCGAGGAGCCGACCTGGGCGGAGATGACCTCGATCTCCGGCATCTCGGCCATGATGTCCTCGACCAGCCGGACGACCCGGTCGGTCTCCTCGAGGGAGGTCCCGACCGGCATGCGGACCTTGAGCAGGATCATGTCCATGTCCTGGGCCGGCATGAACTCGGTCCCCAGGAACGGGACGATGGCCAGGGAGATGACGAAGATGAGCAGGGCCCCGCCGAGGACCCAGCGCCGGTGATGGAGGGCCCAATCGAGCCGCTTCCGGTACCAGGCCTTGGCTTTGGCGAACTGCCGCTCCTCCGGGGCCCTGACGATCGCCTTGAGGCTCTTCTTCGAGCGGAAGAGGAGGGAGATCAGGAGCGGCACGAGCGTCAGGGCGACGAACAGCGAGGCGACCTGGGAGAAGGCGATGGTCAGGCCGAGCGGCTGGGTCATCTTGCCGGTGATCCCCTCGGCGAACATCAGGGGGAAGAAGACCGAGATCGCGGTCAGGGTCGAGGCGGTGACGGCCATGCCGACCTCGCCGGTGCCGTCGATGGCCGCCCGGTCGATGGGCACCCCCTCCTCGACGTGTCGGAAGACGTTCTCGATGACGACGATGGAGTTGTCGATGAGATTGCCGATGCCCAAGGCCAGGCCGCCGAGGGTCAGGAGGTTCAGGGTGTAGCCCGCCCCGTACATGGCGATGAAGGTCGTAATGACGGACAGGGGGATGGCCACGCCGATGACCAGCGTCGGCCGCCAGTTGCGGAGGAAGAGGAAGATGAGGATCATGGCCAGCAGGCCGCCCTGCCAGGCGTTGGTGACCGTATCCGCCGTCACCCGCTCGATCATCTCTCCCTGGTCCATGGCCACGTGGAAGACGGGGTTGCCCGGGATCGTCCCCTCCAGGGCCGCGAGCGTGTCCTTGACGGCGCGGCTGGTCTGCTGGGTGTTGGCCCCCGAGCGCTTGCTGACCATGAGATAGACGCCGTTCTGCCTCTGGATGCGCGAGGCGTAGCGCGTCTCCTTGAGGGTGTCCTTGACCTCGGCCACGTCGGAGACATAGACGGGCTCGCCGGCCGCCGTCACGCCGACGACGGTCCGGCGGATGTCATCGAGGTCCTGGAACTCGCCCATGGTCCGGACCAGGAGCTCCACGTGGCGCTCGACGAGGCTCCCGGCCGGCAGATTGAGGTTCTCGGCCCGGAGCGCGGCCATGATCTGATCGAGGGTCAGGCCGCGGCTCTCGAGCGAGGCCTTGTCGATATCGACCAGGATCTCCCGCTCGTCCATGGCGAAGACGCGGGCCGAGGCGACGCCGTCGAGCCGTTCGAGGCGCGGGGCGATCTCGTCCTCCAGGACGGTCTTGAGCTTCATGGCCGGCAGGTCGCTGGTGACGCCGTAGAAGATGACCGGGAACGCGCTGAAGCTGAACTTCATGACCAGCGGAGAGGCGGCCTCCTCGGGCAGGAACTGCTGGTAGGTGGCGATCTGGTCGCGGATGTCCTGGGCGGCGAAATCGAGGTTGGTGCCCCATTCGAACTCGACGCTGATGGCCGAGACGCCCTCGGAGGTCATGGAGGTGACCTTCTTGACCCGGTTGACCGAGCTGACGACCTGTTCGAGGGGCCGGGTCAGGACGTTCTCGATGTCCTCGGAGGACACCCCCGAATAGGCCGTGATGACGGAGACGGTCGGGAACTCGAGGTCGGGGAAGAAGTCGAGCCCCAGCCGGGTGAAGGCGATGGCCCCCAGGACGACGAGGATCATCGCCAGCATGGAGGTCGTGACTTTTTTATTGACCGAGAAGGCCGGGAGCTTCACTTCTTCACCTCTTCGAGGACCTGAAGGGCCGCCCCGTCCTCGAGCCCGAAATTGCCCTCGACGACGACGAGGTCGCCCTCGGAGAGGCCGCTGAGGACCTCGATCATCGTCGTGTTCTGGATGCCGAGGGTGACGGGCCTCTTGACCGCCTGGCCGCCCTCGGCGACGAAGACATGGGCGCTCTCGAGGATGGCGGACTGAGGGACGACCAGGGCGTTCTCGCGGGACTGGACCTCGAAGACGAGGTTGCCGAACGTCCCCGGTCTCAGAGCCCCGTCGGGATTGTCGACGACGGCCTCGACGCCGAACTTCTTGTTCAGGGGGTCGGCGGTCAGGTTGACGACGCGGACGACGCCGCGGAACTCGCGGCCGGGAAAGGAGCCGACCCGGAGCCCGGCCTCCTGGCCCTTGCGGATCCGCCCGATGTCCTGGGAGGATACGGCCACGGCGATCTTGACCTTGGAGTAGTCCATGAGCGTCAGGACGCCGCCCGCCCCGCCGCCGAACCCGCCCATCATCGGATTGATGACGTCGCCGACCTCGGCGTTCTTGGAGGCCACGACGCCGTCGAAGGGCGCCCTCATGAGGGAGATGTCGAGGGCGTGCCGGGCCAGGTTGAGGGCGGCCCGGGCTTGTTCGAGCTGGGCGGAGGCCGCGTCGAAGGCCAGCTGGATCTTCTCGCGCTGCTGCTCGGAGACCGCGCTCTCCTTGATCAGGCGGTCCATGCGCTCCCGGTTGCGAAGGGCGTCGGCGTAGCTCGCTTCGGCCACGGCGACCCCGGCCTCGGCCTGCTGGAGCTGAAGGCGGATGGAATTCGTTTCCAGCTCGGCCAGGAGCTGGCCCTTGGCCACGCGGTCGCCGGCCTCGACGTGGATGCGGGCGATCTTGCCCCCCGTCTCCGGGGTGATGGTGATCTTGGTCAGGGCCTCGATCGTGCCGGTGTAGGTGATTTTCTCCGTGATCCGGGCCCGCTCGACCCGGAAGATCTTGACCGGGGCGGCCCCGAAGGTCTCGGCTTGGGAGGCCGCGGGCGCGGCGGACTTCCCGCAGGCGACGCCGGCGATGAGAGCGGCCGCGGCCAGCGCGCCGACGATGATCAGGCGATGGGTGTTCGTGAGCTTCATGGTTCCTCCGTTAGTGCGAGCGGCTCTCCGACCGGCTCCGGCCGACGGCCTTTTCGAGCTGGGCCTGCGAGATGACGCAGTCATAGAGCGCCTGGGAATGGTTGGTCCGGGCCTGGCTCAGGGCGACCTGGGCCGTGGAGACGTCCAGGTTCGTGGCCAGCCCTTCGGCGTAATTCAGCTCCGCGATGCGGACCGCTTCGCGGGCCTGTTCGACGTTCTTCTCCTGGGAGAGCAGGGTCTCCCGGGCCTGGTTGTTGTTGAGGACGGCCTGCCGGACCTCGAAGGCGATGGCCTCCGAGAGGCCTTGGCGGGTCAGGTCGAGCTCGCGGATCAGGGCCTTGGACTGGCCGACCCGGGCCTGGGCCTCGAAGCCGTTGAAGAGGGGCAGGGACAGCGACAGGTTGATCGTGTAGTAGTTCTGCCAGGTGCCCTTGCGGAAGTTCAAGGCGTCCCCCCAGACGTTGTAGGCGCCGCCGAGGGCCAGCGTCGGCAGCATCGAGCCGCGGGCGATCTTGAGCGACTGGCCCGCCATCAGGCGCTGATAGTCGATTTGGCGCAGTTCCGGGCGCCCGGCCAGCGCCTCCTCGACGATCGCTTCGGAGACGGGGTCGAGGGGCGGGGCGGCGAGCTCGCCCCGGACCTCGATGGGAGTGTCGAGCTCGAGGCCGCAGACGGTCTTCAGGCCCAGCGCGGCCACGTCGACGCTGTTCCGGGCCCGGATCGACTGGGGCTTGAGGTTGGCCACCTGGACCTCGGAGCGCAGGAGGTCGAACTTCGAGGCCATGCCGACCTCGTAGAGGTTCCTGACGTTCTTCATGAAGTCCTCGGCCAAGCGGAGCGCCTCGTCGGCGACCGCGGAGAACTCCCTGGCCAGGAGATACCCGTAGAAGGCCCGCTTGGCGTTGAAGACGGTCTCCTGCTCGGACAGGCGGACCGATTCCTGGCTGGCCCTGAGGCCGAGGTTGGCCTGCTTGTAGCCGGCCGTCAGCCGGCCGCCGGCGAACAGGGGCAGTCCGAAGGAGAAGGCCATCTGATAGTCCTTGGTGAAGTCGACGGCGATGCGCTGGGGCGGCTCGCCCGGGATCATGGACGGGAACTCCAGGGTGAAGAGCTTCTCGTCGAGGGTGTCCGTGCCCGAGGCGTTCAGGGTCGGCAGAAAGCCGGACACCGCCTGGCGGACCTGGGCCCGGGCCTGATAGACCTTTTCCTGGGTCGCCAGGTGGAACGGGTTCTGCCTCAGGGCCAGGGCGATCGCTTCGTCCACGGTCAGGACGACCGCCGGCTTGGCCTCCTGGGCCGCGAGCGCTCCCGGGCCGAGGGCGGCGAGGATGAGCGCGATCAGCGAAACGGCCGTTTTTTTCATGTCAGATCTCCTTGCCGGACGCTTCTTCGGGGTTCCGGATCCCTTCGATGATGAACCGGGTCAGGCCGTCGGCGGCCGCCGGAGAGAGCGGGAAATCGTCCTGCCAGACGCGCATGTGCATATAGCCTTGGAGGACGGATTCGACGAAGGCGGCGGCCTGGCGGGCGTCCATGCTCCGGAACTCCCCCGAGGCGATCCCCTCTTCGAAGACGCCCGCGCCGACCTCGATCATCTGCAGGCGCTTGTGCTTGACCATGGCCAACAGCTTCCGGTCGGCGGGCGTGGCCGGGCCGGCCTTCCCCGGCGATGAGACGAAGACACGCATGAGCTTGAGCACGGTCTTGTCCATCAACAGGACCCGGTTGAAGTGCGACATGTCCTCGCTGCTCCGCAGAACGGTCCGGATGAGCCGGCCCAGCTTCTCCCCCGCGGTCCCGGGGCCGGCGGCGATCAGGGCCAGCCGCTCGCGGAGGTTGTCGAAGGAATGGCCGAGGATCTCGAAGAGCAGGTCGCCCTTGCCGGCGACGTACTTATAGACCGTGGCCTTGGACAGCCGGGCCGCGCGGGCGACGTCGTCCATGGTCAGGGCGCTGTAGCCTTTGCGCAGGATGACCCGCTCCGCGGCGCGGAGGATGTGCCCCCGGTAGCTTTCCTGGCGCCGGAGCTCGCGCTCGCGGCGGAAACCGCTGGTTTTCATCGTCGGTCGCCTCACCCGGGCCGATCGGTTGACTTCCCGGTCCATTAATTTAAATTTAAACTCATGAGTTCATTTCTAAAGACTCGACAGTTCCGGCTAAGATACGCCTTAGGCCGGCGTTTGTCAAGACCCCGGCGGCCGCGGTAGAATGAAGCGCGTTATCCGGGAGATGCGGATCGGGATGGCCAAGAAACTCCTCCTGTGGCCTGCGGCGGCTTTGGCCGCGGCGCTCCTCCTGGCCGGCCCGGAGGCCCGCCCCGGGGAAGGCCCGTCCGGGGGGCGGGCCTGGTGGGAGGTCCGCGTGCTGGTCACGGCCGAGGGGGATTACAGCGTCCGGGGCGGCCGGGCGCCGGTCCGGGGAGAGTACGCCTGGCGGGCCTGCTGGGAAGGGCGGCTCGAGCCGGACGGCGACGATTTCCTGCTCATCCACCTCAAGACCGAGGTCCTGGATTGGCGCCTCCGGGAGACCTCCGGCCCGGCCGGCCGCGAGAGCGTCCTCGAAGCGCCCGCCGCGCGGGCGCCCGACCTGCGCCTGAGCTACGTCCTCAAGGACGACGGGGAGATCGAATTCGTCTTCGAGACCGGCGGCTTCCCCGTCCCCCTGCACGAGTCCGCCCTCGCCGTCGAGCTCGAATTGCCGCGCTCGCCGGGGCGACCGGCCGGGCCGCCCGGCCAGGGCTACGGCGATTTCGTCCGCCGCGGCTCGAGCCGGGTCGTCATCCCGGAGTCCGACCTCCTCGAGCGTGCTGCCGAGCGGAGCTTCTCCTGGGAGTGGCAGCGCGGGAAGCGCCACTTGCGGCAGGGCCGGGCCTTTTTCGTGACCCAGGGCCACGCCGTCGAGACCGTCGTCAGCCTGGTCGCCCGTTGACCGTCGATCGTTGACCCCGCGGCTTCAGGCCCGCGGATGGAACTTGTCGTAGACCCGGCGGAGCCGCTCCCGGCTGACGTGCGTGTAGATCTGCGTCGTCGTGATCTGGCTGTGGCCGAGCATGAGCTGGACCGAGCGCAGGTCCGCGCCCCGCTCGAGCAGGTGCGTCGCGAACGAATGCCGGAGGACGTGGGGGCTGATCTTGGCGGCCAGGCCGGCCTTGCCGGCGTGTTGACGGAGAAGCTTCCAGACCCCTTGCCGGGTGAACGGGCGGCCGCGGCGCGTCAGGAAGAGGTCCTCGCGCCCGCCGTCCTTGTCGAGGAGCGGCCGGGCCTCGGCGAGATAGCGCCTGACCGCCGCGCAGGCGGTCCGGCCGAGGGGCACGATCCGCTCCTTTCCTCCCTTTCCGCGGCAGACGAGGAAGCCGTCCTCGAGGTTGATCCAGGCCAGCTTCAGCGTCGCCAGCTCCGAGACCCGGAGGCCGGAGCCGTAGAGCACTTCGAGCATGGCCCTGTCCCTCAGGCCGTGGGGCTTCTTCGCGTCCGGGGCCCGGAGGAGCGCCTCGGTCTCGGCGACGGTCAGGAACTTGGGCAGGGCCCGCCAGGTCGAGGGCGTCGTCAGGCGCGCCGTGGGGTCCTTCTTGAGGAGGCCGCTGAGGACCAGGAAACGGAAGAACGACCGGAGGGCCGAGATCAGGCGGGCGAGCGACCGGGCCGAGAGGCCGGACTGGCTCTCCCCGTGGATGAAACGGATCAGGACCTCCTCGGAGGCGCGCGGCAGGGCGACCTTGCCGGCCTTGAGAAAAGCCAGAAGCTTGCGGATGTCCCGGGCGTAGGACTGGCCGGTGTTCGCGGAAAGGCCCTTCTCGACGGTCAGGTATTCGAGGAACAGGCGCAGGGCATCCTCGGGCGAGGAGGCGGGGGGCTTCATGTCAGGAAGGGATTGGAGCTGCGCTCCTGCTCCACCGTCGTCCAGGGGCCGTGACCGGGCAGGACGACCGTTTCCGCGGGAAGCGTGAGGATGCGCTCCCGGATCGACCGCTCCAGGTCCTTCCAGGAGCCGCCGGGCAGATCGGTCCGGCCGACGCCGCCGCAGAAGAGCGTGTCCCCGGAGAACAGGACGCCGCCGTGCACGAAGCCGATGCTCCCCGGGGTGTGGCCGGGCGTGTGGAGGACCCGCAGCGAGGTCCGGCCGACGGCGATCTCGTCGCCCTCGGCCAGGAGGCGGTCCGGCGCCGGCGAGTTCCGGGCCCCGAGCAGAAGGCTCAGCTCGATATAATCGGAGACCTTGAGCAGGCCGGTGTCGGCGGCGTGCATGGCCAGCGGAACGGCGTATTTTTGAACGATGTCGCTGTTCGCGCCGACATGGTCGACGTGGCCGTGGGTGTTGAGGACGATAACGGGCTTGAGGTCCAGACCGGCGATGGCGGCGGCGATCTTCTCGTGTTCGGCGCCGGGGTCGACGACGGCGCACGCCCGCGTCTCTTCGTCGTAGACGAGATAGCAGTTCGTCTCGAGGGCCCCGACCACCACCAGCTCGTACTTCATGCCTATCCCCGCGGCCATCTTATTGCGAACCGCCCGGATAGTCAACCCAATGGGGTCGGACCTCAGCAACAACCTGAATTATCAATAAGATAAGCCCGATAAACGGGTTTAGATTGGCTTATAACCGCTATTTTTACGGCCAAAAATGAAAACCCGGTCGGTCAGGGAAGGAGCGGCGATTTCTTCATTTTCATGGCCAAAAACATGGGCTGTAAGACTTTTCGACCCCCTAATTTGAGGCTATCATATTGAAAATATTCATATTGCTGAGGTCCGACCCCATAGTGTATACTCGCCGGCATGAAAGCGGGCTTCGTCCTGGCCATCGCCGCCTACGCGGCCGCGCTCTGGGCGGCGGCCGGCCTCGGTCTCCGGAAGCGGCCGGCGAGCCTGGACTCTTTCTTCCTGGCCTCGCGCCGGCTAGGCGCCGGCCGGGTCGCCTTTTCGCTCTGCGCCTCGTGGATCGGAGCGGCCTCCCTCCTCGTGTCCATCGACGAGGCCTGCCGCGACGGCGTGAGCGCGATCTGGATCATCGGCCTGCCCGCCGTCGCCACCCTGCTCATCCTGACCGGGCTGGCCCGGCCCATCCGGGCCATATCCGGCCTGACCCCTTCCGCGCTCATGCGCGATCGCTATGGCCGGGCCTCGGGGACGCTCACGACCGTCCTCGTCGTCTGGTACATGACCGTCCTGGCCGCGTCGCAGATGGTCGCCGCCGGGCCCTTCCTGGGGACGTTCCTGGGCACGGGCCCCCTCCCGAGCCTGGCGATCGCCGCCGGGATCGTCATCGTCTATTCGGCCTCGGGCGGGCTGAGAGCCGTGGCCCGGACCCATGTCCTCCAGTTCGCGCTCCTCGTCGCCGGGGTCGCCGGGATGGCCGCGAGCCTGGCCTCGAAGACCTCCTGGAGCGCCGTTCGCGCCGCCGCCGCGGCCGGGGCCGCGAAAGCCTCCTATTTCGACCTTTTCGCCGGGGCGTCCCGCAACGTTCTCATCGCCCTCTCCTTCGTCCTGGCCTGGACGATCTCGCCGATCGCCTGGCAGAGGATGCAGGCGGCCCGGAGCGACGCGGCCTCACGGACCGGGACCGCCGGCGCCGCGGTCCTCCTGGGCCTCTTCTATGCCGCCATCGTGGCCGTCGGAATGCTCTTTCTGCCGTCCTTCCCGGCCGGCGGGGGGACGACCGCGCCCCTCGTCACCGGCTTCGTTTCGAGCGAGGCGGGGTCCTTTCTGGGAGGGCTCGTCTTCGTGACCGTCCTCGCGGCCATCTTCTCGACCATGGACGCCGCTCTCAACGCCGGGGCCTTCACGCTGACCGGGGAGCTGATCGGGCGGACGGGCGGTCCGGAGACCGGAGGCAGGCCCGTCGCCCTGGCCCGGGTCGCCACCGCGGCCCTGGCCCTGGCCGCGCTCCTCGTCGCCGCCCGCCTGGGCGACATCCTCAAGACCCTCGGCCTGGCCTCCGCCATCATGGCCGAGGGCCTGCTCATCCCCGGCCTCGCGGCCCTGTTCATGAAGAAGCGGGCCCCGCTCGCCGGTCTCCTGGCCCTGGCCCTCGGAGGCGGCTACGCGGTCCTCTCGTTCCTGGGGGATTCAGGGCTGGGTTTCCTTCCCGTTCCCTTGCCCCCCTGGCCCGGCTCCCTGCCCGCGGGGGTCGCCTGCGGCGCCGCGGGGTTCCTGGCCGGCCTGGCCCTGGAGCGCCTGCGCGGGCCGCGCGAGCCGCGGTCGGCTTGACATTTGCGGGGAAATCTATAAAAGGTAAGACCGTACGGAGGGAAATCATGAAGAAGATCCTGTTTGCGTTCGCGGCCCTGGCTCTCCTGGCGGGCCCGGCCCTGGCCCAGACGGCGGCCGATCACATTCGCGAGGGCGACGCGGCCTACGCCGTGTTCGACGATGTGACGGCCCTCGAGCACTATCAGGCGGCCCTGGCGCTCGAGCCGGCGAATTACGAGGCCCTGTGGAAGGCCTCCCGGGCCATGGTCGACATCGCCGACGTCATCCCGGTGACGGACAAGGACATCAAAGAGAAGCAGAAGAAGATGTACACCGACGCCACCGCGCTGGCCCGGAAGGCGGTGGCCGCCAACCCCAACGACACCTGGGGCCACTTCCAGCTGGCCGCGGCCAACGGCAAGCGCCTGCTCCTCCTCGGCAAGAAACAGCAGATCGAGGCCTCCAAGGAGGTCCGGGACGAGATCGAGAAGGCGATCGAGCTCGACGACACGAACCACCTCGCCTATCACGCCTACGGGCGCTGGCACCGGCGGATGGACGAGATCGGCGGGGCCAAGCGCGTCTTCGGCAGCATCCTCTACGGCTCGATCCCGAAGGGGTCCTACGCGGAATCGGAGAAGCACCTGCGCAAGGCCATCGAGCTCCACCCCGAGTACATCAACCACTACCTCGAGCTCGGCCGGACGCTCCTCGCGCTCAAGAGGCATGACGAAGCGACCGAGTCCTTCCAGAAGGTCCTCGATCTGCCCAAGACGACCTCGAAGGACGACGTCATCAAGGCCGAGGCGCAGGCGGAGCTCGACGCGCTGAAGACGAAGAAGAAGTAGCCGGCCGGCCCGGGCGGGCCGCTATTCCGAAAAGACCTGGGCGGTGAAGACTTCGATCTTCGCCCCCTTCTTCCACTCCTGGGCGGGAAGCCCGGCCTTGAGACAGCCGTGGCAGAGGTAGGCCTCCCGGTCCCAGCCGTGTTCGACCGGGACCTGCGGCAGGAGCAGGCCCTGGTTGAATCCCTTCGAGACGATGATCCCGTGACAGCCGACCTCGACCTGGGCGGGGTCGCCGACCGGTTCGGGCAGGCCCAGCACGGATATCTCTATCTTCAGCTTATTCAGCTCGTCAGCCTGCAGCGGCTCGAACCGGGTGTCCTGGGTCGCCGCGGCGACGGCCATCTCGATGATGGTCTCGTCGAGCGGCTTCACCGGGAGGGGATAGCCGATACAGCCCCGCAGGTCGCCGTCCAAGGTCAGGGTGACGAACGCACCCCTTTTTTCCTTGAACGGGCCGGACTTGACGGGGGAGCGGAGACGGCCGCCCGTTTGGAAATGGTGTTCGAGCGCCTGGCGGGCGAGCTTCAGGGCTTGGCGCTCTTCTTCGGGGGTCAGACGCTCACTCATGGGTCTTCTCCTTCGCCTCCGGCGCGACCGGAACGGGCTCCAGCGAGAACGTGCGCCCGAACCCGACCACGGCCGCCCGCAGGGACGGCGCTTTGAGGCTCCCGCTCCAGCGCAGGACCAGCTTCCCGAACCAGGCCGGACCGAGCACGGCCCGGCGGAACGCGGCGCCCGGCCTCACGACGGCGAGGCCGATGACCCGTCCCGGCCAGACGGCGTCAAGGCCGGCGAGGGCGCGGCCGTCGGGCACGGTCCCCGGGCTTCCGGCGAAAATGATCTTCTCGACGATGAACCGGGGCCCCCGCCGGTGGCCGATGACGCCCCCCCAGGCCCCGGCTTTCGGCCGGAGCGCGGCCAGCGCTTCGAGATCGCACCGGGCCTCAGATGTGAGAAGGACATCCACGGCCCAATTATAGCATGATGGGGTCGGACCTCAGCAATACGAATATATTCAATATGATAGCCCCGAATTCGGGGGTCGAAAAGCCTTATAACCCGCATTTTTACCCTAAAAAATGAAAGTGCTTCATCGCATGCTCGCAGACCTATTTTTCATTTTTGGGCCTAAAAACAGCGGTTATAAGCCGATTCAAGCCCTTTTTTTGGGCTTATCTCATTGATAATAATCATACTGCTGAGGTCCGACCCCATTAGATATGGTTTTACGCTATAATAGGCCCCGTGAAACGCTTGGCGTCCGCTCTGGCCTGCCTGGCCGTTTTCGCCGGCGTCCGGGCTCTCGAGGGGGGAATGTCGCCCGCCGAGGAGGCGGTATCCAGGCTGGAGCGGGCCCTCAAGGCGGTCATGACCCTCGAAGCCCGGTTCGAACAGCTCCACTACTCCATGGCGGTCTCGGAGCCCCTGCACGAGAAGGGCGATCTCTTCCTCCAGAAGCCCGACCGCATGCGCTGGAACTACAAGGACCCCCAGGACAAAGTTTTCCTCTACAAGGAAGGCGTCCTCGAGATCTACCTGCCCGAAGAGAATCAGCTCACCAGAAGCCCCGTCTCCAAGGAGGCCCTGGAGACCGACATCTTCGGCATCCTCCTCGGAACGACCTCGTTCCTCGAGGCCTATGCCGTCGAGAGCAATCCCTTCCCGACCGACGCGGCCCGCGTCCGCCAGGTCAGGCTGACCCCCAAGACCGAGGGCGAATTCTCCCATATCCTCCTCGAGATCGACGAGACCACCTGGCTCCTGCGCCGGGCCATCTTCCTCGAGTGGGCCGGGAACAAGCGCGAGCTCGTCTTCAGCCGGGTCAGGACGGGCGGCCGGGTCCCGGCCTCGACCTTCACCCTGAAGGTCCCCCCGGGGACCGAGATCATCGACGACACGGACGGCGCCATCCGCCGGGAGCGCTGAACCTTTCGGCCGGGAACCCGTATGAACACCCGAGGGCAGGATGCTCTCTCGATGACAGAAGACCGCCAGCTTGTGTCCCGGGCCCTCAGAGGAGACCGCAGGGCGTATGAGATGATCGTCCGCAAATACGAGCAGCCGCTCACAAGCTACCTCAGCCGGATGACGGGGGAGCGCGAGACGGCCCTCGATTTCGCCCAGGAGGTCTTCCTCAAGGCCTACTGCTCGCTGGCCTCGTACCGGCCGGCCTACAAGTTCAGCACCTGGCTGTTCAAGATCGCCTCGAACCACGTGATCGACCACTGGAGAAAGAAGAAGCTGCCGACGGTCTCCATCGACCAGCCCCTCGACGAGGAGGACGGCCCGCTGACGCTCCAGATCCCCGACCAGGGGCCGTCGGTCGTCCGGAAGCTCGAGCTGGCCGAGATCCGGGAGAGGATCGAGCGGGCCCTGGAGGCCGTCCCGGAGACGCTCCGGGAGCTGTTCGTCCTGCGGCACGTCAACGAGTTCTCGTACGAGGAGATCGCGGACATCAAGGGCCTGCCCGTCGGCACGGTCAAGAACCGCGTCTTCCAGGCCAAGGAGCTACTGAGAAAGAGGATGGAGGCGGCATGACGCCCTGTCCGCGCGCCGACAGCCTCTACCTCTATCTCGAAGGCGAGCTTGGCCCTTACGACGCCCGCAAGATCGAGGAGCACGTCGAGTGCTGTGCGGCCTGCCGCGAGGCCCTGGAAGAGCGGCGCCTGCTCCACCAGGCCTTCACCAGCCTGCCGCCCTTCGAGGTGCCCAAGGGCTTCGCCCGATCGGTCATGGACAGCCTGCCCGAGCCGGAGGCGCGCGGGCGCGGCTGGCTCGCCCCCCTCGTCGCGGCCGCGGCGGGTCTCGCGGCCGGCCTGGCCGGCTTCCACCTCTTCACCGGCACGGGCATCTCCGAGGTCCTGGTCGCCCTCAACGGCTTCTTCGGCCAGGCCGTCGCCCAGGCCGCCCCGCTGGCCGTCAAGACGTTCAAGCTCGGAGGGGTACTCCTGAAGATCTCCCGCGATCTCCTGACCCTGGGCCTCGAGGGCCTGGAGGCCTTCTCGCGCGTCCTCGGCCCCCAAGGGATCGCCCTGGTCGCCGGCCTGACGGCCCTCCTCGCGGTCCTCGCCTTCTTCGGGGCGAGGCGATTCCTCCATCAGGGAGAAGGATCATGATTAAGAAAGCACTGTCGCTGGCCCTCCTGGGCCTCTTCCTAGGGGCGCCGCTCGCCGCGGCTCAGGCCGCCCAAGCCGGGACCGGCTCGCGGAAGGACATCACCGTCGCGGCCGGCGAGACCCAGGACAAGATCTTCAGCCTGGGCGGCCACGTGCTCGTCGAGGGCAGCGTCCGCGAGGACGTCATGGTCATCGGCGGGTCCATCACCATCAGCGGCGAGGTCGGGCAGTCGGTCGTCGGCATCGGCTCGCACGTCGTCGTCAAGGCCACGGCCAGGATCGGGGAAGACCTGGCCGCGCTGGGCGGGACGCTCGAGAAGGAGCCCGGCTGTGTCGTCGGCGGCGACACGATCTATTTCCAGACCCGCGAGCTCGGCGACCGGCTCTTCCAGGACGGCGTCTGGGACGGCCTGCTGTCGCTCTCGATCATCCCCATCTTCGTCGTCGTCAAGCTGGTCATGATCTTCCTCTGGCTCATCGTCGCCGTGCTGGGCGCCGCCCTCATGCCCAAGCCCATCGCCTACGCCGCCGGGGAGATCCGCCGGCACTTCTGGCCGGTCCTGGGGACGGGGTTGGTCGCCATCCTCGTCTTCACCATGCTCGTGTTCATCGCCGCCATGCTCAGCTTCATCCTCATCGGCATCCCCATCGCCCTGGCGCTCGCCGCGGCGGGGTTTGTGGTCAAGGTCTTCGGCCGGCTGGCCGTCTTCTACCTGCTCGGCGAGAGCGTCCTGCGGGCCTTCCGCTCGCGGAACGCCTCCGCCATGGGCGCCGTGCTGACGGGCCTGCTCGTCTTCAGCCTGGCCGGGTTCGTGCCGGTCCTGGGGTTCCTCTTCACCGTCGTGCTGAACGCCGTCGGCTGGGGCGTCGCCATCCGGACGAAGTTCGGCACGCGCGAGAATTGGTTCGTTCGGTGACACGCGCATTTCCCCGCTGTCCTGTTGGCCGATCGACAGCGGGGATTCCAGTTATCTCACTGACAATCGGTGAATTACAGCCGGCGGGGCTACGAAAGAGGGAGTGAATTGTCCCCGATTAAGTGTATTGAGTTGTGTGTCACCGTTCGAGGATCTCTTTTTCTTTGGCCGCGGCCAGCTCCTCGGCCCGGGCGATCGTCTCGTCGAGGAGCTTCTGGAGCTGCTCGATCCCCGAGAACTTCTCGTCCTCGGTGATCTCCTTCTCCTTCTCCAAATCCTCGATGAACTCCTTGGCCTCGCGGCGCATGTTGCGCAGGGCCGTCTTCTCCTCCTCGAGCATTTTGCCGATCTTCTTGGCCATCTCCCGGCGGCGCTCCTCGTCGAGGGGCGGGATGGGGATGCGGAGGAGCTTGCCGTCGTTGAGGGGGTTGAGGCCGAGGTCGGCCCCGCGGATGGCCTTGTCGACCGGCTCGAGCATCGAGGGATCGTAGGGCTGGACGACGATGAGCGTCGGCTCGGGGACCTTGAGGGTGGCCACCTGATTGACCGGCGTGGGGACGCCGTAATAGCTGACCTTGATCTCCTCGAAAACGCTGATATTGGCCCGGCCGGTCCGGAGCAGGCCGATCTCCTTGCGGAAATGCTCGGCCGAGGCCTTCATCTTCTTGGCCGTATCGCTGAGCACGTCTTTGACCATGGCTTGCCTCTCGAACACCGGGATTCGGGCCGCCCGTGCCGGGGGCTGCCCTTGGCAACCGATAATAGAATAGGGCTTCCGGAGTGTCAAGGCAACCCGGGAGCAGGCCGGCCCCAGCCAAGCCGATCAGAAGGGGTCAAAAAAGAAGGGACCGGGTCTTCGCATTTCACGCGCAACCTATCCTATGGCGCGATGCGAAGACCCGGTCCCTTCTTTTTCCCTTCTTTTTTATAAGAATTAAGGTTTGACCCCGTCTTGTTTAATAGACGCGGGTGCCGATCGCCTCTCCCAGGACGGCCCGCTTGATGTTGCCGCCCTCGCCCAGCTTGAAGACGAGGATGGGCATGCCGTTGTCGCTGCAGAGGGAGATGGCCGTCGCGTCCATGACCTTGAGGTTCTTCCGGAGGACGTCGATGTAGCGGATGGAGGCGAAGTGCTTGGCCGCGGGGTCGGTCACCGGGTCGGACGAGTAGACGCCGTCCACCTTGGTCGCCTTGAAGATGATGTCGGCCCCGATCTCGAGGGCCCGCTGGGCGGCGGCGGTGTCGGTCGTGAAGAAGGGACAGCCGATCCCGGCCGAGAAGATGATGATCCGGCCCTTTTCCATGTGCCGGATGACCCGCCGGCGGATGAACGGCTCGGCCACGGACTTGATCTCGATGGCCGAGACGTGGCGGGTGTCGGCCCCGGCCTTGTCGAGCGCCGCCTGGAGGGCGATGCCGTTGATGACCGTGGCCAGCATGCCCATCTGGTCGGCCGAGCCCTGGTCGATGCCGTCCTTGATGCCCTTGGCGCCGCGGAAGAGGTTGCCGCCGCCGATCATGACGGCCACGTCGACCCCGAGGTCGTGGACCTCCTTGATCTCGCGGGCCACGGAGACGGCCCGGTTGAAGTCGATGCCGGCGGCGATGTCGCCGAGGAAGGATTCTCCCGAGATCTTGAGAAGGACGCGCTTGTAGGCCGGTTTGGGCATGGGTCTCGCTCCGGCCGGTATTCTATACCCGTTCCGAAGATGGGGTCAAACCTAGGTTTGACCCCGTCAGTCCTGGCCGATCTCGAAGCGGGCGAAGCGCCCGACCTTGATGTTCTCGCCCATCTTGGCGACGAGCTTGGTGATCAGGTCCTTGACCTTGATCTTGTCTTCGCGGATGTAGGGCTGGTCGAGGAGGCAGGCCTCCTCGAAGAACTTGCTCAGCTTGCCCTGGACGATCCGGTCCATGATCTCCGGCGGCTTCTTCATGTCGCCGAGCTGGGCCAGGATGATCTCCTTCTCCTTGGCCACGATGTCGGCCGGCACGTCGGTCGAGGCGATCCACTTCGGCTTGGCCGCCGCGATCTGCAGGCCCAGCTCCTTGGCCAGCTCCTGGAACTCGCAGTTGCGGGCGACGAAGTCGGACTCGCAGTTGAGCTCGACCAGGACGCCGATGCGGCCGTTCATGTGGATGTAGGAGCCGACGAGGCCCTCTTTGGCGGCCCGGCTGGACTTCGCCTCCGCCCGGGCGTACCCCTTCTTGCGCAGGATCTCGATGGCCTTGTCCATGTCGCAGTCGCACTCGGACAGGGCGCTCTTGCACTCCATCATGCCGATGCCGGTCCGCTCGCGCAGCTCTTTGACCTTGTCTGCCGTGACTTCCATGATGTCCTCTCTTCGTCCTCAGGCCTCTTCGGGGAGCCCGGCCCCGGGCGCCTGGCCCTCGGCCGCGGCCGCCGCCGCAGCCGCCGCGGCTTCCTCGGCCGACTTCTCCTCGAGGAGCTCCTTGCTGATCCGGTTCTTCTTGCCTTCGATGATCGACTCGGCGGCCTTCGAGGCGAACAGCTCGATGGCCCGCACGGCATCGTCGTTGCCGGGGATGGGGTAATCGATGTCCTCGGGGTCGCCGTTCGTGTCGACGACGGCCACGATGGGGATGCGCATCTTCCGGGCCTCGGCGATGGCGATCGTCTCCTTCGAGGAGTCGATGATGAAGATGGCCCCGGGCAGACCGGCCATGGTCTTCAGGCCGCCCAGGTTCTTCTGGAGCTTGCGGTAGACCTTCTCCTGCTTGGACTGGACCTTCTTCGACAAGAGCTCCCAGCGGCCGTCCTCCTTCATCTCCTCGAGCTCCTTGAGCTTGTCGACGCTCGTCCGGACGACGCCGAAGTTCGTCAACAGCCCGCCGAGCCAGCGCTGGTTGACGTAGGCCGATTCGCACTTGGCGGCGTAGTCGCGGACGATGTCCTGGGCCTGCTTCTTGGTGCCGACGAAGAGGATCATCTTGCCCTCCTCGGCGACGCCGCGGAGGTAGTTCAAGGCCTCCTTGAAGTTCTTGATCGTCTTCTGCAGGTCGACGATGTAGATGCCGTTCCTCTGGCCGAAGATGTATTCCTTCATCTTCGGGTTCCAGCGCTTGGTCTGGTGCCCGAAGTGAACGCCCGCCTCCAACAGTTCTTTCATCGTGACGGAAACCAACTCAGCCTCCTCTTTAGCGCTTGTGGTACTGAGGAGCCTTGCGGGCGCCCAGCAATCCGTATTTCTTCCGCTCTTTGACCCGCGCGTCGCGCGTCAGCAGGCTGGCCGACTTGAGCACGGGCTTGAGCTCCCGGTTGAACTCGACCAGGGCCCGGGCGATGCCCAGCCGGATGGCCTCGGCCTGGCCCTTGGCCCCGCCTCCACTGACCCGGAGGAACATGTCGAACTTGTCCTCCGTCTCCGTGATCCGGAGCGGCTGGCGGATGATGGTCCTGTAGGCGTCGAGCCTGAAGTATTCGTTATAGGGCCGCGGCCTCTTGTTGACGAACAGCGTGATGTCGCCCTTGCCCGAGCGCAGGAAGACGCGGGCGATGGACGATTTCCTCTTCCCCGTTCCGTAGTACTGGATCAGACTCAAGGTGCCTCCTAAAACTTGTATTCCTGGGGGTTCTGGGCTTCGTGGGGGTGGGAGGGTCCGCGATAGACCTTGAGCTTCTTGTACAGGGCCCGGCCGAGCTTTCCCTTAGGGACCATGCCCCAGACGGCCTTCTTGATCACCTCTTCCGGCTTCTTGGCCAGGAGGTCCTTGAGGGTCTCCTCCTTGATGCCGCCCGGGTAGAGGGAGTGACTGTAGTACTTCTTCTGCTCGAGCTTGCGCCCGGTGACCTTGATCTTCTCGGCGTTGATGACGACGACGAAGTCCCCGGTGTCCAGATGGCTGGTGAACTGGGGCTTCCTCTTGCCGCGGATCAGGTCGGCGATCTCGGTGGCCAGGCGGCCGAGGATCCGGCCGTCGGCGTCGACCAGCCACCACTTCTGTTCGATCTCGCCCTTTTTAGGGATAAACGTCCTCATGCGCTTCTAACCTTAATCGAGAGATAGAAAGACGACCTAAAATACTAAAAAACGGTAAAATTGTCAACTTTCTTGCCGCCGGGGCCGTCCGCCCCGGCGGACGGGGCGCGATCGATCGATTTGGGGCCCGGGCCGGGGGCTACTTCTTCAGCTCTTCCTCGAGCTTCTTGCGCTCGGCGGCCCTCTTCCTCAGCTCCTGGAACCTCTCGAGGTAGCGGTCGCCCTCGGCGTTGTGGCGGGCTTCCTTTTCGGGCTCGAGCTTGGCCAGAACGGACTTGTGCAGGGGGCCCATCCAGGCGTAGGGCTCGGGATAGGTCGGGTCGAGCTCGATGGACTTGGAGATGGACTGGAACGCGGCCTGGGCCAGCTTCAACCGTTCGGCGTTGGTCAGAAACTGGAAGCGGTAGGACCGCGACCACTCGTTGACGCCCAGGGCCAGCCAGGCCTCGGCGGAGTCGGGCTGGAGCGCGACGCGCTTCTGCCAGAACTCGGCGGCGCGCTCGTAGAACTTCAGCAGCTCCTCGGGGCCGCCCGCGCTCTGCTCCAGGTAGGTCGCCATGTAGGCGTAGCCCTGGGGGTTCTCGGGGTCGGTCTCGATGCGGCGGAGGTACATGGACTCGGCCTTCTTGGCGATCTCCTTCTTCTCGGCCGCGTAGCGCTTGTAGAACTCGGCCACGACGTAGTAGTTGTCCATGTTCTCGGGCTGGAGCTCGATGATGCGGAGATAGAGCTTCTCGGCCTCGTCGAACTTGCCCAGCTTGTCGTACATGTCGCCCAGGGAATAGATGATGTCCCTGTTGTGGGGCTCGATCTCAAGGGCCTTGATCAGGGCCTCGAGGGTCTTCTCTTCAAGCTCCTTGTTGAGGGGCGTGTCGACGCCGGGCTTGAAGAGCTGCTTGTAGCTCTCGCCCAGGAACCGGTAGGCCTGGGTCATGTTGGGATTGTACTTGAGCGTGGCCTCGTATTCGGTGATGGCCTTCCGGTACTGGTTCTCCCGGAAGAAGCTATTCGCCTTGCCGAAATGGTGGTTCGCGGCGAGCTTGCTGTAGGACAGGTCCTGACAGCCGCTGAAGACGAAGATCACCGCGACCGTGACGGCGGCGAGCATGACTCTCTGGGTCGTCTTTCGAGACATCCTGACCTCCTTGACTGTCAAACGCAAATGACGCGGAAAGACAAGAATGTAGTTATAAACGATGCCTCCCTCAAAGTCAAGAAAAAAGCCGGGTCCGCCGGGTCCGGGTCCGTCGCTCAGCTCGTCCGGACGATGAGCCGGACGGGGCTTCCGTCGAAGCCGAATTCCCGGCGCAGGGACTCGATGAAGTGCTTCTCGTAGGTCGGCGAGAGCGGCCCCCGGGAGCCCAGGAACAGGATGAAGGTCGGGGGGGAGACCCCTTTCTGGGTCATGTAGCGGAGCTTGGCCCGGGCCCCGTTCTTGAGGCGGGGCGGATGGGCCTCGGTCATCCGGGCCAGGAAGGCGTTCAGCTTGGACGTCTCGACCCGCGTCACGGCCCCCTTGCGGACCTGCTCGGCCGTGTCGAGGAGCTTGACGATGCGCTGGCCCGTCCGGGCCGAGATGAAGAGGAGCGGGGCGTAGGCGACGAAGCCGAGCTTGCGGAAGACCCGCTCCCGGACGGCCTCCGGCCGGACGGCGTCCTTGTCGACGAGGTCCCATTTGTTGAGGGCGATGACGAGGGGCCGGCCGGATTCGAGGGCCAGCTGGGCGATGCGGGCGTCCTGGCGGGTGGGGAACTCCTGGACGTCGAGGACCAGGCAGACGACGTCGGCCTGGCGGATGTTGGCCTTGGCCCGGACGATGCCGGCCTTCTCCCGGCCGTCCTCGGCGCTGGCCATCCGGCGGATGCCGGCCGTGTCGACCAGGCAGAACGGCTTGCCGTCGCGGATGAGGAGCGTGTCCGTGCTGTCGCGCGTCGTGCCCGGGATCTCGCTGACGATGAGGCGCTCGGCCCCGGCCAGGCGGTTGACGATGGACGACTTGCCGACATTGGTCCGGCCGACGATGGCGATGCGCAGGGGCTCTTCCTCTTCCGCGGCGGGCCCGCCGGGCGGCAGGGCGGCGGCGATGGCCTCCTCGAGGGGGCCGATGTTGAGGCCGTGCTCGGCAGAGACGAAGTGGACGTCCTTCTCGCCCAGCCGGTAATAGTCGGCCTTCATCGACTCCTCCTTGGCGGGGGAATCGAACTTGTTGACGACGAGGATGATCGGCAGGCCTCGCTTCTTGAGCCGGAAGTAGAGATCCTCCTCGGCCGAGGCGATGTCGCGCTGGCCGTCGAGGACGAACAGGACGAGGTCGGCCGCGGCCGCCTCGCTCAGGGCCTTTTCGCGGACCTTGTCGCTCAGGGGCTCGTCGGCGACGCCGAAGAGGCCGCCCGTATCGACGAGGGCGAAGCGCCGGTCGCCGAGGACGCAGGCGGCGGCCAGGCTGTCGCGGGTCATGCCCGGGTCGGAGTGGACGAGGGCCTTCCGCCGGCCCAGGAGGCGGTTGAAAAGAGTGGACTTGCCGACGTTCGGCAGGCCGACGATGACCACCCGGGGGAGCTTCGCCACGGCCGGCCCCGGCTATCTCGCCACGAGGGAATAGTCGGGGAAGAAGGCCCGCGACAGGTCGACGTGGCCGCCGAGGGTCTCCTTCTCGGCGCCCTCGACGAGCAGGACGACCCTTTTCACCGGCTTGAAGTTGTAGACGAGGGTGTTGACCACGGCATAGACGGCCGCCAGCTCGGCGGTGGAGCCGTAGGAGAGGTTCTCGGCGATCTCCCGGCTGAAATCGACGGTGGCCAGCCCGTCTTTGGCGATGAAGACCTGGCGCACCCGCGTCCCGGCCGGGAGCGGCGAGAGGAAGCCCTCTTCCGAGCCCCGGATGAGCTCGGCCAGGGCCCGCTCGGCCTCGTCGGCCTCGGTCGGGCCGGCCGCGATCTCGCGCGTCTCCTTGTGGAGGAGGTCGTCGCCGTCGGCGACGAAGAAGAGGGTCACGGCCTTCATGTCCGGCGGGGCCGGGGCCGTTTCAGGCGCCCGCGGCGCGGCCGACTCGACGACCCGCTTGACCGTCTCCCCGCCCCCGCCGACGATGAAGACGATGACGAGGACGATCAGCACGACGGCCAGGCCGCCCAGCACGAGCGCCCGGCCGGAGATTCCGCTCTTCTTGGTCTTGGTCTCGGTCATGGCGTCCTACGGGCGTCCCCGGAGGAAGCGGCCGAGCCCCCGATAGATGGCCTCGGCGACCTTCGACTGGAAGGCGTCGGAGGCCAGCTTCCGCTCCTCGTCCGGATTGGAGATGAAGGCCGCCTCGACGAGGACGGCGGGGCAGGCGACGCCGGCCAGGATCTTGAAGGGCGCCTGCTTGATGCCGCGGTTGCGGGTCCCGAGCATGGCGTCGAGCTCGGACTGGACGAGCTCCGCGAGGCGGCTGCTCTCTTTGATATAGGCGTTCTGGGCCATGTCCCAGAGGATCATCATCAGGTCGTCCTCGGAGGAGGGGTCGATGCGGCTCTGGATCTCCGAGGAGTTGTTCTCCAGATAGGCCAGGCGGCGCGTCTCTTCGTCGGTCGCGTTGAGGCTGAGGAAGAAGGTCTCCGAGCCGGCCGCCTTGCTGGGGACGGCCCCGTTGGCGTGGATGCTGATGAACACCCCGGCCTTGTGGTTGTTGGCGATGGCCGAGCGGTTCTCGAGGGAGACGTCGACGTCGCGGTCCCGGGTCAGGACGACCTCGAAGCCCATGTCCTTCTCGATCAGGGCCTTGAGCTTGAGGCTGATGGCCAGGGTGATGTCCTTCTCGAGGGTCCCGAAGCGGCCCTTGGCCCCCGGCTCCAGGCCGCCGTGGCCGGGGTCGATGACCACGGTCCGCCGGGTCCGCTCCTGGGCGGCCGGCGCGGAAACCGGGCCGGCCAAAGCGACGAGGGCGATGACGGCGGCCGCCGCGAGGACCGTTCGCTCTATCCCGAATCTCTGCATAGGCGGTTCTGGTGGAGGCGGCGGGAATCGAACCCGCGTCCGAAAGCATTCAACAGCAGGTCTCTACACGCTTATCCTCTTCCTTGATCTCGCCCGCCGGCGCTCGAAGAGGAAAAGCGCCGGAAAGCCAGCCCCGATGTTTTTTCGCTCCCCGGCCTCGAAGCCGGACCGGCTCGCTATCCCGCCCGTTTGACGCTCCGGAGGTCCTGCGGGAGGGGGCCCCCGGAACGGCGTGCCTTTCTATTAGGCCGCGACTGCTAAAGGTTCTGCAGTTAGATTGTTTCCACCAGTTTAGCGAGGTGGGTGGGACCTCGGCGTGCAACCTGTGTCTCATTACCTCCGTCGAAACCAGTTCGCCCCCAACTCCTTTCAGTTATTTATTATAAGGGTCCTCCCCTTTGTGGTCAAATCCTTAATCCGATGATCCTCAAAAAGAAGGAAAAAAGAAGGGACCGGGTCTTCGCATATGCGAAGACCCGGTCCCGTCTTTTTTACTTCTTAATTCAGCGAATGAACGGGTAGGCCAGGCCGCTGTAGGGGTGCCACCG
>JAXDAV010000075.1:0-90283 GCA_034679465.1 Candidatus Aminicenantota bacterium | reverse complement strand
GCCCAGCGGGCCCTGGACCTGATGGAGGTCGACGCCCTGGGGCTTGACGACGTCGACCGCAAGATCCTCTCGACCATCATCGAGAGCTTCGGCGGCGGACCGGTCGGGATCGGCACGATCGCCGCGTCCATCGACGAGGAGAAGGACACGATCGAGAGCATTTACGAGCCCTTCCTGATGCGCATCGGCTTTCTCGACCGGACCATCCGCGGCCGGGTCGTCACGCCCAAGGCCTACGCCCACCTCGGCTACAAATACCGCCAGCCGGGTTCGCGGGGCAAGGCCAAGCCTGAGGGCCAGAAAAAGCTCTTCAAGGACTGACCCTCACGGGCCCTCCATGACTTCCGGCCAGCCCCTTCGCGTCTCGGATTTCGATTACGATCTGCCGCCGGAGCTCATCGCCCAGCATCCCCTTCCCCATCGCCAGGACTCACGGATGATGGTGGTCGACCGCAAGTCGGGGAAGGTCCGTCATAGCCGGTTCCGGGAGTTCCCCGGCTCGATGAGCGCGGGCGGCATCCTCGTCCTGAACGACACCAAGGTCCTCCCCGCCCGGCTCTGGGGCCTCGGCGGCGAGGCCAGGATCGAATTCCTGTTCATCCGCGAGACCGGCCCGGGCGTCTGGGAAGTCCTCTGCCGCCCGGCGAAGCGGGTCCGTGAAGGAGGACAGGTTCGTTTCCCGGGCGGCGTCGCCGCCCGCGTGACAGGGCTGGCCGGGGAAGGCCGCCGGGTCCTCGACTTCGGGAGCGCGGACGTCCGCGCGCTCCTCCATAAGTGCGGCTACGCTCCCCTGCCTCCCTATATCAAGAGGGCCAGGCAGGACGAAACCGCGAGGCCCGGGGACCTCCGCAGATACCAGACCGTCTTCGCCAGGAAGGAAGGTGCGATCGCCGCGCCGACCGCCGGCCTGCATTTCACCGGAGCGTCGCTCGAACGGCTGAAGACCAAAGGCGTCGATGTCCGCCACGTCACCTTGGACGTCGGCCTGGCCACCTTTCAGCCCATCCGGGCCGAGCTCGTCGCCGATCACAGGATGCTCGAAGAGACCTGCTCGGTCCCGCCGGACGCGGCCCAGGCCGTCAATGCCGCCAAGGCCGAGGGTCGCCCGGTCACGGCGGTGGGCACGACGGTCGTCCGGACGCTCGAAAGCGCCTGGCTCGAAGGCGCCGTCCGAGCCGGCCGCCGCTCCACCGCTCTCTTTATCACCCCCGGCTACGAGTTCCATGTCGTCGATCGCCTCTTGACCAACTTCCATCTGCCCCGGTCGACGCTGTTGATGCTCGTCTCCGCCTTGGCCGGATACGATCTGGTGATGAAGGCCTACCGCGAGGCGGTCAAGGAGCGCTACCGCTTCTTCTCCTACGGCGACTGCATGCTCATCCTCTGACCGCCCGGTCCCCGCTTTTGACAATATTTTTGTTTCTGAATTATCATAGGCCCCGGCCGAACATGGATATCACAAACCGGATCGCCCAGGCCGTCGAAGCGCGACGCGACGCGATCCTCGAGCTGAGCCGGCGCATCCACGCCGCGCCCGAGCTGGCCTTCGAGGAGGTGCAAACCTCCCGCCTTCTCCAATCGCTCCTTCTGGACGAGGGCTTCGACGTCTCCCCCGCTTCCGAAGGGCTCCCGACCTCTTTCCGGGCCGCGCATGCGTTCTCCGCCGACGGCCCCCGGGTGACCTTCACGGCCGAGATGGACGCCCTCCCCGGGCTCGGTCACGCCTGCGGCCACAACATCATCGGCACGGCCGGCACGTTCGCCGCGATCATCCTGAAGTCCGCGTTCGACGGCGGGGCCTCAGCAGGGGCGGTCGAGGTGATAGGGACGCCGGCCGAGGAGCGAGGCAGCGGCAAGGTCAGGCTGATCCAGGACGGCGTCTTTGCCCGCTCCGACGTCGTCCTCCAGATCCATCCGCACTCCATCGATACCGTCATCGGCCAGGCCCTGGCCCGCCGGACGCTTGTCGTCGAGTTCCACGGCCGGAAGGCCCACGCCGCCGCCGCGCCCCTGGAGGGCCGGAACGCCTTGGACGCTCTCGTCCTCTTCTACCATTCGGCCGCCCTGCCCCGGACGAAGCTCCCCGCCGGGACGCTCTTCCACGGCATCATCGAGTCGGGCGGCGAGGCGCCGAACATCATCCCCGACTACGCCCGCGGCCGGTTCTCTCTCCGGGCGGACGCGATGTCCAAGCTCGAGCGCCTGGTCTGCGACGTCAAAGATCTGGCCGACAAGGCCGCCGCGGACGCCGGCTGCCGGGTCCTGATCAGCGAGCCCGGCCCGGGCGTCACCACCTTCCGCCGCAACCGCGTCCTTGAAGAGATCTTCGCCGGGCTGTTCGTCGAACGAGGGCGGTCCGAGCCGGCCAAGCTCCGCCAGTCCTACGGCTCGACCGACCTGGCCAACGTCTCCTGGGTCGTGCCGACGATCGAGCCGATGATCAAGGCCAGCGACTTCCCGATCCACACCGAGGGCTTCGCCCGAGACGCCGTGGGGGTCGGGGGCGAGCGGGCCCTTCTCGACGGCGTCTACGTCCTGGCCGCGGCGGCGGCCCGCATCCTGACCGAACCGGACCTCCTCGGCCGCGTCCGCGCCGATTTCCTGGCCAAGCCCGAGGACGCGCCGCAGGGGATCGCCTGAAGCGACCGCCCGCATGAAGAGCCTTTCCGTCTTCGATGGCCGTCCCGGCGGGATGACCGTCGCGATCACGGATTCCGGCCTGGGCGGGCTCCCGATATGCGCCGAGCTCGAGCGCCGCTTGAGGGGCGCCAAGGGCCGGGGCCCCGTGGATCTCCTCTATGTCAACGCCTGGCCCGACGCCCGCCACGGCTACAACGATCTTCCGGACCTCGCCGCCCGCGCCGAGGTCTTCGACCGCGCTCTCGCCGCGATGACGGCCTTCGACCCCGACCTCATCCTCATCGCCTGCAACACGCTGTCCGTGGTCTATGAAGCCACGGCGTTCCGCCGGGCCCCGTCCGTTCCCGTGACGGGCATTCTCGACGAGGGCGCCGGTCTCTTCTGCGAGGCGCTGATCCGGGACCCGCGGGGGGTTCTGGTGCTGTTCGGGACGCGGACCACGATCGCCTCGGGCGAGCACGTCGCCCGCCTGTCCCGCTGCGGCGTCGACCCGAGGCGCGTTATCGCCGAACCCTGCCACGGGCTGGCCGCGGCCATCGACAAGGACCCCGATTCCCCGGCCGTGCCGGGAATGATCGAGGAGTGCGTCAACCGGGTGGCGCCCCGGCTTCCCGCCGACGCCCCGCTCTATGCCGGGCTCGCCTGCACCCACTACACCTACGTCGCCGACGCGTTCCGGACCGCGCTCGGCAGGCGCGCCGGCGCCAAGGTCGAGGTCATCGACCCGGGCACGCGCCTCGTCGACAAGCTCATGGAGGGCCTGGCCGCCCGCAAACCGGGCCAGGGTGAAAGGCGGGTTTCCGTGGAGGTCGTTTCCAAGGTCGGTCTTCCCGAGGCCCAACGTCAAGCCGTCGCCCGGCGCATCGAGCCGCGGTCCTCCGCGACGGCCCGCGCCCTTCTCGAGTACCGTCACGTCCCCGATCTCTTCTGAGGGAGAAACGCCATGAGGATCATGCTCCTGACCGGCCCCGGCGGCGACGCCCAGGGCTGGGGCGACATGAAAGTCACCGAATCCATGCGGGCGGCCGCCGAGTCCCTCGGCCACCCGACGCGCATCGCCTTTGTCAACGACGAGGCCGAATTCCTGCGCCTGGTCGAAAAGCCGGATTTCGACATCGTCTGGAGCGCCCTCTACCACATCACCCCGAACGAGGCCTTCATCGGCCGGAACGCCGCCGGGACCTGGGTCGCCGACGTTCTCGACGAGCGGCGGATCCCCTATATCGGCTCCGACAGCCGGACCATGCGGGCCATGATCGACAAGTACGAGACCCACAGGATCCTCGACGCCGCCGGCGTCGCGGTGCCGGCCCACGCCCTCCTCCACTCGGGCGACGACGCCTCGAAGGTCGCCTACCCCGCTTTCGTCAAGCCCATCTGCGAATCCCGGTCGGTCGGCATCTCCGACGAGAGCGTCGTCCACACCGAGGAGGAGCTGAGGCGGCGCGTCGCCTTCATCGAGAAGGAGTTCGACGAGCCGGCCCTGGTCGAGGAGTTTCTGCCGGGCGACGAGTACACGTCCCTCATCGTCGGCAACGGCGAGACCCGCGAGAGCCTGCCCGGCCTGGTCACGGTCGAGGACACGCATTACAGGAACTATCGCATCCTCCGAAGCGACCTCCGCGGCGTCGGCCTGACCCGCATCGGCCTGGCCGGAGAGCGGACGGAGGAGGCCCGGGCGCTCGGCGACGCGGCAGCCGAGGCCATGGGCTGCCTCGACCACGTCCGCATCGACATGAGGGTCGACCGGACTGGGACGCTGCGCATCATCGAGGTCAACGGCATCCCCGGCCTCAAGCCCCACAAGAGCTGGGCGCCCCAGATCTACACGCTCTACCACCGCTCCCCGCTCGGCGAGGACGAAGACTACAGGAACCTCATCGGCGCGATCGTCGGCGCGGCGGGCCGGCGCTACGGGCTCGCCTGAGCCGTCGGCGGGGCTATTGATTTTCCCCCATTCAGCGAATAGTATGAGTCTTCGACGCCTTCCTCCGACGGACGCGACGATATCCCGGACTAGACGGATCTTTCATCGCTCCATCGCTTTTGCGTTCCGTCTGCTTTGAATATGTCGATCCAAAACAAAGCCTGAACCGTCTTCCTATCGGCAACAGCCGATCCTTGGAAAGGCCAACCTGGCTTCATTCCTTAACCAAGATTTGAGCGTTTCTTAATCGCTCCTTAACCCGGCCCCTTTACCATGGCCCTGGAAAAACACTTCAACCAAGGAGGCACTCGATGCGCAGGATCCTAGGCCTGCTCGTGACGGCGATGGCGGGCGTCATGAGCCTCATGGCCCAGACAACCGCCCCGCCGCCCCAGACCTTTTCGGCCGCGGTCTACTTGGATTACCGCGCCTTCCTGTCGAACGCCGGCCCCATCACGCTCAGGCCGGGCACGGACACCGCGGCCTATCTCAACAACCAGTTCGTGTTCCGGAGGGCCTATTTCACCTACGAGAACAAGATCAGCGACAACCTGAAGTTCCGCTTCCGCCTCGACGGCGACAATACGGCCAACGTGACCGGCGTCGCGCTGACCGGCTCCCCGGCGACCGGGGTTTCCCTGGGCAGGGACGACAAGCTGCGGCCCTTCGTCAAGCACCTTTTCGTCGAGTACACGAACTTTCTTGTTCCCAAAATGGTCCTGAACGTCGGCATGATCGAGACCTTGACCTTCAAGCCGGCCGAGGAGCGCTGGGGACTGCGCAGCGTCGCCAAGACCCTCGTGGACGGCTACCAGGACGTCACCAAGGCCAACATCGCGGCGACGAGCGCCGACATCGGCGTGACCCTGAAGTACTCCGTCGCCAAGTATCTCCGCCTCGCCGCGGGGATCTACAACGGCGCCGCCTATTCCCATGCCGAGAACGACGGCTTCAAGGAAATCGAGATCCAGGCCCAGTTCACTCCCGTCCCGGGGCTCTCGATCGTCGGCTACTACGACCACGAGCGGAAGCTCCCGGTCGCGGCCCTGCCCGCGGAGGCCAAGCCGGCGGCGTCGACCTACAAGATCGACGCCTTCCTCGAGATGGTCCAGAACCTGGTCATCGGCGTCGAATGGGTCAGGTTCCAGGCCGACCTCAATCAGGCGGACGGCGTGAAGTTCGACCGGGAAGGCTGGTCCGCGTTCGGCCGTTATGCCGTTGCGCCCAACAAGCTCTCCCTGTTCGCGCGGTACGACCGCTACAGGCCGAACAGCCTCGAGCGGGACCTCGACCTGAGCTTGGCCATCGCGGGCTTCGACTGGGCGCCCTACAGCGCCGCCTGGAGGCTGCAGCCGAACGTCTGGCTCTACCGCTACAGGAACGGCGCCCGCTACAACGCGAACGCCGCGACAAACAGCGACGTCGTGTTCAATCTGACGTTCTTCCTGTCCTTCTGAGACGGACGACCAAAGATCACCAAAGGAGAATGAAAATGAAAAAGATCGCGACGATCGCCCTCGCGGCGCTGGCCCTCTTCGGCGGCCTCCTCCCGGCCGCCCCGGCCAGGAAGATGATCCAGATCAAGGGGTCCGACACGATGGTCAACCTCGTCCAGATCCTGGCCGAGGAGTACATGGGCCGGACGCCGGGCGCGGCCATCGCCGTCAGCGGCGGCGGCTCGGGTACGGGCATCACCGGCCTGATCAACCAGACCTGCGACCTCGCCAACAGCTCCCGGGAGTGGAAGTCCAAAGAGATCGACCAGGCCTGGGAGAAAGGGGTCAGCCCCCGGTTCTTCGTCGTGGCCGTCGACGGCCTGAGCATCGTCGTCAACGAAAAGAACCCGCTCGAGAAGCTGACCGTCGCCCAGGTGGGGGCCCTCTACCGCGGCGACGTCAAGAGCTGGAAGGCCGTCGGCGGCCCCGACCAGGCGGTCTCGCTCTACGGACGGCAATCCAACTCCGGCACCTATGTCTTCATGCAGGAGTTCGTCCTCGGCAACAAGAACTTCTCGGCCGACATGAAGGAGATGAACGGCAACGCCCAGATCATCGAAGGCATCATCCAGGACGAGGGCGCGGTCGGCTACGTCGGCGTCGGATACCTCCACGACCAGACCGGCAGGATCCGCAAGGGCCTCAAGGTCCTCGAGATCTCCAAGGAGCCGGGCGGCCCGGGCTTCCTGCCCACCGACAAGGCGGCCGTGGACTCGGGCGCCTATCCGATCTCCCGGCCCCTCTACATGGCCACGAACGGCAAGCCCAAGGCCGACGTCGCCCGGTTCCTGGCCTGGATCGTCGGCCCGGAGGGGCAGGCCATCGTCGAGCGCGAGGGCTTCTTCACGGTCGGCGAAGGCCCCTACAAGGCGGCCAACGACAAGAGCTTCAAATGAAGAAGAAGCGGCGGGACCTCGAGGAAGCGGCGATCAGGGCCTTCTTTTCGGCCTGCGGCGTCCTCGCGGTCCTGGCCCTGGCCGGCATCTTCCTGACGCTCTTGGTGACCGCGGTCCCGGCCTTCCGCGAGATCAAGCCCGCCGAGTTCCTGCTGAGCAAGACCTGGGACCCGACGTCGCCGGAAAAGGCCGAATACGGGATCCTGTCCATGGTCATGAGCACGCTCATGGTCACCGGCGGGGCCATGCTCCTGGCCGTCCCGATCGGGATCGCCGTCGCCGCCTACCTCTCGGATGTCGCGCACTGGCGGGTCCGGGAGATCCTCAAGCCGGTCGTCGAGATCCTGGCCGGCATCCCCTCCGTCGTCATCGGCTTCCTGGGCCTCGTTCTCGTCGGGCCGGCCCTGGCCAAGGTCTTCCATACGGGCAACGGCTTGAACGCGGTGAACGGCAGCGTCCTGTTGGCCATCATGGCCCTGCCGACGATCATCAGCATCTCGGAGGATTCCCTCAACGCCGTGCCCAGGGCCATCAGCGAGGCCTCTCTGGCCCTCGGGGGCTCCCGCTGGCAGACCCTGTTGCGGGTCAAGCTGCCGGCCGGCCTCTCGGGCGTCATCGCCGCCACGATGCTCGGCATGGGACGGGCCATCGGCGAGACGATGACGGTCCTGATGGCCACGGGCAATGCCCGGGCTTTCCCCCACGGCCTCCTGGATTCCGTCCGGACGATGACCTCGGGCATCGCCATCGAGCTGGGCGAGGTGCCCTACTACACCACCCATTATTACGCCCTGTTCGCCATCGGCCTGGTCCTCTTCGTCATCACCTTCGCCGTCAACCTCGTCGCCGACGTCGTCCTGCGCCGGTATCAGGAGCGGGAGCAATGAAGACCGCGGCCCGGAAGGGGCTCGTCCAGGCGCTCGGATTCCTCGGCCTCCGGGCGGCGATGGGCCTCGTCCTGGCCGTCCTCGCGCTCTTCCTCTACGACATCGGCAGGAAGGGTGGAGGGGCGATCTCCTGGGAGTTCCTGAGCCAGGCGCCACGGCGGGGCATGACCGAGGGTGGAATCTTCCCGGCCATCGTCGGCACCTTCCTCGTGACGCTCATCACGGCCGTCCTCGCCGTGCCCCTGGGCATGAGCGCCGCGATCTACCTCCACGAATACGCCGCCCCGTCCCGGCTGACGCGGCTCCTGCGCTTGTCCATCCGGAACCTCTCGGGAGTCCCGTCCATCGTTTACGGCCTGTTCGGCGTCATCCTGTTCGTCAATCTGATGCGCCTGGGGACCTCCATCCTTGCGGCCGGGCTGACCCTGGGGCTGATGACCCTGCCGTGGACGATCACGGCCAGCGAGGAGGCCCTGAAGACGATCCCCCTTTCCTACCGAGAAGGCGCGATGGCCCTGGGGGCGACCAAGTGGCAGACCATCCGGACCAACGTCCTGCCCTACGCCGTGCCGGGCATGCTGACGGGGACCGTCCTCGGCCTGGCCCGGGCCGCCGGGGAGACGGCCCCCATCCTGTTCACAGGGGCCGCCTTCTATCTGCCGTTCCTGCCGAAGTCCCTTAGCGACCAGTTCATGGCGCTCCCCTACCATCTCTACATCATGGCCACCCAGCACCACGCCATCCAGCAGGTCCGCCCTCTGGCCTACGGGACCGCCCTGGTCCTGATCGCCCTCGTCCTCGGCCTGAACATGGGGGCCGTCGTCCTCCGGTACCGGCTGCGAAGGAAACAGCGATGAGCGATGATCGCCCCGCGGTCAAGATCAAGGCCGAGAACCTCGATTTCTATTACGGCCCGGCCCGGGCGCTCAAGGGCGTCACGCTCGCGTGTTTCGAGAAGAAGGTGACGGCCATCATCGGGCCCTCGGGCTGCGGCAAGTCGACGTTCATCCGGACCATCAACCGCATGAACGACGTCATTCCCGGGACCCGGGTCGGGGGCCGCGTCCTTCTCGACGGCCGGGACATCTTCGACCCCGGCGTCGACGTCGTCGAGCTGAGGCGCCGCGTGGGCATGGTCTTCCAGAAGCCGAACCCGTTCCCGAAATCGATCTACGACAACATCGCCTACGGACTCCGGATCAACGGGATGAAGGACAAGCGGGCGATCGAGGCGACCGTCGAGCGGAGCCTCCGGGGGGCGGCGCTCTGGGACGAAGTCAAGGACCGGCTCGACGCGAGCGCCTTCGCCCTTTCCGGCGGGCAGCAACAGCGGCTCTGCATCGCCCGGGCCCTGGCCGTGGAGCCGGAGGTCATCCTCTTCGACGAGCCCTGCTCGGCCATCGATCCCATCGCCACGGCCAAGATCGAGGACCTCATCGAGCGCCTCAAGGCCGACTACACCGTCGTGATCGTCACCCATAACATGCAGCAGGCGGCCCGCGTCTCCGACTACACGGCCTTCATGATGCTCGGCGAGCTGGTCGAGTTCGACCGGACGGGGACCCTCTTCACCGCGCCGGCCCGCAAGCTGACCGAGGACTATATCACCGGCCGGTTCGGGTGATGCGGCCGCCGCCGCGCGAGGAGGAGCCATGTCCAAGACGGAACGCCCGTTCGACGAAGAGCTGAAGATCCTCAAGCGAAAGCTCCTGGAAATGGCCGCGAGCGCCGAGGAGCAGATCGCCACGGCCATCGGGGCGCTCAAGGACCGCGAGGAAGCCCTGGCCTGCCGGGTCCTCGACAGGGAAGCGGCCGTGAACCGCCTCGACATCGAGATCGACGAGATGGGCCTGCGGATCCTCGCCTTGCGGCAACCCCTGGCCGCCGACCTCCGCTTCGTCACCTCGGCCATGAAGATCGGCGGCGACCTCGAGCGCATCGGCGACCTGGCGGTCAACATCGCCGAGCGGACGATCGACCTCCTGAAAAGCCCCCAGCTCAAGCCCCTCATCGATATCCCCCTCATGGCCCTGACGGCCCAGGAGATGGTCCGCGACGCCATCAACGCCTTCATCGACGGCGACGCCGGGCTGGCCCGGGACGTCTGCGAGCGGGACGACAAGGTCGACCGGCTCAACGACCAGGTCTTCCGCGAGCTCCTGACCTACATGCTGCAGGACCCGGGGACGATCCCGCGGGCGGTCGACCTCATCCTCGTCGGCCGGCACCTGGAGCGGATCGCGGACCACGCCACCAACATCGGCGAGGACGTCATCTACATGGTCGGGGGGAAGACGGTCAAGCACCGCATCGAGGGGGGCCGGACGACAGGCCTCAAAGGCCGTGCCGGGGATTGAGAAGAACATGAAGAGCGAAGATGGCTATGACGGCGGCGGCCGCGAAAGCCGCGGACAGGAGCCATGGGAACCCCAGGAGGGTCCGGTAGCGGCGAATGATGCCGCGGAAGCTCCAGACGGCGACGGCCAGGGCGAGGGGAAGAAGGAGGGCGGCGGCGAGCTCGGTCATGGCGATAGGCTTTCAGGACCATTAGAGCGCCGGATTGTTAAGAATTGATAAAAGCTGTGTTAAGATGAGGTTATGAGGTGAGATCATGCCCCAGATCATCGCCGCTCTTGATGACGAGGCCGATATTCTCGAGCTCCTGAAGGTCAACCTCCGGAAGGCCGGCTACCGCTTTGAAGGATTTCAGGAGGCGGACGACCTTTATCGCTATCTGGCCAGGGAAAAGCCCAACCTCATCCTCCTCGACCTGATGTTGCCGGGCACCGACGGTCTCGAAGTCTGCCGTCATATTCGGAAAACCGAGGGCCTAGCAGGGATTCCGATCATCATGCTGACCGCCCGCGGCGACGAATCCGACAAGATCGTCGGGCTCGAGCTCGGCGCCGACGACTATGTGACCAAGCCGTTCTCCGTCAAGGAGCTCGTCGCCCGGATCCACGCGGTCCTGCGCCGGCCCGGCCGGGGGGAGGTCGTCCGGAGGATCGTCGTCGGTCCCTTGGTCATCGACCTCGATCGGTTCGAGGTCACCGTCGACGGCGCCAAGGCGGACCTGACGGCGACGGAATTCAAGATCCTCCAGCTCCTGGCCTCGCGCCCGGGCCGGGTGTTCACCCGGGACCAGATCCTCGATTTCCTCTGGGGGCAGGAAAAGGCGGTCATCGACCGGACGATCGACGTCCACATCCGGAACCTCCGGGAGAAGCTGGGCGGGGCGGCCGCGCTCGTCAAGAACATCCGCGGCGCGGGGTACAAGCTCGAAGAATGAAAAAGACCCTGTTCCTCAAGATCTTCTCGGGCCACGCGGCCGGCATCATCCTCCTGGCCGCAGCGGTCATGCTCTTCGCTCCGCCGCTGATGCGGAAACACAACATCGAGGAGAAGTCCTCGTCCCTGGAGCACATGGCCGTTCTGCTCGAGCCCCAGATCCTGCCCTATCTGACCGGCGCCGGGGCGGGGGACCTTGGGGGACTCGTGGCCTCCTTCGGCCGGCAGACGGGGACGCGGATCACCGTCATCGACCTGTCGGGCACGGTGCTCGCCGATTCGGAGAAGGAAGCCCGCGACATGGAGAACCACTTCTATCGCCCGGAGATCCAGGCTTCGCTCAACGGCGAGAAGCGGATATCGATCCGCCGGAGCGCGACGCTCAGGCAGGAGATGATGTACCTGAGCGTCCCGCTCGAGGCCTCCGGACGGGTCGTCGGCGCCCTCCGACTCAGCCTGTTCATGAAGAGCTTCGAGGCGCTCCTGGGCGTCTTCCGCGGCGAACTGCTGAAGGTGGTCGGACTGACCCTCCTGGCGGCCCTCCTGATGGTCTTCTTCCTCAGCCAGTCCGTATCGGCGCCGGTCCGGGAGGTCATCGACGCCTCCTCCCGGGTGGCCGCGGGGGATTTCCGGGTCATGGTGTCGACCCGGCGGAGCGGGGAGTTCCGGAGATTCGCCCGGAGCTTCAACGCCATGACGGGGAAGTTGCAGGCGATGTTCGACGAGGTCCGGATGAGGAACGAGGAGATCCGGGGCATCCTGGGTTCCATGCGCGAAGGCCTGTGCGTGCTCGCGGCGGACGACCGGATCGAGCTCTGCAACGCGAGCTTTCGCCGCATCGTCCTGAACGAGAGCCCCGAAGGCCGACCTATTTGGGAGATCGTGCGGAGCTCCGCCCTGACCGAAGCGGTCCGCAAGGCCCGCGTCTCCAAGGGGGAAACGGCGGATGAAGCGGCCATCGGGGACCGCGTCTATTACGGCAGCGTCGCCCATCTCGCGACCGGGGACCGGCTGGTCGTGACCCTCCACGACATCACGGAGATGCGGGCCCTCGAGAAGGCCAAGAAGGATTTCGTCGATAACGTCTCGCACGAGCTCCGGACGCCCTTGACCGCGATCAAAGGGTTCCTCGAGACCATCGAGACCAGGGCGGACGAGGAGAACCGGCCTTACCTCGAGATCATCCGCAGGAACACCGAGCGCATGGTCGCCATCGTCGAGGACCTCCTCGTCCTGTCCGAGATCGAAGAGCGCGGACCGAGGATCGATAGAACCGAGGTCGATCTCAGGCCCTTGGCCGCATCGATTCTCAGGCTGTTCGAGACGCGCGCGAGGGAAAAGGGGCTCGCGCTCTCCCTCGAAGCGCCCCCCCGCTTGCCCGCGCTCCACGCCGATCGCGGACAGATCGAGGGGTTGCTTCTCAATCTCGTCGACAACGCCGTGAAGTACACGGACAAGGGCGCCGTGACGGTGCGCCTTTCGGTCCGCGGGGCCGACCTGGCCCTGGAGGTCGAGGACACGGGACCCGGCATCGGCGCGGAACATCTTCCCCACGTCTTCGAGCGGTTCTATGTCGTCGACAAATCGCGCTCCAAGAAGCTGGGCGGGACAGGCCTGGGACTGTCCATCGTCAAGCACATCGTCCTGGCCCACAGGGGCTCGGTGTCCGTCAAGAGCCGGGTCGGCGAAGGGACGACGTTCTCGGTCCTGCTGCCGCTCGCCTAGCCTGGGCTATTCATAAAAACGCCGGTTTTCTCATAAGACAAGAAAACCCAAGACCGGCGTTTTTATGAATAACCCAGGCTAGCTAGGCGGAGGGGCGGGGGGGTTCGGCAGGAGCGGCTTCGTGAGCCACTCGTGGATGAGGCGGGTCCAGGCCGGCCTCGGGGGCATCGGCCTCTCGGACATGAAGCGCGTCAGGGCGTCCCGCCAGAGCTCCGCGTGCTGCAGGGTCGTGATGCGGTTGCGGAACATGGCCGCGCCCTTCCGGGGCTCGGAATCCATCCTCTCGAGGATGCCGAGGACTTCCTTCATGAAGCCCTCGGGGCCGTAAGAGGCGAGATAGGCCTGCCAGGCTTCGTCGACACCCTTCGCGGTCCTGAACGGGCCGGAAACGCGGCGGAACGCCGCGCGGAAATGCCGCTCCTCTCCCCGGTCGAGCGCGCGCAGCCCCGTCTCCGATATGCGATAAGGGTGGATCGCAGAGGAGG
Source organism: Candidatus Aminicenantota bacterium (assembly GCA_034679465.1). Classification (GTDB taxonomy): domain Bacteria; phylum Acidobacteriota; class Aminicenantia; order Aminicenantales; family Saccharicenantaceae; genus RBG-16-66-30. The sequence goes on along the minus strand of JAXDAV010000075.1, from coordinate 76,939 downwards.
CCAGACGGCCCGCCTTGACCTCAAGCGAGAGGCAGAAGCCTGTCCGCCGGTAATGAAGCTCGGGCGGCTGGAAAAAGGCGAAGTTCCCCAGGCTGTAGGCGATGAGCCGGCCGCGGCGCGTCTCGAGGCCCTGCGGGACGTGCGGGTGATGGCCGACGACGACATCGGCCCCGGCGTCCGACAGGGCCCGGAAGGCCGCGACGACATACGGCGGCGGGAAGGGGATGTACTCGAGGCCGGCGTGGCCGATGGCGACGACGAAGTCGCCGCGCTTCTTGGCCTTGCGGATGTGCCCGGCCAGCCGTTCGATCTCCCAGCCGCAGACGCCCGGGCCGCCCCGGGAGGCGGTGAGGTCCTCGCCTTCGCCGAAATTGACGATCGTGAGCCGCGCGCCCTCGACGCTCAGTCTCAGCGGGGACGTGGCCTCATCCAAGGTCATCCCCGCGCCGACCGTCCTGACGCCGTTCCGGCGGAGGACGTCGAGCGTCTCCCGGAAGCCGGCCAGGCCGTAATCGAAGACGTGGTTGTTGGCGAGCGTCGCCACTTCGAACGGGACCGCGGTCAGGCCCTTGACGTGGGCCGGGAGCCCCTTGAAAACCGCGCCGCTCTTCCAGACGGGCCTGCGGGCCGCGGTGAGCGCGCATTCGCAATTGACGATCCTGAGGTCGGCCCGGCGCAGGGCCGGCAGCAGGTCCCCGTAGACGGCAACGGCGTCCCGAGACACGACCGGTTCGAAGGCCCGGATGGGCGCCCAATCGGAGGCCACGATGATGCGCATGCTCGCCCCTCCCGCCGCCTATCGGCCCGCCGACGCGATCTTCTTCGCGTGCCCGGCGATGACGGCCAGGGTCGAGGCGTCGGCGTCGTAGACGGAGTACCAGCCGGCCGGCTCGTGGGGCGGGTCGCCGACCCAGGACAGACCCGGCCTCGCTTCGCCCGCCCAGGCCCAGAAGTTGTCGCCCCTGGCCGGGCCGCCAGAGGCGATCGAGTCCTCGACGAGCTTGTAGAGGGCTGCGTAGTAAAGGTCCTTGTTGGCCGTCGTCGAAGCCGGATCGAGATTGTTTTTCCGGGTCGCCCAGTCCCGGGCCAGGCCGAACTCCTCGAGGACGAGAGGCTTGCCCATGGCCGACGCTTCTTTCGCGTGCTTCTCGAAATAGGCGACGGCCCGCGGCTCGGCCGTCTTGTAGGTGGCCGGGCGCTTCGGGTCGTACCAGCCCCAGTTCTGGGGCCAGATGTGGATGGTGACGTAGTCGATGCCCGGGGCGCTGTGGGTCTCGACGAAATCCTGGGTCGGTTCGCCGGGAGGGGCGCCTTCCGAGCCCGTCGTGACCATGTGGTTCGGGTCGAGGGACTTGATGTAGGCGGACGTGTCGTCGATCCAGCTCTGGGGGTAGCGGCGAGGCTCGTTCGCGAGCTCCCAGGAGAACACCGCCGGGTCGTCCCGGTACTTGAGGCCGGTGTAGGGGTTGGTCCGCCCGACGAGCATGGCGATGTGGTCGCGGAACCAGCCCTGGCATTCCGGGTAGGCGTAGAACCTGGCCGCGTAGGCGATGAACCTTTCGTAATCCCCCGGGTATGGGATGGGCGTCTTCTCGTGCCAGGAAACGTACTGGGCCATGCCGCCCGACCACTGCCAGAAGTTGTTGAGGACCATGACGGCCCGCATCCCGCGCGCGGCCATCTCGGCTAACAGGAAATCGAGGCCGTCCAGGACGCTGCCGTCGTACTCGCCCGGCGAGGTCATCAGGGCCGGGACCATCCGGTAGGGCTCGCTGTTCGGCCCCTCGGAGGAGGCCATGACCCGGAGGTTGGTGAGGCCGAGATCGCGCAGGCGGTCGAGCTCACGCCGAAGCCGTTCCCGGTCGCCGCTCGGCCCATCGACGCCGAGGTTCATCCCCTGCCAGAAGTTGGCCCCGACGAAGGAGTGAGGCTTCCCGGCCAGCACGAACTTGCCGTCTTTGACCGTGACGAAGGCGGCCGCTGACGGAGCGTTGGCGGGGTCCTTTGCGCCCGCGTCCCCCGGGGCCGGCGCCCTGTCGCCCCGGCAACCCCAGGCGGTCAGGCCGAAAAGGAGCGCGAGGAGGACGGTCTTGGGCATGGCATGTACTCCCTCCGCGTTCGGATGGGAGCATCATAGACCCGGGCCGCCGAGGCTGTCAACTGGGGTCGGACCTCAGCAATCAGAATAAAATCAATATGATAGCTACAAATGGTCGAAGAAGTGTTTATTCAATGATTTGGTAGCCGACCACAGCGATCGTGCCATCGTCCGCTCTTTCTCTGAGAAAGATGATATCGTCAGATATGGAAATGAGAGATCCGGGCCATTTTATCCAATATGCGTCAACATAGGCCCCTTCGAGATTAAAAACATCGAAAAGCGTGCCTCTTTCGGCGTCGGTAGTCGAGGTCATAACCCAGATCATATCCTTGTGCTCAAACAGCCCTTGGATATCAGCTAGGTAGTCGGCTCCCGGCATACGATACTTTTTCCCATCAACACCGACAATCTCCGTCTGGGGAATATTATCGGGGCGCTTCACACGGTGGTACTTCCTAGTTACGTTCCTTGATGCTCGCCTCGTATCGCAGTCAAAGATATGTAACATGTACTCCCGCGAATTAGAGAATATGAAGTAACGGTTCTTGTACCTAACTCCATAGGAATCTTGATAAGCATAGCGACTGCCTACCGCAAAGCCTTTGTTAGAATATGACGTAATGTTCTCGGCCCTCTCCCCGTTCTCCGATACTGCCACGACCGCTTGCTGAACGAAAACGGGCTCCGTCCTTCCCGTAAGCGAGGGAATATCGTCTCTTACAAACCAGTAAGCACCATTTTGGAAAAAATAGAACCATAGGTGGCCTCCCGATCTTGATAGGGAGACGTCCCTAACTAGCCTGCCTTGAAGGTCGAACCAAACAGCTTTTTGGGGAGGGAAGCTGTAGACAACCAATTGGCCGTGAGCAAAATCAAACCCAATAGCTTGGCTAAGTTCTCCCGGTCCTTGACCCTTCTTATAATAATTGCGGAGGTAACCACCTTCCTTGCTAAACTGGAGGAGCTGTTGACTATCCAGAATAAATAGCGATTTATCTGGGGCAATCTTCACGTCGGCTATATAGCGAAAATAGTATTCATCTCCTTTGTCTGCGAGCCGAAAGACCTCCTTCGGCCGCAAGCAACGACCAGCCTTCGGATTAGTTGGGTGCTCCGGATTCTCAATTAGCTGCTCTGCGGTCATATATATTTGCCGCCCAGAGGACTCGATGATATTCCAAGAGAATAACGTAAGTAGCCCGACCGCCAGGCACATTGCCGGTCCTGTTACTAATGATTTTGATTTATTCATCAGTGGTTTCTCCTAATTATACTATTTCAAAACTAGGGCAGAAGTGATATTCCAGAACCTTACATATTGAAGGGGAAGGCTGTCAACTGGGGTCGGACCTCAGCAATCAGAATAAAATCAATATGATAGCTACAATTTCTGGGGTCTAAAAGGCTTAAAACCCATGTTTTTGGCATAAAAACTAAGAGAGTTCCGTTTTTTTTCCTGACTGGTTTTTCATTTTCGGGCCTTGAAACAACCGTTTTAAGCCGATTCAAGCCTGTTTTTTTGGCTTATCTTATTGATAATGCTTCAAAAGCTGAGGTCCGACCCCATTGGCGTCGTTGAATAGCCCGGGCCCTCTCCCGCGGTCCCGGGCCGGCGGAGGGTCAGTCGAGCTTCTTCTGGAAGCGGGCGACGGACAGGGTCAGGATGAGCGTCCCCAGGACCAGGAGGGCCGCGGCCTGGGGCCAGAGGTGCCGCCAGCCCGCCCCCTTGAGCATGATGCCGCGGATGATGACGAAAAAATAGCGGAGCGGGACGACCGTCGTCACGGCCTGGAAGAGCTTCGGCATGTTCTCGATGGGAAAGACGAACCCGCTGAGCATGATCTGGGGCAGGATGAAGAAGAGCGACGTCAGCATGGCCTGTTGCTGCGTCCGCGAGATCGTCGAGACGAAAAGGCCGACCCCGAGGGTGTTGAGCATGAAGGCCAGGGACAGCCCGAAAAGGAGCGGCACGCTGCCTCGGACCGGGACGCCGAACAGACCGCGGGCGACGGCGATGACGAAGGTCGCGTCGATGAGCCCGATGACGACGAACGGCAGCAGCTTGCCGCCGATGAGCTGGACCGGCCGGATGGGGGTCACGATCAGCTGTTCCATCGTCCCGGCCTCGCGCTCCCGGACGATGCCGATCGAGGCGAGCACCGTGGTCATGATCATCAGGATGAGGCCGAGGACGCCCGGGACCATGAAATTGCGGCTGCGCAGCTCCGGGTTGTACCAGACCCGGACCTCGGCTTCGACCAGGACCGGCGCCGGGCCGAGTCCCCGGACCAGCTCGAGCCGCTCCAGGATGAGCCTCTGGTTGTGTCGCGCCGCGATCATCGTCCCGTAGCTGACGCCGATCGAGGCCGACTGGCTCTCCGAGCCGTCGGCGATGAGCATCATCGACGCCGTCCGGCCCGCGGCCACGTCGCCGCCGAAGCCCCGGGGGATGACCAAGGCCATGGCCGCGCGCCCGTTGTCGAGATAGCGGTCGATCTCGGCCAGGCGCTCGACGCGGGCCGCGACCGTGAAAGTACCGGAGTTCAGATACTCGTCGATGAGCCGGCGGCTGGCCGCCGAGCGGTCCATGTCGCAGACGACCGAAGGGACGTTCTTGACGTCGAGGTTGGCGGCGTAGCCCAGGAGGAGGAGCTGTAGGACGGGCGAAAGGAAGATGACCGGGAAGAGCTTCGGGTCGCGGCGGAGCTGGAGGAACTCCTTCCGGAGGATGGACAGGATGGCCTTCACGCGGCCCTCCCCGCCCGGCGCCGCGGCCCCCGCCCTTCGCCCCGGCGGAGCATGACCACGCTCAGGGCCAGCGTCGAGGCGGCGAACGCGGCGAGCAGGAGCATCTGCTCCCAGAAGGCCGGGAGCCCGGCGCCCTTGAGGATGACGGACCGGAGGACGACCAGGAAGTGCCGGGCCGGGACGAGATAGGTCACGGCCTGAACGACCGCGGGCATGTTCCGGATCGGGAAGACGAACCCGGACAGGATGAAGGTCGGCAGGATGGTCGTCAGGACCGAGAGGAGAAAGGCCACCTGCTGGGTCCGGGTGACGGCCGAGATGAGGAGCCCCTGGCCCAGGCCGGCGACGAGGAACAGGACCATGCCCAGGAGGAGAAGGAGATAGCTGCCCTTGACCCCGACTCCGAAGAGGACCCCGCCGAGGCCCAGGACGAGATGGGCCGAGGCCAGGGAGATCAGGACGTACGGAACGAGCTTGCCGACGATGAGGGCCGAGGCCGGCAGAGGCGAAACGGCGAGCTGTTCCATGGTCCCCCTTTCCTTCTCGCGGACGATGGAGAAGGCCGTCGACGTGGTCAGGATGACCATGAGGATGAAGGCCATCAGGCCGGGCAGAAGGAAGCGCGCGCTCTTGAGCTCCGGGTTGTACCAGACGCGGACTTGGGTGGCGAGGGGGAGCGTCGCGCCGCCCGCTCCCCGTCGCTCCAGCGCCTCGAGCGTCGTCCTCTGCGCATAGCTCTGCAGGATGGCCGCCGCGTAGCCTGCCGCCGTCGTGCCGCTCATGGCGTTGGCCCCGTCGAGGAGGAACTGGACCGAGGGGCTCCGCCCGGCCAGGAGGTCCTCGGAGAAGGTCGGGGGGATGACCAGGGCGGCCTTGATCTTCTCCCGGGCCATCAGGTCGTCGATGTCCCCGGTCCGGTCGAGCGTCGCCTTGACGTCGAAATATTCCGTCGTCCGGAACTTCTCAACCAGCCCGCGGCTGAGGCGGCTGCCCTCGAGGTCGACGACGGCCAGGGGAACGTGCTTGATGTCGAAGTTCAGGGCGAGGCCGAACACGATGAGCAGGAAGGCCGGGAGGAGGAGCATGAAGACAAGCGAGCGGGTGTCCCTCCGGATCTGGCGGACCTCCTTCCGCATGACCGGGCCGATGAAGGCGCGCGGCGGGGCTTTCATGCCTGTTCCTCGATCTTGCGGATGAAGACGTCCTCGAGCGACGGGACGATCCGGTCGACCCTGTCCGGCACGATGCCTTCCCGGGCCAGGCGGGCCAGGATGAGGCGACGGCCTTCCGCCTCGTCGGCGACGCCGACGTGGAGCGCGGCGCCGAAGATCGACGTCTCCAGCACCCAGGGCTCCCGGCGGAGGACTTCGAGGGCGTCGACGGGCCGGTCGGTCGCGACCTCGAGGATGGGGTGGCGGATGATCTCCGCCTTGAGCTCGCGCGGACCGCCCCCGGCGACGATCCGTCCGGCGTGGATGAGGCGGATGTCGTTGCAGTACTCCGCCTCGTCGAGGTAATGGGTCGTGACGAAGACGGTGACCCCGCGCTCGGAGAGCCCGTTGATGAGCTCCCAGAAGCGGCGGCGGGAGGCCGGGTCGACGCCGCCCGTGGGCTCGTCGAGGAAGACGATCTCGGGCTCGTGGAGGACGGCGCAGCCGAGGGCCAGGCGCTGCTTCCAGCCGGCCGAGAGCGTCCGGGTCAGGCTCCGCTCGCGGCCGTTGAGCCCGGCCAGTTCGAGGACCCAGGGGAGCCGCGCCTGGAGGACCTTGGACGGGAGCCCGTAGACCCCGCCGAAGAAGCGGATGTTCTCGAGAACGGTCAGGTCCTCGTAGAGGGAGAACTTCTGGGACATGTAGCCGATGACCCGCTTGATCCGCTCGGGCTCGCGGCCGACGTCGAACCCGCCGACCGTGGCCGTCCCCGAGGTCGGATCGAGCAGGCCGCAGAGCATGCGGATGGTCGTCGATTTGCCCGCCCCGTTGGCACCGAGGAAGCCGAAGATCGCGCCGCGGCGGACGTCGAAGCTGACGGCGTCGACCGCCGTGAAGCCGCCGAACCTCTTGGTCAGCGACCTGACGACGATCGAAGGCTCGGGCACGGTCCCTTCTCCCCTCTCTCCCCGCCCTCAGCTCCCCGGCGGTCCCGCGGGCGACCCGCCCTCTCGAACGGGTGCGGTGATGGAGATGAACACGTTTTCGAGGGACGGCGCGAGGCGCCGTTCGGCCAGGACGGGGATTCCGGCGCCGCCCAGAGCGGCCCGGATCCGGGGGATCCGCGTGTCGGGGTCGTCGACGACAACGTTCAGCCGGTCCCCGAAGAGCTGGACCTCGCGGACGCCGGCCAGGGCCTTCAGGACGCCGAAGGCCCGGCGGATGTCGGGGCAGACGATCTCGACGACCGTGCCCCGCATCAGGGCCTTGACCGCCCGGGGGGTGTCGGCGGCGATGAGCCGACCCGCGGCCATGAGCCCGACCCGCGACGACCGCTCGGCTTCGTCCATGTAGGGCGTGGACATGACGATCGTCACCCCGTCTTTGAGAAGGGCCGAGAGGATGGCCCAGAAGTCGCGCCGCGAGACCGGATCGACGCCGGTCGTAGGCTCGTCGAGGAAGATCAGCCGGGGCGCGTGGACAAGGGTGCAGGCCAGGGCGAGCTTCCGGCTCATGCCGCCCGAGAGGCGCTCGGCCAGCCGGTTGCGAAAGGGAGTGAGCCGGGTGAACGCGAGCAGCTCCTCGCGGCGCTTGCGGAAATCCGGGACGCGATGGATCTCGGCGAAGAACTCGATGTTCTCGTCGACGGTCAGGTCGCGGTAGAGGCTGAATTTCTGGGACAGATAGCCGATGCGGGTCCTGATCTCCCCGGCCTGCCGGACGAGATCGAAGCCCAGCACCGCGGCCTCACCCGCCGTGGGCGGGAGGAGCCCGCAGAGCATGCGGATCGTCGTCGTCTTGCCCGCGCCGTCCGGGCCGACGAGCGCAAACATCTCCCCCTCGCGGACCGCGAGGTCGAGCGGGCGGACGGCCTCGACGGACTCGAAGCGCTTCGAGAGCCCGCGGGTTTCGACGGCGAACGGGCCCATGGGCCGGCGCCCTTCTCAGAGGCCTTCCGGGGCGACCCGGATCGTGGCGTCGGCCGGCAGGCCCGGCTTGAGCAGGCCGTCCGGGTTGGGGATCTCGACCTTGACCCCGAAGACGAGCTTGACCCGGTCCTCCTTCGTCTGGACGTTCTTGGGCGTGAATTCGGCTTCGGGCGAGATGTAGGTGATCTTCCCCATGAAGGGCCTGTCGGGGAAAGCGTCGATGCGGACCTCGACGTCGCCGCCGAGCCTGATCCGACCGATCTCGGGCCCGGTGACGAAGATCATGACATAGACGCTGTCGAGATCGGCCAGGGTGAAGACCGTCGTCCCCGGGGTGACGAGCTCGCCCGCTTCGGCGGCCTTGTGGGTGACCATGCCGCCGGCGGGGGCGATGATGGTCGAGTCGGCGATCGCCTTGGCCAGCAGGTCCGCCGCGGCCCGGGCTTGGGCCAGGCGCGCTTCGGCGGCCTGGATCTCCTCCGGCCGGGCCAGCCGGCGGACCTTGTTCAGGGCCTCGCCGGCCGCGCTCTGCTGGGCCGAGGCGACGGTCAGGCGGGCTTCGGCGTCGTCATGCTGTTTCGATGTGACGCTCCCCGTGGCGAAAAGACCGCGCATCCTCCGGGCGTCGTCGGCGGCGACCTTGAGGGCGGCGTCGGCCTGGCGTAGGGCCGCCTCGGCCTGCCGGATGTCCTCGCTCCTCGCCCCCTTGACGAGGAGGGCCAGCTGGGCCTCGGCCAGCCGGACCCCGGCCTCGGCCTGGCGCAGCTGGATGTCGGCCGTGGCGTGGTCGATCGTGGCCAGGACATCCCCCGGTTTGACCCTCGCCCCTTCATCGACGGCGAGCGTGAGGAGCTGGCCCGTGACCTTGGAGGCGACGCGGACCTCGACCGCCTCGATCGTCCCCGACGCGCTGATGACGTTCCGGTCCCGTCCGTTCGAGCAGGCCAGGCCGGCCAGAAGGACGAGGCCGAGCGATGCGATCTTCCGTATCATGACGCGCCGCTTTCGCCGCCCCGCGTCAGGCCTCGATGATGCCGAGGGGCGGATTGGTCTTCCACTGGCCCCGGGTGAAATCGGGGATCTCGACCGGCCGGCCCTTGGCCTCGACGCTCTTGATGCTGGCGCCGACGACGGCGCTCCAGGCGGCCGCGTCATAGACGTCCTGGTCGAGCGGCTCGCCCCTGCGGAGCGACTGGATCAGCCGGTAGTCCTCGATGTAGTCCATGCCGCCGTGTCCCCGCCCCTCCCCCTTCGCCGCGATGGACTTCCAGAGCGGGTGCTCGAACTCGGCCGCAAGCTTCTCGAAATCGTCCCACCGGTGGGGCTTCTCGGCCTTTCCTTCGATGTAGATCCGGTCGGGCCACTTGTGGGCCAGTCCCCGGGTGCCCTGGACGAGGTTGATGCGGGTGTAGGGCCGCGGCAGGTTGGTGTCGTGGATGAGGATGATCGTCTTGCCGAGCTTGGTCTTGATGAGGCTGGTGTTGACGTCGCCGAGGGCGTAGCGCTCTTTCGCCTGCGGCGAGTCGGCGCCGAACGCGGCCACGGCGTATTCATGGAGGCCGCGCGCCGGGGAGCTCATCGAGACGAGATAGTCGAGCGCGTCGCCGCGGTTGACGTTCAGGCACTGGGCCACGGGGCCGAGCCCGTGGGTCGGATAGAGGTTGCCGTCGAATTTCTGCGACCAGGCCCGGCGCCACAGCCCTTCGCCCTGGCTCGAGAATTTGACCTCGCGCAGGTCGTGGAGGTAGCCGGCCTCGCCGTGGAGGACCTCGCCGAGCAGGCCCCGGCGGACGAGGTTCAGGGTCATGAGCTCGATCCGATCGTAGCAGCAGTTCTCCATCATCTGGCAGTGCCTCTTGGTCTTCTCGGCCGTTTCGACGAGGGCCCAGCAGTCCTCGAGGGACATGGCCGCGGGCACCTCGGTCGCGGCGTGCTTGCCGTTCCGCATCGCGGCCAGGCAGACCGGCACGTGCCACTCCCAAGGCGTGGCGGTGAAGACGAGGTCGAGGTCCTCGGAAGCGCAGAGGCGCTCGAAATCCCGCGGCCCGTTCGCATAGCCGGCGGGCTTCGGCTGACCGGCCTCGACGACCCACTTCTGGGCCCGTTCGACCTTGGCCGGGACGATATCGCAGACGGCCCGGATCTCGACGCCGTCGATGTTCAGGAGGTTCCTGACGTGGACCGAGCCCATGCCGCCGACCCCGACGAATCCCACCCGGACGGTGGGAATGGCCGGAGCCGTGAATTGCGATCGGGCTTCGCCGGGCGCCGGCGACGCGCCCTTGGCCTCGAGGCCGAGCCCGGCCACGGCCGCCCCCAGACCGGCGGCCGCCCCGATCCTGAGGAAATCCCGCCGGCTTTGATTCGTGTTCTCGTTGCTCATGGTCTCTCCTATTCGATCGTGGGCCCGTCGGCCTTCCCCTCCCCTGAACGCCTCATGGCCGTTATTTAATCAGATTTCCGTCGCGGCGGTCAACCGGGTATAATCCGGTCTCATCCGGCCTGGAGGAATCCGATGACGAAACCGCCCGAACCCGACCGCCGGTTCATGCTCAAAGCCATCCGAGAGGCCGGGAAGAACCTGGTCCGGCCGGACGGCGGGCCGTTCGGCGCCTGCATCATCAAGGACGGCCGGGTCTTGGCCGTGGCCCGGAACACCGTCCTGCGGGACGACGCGACCTGCCACGCCGAGATCAACGCCATCCGCAAGGCCTCGAAGAAGCTCGGGACCTTCGACCTCAGCGGCTGCGAGATCTATTCGACGACCGAGCCCTGCCCGATGTGCTTCGGGGCGATCCACTGGGCCCGCATCGGCACGGTCTATTTCGGCGCCGGCATCCGGGACGCCGCCCGGGCCGGCTTCCGCGAGCTTGAGATTTCGAACGCGCGGCTGAAGGCGCTGGGCCGCAGCGGGATCACGCTCGTGCCGGGATTCATGCGCGCCGAGTGCCAGGGGCTCTTCGACTCCTGGATCGCCATGCCGGGCAAGAGCCGGTATTGAGTCCCGGGGACGGCTTGCCGGGCCGCGATCGGCCGAAGCCCGCCCCGCACCGACATGCCAACAAACAGGCCGACGAGCTTGACAAAGAAGCCGGCCGGGCTTATGATGCCTCGGAAATGGACAGCCTGAAGGACCTTCACGCTCACGGCGTCGCGCTGTCCTCCCGGCTTTGGAACTGGCGGGCGGTCCCAACCGCCCGATAAGTCCGTTCCCCCCGCCCCCTCCCTTTTTTGGGGACAGGTGCGCCCGCCGCATGAGGGACGGTCCCCCGTGGGAGCGTTCCCTCTTCACGGGCCCGCCTTCCCGGAGCCAAGCACCCCGGCGAAAACGACGGTCAAGCCGTCGCGAAAGGACAACGACCATCATGCGCTTCGCATCGCGAAAAAAGGAATTCCTGCCCCGGGCCTTCTACAACATCAAGGCCGATCTCCCCTCCCCGCCCAATCCGCCCCTCCATCCCCGGACCGGAGACCCCCTCAAGCCCGAGGACCTCGAACCCATCTTCCCGAAAAGCTTCATCCGCCAGGAATTGGCGACCGACCGTGACGTCCCCATCCCCGGGCCGGTCATCGAGGCTTACGAGGTCTTCCGGCCGACACCCCTCATCGAAGCGACGGCCCTCCAAAGGGCCCTCGACACGCCCGCCCGCATCTTCTACAAGTACGAAGGCGTCGGGCCGGTCGGCAGCCACAAGACGAACACGGCCCTCATGCAGGCCTATCTGGCCGCCGAGGACGGCGTCAAGACGCTGGCCACGGAAACCGGGGCCGGCCAATGGGGATCGGCTCTCGCCTACGCCGGCTCACGTTTCGGCGTCGAGACCCGCATCTTCATGGTCCGGTCGAGCTTCCGCCAGAAGCCCGGCCGCCGCGTCATCATGGAGATGTTCGGCGGCGCGGTCCTCGAAAGCCCCGGCCCGACGACGGAGGCCGGCCGCGGATTCTACGATCGGGACCCCGATCACCCCGGCAGTCTCGGCATCGCCATCGCCGAAGCGGTCGAAGTCACGGTCACGTCCCCCGGCGTCAAGTATGCGCTCGGCTCGGTCCTCGACGGCGTTCTCATGCACCAGACGGTCATCGGGCTCGAGGCCGAGAGGCAGATGGAGGAGCTGGACGCCTTCCCCGATACGGTCATCGGCTGCGTCGGCGGCGGCTCGAACTTCGCCGGCCTGGCCTTCCCTTTTGTCCGGCACAACCTCAGGGGCGAAAGGAGGACGCGCTTCATCGCCGTCGAGCCCGAGGCCTGCCCCTCGCTGACGAAGGGCGCGCTGCGGTACGACTCCGGCGACAGCGTCGGCCTGACGCCCCTTCTCTACATGCACACGCTGGGCCGGGAGTTCGTCCCGCCGCCGCTCCACGCGGGCGGGCTCCGCTACCACGGCATGGCGCCTCTCGTCAGCCACCTCGCCGACGCCGGCATCGTGGAGCCGCGGGCCGTCGACGAGAAGACCGTCTTCGACCGGGCCGTCCTGTTCATGAGGACCGAGGGCATCCTGCCGGCGCCCGAATCGTCCCACGCGATCTCCGTCGCCATCGACGAGGCCCTGGCCGCCAAGAGGGACGGCCGCGAGCGGTCGATCCTCTTCAACCTGAGCGGGCACGGCTTCCTCGATATCGGCGCCTACGCCTGGAACGGCCGCGGCGGGCGCGCCTGAACCGGGCCTGGGGCGGGCCGGGCGACGGGGCTCGCCCTTCGTCCGGGCCGCCAGGACCCGAAGGGAACCCGGCGCCGGCCCGTTCCGTATAGGTGAGAGAAAGCCTTATTCCCTATTCCCTCGGACGGAGGTCGGCCATGTCTCTGACGCGCGCAAAGATCGGGTTCGTGATCCCCTTTCTGATCGGGGTTCTCGCCGCCTGCGACGAGCCCCGGGATTCCCGGTATGCGATGACGGAAACGAGCACGATCGACCTCGAAGGGGCCGGTCGGGTCGAGGTCCGCCTGAACATGGGGGCCGGGGAGATGCGGCTCAGGGGCGCCTCCCAGGCGGCCCTGCTCGAGGCCTCGTTCGAGTTCAGCCGGGAGCGCAACCGCCCCGAGGTCGACTACCGGCTCTTCGGCGACAAGGGCATCCTGGAGGTCCGTCACCCCCGGAGGCACGGCGTCAGCCTCGGCCCGGCCCGGAACCGCTGGGACCTCACCCTCGGCGATTCGGTGCCCCTCGACCTCAAGATCGACCTCGGCGCCGGCCGGAGCGAGATCGACCTGCGGGGACTGACGATCGAGCGGGTCGATATCGATATGGGCGTCGGCGAGACGGAGATCGATCTGCGCGGGCCGCGCGCGGCCGGCTTCCTGGTCAAGATCGACGGCGGGATCGGCAGCGGCAAGCTCACCCTGCCCTCCGAGGTCGGGGTGCGGGTCAAGGTCGACGGCGGGCTCGGCTCGGTCAACGCCCACGGCCTGACCAAGCAGTCCGGGGCCTGGATCAACGACGCCTACGGGAAGAGCCCCGTCACGATCGAGGTCGACATCGACGCCGGCATCGGCAGTCTCGACCTCCGGGTCGAACCTTCCGAACGGATCAAGATCTGAAGCCGACCTCTCAGACCTCCTCCAGTCTGGCGGTGAAGTGCCGCAGGAACGGGGACTCCCGGACGATCCGCAATCCCTTGACCTTGTCCCGGTTCTTGTGGAGATCGATGAGCGCCTCGGCGACGTAGCGCAGGTGTGAGGCCGTGTAGACCCGCCGCGGGATGGCCAGCCGGACGAGCTCCAGCTCCGGGAACGTCTCGGCCTTCCCCTTGCCCGTTTTCTGCCCGAACATGACCCCGCCGATCTCGACGGCCCGGATGCCGTATTCGCGGTAGAGAGCCACGGTCAGGGCCCAGCCCGGATACTGGGCCCGGCGGAGGTGGGGCAGGAAGCGGTCGGCCAGGATATAGACCGCGTGCCCGCCGAAGGGCTTGAAGACGGGCACGCCGGCCGCGGCCAGGAGCCCGCCGAGGTAGGCCACCTGGCCCGTCCGGTGCTCAAGGTAATCCTCGTCGAGCGCCTCCTTCAGGCCCCGGGCCATGGCCTCGAGGTCGCGGCCGGCCAGGCCGCCGTAGGTCGGGAAGCCCTCGCTGATGATGAGGTTGTTCTTGATCCTCTCGGCCAGGGCGTCGTCGTCGAGGGTGACGAAGCCGCCGATGTTGACCAGGGCGTCCTTCTTGCCGCTCATGGTCGCCCCGTCCGCGTAGGAGAACATCTCCTGGGCGATCTCGAGGACGCTCTTCTTGGCGTAGCCGTTCTCCCGCTTCTTGATGAACCAGGCGTTCTCGGCGAAGCGGCAGGCGTCGAAAAAGAACGGGACGCCGCAGTGGGCGCAGAGCTCGCTCGTCTCCTTGATGTTCTTGAGCGAGACCGGCTGGCCGCCGCCGCTGTTGTTGGTCACGGTCATCATGACCAGCGGGACCTTGTCCGCCCCGCGCTTGTCGATGAGCTTTTTGAGCTTGGCGACGTCGATGTCGCCTTTGAAGGGCAGGTCCGCGTCGGGGTCGTAGGCCGGGGCGGCGGCCAGGTCCTCGGCCCGGGCCTCGAGGACCTCGATGTTGGCCCGGGTCGTATCGAAATGGATATTGCTCGGGACGCTGTCCCCCTTCTTGAGGATCGAGCCGAAGAGGACCCGCTCGGCCGCCCGTCCCTGATGGGTGGGGATGACATGACTGAAGCCGAAGACCGACCGGACGGATTCCTCGAGACGGAAGAAGCTGCGTGCCCCGGCGTAGGACTCGTCGCCGGTCATGATCCCGGCCCACTGGTCGTCGCTCATGGCCGACGTGCCCGAATCGGTCAGGAGGTCGATCGTGACCTTCTCGGCCGGGATGCCGAACGGGTTGAAGCCCGACGCCTTGAGCAGGGACTCCCGCTCTCGTCGCGAGGTGGCGCGGATCGGCTCGACCGTCTTGATGCGGAAAGGCTCCATGGGCGGCTTGATGTCTGGCATTCGATTCCTCCCTCGCTGAGCCCGGCCGGGCCGGGACGATCGCTCTCAGAACGTCGTCATCTTGCGGAACTGCCGGAAGCGGGCCTCGACCAGGTCTCGGTCGAGCGACAGGAGCCGGCCGATCCCGAAATCCTCGATCGCGAACGAGGCCATGACGCTGCCGTAGACCGCGGCCCGGCGGACGTCGCGGCCGGCCAGGCCGGCCCGGCCCGGCACCCCGTCGAGGTGGCCGAGAAAGCCGCCGGCGAAGCTGTCCCCGGCCCCGGTCGGATCGATGACATGATCGCAGGGGTGGGCCAGGGCGCCGAAGACGAAATCCCGACTGAAGACAAGCGCCCCGTGCTCGCCCTTCTTGAGAACGACGAGCGAGGGGCCGAGCCCGACCAAGGCCTTTCCGGCGGCGATGAGATTGGCCTCCCCGGTGACGAGCCGGGCCTCCTCGTCGTTGGCGAAATAGATGTCGACCCGCCCCAGCTCCTTGAGGAGGGCCTCGCGCTTCGTGTCGATCCAGAGCCGGATCGTGTCCATGGCCACCAGGGCCGGGGCGCGGAACTGCCTCAGGATGAAGTCGTGGTGCTCCGGATTGAGGTTGGCCAGGTAGACGATGCGCGAGCCGCGATAGGGCGCGGGGATCTCCGGGCGGAAGTCGGCGAAGACGTTGAGCTCGGTCCGCAGGGTCGTCCGGCGGTTGGGATCGTCCTCGTACTTCCCTTCCCAGTGGAAGGTCCGGCCCGCCTTGACCTTGAGGCCGGCCAGATCGACGCCGCGCGAACGGAGCAGGGCGATCGTTTTCCTCGGGAAGTCCCGGCCGACGACGCCGACGATGCGGGGCCGGGTGAAGCAGCTGGCGGCGAGCGAGCAGTACGTCCCGGAGCCGCCGACGATCTTCTCCCGGTCGCCCCAGGGGGTCCGGATGGTGTCGAAGGCGACAGAACCGACGATGACCAGGCTCATGAGCGTGTGTTTCAGCCCTCTCAGCCGAGGTACTTGCCGACGAGGAGCCCCAGCTTCTTCCTCGTCGCCGCCGGCACGGCGGCCGGGGCGGTCACGATCGTGTTCTCGAGGGCCGAGCCGCAATCGCAACCCGGCTCCTCGTCCTTCCCCGGCGCCGTCAGGGCCTTCTTGATGACGGCCTTGGCGTTGGCGATATTGGCCGACAGGTTCCGGAGGACGAGCTCGACCGTCACCGGCTCCTCGGTCTCGTGCCAGACATCGTAGTCCGTGACCAGGCTCAGGGTGGCGTAGCAGATCTCGGCCTCGCGGCAGAGCTTGGCCTCGGTCGCGGCGGTCATGCCGATGACATCGCCGGCCCAGAGCCGGTAGGCGAGAGACTCGGCCTTGGTCGAGAAGGCCGGGCCGTCGATGCAGACGTAGGTCCCGCCGCGATGGGCCCTGAGCCCCAGCCCGGCGGCCGCTTCATACAGGGTCCGCGCGAGAGACGGGCAGACCGGACGGCCCAGACTGACGTGGGCCACGATCCCGCCGCCGAAGAACGTGTTCGGCCGCCGGGTCCGGTCGAAGAACTGGTCCGGGAGGACGATGTCCCGCGGGCGGATCGCCTCGCGGAGCGAGCCGACCGAGTTGACCGAGATCAGGCTCGAGACGCCCAACTTCTTGAATCCATAGATGTTGGCCCGGTAGTTGACCTCGGCCGGGAGGAGCGTGTGGCCCTTGCCATGGCGCGCCAAAAAGGCCACCCGGCGGCCTTCGAGCGTGCCGACGACATAGGCGCAGGAAGGGGCGCCGAAAGGCGTGCCCAGGCGGACCTCGCGCGTGTTCCGGAAGCCGTCGATCTCGTAGAGCCCGGTCCCGCCCAGAATGCCGATCTCCGCCCGAGGCGGCCGCGTTTTCTTGGTCCCGGCCATGGATCCTCCTCGATTCCATATACCTTTTTCGGTCGGGCGGGTCAACACCCGCCGTCCTCCATTTTGCATTTTTCCGGCGAAAACGATATCCTAAGCGAACCATGAGATACGTCTATCTCGACGCCTCCTCGGGACTGAGCGGAGACATGTGCCTCGGCGCGCTCCTCGACCTGGGGGTCGACCCGGCCCTGTTCAAGGAGAAGATGGCCGGGCTTCGCCTGCCCGTCGGGATCGCCGTCCGGCGGACGCGCCGGGGCGGTTTCGCGGCGGTCAAGGTCGATGTCGAGGTCCGGCGGCGCGATCACGTTGCCCGGGACTTCGCCGACATCGAGGGGATCGTGCTCAGGAGCCGGTTCAAGCCGGCCGTCAAGGACCGGGCCCTCCTCGTCTTCAAACGGCTGTTCGAGGCCGAGGCCAAGGTCCACGGCCGCAAGCTCCGGGAAACACACCTCCACGAGGCCGGGGCCGACGACGCCCTGGTCGATATCGTCGGGACGGCCTTTCTCCTCGAGGAGCTGGGCGTCTCGGAGGTCTACTGCTCGCCGCTCAACGTCGGCTCGGGCTGGGTCAACACTTCGCACGGCCGGCTGGCCGTTCCCCCGCCTGCGGTCGCCGAGCTCCTGAAGAAGGCGCCCGTCTATTCCGCCTGGGTCGAGTCGGAGCTCGTGACGCCGACGGGCGCGGCCATCGTCGCGGCCCTGACGAAGCGGTTCACAAAGCTCCCCGAGCTCGTCTATGACAAGATCGGCCGCGGCGCCGGGACCAAGGAATTCCCCGAGATCCCCAATCTCCTCAGGGTCTATCTCGGCGACGCCGCCGCCTTCGACCAGGCGAAAAGCGTCTTCATCGTCGAGGCCACGGTCGACGACGCGACGCCCCAGCTCCTGGCCCACTTCCTCGAGCGGGCCCTCGAGGAAGGCGCCCTGGACGCCACTCTCTCCCCCGTGGTCATGAAGAAGAACCGCCTGGGCACAAAGCTCTCGCTCCTCGTCGAGTCCGCCCGCCTGGACGCCCTGATCGAAGCGGTGTTCCGCGAAACGACCTCGATCGGGGTCCGGTATTATCCCGTCGGCCGGCGCGTCCTCGAGCGCGAGGTCCGGACCGTCTGCGTCCACGGCCGGAAGGTCGGCCTCAAGCTGGCCTCCCTGGACGGGCGGATTGTCAACGTTCAGCCGGAGTACGAGGACGCGCTCAAGGCGGCGCGCGAGACCGGCCGGCCTCTCAAGGAGATCGCCCATCACGCCGTCTGCCAATTCACCAGGAAGCGCTAGCGGCGCGGACGGAAGGACCCCGATGGACACCAAGAAGATCGAGCGCGGCGTCAGCCTCATCCTCGAGGGCGTCGGCGAGGACCCCCGCCGCGCCGGCATCCGGGCCACCCCCCGGCGCGTGGCCCGCATGCTGGCCGAGATCCTCGGCGGCTCGGAGGGCGAGGCGATTCGGAACCTCCGGACGATCGAGGACGAGAAGCACGACGAAATGGTCCTCATCAAGAACATCCCCCTCTACTCGATGTGCGAGCACCATCTCCTCCCCTTCGCGGGAGTGGCCCATGTGGCCTATATTCCGAAATCCGGGCGCATCGTCGGCCTGAGCAAGATCGCCCGGGTGGTGGAGGCCCTGTCCAGGCGGCTCCAGGTCCAGGAGCGGTTGACGAAACAGATCGCCGACCTGCTCGACAAGCACCTCGAGCCCCTGGGCGTCATGGTCGTGATCGAGGCCGAGCACATGTGCATGTCCATGCGCGGGGCGAAAAAGCCCAAGTCGATCACGGTGACCTCGGCCGTCCGCGGCTCGTTCCGGAAGAACCCGGCGACGCGGGCCGAGGCCATGATGCTCATCCGGGGAGGACCCATCAATGTCAACGAGCTCTAAAAAGACGTTCTACGTCACGACGCCGATCTACTACGTCAACGACGTGCCCCATATCGGGCACGCCTATACGACCATCATCGCCGACGCCCTGGCCCGCTTCCACAAGCTGGCCGGCCGGGATGTCTTCTTCCTGACCGGGACGGACGAACACGGCCAGAAGATCGAGAGGGCGGCGGCCGAGAAGGGCCTGACGCCCAAGGCCCTGGCCGACTCGGTCGTGGGCCGGGCCCGGGACCTCTGGAAGGCCCTGGACATCGAGTACGATTTTTTCGTCCGGACGACCATGGAGCTCCACGAGAAGGGCGTCCAAAAGCTCTTCCAGCGGCTCCTCGACAGCAGCGACATCTACAAAGGCGAATACAAGGGCTGGTACTGCGTCTCCGACGAGAACTTCCTGCCGGACGACGCGGCCCTCGGTCCCGACGGCTGTAAGACCTGCCCCGATTGCGGCAAGAAGGCCTCGGTCGTCTCCGAGGAGACCTACTTCTTCCGTCTCTCGGCCTATCAGGACCGGCTCCTGAAGCTCTACCGGGAGCGCCCCGAGTTCGTCCGGCCGCAGAGCCGGCTGAACGAGGTGGTCCGCTTCGTCCGCGGCGGGCTCAAGGACCTGAGCATCACCCGGACGACGGTCAAGTGGGGCGTCCCGGTGCCGGGCGACCCCAAGCACACCATCTACGTCTGGTTCGACGCCCTCCACAACTACGTCACGGCCATCGGCTACGACTGGGACATGGGGCGCTTCGAGAAGTTCTGGCCGGCCGACGTCCACCTCGTCGGAAAGGACATCCTGAGGTTCCACGCCGTCTATTGGCCCGCCTTCCTCATGGCCTCGGGCCTGCCGCTGCCGCTCACGGTCTACGGCCACGGCTGGTGGCTCAAGGACGACACCAAGATGTCCAAGTCCAAGGGCAACGTCCTCGATCCGCACGTCCTGCTGAAGGTCTTCGGGCCGGATCCCCTGCGCTACTTCCTCCTCCGCGAGATCCCCATCGGCCAGGACGGCAACTTCTCCCACGAGGGCTTCCTCCACCGGGTCAACTCCGACCTGGCCAACGATTTCGGCAACCTCGTCCAGCGGACCCTGACGATGATCGGCAATTACTTCGGCGGCGCGATCGCGGACCCCGCGGCCGAGACGGCCGAGGACGCGAAGGTGCGGACGGATTTCGACCGGCTCAAAGGCCGCGCCTTCGACCTCTACGGCGCCTGCGCCCTCAACAAGGCCCTGGAGGAGATCTGGGCCTACATCGGCCTGGTCAACAAGTATCTCGCGGACAACCAGCCCTGGATCATGGCCAAGGACCCGGAGAAGAGGCCGCGGCTGGCCCGCGTCCTTCTCCAGGCCGCGGCCGCGATCCGCGGGGCGAGCTACCTCGCGTTCCCGGTGATGCCCCGGTCGGTCGAGAGGATCTGGGGCTTCCTGGGCGAGGCGCGGAAGCCCTCCGAGGTCGCCTGGGAGACGCTGGACTTCGGCGGTTTCGGCCCCGGCCGCGAGGTCGGGATGCCGCAGGCGCTCTTCCCGAGGGTGGCCTTGAGGGATTTCCTGGGCGAGGAGCCCGGCGCGGCGGCCGCCGCGCCCGCTCCGGGCCCCGAATCGACGACGAAGGGAGTCATCGCCATGGATCAGATCAGCTACGACGAATTCCGAAAAATGGACCTGCGGGTGGCCCTGATCACCGAGGCCGAGCGGGTCCCCGGCGCGACCAAGATCCTCAAGCTCAAGATCGACCTGGGCGCGGAGCAGCGCCAGATGGTCGCCGGGATCGCCGAGACCTACGCTCCCGAGGACCTGGTCGGCAAGAAGCTCATCGTCATCGTCAACCTCAAGCCGGCCGTCATCCGGGGCATCGAATCCCAGGCCATGCTCCTGGCCGCCATCACGCCCGATAACAAGGCCCTCATCCCCTTCTTCGACCGCGACATCGCGCCGGGCGCCGTCGTCAAATAGTCGCGTGAGGGGGACATGCCCCTCCGGCACGTGTCCCCGAGCTTTCCCGGTCTTCAGCCGCCGAGGAGGGCCGTGATCCGCCCGGCCGGAACCCTGCCTTCGCGGAGGATCCGCGGCCGCTCGGCGGTCAGATCCACGATCGTCGAGGGCGAGCCGCCGGGCGTGGCCCCGCCGTCAATGACGAGATCGACCCGGCCTTCGAATTGGGCCCTCACCTCGCGCGGGTCGCTGAGCTCCTTGTCTCCGGAAAGGTTGGCGCTCGTCGCGGTCAGGGGTTCGCCCAGCTCCCGGACCAGGGCCCGGAGCCAGACGAGAGGCGGGAGGCGGAGGGCGATCGACCGGCCGGGGCCGAGCAGGCGGTCCGGCAGGCCGGGCGCGGCGGGGATAACGAGGGTCAACGGGCCGGGCCAGAACTCGCCGGCCAGGGCCGTGAACGACGGGGGAAGCGCGGCCGCGACCTCGCGGACCATGTCCAGGTCGGAGACGATGAAGGACAGGGGCTTCGAGGCCTCCCGCTTCTTGAGGCGATAGACCCGATCCACGCCCTTCCTCGAAAAAGCCGCCGCCCCGAGGGCGTAGAACGACTCTGTGGGATAAGCCGCCACGGCCCCGTCGAGCAGGGCTTCGGCGACCTCGCCGGCATCCGGGAGGGCGTTGGCGGCTTCGGGATCCAGCCGGACGACGCGCGTTTCGCTCATGGCGGGCCTTCTTTCGGGGATGGTATCCGCCCCCTGTCCAAAAGTCAAACATGCCGGGCGTCCCGCCCCAGGAGGACACCTGACCTGTTTTGGGCACAGGCCCCTCGGGACGCCTTCCCTGGGCGGGGGGCGGGAAGACCTGGCATAGATTTTGCTATAATGTCTGGAGAACAGGAGGAACGAAATGAAAAGACTGACAGCCCTCGCCGCCGGATTGCTCCTACTCGTCCCGTCCCTGGCCTTCTCCGACTCGTTCCAGCTCCGGATCGGCTATTTCATGCCCCGGGCCTCGACCGATCTCCTGGCCCACCCCGACAGCCTCTGGGCCATCGAGCTCGACCAGATGAGCTTCGCCAAGAAGGATTTCCGGAGCGGGATGCTCGGTTTCGGCTACGAACACTTCCTCGGTCCGAACTTGAGCCTGGCCCTGACCCTGGACTCGTACGCCAAGAGGGAGTCGGGCTATTACAACGACTGGGTGGTCTTCGCCCTCGACGAGGGCGACTTCGCCTTCCCCTACGAGCTCTATGACGGCGACGACGTCCTCCACTCGTTCCGCGTCGGCCACACGCCGCTCCAGCTGTCCCTCAAGCTCCTCCCGCTCGGCCGGCGGGCCCGGCTCATCCCCTACCTCGGCGCCGGCGCCAGCCTCGTCTTCTGGAGCGTCAGCATGACCGGCGAGCAGATCGACTTCTCCGATCCCTGGATCTACGAGGACCCCGAGCTGGGCGACGTCGACATCTTTCCGGTGGTCGGCCTCAACGCCCGCGAGCGCGGCACGGCCTTCGGCTGGCATGCGTTCGGAGGGTTGTCGTTCCCGATCGGCTATCGGGCCACCATCGAGGCCGAAGCCCGCTATCACTCGGCCAAGGCCCGGTTCGAGGACTGGTTCGTCGGGTTCGAGGATTTCGATCTCGGCGGTCTCGCGCTGACCGTCGGCCTCAGCTACTGGTTCTGATCTTCTTGTCCAAGCGAAGCGCCTGGGTCTTGTCGAAGCGGATGACGAGCGGGCCCCAGACCGAGGCGATGACGACCCGGCCGGCGAAGCGGCCCTGGAATTCGTCCTTGGCGAAGCCCTCCCGGACCTCCTCCCCCGCCTCGAAGAAATCCACCAGGAAGGGCAGGGCAAAGGACTTTTCGCCCGCCCGGGGCAGGCTCTTGTCCCCCTCGATGGCCCCGGCCAGGACCGGCCGCCCGCTGAAGAAGAGCTCGAAATCGATCGCGTCGACGAGCAGGTCATAGCCGTTCGCGTTCCGGAACCGCGGCCGGAAGACGACGTCGGCCCCGCCCACGGTCAGGTCGAGGACTTCGAGGGGCAGCAGGTCGACCTCGGGGTCCCGGAAGATGGGGAACTCCCCGCTGAAGGCGAAGGACGCCTTCTGCTCCCGCCTGCGCTCGTTCAGGAAGTACATGTCGCCGACGATGTCGCAGAGGGCCTGGCCCTCGATCGGGCCGACGGCCTGCCGAAGGAGCTCGTAGGTGATCTTGACCGGCAGGGCGATGAGGGTCTCGCCGTCCGCCGGCACGGTCAGGGGCGCGTCCAGGGCGACGGCCGTGTTGATGTACTCCTTCTGGTCGATCCGGACGCGGTAGCGGTAGCGGACGAGGTCGCGCGGCGAGGAAGCGGGATTTGTGACGGCGACGTGGAAGGCCAGGACGAGCCCCGTCGAGCTCAGGTCCCGGATGACCTTCTCTTTGAGGGCGAGGCGGACGTCGTCCTTCGCCGCGGCCGGCGCCGTGTCGGCCCGAGCGCCCGGCCCGGCCAGTATCAGCATGAGAGCCAGGGACGCGGCGCCCAGCGCCGAGGCCGTCGAGCGATTCTGAGCGTTCATGTCTTTCTTCAGGATACCTAAAACCGGCCCGGCTGACAAGGACATCGGGCGGAGACCGGGAAAACGGGGACGTTGCAGTCGGGGGCCGGGGGCCCTATAATGAGGGTCCATGCCCGGGGCATGATCCCCAGAGGAGGAAGACCGATGACCATGCGCCAGCTGGCCGGATGGGGCCTCGTCCCGATCGTCGCCGCGGGGCTCTGCCTGTCCTGCGGCAAGAGGGGGCCCGCCGCGGGGGCCGCGGGGCCGGGACAGCCCAAGCGCGACGCGGCCGTCTACGTTCCCGAAAGGCCCGAAGGCGGGGACCCGGCTTTCCTCGCGGCCGACCTCACGGGATTCCCCCATCCCGCCGGCCCCCTCGAGTTCACCAGGTCCTTCCATCTGCCGCCCGTCCCGCAGGGCCGGACAGGGGCCTGCTGGTCGTTCGCGGCCACTTCCTTCCTCGAATCCGAGCTGCGGCGGCGCGGACGGGCCGAGGTCAGGCTGTCTCCCCTGCACACGGTCTATTGGGAGTATGTCGAAAAGGCCCGCCGCTTCATCCGGGAGAAGGGGAATTCCTACCTCGGCCAGGGCTCCCAGCCCGATTCGGCCTTGGCCCGGGTCAAGCAATACGGGATCGTCCGCGACTCCGACTACACGGGCCTCCTCGACGGCCGGACCGCCCACGACCACGCGGCCCTCTTCCGCGAGTACCGCGATCACCTGAGAGACCTCGCGGCCAAGAACGCCTGGGACGAGACGGCCGCGATCGCCGGGGTCCGGGCCATCCTGGACAAGCACCTGGGTCGCCCCCCGGCCCGGATCGACGTCGACGGCCGCTCCCTCACGCCCCTCGAATACCTGGCCTCGCTCGGGCTCGCGCCCGACGACTACGTCTCTTTCGTCAGCTTCATGCATATCCCCTTCTACAGGCGGGGGGAATTCCGCGTCCCCGACAACTGGGCGCGCCGCCGCGGGTACCACAACCTGCCCCTCTACGAATACTCCCTGTCCCTGCTCCGGGCCCTGCGCAAGGGCTACACGGCGACCCTGGCCGTCGATTTCTCCGAGCCCGGCTACAGCGGCGCGAGCGACCTGGCCATGGTGCCCACCTTCGACATCCCCTCGTCGTACATCGACCAGTCCAGCCGCGAATACCGCTTCACCAACGGCTCCTCGACCGACGACCACGCCGTCCACTGCGTCGGCTACCTCGAGTCGGCCGGCCCGGGCAACTGGTTCCTGGTCAAGGACTCCTGGGAGAACGCCTGGTGGGGCAAGCACAAAGGCTACTTCTTCTATCAGGACGACTACATCCGCCTGAAGTGCCTGATGTTCATGGTCCACAAAGACGCCGTCAAGGATATCCTGGAGAAGTTCCCGGCCGCGGAATGACCAAGCTCGCCTTCGACTTCCCCGACCGGGCGCTCTTCGTCCGGCTCTTCGGCCGCGACGTCTACGCCGTCGGCGGCTTCGTCCGCGACCTCGTCCGTGGCCGCCCCTCGCCGGAGGTGGACCTGCTCGTCACCCGACGCCCGCTCGAGAGGATCGTCCGCAGGCTCGAGAAGCACGGCCGGGTCGATCTCGTCGGCAAGAGCTTCGGCATCATCAAGTTCGTGATCCGGGGCCGGACCTACGACATCGCCCTGCCGCGGATCGACCGGGCCGGAGCCGAGGGCGCGAGGAGCCACAAGGACATCGTCGTCGCCGCCGACCCGGACCTGCCGGTCGAAAAGGACCTCGAGCGCCGCGATTTCAGGGTCAACAGCATGGCCCTCCGCCTCGAGGACGGAACGCTCATCGACCCCTTCGAGGGCCGCCGGGACACCCTGGCCCGGCGCATCCGCCTGACCAACCCCGAGGCCTTCCCGGACGATCCCCTGCGCGTCGTCCGGGTGGCCCGCTTCGCTTCGGTCCTGGGCTTCAAGGTCGATCCCTCGATCTACCCCGCCGCCCGGGCCGTCGACCTGGCCGGCCTCAGCGTCGAGCGGGTCAACGACGAGATGTTCCGGATGCTCCTCGATTCGCCCCGGCCGTCGGTCGGGCTCGAGGAGATGTTCCGCCTCGGCGTCCTCGAGCAATGGTTCCCCGAGCTCCAGGCCCTGGCCCTGGTCATCCAGGATCCCCTCTTCCATCCCGAGCGGGACGCCCATGGCCACCACACGGTCTGGGCCCACGCCAAGCTCACCGTCGATCAGGCCGCGGCCCTGGCCCGGAGGTCGGCCGGGCTCGAGAAGCCGAGGCGCCTGGCCCTGCTTCTGGCGGCCCTCTATCATGACCTCGGCAAGGCCGCCACGACGCGCTGGGAGTACAAGCGGGGCCGGATGGCCGTGACCTCCGCCGGCCATGACATCCAGAGCGAGCGGGCGGCCCGCCGGGTCCTTCTCCGGTTCAAGGTCCAGACCTGGAACGGCTACCCCATCGGCCGCATGGTCCCTCTGCTCATCCGGGCCCACCACCGGGCCGGGGAGCTCTGGACCAACCGCGAAGCGGTCACCCGGAAGGCCTTCAACCGCCTGGCCGCGGACGTCCGGGGCGAGATCGAGCTGGTCGTCCTCCTCGACGCGGCCGACCGGGCCGGCCGGGGCGCGCGGCTCGTCCGCGGCCTCGACCGCCAGGCCCGCTGGCTGTTCAAGAAGTTCGAGGAGCTCCGGGTCAGCCGGGAGACCATCAAGCCCCTGGTCATGGGCCGCGACCTCATCAAGCTGGGCGTTCCGCCCGGGCCGGAGATGGGGCGGCTCCTCAAGAAGCTCTACGCGGCCCAGCTCGACAACCGCTTCGAGACCAAGGCCGCGGGCCTCGAGCGGGCGCGGCGCCTCATCGAAAGGACGGCCGCATGACCGTCCTCGTCGCCGGCGGCGCCGGCTACATCGGCTCGCACACGGTCAAGGAGCTCGTCCGCGAGGGCTTCGAGGTCCTCGTCCTCGACAATCTCTCGAGCGGCCGCGAGGAGCTCATCGGCCCCGTCCCCTTCGTCAAGGCCGACCTCCTCGACCGGGAGGCCCTGCGGCGGGTCTTCCGCGAGCGCCCGATCGGGGCGGTCCTCCATTTCGCCTCCCTCATCCGGGTCGGCGAGTCCTTCGACGACCCCCGGAAATACTACACCCACAACCTGACAACGAGCCTGAACCTGTTCGACGCCATGATCGAGGCCGGGACCGAGGCCCTGATCTTTTCCTCGACCGCGGCCGTCTACGGGGAGCCGGAGCGGACGCCCATCCCCGAGGACCACCCGACGCGGCCGGCCAATCCCTACGGCCGGGCCAAGCGCATGGTCGAGGAGATCCTCCGCGACTACGAGCGGGCCCACGGCCTGCGCTCGATCTCACTCCGCTACTTCAACGCCGCGGGCGCGGCCGTCGACGGGACGGCCGGGGAATGCCATGATCCCGAGACCCACCTCGTGCCCAACATCCTCCTTGGCTTGCTCGGGAAGAGACCCCGGCTGCAGGTCTTCGGCGGGGACTTCCCCACCCCCGACGGGACGGCCGTCAGGGATTACATCCACGTCACCGACCTGGCCGCGGCCCACGTCCTGGCCTTGAAATCCCTGCTCGCCGGCGGTCCCGGCGATGTCATCAACCTCGGCACCGAGGAAGGCCACTCCGTCCTCGAGGTCATCCGGACGGCCGAAAAAGTGACCGGCCGGCCGGTCCCGTACGACATCACGGCCAGGCGTCAGGGCGACGTGGCCGTGCTCCTGGCCTCGAAGGCCAGGGCCGAGAAGGCGCTCGGCTGGAAAGCGCGCTTGTCGTCGCTCGAGACGATCGTCGGGACGGCCTGGCAGTGGCATCGCCGGGCCTCCTGAGCCCAGGATACCCCCTTTCGGCGTTGACGGTCCCCCGCGTCTGTGGTATATAACGTGTTTGAAATGAAGTATCAACGACGCTTGTCCCCCGTCTGGGCCGCCTTCCCGTTCGTCCTTCTCCTGCTCGCGGCCTGTTCTTCCACACCCCGGCCCGCGGCGACCGCACCCAACCCGGTCCCCCCCCCGGCCGTCACGGAGGCCCTGTCGCAGTCCGACAAGCCCGCGGAACCGGCCGTCGAGGCCGCGCTTTCCGCCGGCGAGGAAGCCCGGCAGGCCCAGGCCGCCGGCGAAGAAGCGACGGAAAAAGACGCCGCGACCCTTCTCGAAGACGCCTTTGCGGCCTATGAGGAAGCCCAGGAGGCCATCGCGCGCGAGGATATGGACGGAGCCCTGGCCAAGCTCGACGAGGCCTACGGCCTTCTCGTCAGGATGTCCGTCCCGGCCGACTCCCCGCTCCTCCAGGAAAAGCAGGACCTCCGCCTCCTCATCGCCCAGCGCATCCAGAAGATCTCCGTCTCCCGGACGACCCTGGCCTCATCGGTCAACGGCTCGATCCCGCTCGTCGAGAACCAGTGGGTCCAGCGCGAGATCAAGTCGTTCCAGACCGTGGAGAGACGGGCCTTCGAGGAGGCCTTCCGTCGCTCGGGCCTGTACCGGGACATGATCCTCGAGGAGCTGCGCCGGGAGCGTCTGCCGGAGCAGCTGGCCTGGATCCCGCTCATCGAGAGCGCCTTCAAGCCGCGGGCCCTGTCCCGGGCCCGGGCCCTGGGCATGTGGCAGTTCATCCGCTCGACCGGCTATCGCTACGGCCTCAAGCAGGACAAGTACGTCGATGAGCGCATGGACCCGGTCAAGGCGACGCGGGCCGCCATCCAGTACATGATCGAGCTCCACGACATGTTCGGCGACTGGACGACGGCCGTCGCCGCCTACAACTGCGGCGAGGCGGCCGTCCAGAGGGTCATCCGGGCCCAGAAGGTCGACTACTTCGACAGCTTCTGGGACATTTTCGCCAACCTGCCCTTCGAAACGGCCCGGCACGTGCCGCGGTTCATCGCCACGCTCCTCATCGTCGGCGATCCGGCCAAGTACGGCTTCCAGCTGCCCGCGCCCGACCCGCCGCTCCGATTCGAATCGGTCAAGGTCAACGCGGCGGTCAAGCTGGCCACGCTGTCCCAGAACCTCGGCCTCGACCCGGCCCTCCTCGTCACCCTCAACTCCGAGCTCCGCCACGACTCGACCCCCAACTATCCCTACGACCTCCGCGTGCCGGCCGGCTCCGGGGACGAGTGCCTGGCCTGCATCGCTTCCCTGCCCCAGTATATCCCCCCGGACGTGGTCACGGACCGGTACACCGTCCGGGCCGGCGACACCCTCGGGGCCATCGCCCGCCGCTACCGGACGTCCGTGAACGCCATCATGAGCCTCAACGGCCTCCGCTCGAACCTCATCCGCCCGCGCCAGGTCCTTCGCATCCCCTCGCGGGGCGGCGTCGAAGCCTCCTCGGCGGCCCCGGCTCCCGCCGCGAAGCCGGGCGAGACGGTGACGCACATCGTCAAGCTGGGGGACAACCTCTTCCAGATCGCCAAGACCTACGGGACGACCGTGGAGAGGATCAAGGCCGCCAACAACATCTCCTCGGACATCATCGCCGTCGGCCAGAAGCTGGTCATTGAAGTCGGCAAGTCCTGAGCCGGCCCGAAGGGTAAAAACGCCGGTCTTGGGTTTTCTTGTCTTATGAGAAAACCGGCGTTTTTATGAATAGTCCGGGCTAGAAGAGCCCGTCCTCGACGCCCAATCCCGGCTTGTCGCCGAGGATGAGCCGGTCCTTGACGATCTCGAAGCCGCGGAACGGGTCGTTCGAGATGAGCAGGGTGCCGTCGAGGTCGGCGTAGTCGAAGAGCGAGGCCACGGCCGCGCCGGCGGCGATGCCGACCGAGCTCTCGATCATGCAGCCGATCATCAGCTTGAGCCCGAGGGCCCGGCCCATGGCCGCCAGCTTGACGCCCTCCTGGACGCCGCCGCACTTCATCAGCTTGACGTTGACGCCGTGGACGTACGGGGCGATCCGGGGCAGGTCCGAGGGAAGGATCAGGCTCTCGTCGGCGAAGACCGGGATCTTGACCCTGTCCTTGAGCCAGGCGTAGTCCTCGAGCTGGGCCGCGGGGAGCGGCTGCTCGATGAGCTCGACCCCGAGGCCGGCCATCCAGTTGATCATCTCCAGGGCCTCTTCCTTGGTCTTCCAGCCCTCGTTGGCGTCGGCCCGCAGGGGCTTGTCCGTGACCTCGCGGATGGCCTCGATGATCTTCCGGTCGTCGGCCGTGCCGACCTTGATCTTGTAGACGCCGAAGTCGGAGGCCTCCCGGAGCTTCTCCTGCATGACCGGGATCTCGTCGATGCCGATGGTGTACGTCGTGGTCACGACCTTGTCCCGGCCGAGCCCGAGCAACCGCCAGAGGGGGAGGCCGAGCGACTTGCTGACCCAGTCCAGGATGGCGATGTCGAGGGCGGCCTTGGCCGCGTGCTCGCCGGGGCCGAGGGCCTCGATCTCGGCGAAGCGCACCGCGTAGTCGCCGAGGTCCCGGTCCAGGATGGGCCGGGCTTTCTCGATGAAGGCCGCGGCGCTCTCGGCGGTCTCGCTGTAGCGGGCGATCGGGGCGGCCTCGCCGTAGGCGACGATGCCGTCGCGCTCGAGACGGATGAAGGCGTTGGTCCGCGTCGTCCAGGTCCCGCGCGACAGGCCCCAGGCATAGCGGAGCTTCAGGTCGTGGATCTTGACCGTCAGCCGCGCCGGGCCGGAGGACGGGGCCTTGGGGCTTTGGGGGGCCGGCGAACAGCCGGCCAACATCGTGCCGGCGGCCGCCGTGAGTCCGAGCTTGAGGAATTCTTTGCGATCCATGGGGCACCTCTCTTCCGGGCATTATAATAGAAATCGGGGACACAATACCATTTTCCGAATTCCCGATAAGTCTCTGCCGACCAGGCCTGGGGGAGATTCGGCGGGGAAATTCGGAAAATGGTATTGTGTCCCGGATTTAGTAGGGCTATGATAGTCCTTCGGATATTCGCGAGGAGGTGCCATATGGCCAAGGTCCTGATCTCGGCTCTCTTGATCGCCCTCTCCCCCGCCCTGGCCCTGGTCGGCCAAGACCCGGCCGGCCCCGTCACGGCCGTCGTGAAGAGCTCCGTCGAGAACATGTTCCGGAGCGCCACCGAGGACATCGACGTCGTCAGCCAGGCCAAGCTCGGCGAGAACGTCAAGGTCCTGAAGACCGAGAAGAACGCCGCCGGCGAGGATTGGGCCCAGATCGAGACCCCCGACGCCTACCAAGGCTGGGTCAAGGCCTCGTCCCTGCGCGTCCTCGCGCCGGGCGACAAGCCCTACGCCTCGGCCGGGAAAGTCTTTGTCGTCTCCGCCCTGATGGCCAACGCCTACCGCGAACCCGATGTCACCAAGCACAAGCCGCTCAAGGTCGCCCCCATCAGCGCCGTCCTCGAGGTCGTCGGCGAGAAAGGCGAGCGCTGGCTCGAGGTCGTCCTGCCCTGCGGCCACAGGGCCTGGATCCAACAGGGCGACGGCGACGTTCGCGAGGCGCCCTGGACCTGGCCGCGCCGACCCGTGGCCGACATGATCGCCCTGTCGAAGCGCTTCCTCGGGATCAACTACCTCTGGGGCGGGACTTCCCCGCTCGGCGTCGACTGCTCCGGATTCGTCCAGCTCGTCTACAAGATGTCCGGCATCCCCATCCTGCGCGACGCCGACATCCAGATGACCGACAGCGGGCTCCTGGAGGTCCCCAAGGACCAGGCCCGGGCCGGGGATCTCGTCTTCTTCGGGCGGGCCCTCGACAAGATCAGCCACGTCGGGCTGATGATCGACGACCGGCTGTTCATCAACGCCACGACCTACGCGACGCCCTGCGTCCGGATCGACGATCTCAAGGAAGAGCGCTGGGACAAGATCTACCAGGCCGCCCGCCGACCGAAGTGAGCGGAGCGAACGGAGCAGAAATCCGGCTCCATGTATCTCCGCCGGATTTCTGCGAAATATCGGGATAGATAGCTCCGCTGACGTGTCCCCTGCCAGGGGATCTTGGGCAAAAAAATGGGGACACGTACGAGGTGGACCTGTCCCCGGAAGAGCGCTACTTCGCCGCGGGCTTCTTGGCGTCCTTTTTCTTCTTCTTGGCCTTGGCCTTGAACTCCGAGCCGACCAGCTCGAGCATGGCCATGGCGGCCCCGTCGCCGGCCCGGCGGTCGAGCTTGACGATCCGGGTGTAGCCGCCCGGGCGCTCGGCGAAGCGGGGCCCGATGTCCTCGAACAGCTTCTTGACCGCCTCTTCCTTGGTCATATAGGCCAGGGCCTGGCGCCGGGCATGGAGGGTCCCGCGCTTGGCCAGGGTGATCATCTTCTCGGCGATGGGCCGGGTCTCCCGGGCCTTGGTCAAGGTCGTCCGGATCCGCTCCCGCTCGAGGAAGGACGTCACGAGGTTGCGCAGGAGCGCCCGGCGGTGGGCGGTGTTCCGCCCCAGATTCCCTCTTTTGACCTGGTGCCTCATGCCTCCGTCTCCTTCTCGGGCGCGCTGGCCTTGACCTCCGCCTGGATCCGCTCGATCAGGCGGGGGTGAAGCTCGAGATTCAGCCCGAGGTTCAGATTGGCCAGGGTCTCCTTGATCTCGGCAAGGGATTTGCGGCCGAAGTTCTTGGTCTTGAGCAGCTCGTCCTCGGACTTCAGCACGAGCTCGTAGATCCGCTCGATGCCGGCCGAGCGGAGGCAGTTGTTGGAGCGGACCGAGAGCTCCAGGTGGTCGATCGTCTTGGCCAGGACGTCGGCCTGGCCGAGGAACGGGATCTCCTTCTTCGACGGCGAGGAGTCGCGCTCGAGCGGCTCGTCGACGACGTTGAGGAAGATGCCGAGGTGGTCGCGCATGAGCTTGGCCGCCTGCGACAGGGCGTCCATGGGCCGGACGGCCCCGGTCGTCCAGACCTCGAGGGTCAGGCTCTCGTAATCGATCCGCTTGCCGACGCGGGCCGGCTCGACCTTGTAGTTGACCTTGAGCACGGGCGAGTGGGAGGAGTCGAGCGGGATGTAGTCGAGGCTCTGGTCCTCGTCGAAGTTCTGGTCGGCCGGGACGTAGCCGCGGCCGTTCTTGACGACCATCTCGACGTCCAGGGTCCCGTCGGTGTCGAGCGAGGCGACGGAGACGTCGCGGTCGAGGATCTCGATGTCCGGGTCATGGGCGATGTCGGCGGCCGTGACCGTGGCCGGTCCGGTCTTCTTGATCGTCATCCGCTTGGGCCCGTCCGCCCTGGACTTCAACGGGATCGACTTGAGGTTGAGGATGATGTCGGTGACGTCCTCGACCACCCCGGGGATGGTCGAGAACTCGTGGAGGACGCCCTGGATGCGCACGGCCGTGATGGCCGCGCCGGTGATCGAGGAGAGCAGGATGCGCCGGAGGGCGTTGCCCACGGTGACGCCGTAGCCCCGCTCGAACGGCTGGGCCAGGAAGCGGCCGTACTGGCCGGTCAGCGTCTCGTAATCGCACTCCAAGAACTTGGGTCTCTGAAAATTCGACTCTGTCATGTGATCTCCTCCTTACTTGGAGTACAGCTCGACGACCAGGTGTTCCTCGACCGGCAGGGTGACGTCGGCGCGCGTCGGCAGCGCCAGGACCCGGCCCTTCAGGCTCTCCCAGTCCATCTCCAGCCAGGCGGGCACGGTCTTGGAGCGGTTCGAGGCCGCCACGGCCTGGATGTCCGGGCTCTTGGCCGATCGGACCCGGAGGGCGATGACGTCGCCCGGCTTGACCAGCGCGGACGGGATGTCGGCCTTGTGATCGTTGAGCCGGAAATGGCCGTGGCCGATGAGCTGGCGGGCGTGGCCCCGGGACAGGGAGAACCCGAGCAGGAACACGACGTTGTCGAAACGCCGTTCGAGCATGGACAGGAGGTTCTCGCCGGTGACGCCCTTCTGCCGTTCGGCCCGGTCGAAGAAGAAGCGGAACTGCTCCTCCGACATGCCGTAATATCTTTTGAGCTTCTGCTTCTCGCGAAGCTGGATGGCGTAGCCCAGCACCCTCTTGCGCGAGCGGCCGTGCTGCCCCGGGGCATAGGCCCTCCGTTCGAGGGGGCACTTGTCGGTCAGGCACTTGGCGCCCTTGAAATAGAGCTTGTTCTTCTCGACGCGGCAGAGCCGGCAATCGGCTCCTTGGTATTTCGCCATGATGGTCTCCTTCCGGCCCTCAGACCCGCCGCCGGCGGCGGACCCGGCACCCGTTGTGCGGGATCGGCGTCACGTCCTTGATGGACTTGATCTCCAGGCCGGCGGCCTGCATGGCCCGGATGGACGACTCCCGCCCCGCGCCGGGCCCCTTGAGCCGGACGTCGACGTAGCGGACGCCGAACTCCCGGGCCTTGGTCGCGGCGTCCTTGGCCGCGAGCTGGGCGGCGAAGGGCGTCCCCTTGCGGGCCCCCTTGAAGCCGGACGTGCCGGCGCTGGCCCAGACGACCGTCGCGCCGACGTTGTCGGTGATGGTGATGATCGTGTTGTTGAAGGTGGACTGGATGTGGGCCACCCCGAATCCGATCTCCCGGCGGGTCTTCTTTTTCTTGGCGCTCGTTTTTGGCGGCATGGCGGCTGGCCCTCCTTACGCGGCCTTCTCTTTGAGCTTCTTGATCCGCTGGCCCTTGCTCCCCTTGCGGGTCCGGGCGTTGGTCTTGGTCCGCTGGCCCCGGACCGGCAGCTTCTTCTTGTGCCGGAGGCCGCGGTAGCAGCCGATGTCCACCAGCCGCTTGATGTTCATGGTGACCTCTTTGCGGAGGTCGCCCTCGATCTTCTCCCGCTTCTCGATGATCTGGCGGATCTTGTTGATCTCGTCCTCGGCCAGGGCCTTGACCTTCTTGTTCCGGTCGATCTTGGCCTCGTCGAGGATCTGGCGGCTCTTGGACCGGCCGATGCCGTAGATGTAGGTCAGCCCGACCTCGATGCGCTTGTCCGGCGGGAGGGTGATGCCTGCGATTCTTGCCATGGGGTACCTCGTCTATCCCTGTTTTTGTTTGTGCCTCGGGTTGGAGCAGATGACCCGCACCACGCCCTTGCGCCGGACGATCTTGCAGTTCCGGCAGATCTTCTTCACGGAGGCTTTGACTTTCATCGTCCCGTCCTTTTACTTGAATCGATAGGTGATCCGGCCTTTGGTCAGGTCGTACGGCGACAGCTCCAGGAGGACCCGGTCGCCCGGCAGGATGCGGATGAAGTGCTTGCGCATCTTCCCCGAGATGTGGGCCAGGATGACGTGCTTGTTCTGGAGCTCGACCCGGAACATGGCGTTCGGCAGCGTCTCCAGGACGACGCCTTCGGCTTCGAACATGTCCTGTCTAGGCATGCGGGCTCTCCTTGACCGGGCGGTCCCCCGGCCGGGCGCCGGGCGTCCTCGCGCTGAGGACCTCGGGGCCGTTCTCGGTCAGGGCCACGGTATGCTCGTAATGGGCGGCCGGGCGGCGGTCCCGGGTGACGGCCGTCCAGCCGTCCTCCAGGATCTCCACCTCCGAGCCGCCGGCGGCGATCATCGGCTCGATGGCCAGGGTCAGGCCGGGCCGGATCTTCGGGCCGCGCCCCGGCGCCCCGAAATTGGGGACCTGGGGCTCCTCGTGGAGCGCCCGGCCGATGCCGTGGCCGACGAACTGGCGGATGACCGAGAAGCCCTCGCTCTCGACCGACTCCT
This sequence comes from Candidatus Aminicenantota bacterium, assembly GCA_034679465.1. GTDB lineage: Bacteria > Acidobacteriota > Aminicenantia > Aminicenantales > Saccharicenantaceae > RBG-16-66-30. Next base: position 42,350 of record JAXDAV010000075.1, on the reverse strand, counting down.
GGATGGCCGCCGAGATGTCCGACAGGCGGTTGCCCTCCTTCATCTGCTCGAGACCCTTGAAAAAGGACCGTTCGGCCGCGGCGATGAGCTTCAGGGCCTCGGCCGAGGCCCGGCCGATGGGCGCGGTCAGGGCCGAGTCGCTGTAGAAGCCCTCGTAGAGGACGCCGAAGTCGAGGCTGACGATGTCACCCTCCTGGAGGAGGCGCCCCGAAGGGATGCCGTGGATGACCTCTTCGTTGACCGAGATGCAGACCGACGCGGGGTAGCCCCGGTAGCCCTTGAAGGCCGGCACGGCGCCGAACTCGCGGGTCCTCTTCTCGGCGTAGAGGTCGAGGTCGCGCGTCCGGATGCCCGGCTTGATCAGGGGCTCGAGCTCGCCCAGGACGGCGGCCACGATGGCGCTGCTCCGGCGCATGGCCTCGAGCTCGGTCGCGGACTTGAGCGTGATCATCGTCACCTCTCCGCCCCGGCCGGCCGCCCCAGGGCGTCGTCGAGGACCCGGCGGACGTCGCGGATGACTTCGCCGGCCGCGCGGTTGCCGTCGATCCGGCAGAGCGTGCCCTTGGCCGCGTAACGGGCGATCAGGGGCTCGGTCTTGGCATGATAGGTCTTGAGCCGCTCCCGGATGACCTCGGGGGTGTCGTCCGGGCGCTGCACCAGGGCCGTGCCGCAGACGTCGCAGACGCCGGGGACCTTCGGCGGCTTGTTGACGAGATGATAGATGGCCTCGCAGCGGGGGCACGACCGCCGCCCGGCCAGCCGCTCGAGGACGACCTCGTCCCGGACCTGGAGGTCGAAGACGATCTCCGGGCCGGCGAGGCCCAGGGCGTCCAGGCTGTCGGCCTGGCTGAGGGTCCGGGGGAAGCCGTCGAGGACGTAGCCGCCGGCGCAATCGCCCCGGTCCAGCCGCCGGCGGAGCAGGGCCAGCACGGTCGCGTCGTCGACGAGGCCGCCCCGGCCCATCTGCGACGCGGCGACCAGGCCGAGGGGCGTCTTCTCCCGGACGGCCTCCCGGAGCAGGTCTCCCGTGGAGATCTTGGGGAAGCCGCGGTCCGAGCGCAGGGCCTCGGCGACGGTCCCCTTCCCGCTTCCGGGCGCGCCCAGGAGGATGACCCTCATCCGCGCCTCCCGCGGATGCGGCTTCGGCGCATGAAGCCGTCATAGTGCCGCATGACCAGCTGGGCCTCGATCTGCTGCATCGTGTCCATGGCCACGCCGACGACGATCAGGATCGAGGTGCCGCCGAACATGAAGTTGATGCCCAGGCCCTCGGTGAAGAACTTGGGCAGGTTGGCGTCGAGCCAGGGGCCGATCAGGGGCAGGCCCTGGACCCTGAAGCCGGTGATCAGGAACTCGGGCAGGATGGCCACGGCGGCCAGGTAGATCGCGCCGGCCAGGGTGATCCGGCTGAGGACGTCGTCGATGTGGTCGGAGGTGTTCTTGCCCGGCCGGATGCCGGGGATGAAGCCGCCGTACTTGCGGAGGTTGTCGGCCACGTCGACCGGATTGAAGATGATCGAGATGTAGAAATAGGTGAAGAAGATGATGGCCGCGATGTAGACGAGGTTGTAGAGGGGCATGCCCGGGAGGAACTGGGCGGCGAACGTCTGGACCCACGGGATCTTGATCAGGTTGGCCAGGGTTGTCGGGATGGTGATGACCGAGGCGGCGAAGATGATCGGGATGACGCCGCCGGTGTTGACCCGGAGCGGCAGGTGCGTGCTCTGGCCGCCGTAGACCTTGCGGCCGACGACCCGCTTGGCGTAGGAGACGGGGATGCGGCGCTGGCCCCGCTCGACGAAGACGATGAAGCCGATGACCGCGACCATGAGGGCGCCGAGGAAGATCATCTTCAGCGGGTCCATCTCCCCCGTCCGCAGGCCGGAGACCAGGCCCAGGAAGCCGCTCGGGAAGTCGACGACGATGCCGGCGAAGATGATGAGCGAGATGCCGTTGCCGATGCCCCGCTCCGAGATCTGCTCGCCGAGCCACATGACGAAGACCGTGCCGGTCGTCAGCGTCAGGACGGTCATCAGCATGAAGCCCCAGCCCGGATTGGGCACGATGGGCGCCCCGGCCGGGCTGGTCAGGTTCTGGAGGAAGAAGGCGATGCCGATGCCCTGGACGAGGCAGATCACGATCGTGCCGTAGCGGGTGTACTGGGTGATCTTCTTCCGGCCGAGCTCGCCCTCCTTGGACAGCCGCTCGAGGTAGGGCCAGACGACGGTCAGCAGCTGGAGGATGATGGACGAGCTGATGTAGGGCATGATGCCCAGGGCGAAGATGGTCATCCGGGACATGTTCCCGCCCGAGAAGAGGTCGATGAAGCCGAAGAGGGAGCCCTGCTGGGACTGCCAGAACTCCTTGAGGGCCGCGGCGCTGAGGCCGGGGATGGGGAGCTGGCCGCCGATCCTGTAGACCGCGAGCAGGAGGAGGGTGAAGATGACCCTCTTCCGCAGCTCGGGGATGCTGAAGATGTTGCGGATGCTGTCTAACATTGGCCTTTCCCGATGACGACGGCCTGGCCGCCCTTGGCCTCAATCTTCTTCACCGCCGAAGCGGAGAACTCGTGGGCCCGCACGGTCTTGGCCGCCGCGAGCTCGCCCCGCCCGAGCACCTTGACCCGGTCGGTGGCCTTGCGGATCAGGCGGTGCTCGGCCATCTCCGGCGGGCCGATCTCCTCGCTCCGGAGCTTGGCCAGGCGGTCCAGGTTGACGACGGCGATCTCGTCGCGGAAGATGTTGGTGAAGCCCCGCTTCGGGATGCGCCGGGTCAGGGGCATCTGGCCGCCCTCGAAGCCGCGCTTGCGGGAATAGCCGCTGCCCTGGAGCTGGCCCTTGCTGCCCGCTCCGGCGGTCTTGCCGTGGCCGGATCCGGGCCCGCGCCCGACGCGCTTCCGGTCTTTCCTCGATCCTCGGGCCGGTTTCAGGTTGCTGAGGTTCATGGCTTCTCCACCGTTTCCACTTTGAGGGCGTGGACGATCTTGCGGATCATGCCCCGGACCGCGGGCGTGTCCTCGAGGACCGCGCTCGACTGGGGCTTCCGCAGGCCCAGGCCCTTGGCCGTCTCCCGCTGGTCGCGGGGGGTGCCGATGAGGCTGCGGACGAGCGTCACCTTGACGAACGTCCCGCCCGCCGCCGGCTCGGTGCGCTTAGGCGCCTTCTGGGGTCTTTTCGCAACGTCGGTCATAGCGCACCTTTCGCCTTTCCGCGGATCTTGGCCACGTCCTCGGGGTTCCGGATGCGCCGCAGGGCGTCCAGGGTCGCGTTGGCGACGCTGATGGGATTGCTGCTGCGGATGGACTTGGTCAGGATATCCCGGATCCCCGCCAACTGCATGATGACCCGCACCGCCCCGCCGGCGATGACGCCGGTGCCTTTGGAGGCGGGGCGCAGGACGACCAGGCCGGCGCCGTCGACGCCCTTGACGAGGTGCGGGATGGTCGTGTCGGCCAGGGGCACCCGGATCATGCTCTTGCGGGCCGCCTCGACGCCCTTGGCGATGGCCTGGGGCACTTCCCGGGCCTTGCCCTTGCCGATGCCGACCCGGCCGCGCCCGTCGCCGACGGCGACGAGGGCCGAGAAGCTCAGGTTCTTGCCGCCCTTGACGACCTTCGTGACCCGGCGGATGGATATGACCTGGTCCTTGAGCTCCATGCCCTCTTCGTCGAGGACCCCGACTTTCCTGGTGTGTCTGCGATCGTCCACGTGTGTCTCTCCTTGCTGGTCCGTCCGCCTAGAACCGGATGCCTTCCTTGCGGATGGCCTCCGCGAGGGTCTGGATGCGGCCGTGATAGGGGTGGGTCCCCCGGTCGAACACGATCTTGTCGATCTTGGCCGCCTTGAGGCGCTGGCCCAGCAGCTCGCCGAGCCGGACGCAGGCGTCCTTGTTCTTGGAGCTCTTGGCCCGGGCCCGGAAGTCCTTCTCCAGGGTCGACGCGGTCAGCAGAACGGCGCCCTTCAGGTCGTCGATGACCTGGGTGTAGATGTAGGCGTTGCTCTTGAACACGTGGAGGCGGGGCCGCTCCGGCGTGCCCTTCACCCTCTCGCGGATCCGCCTCCGGAGACGGACGTCCCGGACCTTACGCTCGGTTGTCTTGTCTTTAAGCACCGGTCACTCCCGCCTTTCGTTCTTTCTTGATGAGCCGCTCGCCGAGGTAGCGGACGCCCTTCTGTTTGTAGGGGTCCGGGAGGCGCAGGCTCTTGATGTCGTCCGCCACCTGGCCGACCTTCTGCCGGTCGATGCCCCGGACCGTCAGCAGGGTCGGCTTCTCGGCGACGATCTCGATCCCCTCGGGGATGGCGTAGACGATCGGCCGGGAATAGCCCAGGTTGATCTCGAGCTTGCCCTTCTCGATCTTGGCCTTGTAGCCGACCCCGACGATCTCGAGCTGCTTGACGTAGCCCGCGCTGACGCCGACGACGGCGTTGTGGGCCAGGGCCCGGCCGAGGCCGTGGTTGGCCCCGCCGGCCTTGGACGCGTCCGCCCGGCTCAGGACCAGGCTCCCGCCCTCGAGGGCGGCCGTGATGCCCGGCCGCAGCGGCGTGGTCAGCCGGCCCTTCGGGCCCTCGAAGTCGATCCGGTCCGGGTGGACCGTGACGGTCACGCCCGCCGGGATGGCGATGGGTTTTTTCCCGACTCTCGACATGGTACCCTCTCTCCCCGCCTACCAGATGCTGCAGAGGACTTCGCCGCCCGTGCCCAGCTCCTCGCAGGCGCGGCCGGTCAGGACGCCGCGGGACGTCGAGACGATGACCAGGCCCAGGCCGTCCAGGACCTTGGGGACGGAGCTCCCGGTGCAGTAGATCCGGCAGCCGGGCGTGCTGACCCGCTTGAGGCCGCTGATGACGCTCCGGTTGTCCTCGGTGTACTTGAGCGTCACGTTGAGGACGCCCTGCTTCTTGTCGTCGATGACCTTGTAGTTCTTGACGTAGCCCTCCTCCTTGAGGATCTTGACGACCTCGACCCCCAGGCGGAAGGAGGGGATGTTGACTTCCCGCTTCTTGGACTTCACCGCGTTGCGGATCCGGGTGAGCAGGTCCGATAAAGAGTCCATGGGTGTTCCTTTCTCCGATCTCACCAGGACGACTTGGTCACGCCCGGGATCTCGCCCCGCAGGGCGAGGGCGCGGAAGCACAGGCGGCAGAGATCGAACTTCCGGTAATAGGCCCGCGGGCGCCCGCACAGCCGGCAGCGGCGGCGCACCCGGATCGCGTACTTGGGCTGGCGGACCATCTTGGCCATTCGCGCGCTAGTTGCCATAGGGACCTCGATTCTCAGGATTCCCGGAAGGGCATGCCCAGCCTCTTGAGGAGGGCCAGGGCTTCCTTGTCCGTCCGGGCCGTCGTGACGATGGTGATGTTCATGCCCCGGGGCCGCTCGACCTTGGTGTAGTCGATCTCCGGGAAGACGAGCTGGTCGCGCATCCCCAGGGTGTAGTTGCCGCGGCTGTCGAAGGACGTCGCCGGCACGCCGCGGAAATCCCGGACCCGGGGCAGGACGATGTTGACCAGCCGGTCGAAGAACTCGTACATCCGCCGGCTGCGGAGCGTGACGTAGCAGGCGATCGGCTGGCCCTTCCTCAGCTTGAAGGCCGAGATCGACTTCTTGGCCCGCCCGACGCCCGGCAGCTGGCCGGTGATCTGGGCCAGCTCGGCCTTGGCCGTGTCCAGGAGCTTGATGTTCGTGATGGCGTCGCCGACCCCGACGTTGACGATGATCTTCACCAGGCGGGGCACGGCCATGACGTTGGTGATGCCGAGCTCCTCCTGGAGCGCCGGGACCACGTCCTTGCGGTACTTCTCGTATAAGCGGCTCATGGGCGCATCCTCACTTCTGCTTCTCGATCAGGGTCTCGCAGCGGTGGCAGAGCCGGATCTTGCTGCCGTCCTCGAGGCGCCGGCTGCGGGCCCGGACGCCCTGGCCGCACTCCGAGCAGTAGAGCATGACGTTGGACACGGCGATGGGCGCCTCTTTCTCCATGACCCCGCCCTGCTGGTTCTTGCTGCGGTCGGCCTTGACGAAGTGCTTGACGAAGTTGATCCTCTCGACGATGACCCGGTTGGTCTCGGGGAAGAGCTTCAGGACCTTGCCCTGCTTGCCCTTGTCCTTGCCCCGGACGACGACGACGAGGTCGTTCTTCTTGAGCGCGATCTTAGGCATCAGAGGACCTCCGGCGCGAGGGAGATGATCTTGGTGAACTTCCGCTCCCGGAGCTCGCGCCCGACCGGGCCGAAGACGCGGGTGCCGACGGGCTCGCCGGCCTTGTCGATGATGACGGCGGCGTTGTCCTCGAAGCGGATGTAGGAGCCGTCCCGGCGGCGGAGCTCCTTGCGCGTCCGGACGACGACGGCCCGGATGACCTTGCCCTTCTGGACCTTGCTCTCCGGGTCGGCTTCCTTGACGGTCGCCGAGATGATGTCCCCGATCCGGGCCACCCGGCCGACGCTGCCGCCGAGCGGCGTGATCGCCTGGATCCGCCGGGCGCCGGAATTGTCGGCGACCTTGAGCATCGTGCGCATCTGGATCATTGGGGCTCTCCCGTCCCGGGCTCGGCCGGGGCCGTCCCGGCCGTCTCGTCCGCGCCGGCCGTCTCGATCTCCAGCGGGTTCTCCGCGATCGGGCTGGCCGTCAGCTCCGGCGTCAGGCCGATGACCGCGCAAACGCGCCAGCGCTTGGTCTTGCTGACCGGCCGCGTCTCGATGATGCGGACGACGTCGCCGACCTTGCAGGCCCCGGCCTCATCGTGGACGAGGAACGTCTGCTTCCTCCGGATGGTCTTCCGGTAGAGGGGGTGGCGGACCTGCCGCTCCACCTGGACCGTGACCGTCTTCTGCATCTTCCGGGCGATGACGGTCCCGATCTTGGTCGTCTTCCGTGCTGTCTTGGGGGTGTCCATGGGCTACTCCGTGGCCGTCGGGACCCGGTTCAAGAGCGTCTTGATCCGGGCAATGTCCCTCTTGATGGTCTTGATCTTCATCGGGCTCTCGAGCTGGCCGAGGGACTTCTGGAAGCGGAGCTTGAAGAGCTGGTCGACGAGCTCCCCTTCCTTGTGCTTCAGCTCCTCGACCGACAGTTCGCTGAGTACCTTGATCTTCATCTGAGCTCCCTCTGTTCCCGGGAGATGAACCGCGTCTTGATCGGCAGCTTGTGGGCGGCCAGGCGCATGGCCTCCCGGGCCTCGGCCAGGCCGATGCCTTCGACCTCGAACAGGATCTTGCCCGGCCGGATGACGTCGACCCAGGTTTCCGGGTCGCCCTTGCCCTTGCCCATCCGGACCTCGGTCGGCTTCTTGGTGACCGACTTCCAAGGGAAGGTCCGGATCCAGAGCTTGCCCTTCCTCTTCATGTGCCGGGTGATGGTGATGCGGCCGGCCTCGATCTGCCGGGAGGACAGCCAGCCGGGCTCGGTGGCCTGGAGGCCGAACTCGCCGAAGGTCAGCGTGCCGCCGCGCAGGGCCGTGCCCCGCATGCGCCCCCGCTGCTGCTTGCGGAATTTGACTTTCGCGGGCATCAACATGGCTAGATCTCCTCGACCTCGGCCATCTGGGAGGTCATCTTGGGCTTCTCGACGTCGGCCCGATAGACCCAGACCTTGATGCCGATCTGGCCGTAGGTCGTGAAGGCCTCGGTGAAGGCGAAGTCGATGTCGGCCTTGAGGGTCTGGAGCGGGAGCTGGCCCTTGAGGTACCATTCGGAGCGGGCGATCTCGACGCCGCCGAGGCGGCCGGCGCACATGACCTTGATGCCCTTGGCCCCCATCTTCAGGGCGAACTCGACGGCCTTGCGCATGGCCCGCCGGTAGGCGATGCGCTTCTCGAGCTGGACGGCGATGCTCTCCCCGACCAGAAGGGCGTTGAGCTCGGGCTTGTCGACCTCGCGGATGTCGACATAGACGTCGCGCTTGGCGATCGATTCGAGATAGGCCTTGAGGCTCTCGATCTCCTTGCCGCCGCGGCCGATGATGATGCCGGGCCGGGCCGTGTGGATGATGACCCGGATCTTGGGGCCGACGCGCTCGACGTCGACGCCGGCGATGCCGGCGTGGAAGTACTTCTCCTTGATGGCCTTCTTCATCCCCAGGTCCTCGTGGATGAGGCGGGCGTAGTCCGGGCCCTTGGCGAACCAGCGGGACGACCAGGGCTTGTTGAATCCGAGCCGGAATCCGTACGGGTGTGTCTTCTGTCCCACGGTCATTTCCCCTTTTCGTTCAAGTAGATATGGACGTGGCTGGTCCGCTTCTGGATGCGGTAGGCCCGGCCCTGGGGCGCCGGGCGGATGCGCTTGGCGATCGGGCCGCCGTTGATCTGGATCCGCGAGATGTAGAGGGTGTCGACGTCCACCTGGGGCGATTTCTGCTGGGCGTTGGCGATGGCCGAGCGCAGGACCTTCTCGAGGATGGCGCTGATCTTCTTCCGCTCGCTGAAGCGCAGGATGGTCAGGGCCTCGCCGACGTAGCGGTCACGGACGAGGTCGGCCACGAGACGGCCCTTCTGCGGGCTCATCCGGACCCAGCGGGCGACGGCGTGGGAGAGGGGGGCCGGGGCGCTCATGTCTTGCCCACCTTGAGCTGCTTGGCGGTCCGGGAGGTGTGGCCCTTGAAGTGCCGGGTCGGGGAGAACTCGCCGAGCTTGTGCCCGACCATGTTCTCGGTGACGAAGACCGGGATGAACTTGCGGCCGTTGTGGACGCCGATGGTCATGCCGACCATCTCGGGGATGATCGTCGACCGGCGCGACCAGGTCTTGATGATCTGGCGCTTGCCCGCCGGCGTCGACAGGGCCTGGACCTTCTCCAGGAGGTGGCCGTCGATGAAGGGGCCCTTGCTGAGGGATCTGCTCATGGTTACTTGCTCCTGCGGCGGACGATGAAGGCCTGGGTCCGCTTGTTCTGGCGGGTCTTGTAGCCCTTGGTCGGGATGCCCGTCGGGCTGACCGGATGGCGGCCGCCCTTGGCCTTGCCCTCGCCGCCGCCGTGCGGATGGTCGATGGGGTTCATGGCCGTGCCGCGGACGTGCGGCCGGATGCCTTTCCAGCGGCTCCGGCCGGCCTTGCCGACGCTGATGTTCGAATGGTCGGCGTTGCCGATCTGGCCGATCGTCGCCCGGCAGTCCAGGTGGACCTTGCGGATCTCCGAGGACGGCAGCCGGACCTGGGCGTAGTCCCCTTCCTTGGCCAGGATCTGGGCGCCCGCCCCGGCGGACTTGGCGACCTGGCCGCCCTTGTCCTTGCGCAGCTCGATGTTGTGGATGACGGTCCCGAGCGGGATGAAGCGCAGGGGCATGGCGTTGCCCGGCAGGATGTCGGCCTGGCGGTCGGTCGAGACGATCTCCTGCCCGACCCGGAGCCCGGCGGGGTAGATGATGTAGCGCCGCTCGCCGTCGCGGTACTTCACGAGGGAGATGAAGGAGGACCGGTTGGGATCGTACTCGACGGTCTCGACCGTGCCGGGGATGCCGATCTTGTCCCGCTTGAAGTCGACGACCCGGTAGAGCTGCTTGTGCCCGCCGCCCCGGTTCCGCATCGACAGCCGGCCGCGGCTGTCGCGGCCGCCCGACTTGGACAGGGACACGAGCAGGGGCTTGTAGGGGCGGTCCCCGCTCAGCTCGTCGTAGCGATTGCCCGTCCTGTGGCGCAGGCCGGGGGTCCTTGGCCGGTAGGTTTTGATGCCCATGTTACGCCGCCTCGAAGTATTCGATCGGCTTCTCGCCTTCGCACAGCCGGACGTAGGCCTTCTTCCAGTCCTTCGTCTTGCCCGCGTGGCGGCCGACCCGGCGGACCTTGCCCGCCTTCGCCTGGGTGCGGACCTCGGCGACCTTGGTCTTGAACAGCTGCTCGATGGCCCGCTTGATCTCGATCTTGTTGGCGCCCCGGGCGACCTCGAAGCAGATGACCCCGCTCGTGGCCTTGAGCCGGGTCGTCTTCTCCGTGATCACCGGGCGGATGATGATCTTGTGAGGGTCTTTGATCACGTCAATCTCTCCAGAACGGCCTCGAACGCCCGCCGGCTGAAGACGACGGACTTGTGGGCGAGGACGTCGTAGATGTTGAGGCCGGAGACGTCGACCGCCTTGATCCGGGGCAGGTTGCGGACCGCCCGGAAGAGGTTGGCGTTGTCGGCCGTGTCGACGAGGAGGGCCGCCTCGATCTTGTACGCCTTGAGCAGGGCGACGGCCTCCTTCGTCCGGGGCTCCTTGACCTCGAGCTCGCTCGCGACGACGAGCTCCCCCGCGGCGTGCTTCCGGGCCAGGGCGGCGCGCAGGGCGCCCCGGCGGGCCTTCTTCGGCAGCTCGTAGGAATAATCGCGGGGCTGAGGCCCGAAGACCGTCCCGCCTTTCTTCCACAGAGGTGAGCGCGTGCTGCCGACGCGGGCCCGGCCGGTGCCCTTCTGCCGCCAGGGCTTCTTGCCGCCGCCGCTGACGGAGGCCCGGGTCTTGGTCGCCGCCGTGCCTTGGCGCTGGTTGGCCCGATAGCTGACGACGGCCTCGTAGATCAGGTGGTCGCGCCCGGCGGCGCCGTCGAAGACGCCCTCCGGCAGCTCCACCTGGCCGGCCGCCTGGCCGCTTCTGTCGATGATGTCGAGTTTCGCCATGGTGCCTTCTTTCCCGTTCACTTCGGCCGCGCGGGAACGGACGCGGCTTTCCGGATCAGGACGTAGCCCCCCTTGGCCCCGGGCACCGCGCCCTTGACCAGGAGGAGGTTCAGGTCCTTGTCCGTGGCGACGACCTGGAGCTTGCGGACCGTGACCCGCTCGGCCCCCATATGGCCGCCCATGCGCATGCCCTTGACGACGCGCGAGGGGTAGGACGAGGCGCCGATCGAGCCGGGCGCCCGGTGGAACATGGAGCCGTGGGCCGCGCCGCCGCCGCGGAAATGGTGCCGCTTGACGACGCCGGCGAAGCCCTTGCCCTTGCTTGTCCCGACGACGTCGATGGTCTCGCCGATCTCGAAGATGTCGACCAAGACCTGGTCGCCTTCCTTGACGGCGGCGGGGTCGGTACAGCCGAACTCCTGGAGCTTGCGGACGACCGGGACGCCGGCCCGCTTGAAGTGCCCCGTCTGGGGCTTGCTGGGCTTGCGGACGGCCCGCTCCTCGACGAAGCCCAGCTGGACGGCCGTGTAGCCGTCCTTGTCGGGCGTCTTCTTCTGGATGACCGTACACGGCCCGGCCTTGAGGACGGTGACGGGGACGACGTTGCCGGCGTCGTCGAACTGCTGGCTCATGCCGATCTTCTTGGCGATCAGTCCCTGGATCATGGTCACTCTCCCGCCCCGTAGGCCTGGATCTCGACGTCGATCCCGGCCGGCAGATCGAGCTTCTGGAGCTCCTCGATCGTCTCGTTGTTGTATTCGCTGATGTCGATGAGCCGCTTGTGGATCCGCATCTCGAAATGCTCCCGCGACTTCTTGTCCACGTGCGGGGAACGGAGGACGCAGAACTTGTGGATGCGCGTCGGCAGGGGGATGGGGCCGGCGACGCTGGCGCCGGTGCGTTTCGCCTTGATGACGATGTCCTTGACGGACTGGTCGAGCAGGCGGTGGTCGAAGGACTGTAAGCGGATTCTGATTTTTTCCATCGTTCGTTCCTCTGTTCTCCGAATCCCTGGCCCGGGCCCCGCGGCCCGGCGGACCCTCGGCGGCGCTCGCGGTTACTCGATGATCTCGGTGACGGTCCCGGCGCCGACCGTGCGGCCGCCCTCGCGGATGGCGAAGCGCAGGGCCTTCTCCATGGCCACGTCGGTGATCAGCTCGATCTCCAGGTTGACGGAGTCGCCGGGCATGACCATCTCGACGTTGTCGGGGAGCTTGACGGACCCGGTCACGTCGGTCGTCCGGAAGTAGAACTGCGGCCGGTAGCCCTTGAAGAACGGCGTGTGCCGCCCGCCCTCTTCCTTGGTCAGGGCGACGACCTGGGCCCGGAACTTCCGGTGCGGGGTGATCGAGCCGGGCTTGGCCAGGACCTGGCCGCGCTCGACCTCGTCCTTGCCGACGCCGCGGAGCAGGGCCCCGATGTTGTCGCCGGCCTGGGCCTGGTCGAGGAGCTTGCGGAACATCTCGACGCCCGTGACGACCGTCTTGCGGGTCTCGCGGAGCCCGACGATCTCGACTTCGTCGCCGACCTTGACGACGCCGCGCTCGACGCGGCCCGTCACGACCGTGCCGCGGCCGGTGATCGAGAAGACGTCCTCGATGGCCATCTGGAAGGGCTTGTCGACCTCGCGCAGGGGCTCGGGGATGTAGTCGTCCATGGCCTTGACCAGCTCCCAGATGCACTTGGCGCCCTCGCCGTTGACGTCTTCCGCCGCCTTGGTGGCGCTGCCGCGGATGACCGGAAGCTTGTCGCCGGGGAAGTCGTATTTCGACAGCAGCTCGCGGACCTCGAGCTCGACCAGGTCGAGGATCTCGGGGTCGTCGACGAGGTCGCACTTGTTCATGAACACGACGATGGCCGGCACGTTGACCTGGTGGGCGAGCAGGATGTGCTCGCGGGTCTGGGGCATGGGCCCGTCGGCCGCGGAGACGACCAGCACGGCGCCGTCCATCTGGGCGGCGCCGGAGATCATGTTCTTGATGTAATCGGCGTGGCCGGGGCAATCGATGTGGGCGTAGTGCCGCTTCTCGGTCTCGTACTCGACGTGGCTCAGGGCGACCGTCAGGATCTTGGTCGCGTCCCGGCGGAACATCTTGGCGTCCGCCTTGGCGACGTCGTCATAGCTCTGCGCCTTGGCCAGGCCTTTGGTCGCCAGAACCTTGGTAATGGCGGCCGTCAGCGTCGTCTTGCCGTGGTCGATGTGACCGATCGTGCCGACGTTGACATGGGGTTTCGTCCTCTCGAACTTTGCTTTTGCCATCGCTCACCTCCTGTATGGCTTCAAACGTAAGGACCTCATCCTAATGGTCGGCCCGGAAGGGGATCCGTCCCTCGACCCGGGCGACGATCTCATCCTGGACGCCCGGAGGCGTCCGCTCGTAGCGTGCGAATTCCATGGCGAAGACGCCGCGGCCCTGGGTCAGGGTCCGGAGCGTCGTCGCGTAGCCGAACATCTCGGCCAGGGGGACGTGGATGGCGACGACGCGGGAGCCGCTACGCATCTCCAGGCCCTCGATCTTGCCCCGCCGGGCGTTGATGTCCCCGACGATGTCGCCGAGGTATTCGTCGGGGGCGACGATCTCGAGCCGCATCAGCGGCTCCAGCAGGACCGGCCCGGCCTTCTTGGCGGCGTCGCGGAAGGCCAGCGTGGCCGCGATCTTGTAGGCGACCGGCGCGGCGTCGGTGTCGTGGGTCGACCCGCCGACGAGGGCGGCCCGGAAGTCGGTCACCGGATAGCCGGCGACGACGCCGGCCTCGAGGGCCTCGCGGACCCCGTTCTCGACGTCGCCGAGGAACTCCCTGGGGACGACGCCGCCCCGGGTCCGGTCGACGAACTCGAAGCCCCGGCCCCGGTCGAGCGGCTCGAGCCGCAGGACGCAGTGCCCGTAGAGGCCTTTGCCGCCGGCCTGGCGGACGTACTTGCCCTCGGCCTCGGCCTCGGCCAGGATGGTCTCTTTGTAGGCGACCTGGGGCTTGCCCAGGTTGGCCCGGACGCCGAACTCCCGCTCCATCCGGTCCATGATGATCTCGAGGTGCAGCTCCCCCATCCCCCGGAGCAGCGTCTGCCCGGTCATGGGGTCCTGGCTGACCTTGATCGTCGGGTCCTCGCGGACGAGCTTGGCCAGGGTCAGGGCCAGCTTGGCGTGGTCGGCCTTGGTCTTGGGCTCGATCGTCGCCGAGATGACCGGCTCGGGGAAGCGGATGGACTCGAGGACGACGGGGTGGCTCTTGAGGCAGAGGGTGTCCCCGGTGGAGATGTTCTTCATCGAGCCCATGGCCGCGATGTCCCCGGCATGGACCTCCTTGAGCTCCTTGCGCTTGTTCGAGTGCATCTCGAGCAGGCGGGAGAGCTTCTCCTCTTCGCCCTTGGTCGAATTGTAGATCGCCTGGCCGACCTTGGCCTTGCCCGAATAGACCCGGAAATAGGCCAGGCTGCCCAGGAACGGGTCGTTGGCGATCTTGAAGACGAGGCCCGCGAAGGGGGCGTCGTCGGAGGCCGGGCGGGTCTCCTCGGCCTGGGTCTTGGGGTGGCGGCCGGAGACCGGCGGGACGTCGGCCGGCGACGGCAGGTAATCGACGACGGCGTCGAGCAGCGGGTGGATGCCCTTGTTCCGGAAGGAGGCCCCGTAGAGGACGGGGACGACTTCCTGGGCCAGGGTGGCCCGGCGGACGGCGCTCCGCAGCTCCGGCGCGGAGACCTCGACCCCGTCGAGGTACTTCTGCATCAGGCCGTCGTCGTGTTCGCTCAACATCTCGATCATGTCCTGTCGCTTCCGTTCAACGTCCTCGCGGTCCTCCTCCGCGACCTCCCGGACGGCGTAGTCCGTCCCCAAGATGTCCCGACCCCAGTCGTAGACCTTCCGCTCGATGAGGTCGATCACGCCGCGGAACCCGTCTTCCCTGCCTAAGGGAATCTGGATCGGCAGAGGCTTGGCCGCCACCCGCGTCCTCAGCATGAGGACCGCCCGTTCCGGGTCGGCCCCGACTCGGTCCATCTTGTTGATGAACACGATCCGCGGGACCCGGTACTTGTCGGCCTGGCGCCACACTGTCTCGGACTGCGGTTCGACGCCGCCAACTCCACACAGTATGGCTATCGCGCCGTCGAGCACCCTCAGGGAGCGCTCGACCTCCGCGGTGAAATCCACGTGACCCGGCGTATCGATGATATTGATACGGTGGTCACGCCAAGCGCACGTCGTCGCGGCCGAGGTGATGGTGATCCCGCGCTCCTGCTCCTGGACCATCCAATCCATCACGGCCGTCCCGTCGTCCACCTCGCCCATTTTGTAGGTCATACCCGTGTAGAACAGGATTCGCTCCGTCGTGGTCGTCTTCCCGGCGTCGATATGGGCCATGATGCCGATGTTCCGTACTTTCTCGATCGGGTATGACCGCATACAGCCTTCGCTCCATATCGGACCGGATCACGAACGGGGCTCTTTCCTCAGGGCTACCATTTATAATGTGCGAAGGCCCGGTTGGCCTCCGCCATCTTGTGCGTGTCCTCGCGCTTCTTGACCGCGCCGCCGCGGTTGTTGATGGCGTCGATGATCTCGGCGGAGAGCTTCTCCGGCATGCTCTTGCCGCCGCGCTCCTTGGCGTACTTGAGCAGCCAGCGGAAGCCCAGGGAGTAGGACCGCCCGGGCGCGACCTCGATGGGGACCTGGTAGTTGGCGCCGCCGACGCGCCGCGACTTGGTCTCGAGGAAGGGCCGGATGTTCTCCAGGGCCTTCTCCAGGACCTTGAGGGGGTCCTCCTTGGTCTTGGCCTTGAGCAGGTCCATCGTCCCGTAGACGACCTTCTCGGCGGTCGTCTTCTTCCCCTCGCGGAGGAAGAGATTGATGAACCGGGCCACCACCGTGCTGTTGTACAGGGAATCGGCGGGCGCTTTGCGCTTCTTGATCGTTCCGCGTCTCGGCATGGGAAAGCTCCTGTCTTAGGCCGAGGCCCGTTTCTCTTTCGGCCTCTTCGCCCCGTACCGGGACCGCGCCTTGAAGCGGTTCTGCACCCCCTCGGCGTCGAGCTTGCCGCGGATGATGTGGTAGCGGACGCCGGGCAGGTCCTTGATGCGGCCTCCCCGGATCATGACGATCGAGTGCTCCTGGAGATTGTGCCCGATCCCCGGGATGTAGCCCGTGACCTCGATGTTGTTGGTCAGCCGGACGCGGGCGACCTTGCGCATGGCCGAGTTCGGCTTCTTGGGCGTGGTCGTGAACACCCGCGTGCAAACGCCCCGCTTCTGGGGGCAGGCGTCGAGGGCCGGGGATTTGCTCTTGTATTTCTTGGGCGTGCGGCCTTTACGGATGAGCTGATTGACGGTCGGCAATGAACAATACTCCTCTACACAAAATTCCTCGATTAGGTTTTATTCATCCCCAGGGGGATAGCCCGAGACGAATGGATGGAGTTTAACAAAATTCGGCCTCTCTGTCAAGAAATTTGACGCTCTCCCCTCCCCGGGGGGCCTCAGGCCTCCGGGAGGATCTCCTCCTCGTCCTGCTCGGGGAGCAGGGGCTGCATCTCCTCCTTGAGCTCGACGTTCCGGTAGTGCTTGTAGCCCGTGCCCGCCGGGATGAGCCGCCCCATGATGATGTTCTCCTTGAGGCGGCGCAGGTAGTCGACCTTGCCGTACAGGCTGGCCTCGGTCAGGACCCGGGTCGTCTCCTGGAACGAGGCGGCCGAGATGAAGCTGTCGGTGCTCAGGGCGCTCTTGGTGATGCCCAGGAGGAGCGGCCGGGCCTTGGCCGGCTTGCCCTTCTTCCCCATGACCTTCTCGTTCTCCGCCTGGAAGACGAACTTGTCGACCTGCTCGTCGACCAGGAACTCCGTGTCCCCGACCTCCTCGACCTTGACCCAGCGCAGCATCATCCGGATGATCGTCTCGATGTGCTTGTCGTTGATCGCGACGCCCTGGAGCCGATAGACGGCCTGGACCTCCTTGAGGAGGTATTCGGCCAGCTCCTTCTCCCCGAGGACGCGGAGGATGTCGTGGGGATTGACCGGCCCGTCCTGGAGGGCGTCGCCGGCCCGGATGCGCTCGCCGTCGGAGACGCTCAGATGGGCGCCCTTGGGGATGAGGTATTCCTTCTCGCCGCCGCGCTCATTGCGGACGGTGATCTTGCGGTAGCCGCGGACGAGGCCGCCGATCTGGACGATGCCGTCGATCTCGGAGATGACGGCGGGCAGCTTCGGCCGCCGGGCCTCGAACAGCTCCTCGGCCCGGGGCAGGCCGCCCGTGATGTCCTTGGTCCGGGCCGCCTCGCGCGGGATCTTGGCCAGGACGTCGCCGGCGAAGACCTTCTCGGCGTCCTTGATCTCGAGGTTGGCCCCCGAGGGGAGGAAGTACTTCCGCAGGATGACGGGCCGGCCCTTGTCGTCGGTCCGGGCGGGGTCGAGGATCTCGATCTGGGGCTGGAGCTTCTCGTCCTTGGGGTCGATGATGACCTGGGTGATCAGGCCGGTGAACTCGTCCTGCACCTCCTCCATGCTGACGCCGAGGACGACGTCGTGGAAGCGGACGGTCCCCGTCTCCTCGGTCAGGATGAAGGTGTTGAAGGGGTCCCACTCGGCGAAGGCCTGGCGGGACTTGACCTCGTGGCCCTCGCGGACG
Organism: Candidatus Aminicenantota bacterium; assembly: GCA_034679465.1. Taxonomy (GTDB): domain Bacteria; phylum Acidobacteriota; class Aminicenantia; order Aminicenantales; family Saccharicenantaceae; genus RBG-16-66-30. The sequence goes on along the minus strand of JAXDAV010000075.1, from coordinate 25,148 downwards.
AGGATCCGGGCGCCGTAGGGCACCTGGTAGTGCTCGACCTCGCGGCCGCGGTGGTCGAGGACGGCGATGTTGGCGCTGCGGTTGACGACGATGAGGGTCCCTTCCTTGTTCTCGACGGACTTGAGGTTGTTGAACTTGAGCACGCCGTCGTTCTTGGCCTCGATCTTGGACCGCTCGGCGCCGCCCATGGCGATGCCGCCGACGTGGAAGGTCCGCATGGTCAGCTGCGTGCCCGGCTCGCCGATCGACTGGGCGGCGACGATGCCGCAGGCCTCGCCGAGCTCGACCATCTTGCCCGAGGCCGGCGAGCGGCCGTAGCAGAGCTGGCAGATGCCGCGCGTGGATTCGCAGGTCAGGACCGAGCGGATCTTGACCCGCTCGATGCCCAGGTCCTGGAACTGCTGGGCCACCTTCTCGTCGATCTCGGCGTTCATGTCGACGATGGTCTCCCCCGTGTCGGGGTGGACGACCTGCTCGAGGGCGACGCGCCCGACGATCCGGTCGATGAACGGCTCGATGATCTCGCCGTTCTCGACGATGGCCGAGACGTTGATGCCCTTGAGGGTGCCGCAGTCGTGCTCGTCGACGATGACCTCCTGGCAGACGTCCACGAGCTTGCGGGTCAGGTACCCGGAATTGGCCGTCTTGAGGGCCGTGTCGGCCAGGCCCTTGCGGGCGCCGTGGGTCGAGATGAAGTACTGCAGGACGTTCAGGCCCTCGCGGAGGTTGGAGACGATGGGCGTCTCCAGGATCTCGCCGGACGGCTTCGACATCAGGCCGCGCATGCCGGCCAGCTGGCGGATCTGCTGCTTGTTGCCGCGGGAGCCGGAGTCGGACATGACGAAGAGGGGGTTGAGCTCCCGGCCCTCGAGGCTGATTCTCTTCATCTCCTCGATCATGGCGCTGGAGACCCGGTCCGTGACCGTGCCCCAGATCTCGACGACGCGGTTGAACCGCTCGCCGGAGGAGATGGTGCCGTCCCGGTAGAGGCCCTCGATCGACTGGACCTCCTTCTCGGCCCTGTCGACGAGGGTCTTCTTCTCGCCCGGGATGACGAAGTCGTCGATGCCCAGGGAGAAGCCGGCCTTGGTGGCGTAGGTGAAGCCGAGCTCCTTCATGGCGTCGAGGATCCGGACCGTCTCCTTGAGCCCGACCTTGAGATAGGTGTAGAAGACCAGGTTCTCCATGCCCTTCTTGCGGAACACGCCGTTGACGAAGGGGAAGCCCTTGGCCAGGACCCCGTTGAAGATGATCCGGCCGGGCGTCGTCTCGACCAGCTCGTTCCGGAACTCCTGGATGGGGCAGGTCATGACGCCCTGGTCGTCGTAGTAGGTGGCCAGGTTCATGAAGGGCCCGGTGAAGCGCAGCTTGATGACGCTCTGGAGCCCGACCTCGCCGCTCTCCATGGCCAGCAGAGCGGCCTCGGGCGAGCCGAAGATCCGCCCCTCCCCCTTCTGGCCCTTCTTCTCCAGGGTCAGGTAGTAGCAGCCGAGGACCATGTCCTGGCTGGGAATGGTCAGGGGACGGCCGTGGGCGGGCGAGAGGATGTTGTGGGTCGACAGCATCAGGGTCTGGGCCTCGATCTGGGCCTCGACCGAGAGGGGGATGTGGACGGCCATCTGGTCGCCGTCGAAGTCGGCGTTGAACGCGGCGCAGACGAGCGGGTGGATCTGGATGGCCTTGCCCTCGACGAGGAGGGGCTCGAAGGCCTGGATGCCGAGGCGGTGGAGCGTCGGGGCGCGGTTGAGGAAGATCGGGTGCTCGCGGACGACCTCCTCGAGGTAGTCCCAGACCTCGGGCCGCTCCTGCTCGTGCCACTCCCGGGCCACCTTGACGCTGGGGACGAGGCCCTCCTTCTCCAGCTTGTTGAAGATGAAGGGCTTGAAGAGCTCGAGGGCCATCTTCTTGGGCAGGCCGCACTGGTTGAGCTTGAGCTCGGGGCCGACGACGATGACCGAGCGCCCCGAGTAGTCGACGCGCTTGCCGAGGAGGTTCTGGCGGAAGCGGCCCTGCTTGCCGCGCAGGGCCTCGCTCAGGGACTTGAGGGGCCGGCGGTTGGCGCCGAGGTGGACCCGGCCGCGCTTGCCGTTGTCGAACAGGGCGTCGACGGCCTCCTGGAGCATCCGCTTCTCGTTGCGGATGATGAGCTCGGGGGCCTTGAGCTCAATGAGCTTCTTGAGCCGGTTGTTGCGGTTGATGACCCGGCGGTAGAGGTCGTTGAGGTCGGAGGTGGCGAAGCGGCCGCCGTCGAGGCGGACGAGCGGGCGCAGGTCGGGCGGGATGACCGGCACGACGTCGAGGATCATCCACTCGGGCCGGTTGCCGGAGCGCTTGAGGGCCTTGAAGACGCGGAGGCGCTTGGCGTAGCGGAGCTTGCGCTGCTGGGACGTCTCCTTCTTCATGAGCTTGCGCAGGCGGTCGGCCTCCTTCTGGATGTTGATCCGGTCCAGGAGGACCTTGATGGCCTCGGCCCCGATCGAGGCCTCGAACTTGTCGCCGTACTTCTCCTGGGCGTCCTTGAACTCCTCCTCGTTGAGGAGCTGTTTCTCCTTGAGCGGCGTGTCGGCCGGGTCGAGGACGATGTAGGACTCGAAATAGAGGACCTTCTCGAGGTCCTTGATCGACAGGTCGAGGACGAGGCCGATGCGGCTCGGCGGGCTCTTGAAGAACCAGATGTGGGCGACCGGCGAGGCCAGCTGGATGTGGCCCATGCGCTCGCGCCGGACCTTGCTCTTGGTGACCTCGACGCCGCAGCGTTCGCAGATGATGCCCCGATACTTCATCCGCTTGTACTTGCCGCAGAGGCACTCGTAGTCGTTGATGGGGCCGAAGATCTTGGCGCAGAACAGGCCGTCCTTCTCGGGCTTGAAGGTCCGGTAGTTGATGGTCTCGGGCTTGGTCACCTCGCCCCAGGACCAGCTCTTGATCTTGTCCGGCGAGGCGATGCTGATCCGGACCCGGTCGAACTCGAGCCGCGGCCGGGGGGCCGTGGTGATCGGAGGTCGGATGTCCATTAGACTTCTCCTTTGCCCGGTTGGGGCACGGCGATGCCCCAGGGCAGGACGTCTTCCTTCTCGCCCTTCTCGAGCTCCACGTTGAGGCAGAGGCTCTGGAGCTCGCGGATGAGGACGTTGACCGATTCGGGCAGCCCGGGCGTGAAGTCGAGGTCGCCCTTGACGATGGCCTCGTAGATCTTGGCCCGGCCTTCGACGTCGTCGGACTTGACCGTCAGGAGCTCCTGCAGGCAGTAGGCCGCGCCGTAGGCCTCGAGGGCCCAGACCTCCATCTCGCCGAAGCGCTGGCCGCCGAACTGGGCCTTGCCGCCGAGCGGCTGCTGGGTGATGAGGGAGTACGGGCCGGTCGAACGGGCGTGGATCTTGTCGTCGACGAGGTGGTAGAGCTTCATCATGTAGATGTAGCCGACGGTCACTTGCTGGTCAAAGAGCTCGCCGGACACGCCGTCGAACAGGACCGTCTTGCCGCTCTCGGGCAGGCCGGCCCTCTTGAGCAGCTGCTTGATCTCGGACTCGCTGGCCCCGTCGAAGACCGGGGTGGCCATCCAGAAATCGAGGGTCCGGGCGGCCCAGCCGGCGTGGGTCTCGAGGATCTGGCCGACGTTCATGCGGGAGGGGACGCCGAGCGGGTTGAGGACGATCTCGACCGGCAGGCCGTCGGGCAGGCGGGGCATGTCCTCCTCGGGCACGATCTTGGCCACGATGCCCTTGTTGCCGTGGCGGCCGGAGACCTTGTCGCCGACCGACAGCTTCCGCTTCATGGCGATGAAGACCTTGATCGACTGGATGACGCCGGGGGCGAGCTCGTCGCCCTTCTTGAGGTTGTCGACCTTCTCCTTGAAGATGGAGCGGAGGGCCTCGATCTGGCGCTTGACCTTCTTGTCGAGGTCCTTGATCTCGCGGTCGCGGTCCTCGTCGTCGTTGAGCTTGAGCTTGAGGGCCTCGTCGAAGTCAAGGGTCTCGAGGAGCCGCTCGGTCAGCTTGGCGCCCTTCTCGATCGCCTGGCCGCCGGCCTTCTGGCCCTTTTCGACGACCGAGCCCTTGAGCAGGGCCCGGACCTTCTCCCACTTCTCGTTCTCCATGATGACGATCTCGTCCTCGAGGTTGCGCTTGAGGGTCGCGATCTCGTCCTTCTCGATGGCCTTGGCCCGGGGCCCCTTCTCGATGCCCCGGCGGGAGAAGATGCGGACGTCGATGATCGTCCCCTCGACGCCCGGCGAGCAGTAGAGGGAGGCGTCCTTGACGTCCAGGGCCTTCTCGCCGAAGATGGCCTTGAGCAGCTTCTCCTCGGGCGAGAGCTGGGTCTCCCCCTTCGGCGCGACCTTGCCGACGAGGATGTCGCCGGACTTGACGTGGGCGCCGATGCGGACGATGCCGTTCTCGTCGAGGTTGCGGAGCAGGTTCTCGGGGACGTTGGGGATGTCGCGGGTGATCTCCTCGGGGCCGAGCTTGGTGTCGCGGGCCTCGATCGTCTCCTCGACGATGTGGAGGGAGGTGAAGATGTCCTCCTTGATGAGCTTCTCGCTGACGATGATGGCGTCCTCGTAGTTGTAGCCGCGCCAGGGCATGAAGGCGCAGAGGACGTTGCGCCCGAGGGCCAGCTCGCCGCCGTCGGTGCAGGAGCTGTCGGCCAGGACCTGGCCGCGGACGACCTTGTCGCCCTTGTGGACGATGGGGCGGTGGTTGGTCGAGGTGTTCTGGTTGGTCCGCAGGAACTTGACCAGGGTGTAGAGGTCGGTGCCGAGGTCATAGCCCCGGCCGGCGTCCTTCTCGTCGACCCGGACGATGATCCGCTCGGCGTCGACGAACTCGACGACGCCGGCCCGGCGGCAGACGACGACGTCCCCGGAGCCGACGGCCACGAGGTCCTCGATGCCGGTCCCGATGAGGGGGGCCTCCGGCCGGATCAGGGGCACGGCCTGGCGCTGCATGTTCGAGCCCATGAGGGCCCGGTTGGCGTCGTCGTGCTCGAGGAACGGGATGAGGGCGGCGGACAGGGAGACGAGCTGCTTCGGCGAGACGTCGATGTAGTGGATCTGCTCGCGGGGGATGTTCTTGAAGTTGCCGCGCTCGCGGGCGCTGACGAGCTCGTTGACGAAGCGGCCGCGGTCGTCGACGGGGGCGTTGGCCTGGGCGATGTTGTGCTTCTCCTCCTCCCAGGCCGTGAGGTAGTGGCAGTAGGGCTCGACCTGCGGCAGGTGGCGGGCCTTCTCGGCCTTGAGCCGGTCGACGGCCTTGGCCATCTCGTCCTTCTTGACGATGTCGCCGATTTTATAGTCGCTGCTGCCGGGGTGGAGGACCTTGACGAAGTCGATGATGCGGCCGTTCTCGACCTTGCGGTAGGGGGTCTCGACGAAGCCGTACTCGTTGACCCGGGCGAAGCAGCTGAGCGAGGAGATGAGGCCGATGTTGGGGCCCTCGGGCGTCTCGACCGGGCAGATCCGGCCGTAGTGCGAGGTCTGGATGTCGCGGACCTCGAAGCCGGCCCGCTCGCGGCTGAGGCCGCCGGGGCCGAGGGCCGAGAGGCGCCGCTTGTGGGTGATCTCGGCCAGGGCGTTGATCTGGTCCATGAACTGGGAGAGCTGCGAGCTGCCGAAGAACTCCTTGAGGGCGGCGATGACGGGCTTGGAGTTGATGAGGTCCTGGGGCATCGCGGCCGCCAGGTCGGCGGTGATGGTCATCTTCTCCTTGATCGTCCGCTCCATCCGGGTCAGGCCGATCCGGAAGGCGTTCTCGACGAGTTCGCCGACCGAGCGGACCCGGCGGTTGCCGAGATGGTCGATGTCGTCGATCGAGCCCTCGCCGAAGCGCAGGTTGAGCAGGTACTTGAGGACCTCGACATAGTCGCGGGGCGAGAGCGTCTTCTCCTCGAGCGGCGTCTCGAGCCCGAGCTTGATGTTGAACTTGAGGCGGCCGATGCGGGAGAAGTTGTACTTTTGGGCGTTGAAGAAGAGGCTCTGGAAGAGGTTGTGGGCGCTCTCCTGGGTGTGGGGCTCGCCCGGCCGGAGCTTGCGGTAGATCTCGCCGAGCGCCGAGGGCTGGTCCTTGCGCAGGTCCTTCTTGAGCGTCGTGCTGAGGATCAGGCCGGCCCGGTCCTCCTCGGGGTAGAAGACCTCGAACGGCTCGCCCCGGGCGAGGAGCAGGTCGAGGTGGGTGTCCTCGAGGGGCTCGTTCGAGCGGACCTTGCCCTTGACGGCCGCGAGGGAGTAGGCGCCGAGAAGCTCCTTCTTGACGAGCGGGACCCGGGTGACCCCGGCCTCGCGGAGGGCGGCCAGGGCGTCGGGCGTGATTCTCTTCCTGGCCGGGACCAGGACCTTGCGGCCCTTGGCGTCCGTGACGTCGTCGGCCGCCGTCTTGCCGGTCAGCCCCTCCCCGACCTCCCAGTAGAGCTTGCCGTCCTCGACGACGACCTTGGAGACGCGGTGGAAGAGCTTGAGGATCTCCTCGTCCGAGCCGAAGCCGAGGGCCCGGAGGAAGACGGTGGCCAGGAACTTCTTCTTGCGGTCCAGGCGGACCCAGAGGAGGTTCTTGGCGTCGTGCTCGAACTCGACCCAGGCGCCGCGGTAGGGGATGATCTTGGCGATGAAGAAGCCCTTGCTCTCCGCCTGGCGGAAGAACACGCCCGGCGAGCGCTGGAGCTGGCTGACGACGACCCGCTCGATGCCGTTGAAGATGAAGGTGCCCTTCTCGGTCATGAGCGGGATGTCACCGAAATAGACTTCCTGCTGCTTGATGTGCTTGAGCCGTTTGGCCTTGGTCGTGGCGTCCTTCTCCCAGGACACGAGCTGGACCTTGAGCTTGAGCGGGATGGAGTAGGTGTAGCCCTTCTGGATGCACTCCATCGGCGCGTACTTGATGCGGAGACCGACGCGGTCGCCGCAGTGCTCGCAGAGCGGCAGCTCGATCTTGCGGGCCGCGCCGCAGAACGGGCAAACCTCCTTCTCGGAGAGCTCCATGCCCGCCGGCAGGAGCGTCTGGCAGGCGGCGCACTTGGCCCGGGAGTTCTCGACCCCCTTGAGGCGGCCGCACTTGCACTCCCAGGTCCCGATCGAGTAGCTCAGGAACTCCAGCTCCGTCGTCTCTTTGAAGTCGGAGATGGGGAAGACATCCTTCAGCGCGGCCTGGAGGCCGGTGTCCTTCCGCTCTTCAGGCAGGAGCTCCATCTGGAGGAACTCGCGGTAGGACTGGGTCTGGATGTCCAGGAGATCGGGCATCGGAAAGACCGCCTTGATCTTCGAGAAGTCGACCCTCTCGCGGTGCGGTGTTTGAGGTTCTTTGGCCATGCTGTCTCACTCTCACGCAGGGATCGAGTGTCCACGCTTCCGGGACCGGACGGACGGACGCTCAGCCAACCGTGTCACTATTGAAGCTCGATGACGGCTCCGACTTCCGCGAACTTGGCCTTGATGGCCTCCGCCTCTTCCTTGGTCAGGCCTTCCTTGAGCGGCTTGGGGGCGCCGTCGACGAGGTCCTTGGCTTCCTTGAGCCCGAGGCTGGTGACCTCGCGGACGACCTTGATGACGTTGATCTTCTTGTCGCCGACGGACTTCAGGACGGCGGTGAACTCCGTCTTCTCCTCGGCGGGCTTGGCTTCCGCGGCGGGGGCGGCGCCGGCCATCATGACCGGAGCGGCCGCGGCGGCGCTGATGCCGTAGCGGGTCTCGAACTCCTTGATGTAGTCCGAGAGCTCCAGGATCGTCAGGCTGTCCAGGTGGGTGAAGAACTGTTCCTTGGTCAGTTTTTCCATGGGTCGGTCTCCTTAATAATATGGAATTTCAGGTGGTTTTCGTTCTTTTGAGCTCGCCGAGGCAGATCCCGACGTTGCTGAGAGGGGCCTGGAGGGTCCGCATCAGCCGGTGCAGCGGGTTGGCCATGAGGTAGCCGACCTGGCCCAGGAGGTCCCGGCGGGAGCCGAGCCTGGTGACCTCGTCGAACCGCTCGGCCGGCATGAGCCGGCCCTCGACCTGGCCGCCCTTGACGGCCAGGACCTTGCCCTGGTTGGAGAAGTCCTTGAGGATCCTGGCCAGCTGGATGGGCTCCTTGTCGGCGAAGGCGATGGCCGTCGGCTTCTGGAAGAACGGCCGCAGGGCCTCGGGGCAGGTCTCGCCGAGGGCCCGCAGGGCCAGCCGGTTCTTGATGACCTTGTAGGTGAAGCCGCTCCGGCGCAGGGTCTTGCGCAGCTCGACCGCCTGGGCGACCTTCATCCGCTTGAAGTCGACCAGGTAATAGGTGTCGTGGGATCCGAACAGGCGCTCGAGGCCTGCGACGATCGGTTGTTTGACGTCCTTTTTCACGGCGCGCTCCTCTAGCTCTCTAAGATGTCCTCGGAAATCCGGAAGGACGGGCCCATCGTCGAGGACACGAACATCGTCCGGATGTACTTGCCCTTGGCGGCCGGCGGCTTGGCCTGGACGATGGCCTGGATGAAGGTCTTCAGGTTGTCGACCAGCTGGGCCTCGGGGAAGGAGACCTTGCCGACGGTCGAATGGACGATGCTCGTCTTGTCCACCCGGAACTCGACCTTGCCGGCCTTGGTCTCCTCGACGGCCTTGCGGATGTCGAAGGTGACCGTGCCGGACTTGGGATTGGGCATGAGGCCCTTGGTGCCCAGGATGCGGCCGAGCTTGCCGACGCCGCGCATGACGTCGGGCGTGGCGATGACGACGTCGAAGTCGATCCAGCCGCCGGCGATCTTCTCGATGAGCTCGTCGCCGCCGAAGTGGTCGGCCCCGGCCTCCTCGGCCTCCTTGATCTTCTCGCCCGCGGCGATGACGCAGATCTTCTTGGTCTTGCCCGTGCCGTGGGGCAGGACGACCGTGCCGCGGACCATCTGGTCCGAGTACTTGGGATTGACGCCCAGCCGGACGTCGACGTCGACCGATTCGTCGAACTTGGCGAAATGGGCCTTCTTGAGGAGGCCCACGGCCTCCTCGAGGGAATAGGGCCGGGGCTCCGCGCCCTTGACCTCGCGGGCCTTGATGGTGTTCTTGCCGTGTTTACTCACTGACGATCTCCAGTCCCATGTTCCTCGCCGTCCCCTCGATGATCTTCTGGGCCGCCTCGACGTCGTAGGCGTTGAGGTCGGGGAGCTTCGTCCGGGCGATCTCCTCGATCTGCTTCCGGGTGACCCGGCCGACCTTCTCCTTGTTCGGCGCCCCGGAGCCCTTGGCGATGCCGGCCGCCTTCTTCAGGAGGTAGGAGGCCGGCGGGGTCTTGACGACGAAGTTGAACGACTTGTCCTTGAAGACGGTGATGAGGACGGGGACGACCGTGCCCTCGTCCATCTTCTTGGTCCGCTCGTTGAACTCGCGGACGAAACCCATGATATTGACGCCGTGCTGGCCCAGGGCCGGCCCGACGGGGGGCGCGGGGCTGGCCTGCCCGGCGACGATCTCCAGCTTGATCTTGGCGACGACTTCCTTCGACATGGCGTCCTCCTAAAGCTTCTCGACCTGCAGGAACTCGAGCTCGACCGGGGTCGACCGGCCGAAGATGGTGACCAGGACCTTGAGGGTGTTCCGCTCGGGATGGACCTCTTCGACGATCCCGTTGAAGTTGAAGAAGGGCCCGTCGATGATGCGCACGGCCTCGCCCTTCTCGAACGAGTGCTTGGGCTTGGGCTTCTCCGAGGTCGTCTCCATGTGCTCGACGATCTGGCCGACCTCCTTCTTGCTGAGCGGGGTCGGCGTCCGGCCCGAGCCGACGAAGCCCGTGACCTTCGGGACCTGGCGGATCATCAGCCAGTTCTCGTCGTTCATCTCCATCTCGACGAGGATGTAGCCGGGATAGGACCGCTTGGTGGAGACGACCTTCTTGCCGCCCCGGATCTCGATGACGTCCTCGGTCGGGATGATGATCTGCCCGACCTGGTCCTCGAGATGGAGCTCGATCGCCTTCTGCTTGATCGACTCGGCGACGAACTTCTCGAAGCCCGAGTAGGTGTGTACGACGAACCAGTTTTTTGCCATCGTCCGGTTTCCTTGCGCTTAGCCGAAGAGGGACTTGATGTGGCCGATGATCCAGGCGAAGATGACGTCCATGAAGAACAGGTAGAAGCCGAAGAAGATCGTGGCCGCGACGACGACGATGGTCGTGTTGACGACCTCGGTCTTGGACGGCCAGGTGACCCGCTTGAGCTCGGCCCACGTCTCCTTGAGGAAGTTGACGAACCGGCTGTGCCAGCGAAGCTTCGTCTCAGTCATGGCGTTCTCTCTTTCCGGGGTCCGCGGCCGGGCCCTCAGGCCCGCGGCCGCCCTTTCGGGGAGCGGAGTTGGCAGGTGAGGCAGGGCTCGAACCCGCAACCTGCGGTTTTGGAGACCGCTGCTCTACCAATTGAGCTACTCACCTGTCGCTCTACTTGACTTCCTTGTGAACCGTGTGCTTCCGGCAGAAGGGGCAGTACTTGCTCGTCTCGAGCTTCTCGGTCTGCTTCTTCTTGTTCCGCGTCGAGCTGTAGTTGCGCCTCTTGCACTCGCCGCATTGAAGCGTGATGATCTCTCGCATATCGGTCCTTCCCGGCCCCCCGGGGGGCCTCCGCCAAAATCAGGAAAAAGCCCAAGACCAGAATTGAACTGGTGACCCCGTCCTTACCAAGGACGTGCTCTGCCAACTGAGCTACTTGGGCTTGGCAACCTCGAAAGAGCGGGAAACGGGACTCGAACCCGCGACGTTCAGCTTGGAAGGCTGACGCTCTACCAACTGAGCTATTCCCGCTGACGCGAAAGTGGGCAGGGAAGGATTCGAACCTCCGAAGCGTTTCCGCAACGGGTTTACAGCCCGTCCCATTTGGCCACTCTGGAACCTGCCCGTATGGTGCATCGTCCTCGCCCTCGATCGCCCGTCTAAGCCAGCGAAGGGATTCGAACCCCTGACCCGCTGATTACAAATCAGCCGCTCTACCGACTGAGCTACGCTGGCGCTCGCCTCGACCAGTCTCGCCGCTAATCTGTCCTTGAACGGGGGAAAATACAGACCTACAGATGGAAAAAAAGAAAAGCCTTCTCTCCTCGAGCTCGAATGTGTTCTTTTTTTTCAGAGATTTAATCTGAAATATATAGAACGGCCTCGGTTATACTAGAGGAAATCAGGGGGCTTGTCAAGGGGTTCTTTCAGAGAAAGCTCTTTCAGTGGGGCAGGCACCGCCGGCCCCCTCGGGCGGCCTGCCGGCCCCGGGCGGGTTTAGCAGGTCACCGATCCCGGTTCGGCAAGATCAAGCCGCGGACCAGCCGGCCGTTATAGGCCACAAGGTCCCTATCGAAGTCGGACAGATTCGTGAAACTCTCCATCTGGAGCAGACCGTTCTCCCGATCAAAGGCCCAGCTCTCCGGCCTTCCATCACGGCCATGGGAAATGACCAGATAATCCTCCTCGGAGCAATCGGCGATCCCATACCTCCCAATGCAGGACTTGCCGAAACACAGGAGGATCCGGTTCCCCCAGAGGTCCTCGCCGGGGACGCTCTTGATATAAAACGGGACAAGGGCGCGAACGATCCTCTCGTCCCCGGCAGGCGAAGACTCGTTCCTCAACGGCCCTTCGCCATGGTCGTTGATATACTCCGCGATAGCCCCCGCTAAGAGCGCTAGAAAGGACGCCGACCCGGCCGCCTTGGCCATGTTCGTTCTCAATAGGGCGTCCTGCAATGAGATCCACCCCGATGGCCCCAGGAATTCCGCGACGACCCACTTGCCATGACCGCCCGAAGCGGCCTTTTCAAACTTTATGCGCGCGTGAACCGGCTCCGAAAAGCTCGTATCCTTGATCTTGACCAGGACCTGCCGCTTGTTCTCTCGAGTCGTCCCCAGCACGGTGAACCCTCCCGCGGCACGGAGATCGAGAGCCTGTCGGATCATCCTCTCGAGCGAAGGAGGATCGGGGATGGCCGGAGCCCGGTTGAGCGGAAAGACCAGAAGGCCGGTAAGAGCGACCGCCAGGGTGGCAAGGACACCGATCGCAAGGGCTCTTGACCGCGGAAGGGAAAGGGTCTCCGCATCGTTCCGCCTTGAGCGTTCGGGGCCGGTCGACACAGCACCGGAGAACGACATCCGAGCCCCACTCCCCTTCTCCGCTCCCAGATAGGAAAGGACGTCCGCAGCGTGGAACCTCCCATCGCGCTCCTTATGAGTCATCCCGTCCAAAAGATCCTGAAACGAACCCACGCCCGACGGCAGGGGCGGCAGTAACTCCTTGACATGCATCATCGCCACCGCGATGGTGTCTTCGGCCTCAAAAGGGACGTGCCCGGTCAGCATCTCAAAGAGCACGATTCCCAAGGAGTAGATATCGGCCCGACCGTCCAATTCTCTGCCCCTAATCTGCTCCGGGCTCATGTAATAGGGGGTGCCAATGGAGACCCCCGCGGCCGTCAGCTGCTGCACCGAGTGCGTGGACTTGGCGATCCCGAAATCGGTCAGGACGGCGGCGCCGTCTCGACGGAAAAGGATGTTCTCCGGCTTCACGTCCCGATGAACAACGCCATGGGCATGGGCGTGACCGAGCGCCGCGGCCATTTGACCGAGGACTCGGCGGACCGACTTCCGATCCATCGGTCCTTCGCACAGCCGCGACTTCAGGTTCCCTCCGTCAAGGTATTCCATGGTCATGTAGCTCACCCTGCCGTGGACGCCGACGTCAAAAACGGGGCTGATATTGCCGTGGCGGAGCTGGGCGGCCGTTTGGGCCTCGTTCTGAAAACGGGCGGCCGTGGCGGGATCCCCGAAACGCGGGTCGAAGATCTTCAGCGCGACTTCCCGATTGAGTTTCGACTCCACGGCCAGGTAGACAACCCCCATCCCGCCGCGACCGAGCTCTTTCAGGAGGCGGTATCCGGGGATTTCGCAACTCACGTCAACCACGATGACGGGGCCGTTCATTATGAAGCAGCCAGGATGGAGGGGAGGACCCCGCTTCTCCACCTAGCGCATCGCCTTGGCCTCGATCCCGTTTGGCGTGATGCTCTGGACTTTTAATCCCAGACCGGGATTCCGTTCCAATTCGGCGGAGAGTTCGATGGATTTGAGCCTCGTCTTGACTGAAAGCTCGGCGTTCCCTCCGGAGTAGCCCAGATGGGCGACTTCCTGCACTCCGGCGACAGACTTGATCTCGTCGATCACGTCGGCCAGCCGGGAGGCGCCGATCCCCCTGATGACCAAACGGACAAAACGCCCTGTGTTGAGGGACTCAACCCAAGCCGCCAGAATGCCCCGGACCAGCTGATCCGAGGCTTCCGCCGAAGAGAAGGACAAGGCGTCGTGGAGCGCCTCCTCAGCGAGCCTCGCCCCCCGCAACGCCTTCCCGGTCGAGGCCGCTATGATCTTGCCGGTATCGGCCTGGATCGCCCTCGCTTCGGTTACGGCGTTGAAGTAGTACAGACGGAGCCCGTCGACCTCGTAATCGTGATCGTAAACGGCGTTGGCGTCGATAAGGATTCCATACTGGACACCGCTTTCGCCCCGGGGAGCTTGGGGACCGACAAGATGAAACCCCCTGCCCGTGAGTTCGGAGATCATCTTGTCGCCGGCCGGGGTCCCGTTCAGGGCCACCTCCGTCGCATCGACCTTCTCGTTGGATGTGACCGTGAACCGGGGCGCCTCCATCCGGCGCAACAACAGGCCCAGTGAATCGCTTTCCCAGACCTTGTCGAGAGAGACGACCGCCCTCACCTTGACCTTGAAGGCGTTTCCCATTTCCTTCTCCTCCAGGAGTTCCCAGGACCGGACGAATCCCTTTGTCCGGGCCGTGATGTCGTCGCTGATGAGCACGGCGCTTTCGCTGAGAGTGACCGAATCGATGTAGACGCCGAAGCCCTTTTCGACAGCATTCCTCAAGGCGTCTTCAACGGCCCGGCCCTTCGCGGCTGCCCCGGTGCCGCCGGCTTCCCCATCGACCGTGACGACGAGGTCCTCGGCGACGAGAGAAATGACTGAGAAGACGGCGATGAGCGCAAAGGTCAAGCCGATTCTAAGGTCTCGGGCTGTCATCTTGGATTCCCTCCCAGTTGTGAAAGCGCGTCCTTCAGGCGCTTGATCTCGCCTTGAAGACGGGACATCTCCTGTTCGATGCCGCTGATCTGCTCTTGAAGCCCTTGGAGAATCCGGCGATCGAACTTGTTCTTCCGATACTCCGCGACGTTATCGATGATCTCCACGAGAGGCATTTCGATATCGACTTCCGCCTCGTAGTCGCTGAGGTTCCTGGTGCCCGTGACCTTGAAGTTTTTCAAGTAGGCCTGAACTTCGACGGCCTCTTGAGTCCCCTCTTTTGTATCTGTCCGAAAACCGGCGGCGGCGGCCAATTTTCGAAAGCCATCGAGCTTGGCCGCTCGGACGGCCAGGAGCCTGGCTTGGGCAGGAGGAGAATCCGCAGGCGCCTTTCCGTAGCCTTTGACCTTGACGAGATCCGCGCCCGCCGCCATCGAAAAAACAAGGACGAGCCCGGATAGGATTGAGCACGATCTGCGCATCGAACGCCTCAAAACAAGACGGCCAAGCTGCCCGAAAGGACATCATCGGCCAGGCCGGCCATGAGCTTGATATCGTCATCGCTGAAGACCAAGTCTCCCCCGTTGATGGCCTTCAGCGCCTTGACGACCAAGGGATTCGCGCCGACTTTGGAGTACTTCCGGGCCTCGTCCAGCTGACCCTTGAGAAAATCGGCGGTTCCGGAAAACAGCTTCTGTCCCGTCTCGTTCAGGAATGCGGGGGCCATCGAAGGCCTGGCGTTTGTGTCACGGGCGTCGACGAGGAGGCCGCTATGCACGCCGCTATCCGGCCCTGGCCTGGACTGCTGGACCGCGGCGGTCTTGGCGTTGACCTCGTCCTGAATGCCGCGCACCTGCGAAATGATCGAGCGCAGTCCCTCCTTATCGGCCGAGACCGCCCTGTACGAGGCGAGCTCGGAGGACAGCCGCTCCAGGTCGACCCTCTTCTCCGTCAAATAGCTCCGAGTCAGATCCAGATCCTTTTGCTGGACGGCGATCGTCACCCGGTTCGCCCCCAGCTCGGTATTCAGCCTGTCGATGAGCGATCGCGTCGACGCAAGCTCCGTCTTGGCCGTCGAGAGCGCCTGCTTCAGGTCGTTTTCCCTGACCTCGGCGAAAGCCAGCTTCTGTTCCACCTTGCCCAGGCGACCCTGCGCGGCCTTGAGTTGCTCCCGCGCCGTAAACAGGTTCGATCTGGCCTTGTTCAGCTGGGTCTGGGTAGCTTCGAGCTCCCGGCGGAAGGCCACCCAATCGAACTTCGGGTAGTCGTCCTTGACGATCGCTCGATCCCCGTTCAGGGCCGTCAGGAGGAACTCCCCGAAATCGTTGAAGTCCACCTCGATCGTCAGCTCGCAAATGCCCTCCGAGCTGAAATGCACTTCCGTCTCGCGCATTCCTTTGACCAAGCCGTCGGCCTCGGACCGGACCGTATCGCTCTCGAGCATGAGGTCCTGGACCCGCGTGCTCGAGGTCACACGGACGCCCTTGACGGTCTCCAGGAGGTTCCGTTGCGCGTCCAGCATAGCCGCTCTCTTGGCGAGGATCTTGCGCCGCCCGATATCCTTCACGTTCTCGGGGCCCACGCCGCTACCCGTCACCTTCAGCGTGTGCCGAGTCCAATTGACCTCGGCCTTGCCCTCGGAAACCTGATCGAGGTATTCCAGAGATGAATCCAAGTTTTGGGCCATAGCGGCAGCGACCGCAAAGGCGAAGAACAGGATCATCAAGCTCTTTTTCATGACCGTCCTCCTAGGGGGGCGTTGTCCCAGCCGATGAGCCTTCGCGTGGCCTCTTTGGAAAACTCCTTGTCATCGGCCCATTCGATCAACGCCGTCTCGATGTTGACGAGCTTCATGTCGACCTTATACCAGTAGTCCTGTTTCCGGCCGCCTTGTTTGACGATGGACGTGATTTCACCCTGCAAGATGTACCTTGCGCCCACGATCTGTCCGTACTTGGTGCCGGTTTTGGGATCGACCAGGCTGGAGCTCTGGAATTCCAACTGGTCGATGACCTCTGATCTGAGCTCGTCCCGGTCCACTGCCGAGAACTGGGCCGCGCCGGCTTTAAGGAGTTCGGTTCGGATCTTGTCGGCGATGGCTTTTGTGTCGATATGCTCCGTTGTGCGATTCCTCAATGCCTGGACAATCAGCACCGGGCGGTCGCTCAATATCCGGCTGGCGACCAGGGACTGGACCATTTTGTCGACAACGGAGTGGAGGTCCGTCGATCCGTAAGCGGCCGTCACCGTTTCGATCGCGTTCGGGTCCCGGTAGCGGACCGCGGTCCCGGACGCCGCACAGCCCGCCAACAGAACCACCGCCGTCACGAGAACTGCAAGAGCCGATATTTTGGGCATCATTCCTCCTTCGCGATGAGCTTCAGAGCAACCTCAAAAGAATCCACCGTCTCATCAGGCGTGATGATATCGAGGATCCACAGATCGAGCTTGTCGACATGGGCGGGCTTCCAGGCCTCGCCGGACGTCCCCCGGTACGTGTGGGTGCCTTTGGTCGCCCAGCGGATTGAGTAGGCGAAGTCCAGATCCCGCCGCTTCGTGTTTCGAGCTTCGATCCGGATCCGGTGCAGACTGTCCTGTCGAGTGACCTGGACATCTCCGATCTCCAAGTCCCTGTCGAGCGAGCCCTCCATGACCATGAAACGTCCCTTCAGGGGCGACTCGTCCGTAAAGAGGGCGATCTGCTGATCGAGGGTCATTCGAGACGTCGCGCAGCCCCCCCAAAGAATTGCAAGAACTCCCAAGCAGAGTGCGGCTTTTTGTATCAAGCTCTCCTCCTAGATGACCGTCATGTGAAAGGTCGTCCTATTGGCCAGGCTATGCACGAAAATCACCGTGTTCTTGCCCGGCCCGATGTCACAGGAGACCTCGGACGGGGATTCATCATGGTCGAGAAGAATCGTCTGTCCCTGTCGCCTGAACGAGACCCGTCGGCCGGCGCCGGGCTCGACCCGCCCTCGGAACACGTGGATGCATGCCGGGAGCTCGTACCATCCTCTGAGGTCGGCCCGCTCCGTGGCTATATTAAAGATATTGGCGGCCAGCTTGCCGAGATCTCCGAACTCCTTCTCCGCGCGCCTGTTGATATCGTACTTGACCAAAGCCCTGAGTGCCCACCGGGCGGCCATCCCGGGGATGTCCTCCTTCAGGGACTTGGCGACGATCGGAATGAAGTCGAGGACCGCTTCCGACGTCCCGACGGCCAAACCGTCCACGAGGATATCCACGTTGCCGTGGCCGGGCGCCAACGCCGCGGAGCTGTAGAAAGGGAACGCCGCGCTGACGATCTGCCCGCCGATCGGGAGACCGATCTTCAGTTCGGATTTCTGAGGGATGCGGTCGCAAAAATAGATCACGGTGAGTGACCCCTTTTCCGCGGGGCCGGGCCGGGGGTCGGCGGGGGATCCCTCCGTCCTTCCCGCCAGCTTGCGCCAGCCTTCGAGATCATCGGAAAAACGAAGACGCGCCGCAAGGTCCATGAGCCCTTCGAGGGCATATCGATTCTTCTGGAGGCTGAAGCATTTCTTGTAGTCGATGTACGCGTCATTGAAATTGCCGGAAGCTTCGTGGACGAGCCCCGACAGGAAGAACGTGTAGCCGTTCTGGAACGAGCTGACGACCTTCGAGGCATGGCTGTCGAGAACGCCGAATTGGGACATCAGGGTCTGGGTTGGATCCGCGGACACCCCCTGCGACTTTTTCGCATTCTCCAGGGCGGCCAGTTCTTTTTTATGGGCTTCCTCGGCCTGCTTCTGCCGAAGATCGGCCCGGCGCACCTCGACGGCCGCGCCTTCGAGATCGTTGAGGAACAGATAATCCATGGCCAGGAGGGAATTGAGCATGATCTTCTCGAATCCCTCCCCCCTATACGGCAGTTCGAGGTCATTGCTCACCAGGCTCTGCGCCAAGGCCGCCCCGTCGCTCATCGACAGGACCGCCCGGCGCTCATAGCCCTCAATCAGGTCCTCACCCATCTGGAAATACTCACGGCTCTTTTCGTAGTTATGAAAAAACAGATGATAGTATCCCGTCTGCAGGCAATGAAGGACCTGGTCTTTTGACCCACTGCGAGCGCTCGATTCCAGGCGGGAGAGCACGGCGTCGCTGTTGCCGCCGGCCATGAGTTGTTCTTGCTGCGCGACTCTTGCCGTATACGATGTTTTCAGCGAAGCGCAGGACGCTCCCCAGAGGACCGTGCCGACATAGAACAAGAACCAAGCGACTCCGCGGCATTTCATTCTTTCCCTCCTTTTTCATGATCTGTTGTGCGCTCGTGCGCGGGGCCGCAGTCCTGATTCAGAATGGGATAACGCTCTTGTTCAGCCCTCGCTCGACCTATCAACTGATAGCCTTTTCCCCATGCTCGGATTCTCGGGCACTTCACTTCGCCGTTCAAGCGACAACATCTGACAAGTCATGGCATCATGTGACTTTATATGACTTTGCGGACGCCGATTGACGGGGACCCGGGGAAAAAGGGCTATCGGAGATGGAGGATCGGGGCCGGAAGCGGCCAAAAGGCCGATTAAGGCCCTGTTGTCCGGCAAAGGTGCTACGCGGGAACCTCGCTATTGCGACTGCCTCAGGACGGGAGCTCCTCGGCAATCTCCTTGTTTCTTGGGATCGTGAGTATTCCGAGGGATTACGGCCAGGTATTCCGACGGGAAAGCGGCCGCTTCTAAGCCGGTCGTCGGAAAGATGGCCGGCTTGGCTCGGAAAATTGCGGGGTGAGGCTGGGTAAGCTCGGGAAAACCGGTTATCGTTCGCCTTCCGAGATCCGAGGAAGGAGGCGAAGATGCCGGCCAAGAGGTTACCGATGCGAAAGATCCGAGAGGTTCTCAGGCTGAGTTGGGGGCTGGGACAGAGGACGCGGCAGGTGGCCGCGAGCCTGGAGTGGGCGGCCCGGCGGTCGATCCGGATGCGGCAGGACCACAAGGCCGGGGAGCGGATGTTCGTCGATTATGCCGGCGGCACAGTCGGCGTCGTCGACCGCGAAACGGACTCAGCACGCCAGGCCCAGGTGTTCGTGGCTGTGCTTGGGGCCTCAAACTGCACCTATCGGCGGCTCTGCCGACCCGGGTCGGCCGGCCTCAGGACAAGGCCAAGGTCGAGAGCGCCGTTCAAGTCGTCCAGCGCTGGATCCGAGCACGATCCCCAGCGAGTAGAGGTCCGCCCGGCAGTCCAGTTCCAGCCCCCGGGCCTGTTCCGGGCTCATGTAATGCGGCGTCCCGATCGACATCCCCGTCCTGGTCAGCCGGGTCGCGCTCCCGATGGCCTTGGCGATCCCGAAGTCCACGAGTACGGGTGTGCCGTCCTCCCAGAACATGATGTTCTCCGGCTTGATGTCCCGGTGAACGAATCCCTTGGCATGCGCGTAGTCCAGGGCATCGGCGAGGCGCGTCAAGATCCGCAGCGCTTCTCCGGTCTCAAGCGGCCGGGCCCTGAGCAGATCCCTCAAACCGTCGGGCAAATACTCCATGATGATGAAGTAGGTTTCTCCCGTTCGGCCGACATCGTGGATGGTAATGATGTTTGGATGGCGGAGCCTCCCCGCGGTCTCGGCTTCCTTCAGGAAGCGGTGGGCGAGCAGAGGATCGCGGAAAAGAGCCGGGACAAGGACTTTGATCGCCACATGGCGATTGAGGGCCTCTTGAACGCCCAAGTACACATCCGCCGCTCCGCCGGACCCCAGCTTTCTTTGGACGGCATAACGCGGGATTATCGGCAATGCTTCCATGGCCGGCACCACACCCTGCACAAAGCAAGGACTATCTCCGCACATGACTTCTGGGAAAGGAAGACGGGGGCCTTCCCTCTTGGTACCAGCCTCCGCTTCCCGGGTGCTTTTCGACTCCGGGCCAAGACAAGCCCCGGAGTGCGCGGCCGATACCCTGGACATTTTGCGACACCCGGGGCATCCTTGGACGCCGCCGGCCCGCGCTCTAAATGTGCTCGCGAGGCGAAAACCGAGATTGTTGTTCCTGTTGGCCGGATCGTCGTTGTTGCGATTCGGAGCGCGGACGTTCTGGGCATCGTTGTTCCAGGAGCCGCCGCGTATGACCCGGTTCGAGCCTCACGGGATATCAGCCGCTGTTGACCAACCAAGATCTTCTCCATTGATAGGTGTTGGCAAAGCCGATATATCCGAAATAGCTGGCCAGACTCTGACGGGCCCGTCTCTCCTCATCTTCGCCGAGCCGGCTATCCAGGCGCATCAATATAGTCGCCGCTTTGCGTCGGATCCGCTTGAGATTCTCTCTCTTGATCCGAAGAAGCCGCGGGAAGATTCTGTATCCAAGAAAGGGCAGGCCGTTCTCCCGGCTGTTGATGAATGTGGCTTCTTCTTTCAGCCGCAGGTCCAGCTCCGAGGCCAGATAGACCCGGATCTTCTCTCTCATCGCCTTGAGACGCCCGACCGAGGCGGCAAAAAACACAAGGTCGTCCATGTAGCGAACGTAATATCGGGCGCCCAGTCGCTCCAGCACGAAATGGTCGAATCCGTTGAGATAGACATTGGCGAAGAACTGGGAAGTCAGATTCCCTATCGGAAGGCCCCGCCCATCGGCCTTGTTCTGGCTCAGGTCGTTGTTATCAAGGATCAGGCGAATGAGCTCCATGACCCTCTCGTCCTTGATGACCCGGCCGATCTGTTCAAGCAATACGGAATGGCGGACGCTGTCAAAATAAGATTTAATGTCCGATTTGAGAAAATACCGGTTTTTCCTCAGATGTTCCTGGGCCAGCGCCACGGCCCGATGCGTTCCTTTGTCCCTACGGGTGGCATAGGAATGGCAGATGAACCTGCGCTCGAATATCGGCTCGAGCACGCCAACCAGCGCGTGATGGACGACACGGTCGCGGTAAGCGGCCACACTTATGGTTCTAGGCTTCGGTTCGCGAATGCGGAAATAGCGGTAAGGACGCGGCCGATAACGCCCGCTCTCGAGCTCGTCCTTCAGTTCCAAAATCATCTGCTCGCGCCGATAGTCGAACCCGCAGGCTTCCTCGGACCGGCCGCTTCCCTTGAAAGCCATTCGATGGGCCCGGACGAGGGCCGGGAAGGCCGTGACATCGTCAAACAGACGGCCCACCCTATGCATCGCTTCTCATCCAGCCGCCGACCATCCGACCCGCCTCCTCCATTCGCTCGGCCAATGATTCGTACTGCTTGAAGGACAGGAACTTCCTCTCAAAACTCAACCTGACATA
The DNA here is from genome assembly GCA_034679465.1 of Candidatus Aminicenantota bacterium. Lineage (GTDB taxonomy): Bacteria > Acidobacteriota > Aminicenantia > Aminicenantales > Saccharicenantaceae > RBG-16-66-30. The sequence goes on along the minus strand of JAXDAV010000075.1, from coordinate 3,928 downwards.
AATGCGCAGTTTTTCGAGCTGGAGGTTGGCCCTCTGAAGCAAGGACCTTCTCTCCCTGGTATAGATCGCCTCCACGATGAGATCCATGACATCGAAGCTCAGGACGATCATCCGTTCGGCCAGGGTGAAGCGGGCCGATTTCGGGAAGGACTCGGCACGCTCGATGATGCTCTGCACGACACCGAACCAGACGACATAGAGCGGATAGTCGCTTTTCATTTATTCTCGAAAAAGCCTTTAATCAAGGCGATAATGTCCTGGCCATATTTCTCGACCTTATGTTTTCCGAATCCCCTGACGTTATTGAGCATCTCAAGGGTCTCGGGAGCGGACATGACAACCCCAGCAAGTTCGGAATTGGAGGCGATGATATAAACAGGGATGCCCTTTTCCTCGGCTGTGCGCTTTCTCCATTCCTTTAATCGTTGCAGGAGCATCCTTTGCCACTCGTTCATTCTCTGTTGAGTTGGCAGCGGGGACGACGGGAGAATCTCCTGATATTCCAAAAAAACCGACCAGTAGGGCTTGCCGTCCAGGACAAAAAATTCTCTCTTCATGCCGATCAACTTGCGGCCGAGAAGGAACCTGTTGACGAGCTCTTCATTGAACATCCCGGAGCTTTGATCAAACGCCAGAGTGATGATTCTGACCGCCATCTGTTTATTCCCGTTGAAAAGGCCCCAACGCTATCGTGCCGCCGAAGCCCAATTCTCCGGGGATTCTACAGTCGGGAATATGGGGCCATTCGTTCATACCGGTTCTCCCGTCAAGCCGTCTGTTCGACCACGATCCGATTGATCGCCTCCTGTCATGTCCGCGTCCTCTCGACGCATCCGAGTCGCCGCCTCGCACGCCTTGAGCCGGTTCCATATGAGGTTGAGAGCGGTCACAAGCGGCTCATCCCGCAGAACAGCGATCGCGTGCGCCGAACATGTCGGCTCGAGCCGGCAACGATTCAGAATCATGCCCGACGCCGCGAACCCGTCGAGAAGTGGATGCCATAGAAAGCGATATATCCTTATCGCCATGATCACAGCCCTGCTCAACATCCGCCCACCCCTCGCCAAGGAAATCCGTCGAACATATTCCCGAGATGCGACAATCCCGTGATCAGAAGGACGATCAGGATAATGACGAGAAATAGGGGCAGATAGAAATGCGTGACGATCAGGAAGTTCAAGCAGCCCATCCCGGAGGGGTTCATGCCGGTCACGTTTCTGGCCCTCTTGGCCTCACCCAAGAACAGGAAATTGGCGATCACCCCTCCGATCCAGAACCCCAAATAGTAGAGAACGAGGGTGAAAAAGGCCTTCCCGGTGAAGGATTTATGGGCATAGGCGGCATAGACGAGGTCGTTCCTGAACGCTGGATCCCGGCCCGCCGGACCTCTCTCATTGCCGCGATCGTCCTCGACAGGGCCAGGGGCGGGAGCTTGTGGGGGTGGAATGCCTCGTGAACGAGGACTGGGGGAGGGCCGGGGAGCCGGAGGTGGGACGAAACCGGCGGGGGTGGCCGGACGGATGTCGGCTCTCTTTGCCGGTGCGGGGGTTCCATGGGACGCCAATCCCGATTGTTCAATCCAGCTGAAAAGCTGTCGGACAACGCCCCAATCCAACGGAATGCTCCCCGAAATCAACACCTCTTCTCCCGGCGCCAACGGGACGATCGAATCCGGCGCGATACGGATCCTGCGAACGAAGGTCCCATTGGTGGAGCCGAGGTCGATCACAACGAAGCGGTCGTTGTCTTTGATGAGCCGGCAGTGATGGCGCGACACGATGTCCGCGGGGATGAGGTAATGACAATCATCGCCTTGGCCTATGAGGATTTCCATTATGCCATCCCGCGCCGAAATGCGTTTGGTTTCACCACACCCTGATCAACATGGGGGATCATCCTGACCTGGCCAGGCGGAACCCTTGATCGTTGCGTCTGTCGTTCATGCTCAAATCCTTTTCTTGGCCGCTGATGCGGTCACGAGCCGTTCTCAGCGAATTCTCAATGGATCCTTTCCAGTTTTATCGAATCGTAGAAAACGGATGGAGTTCCTCCCCCCGGCCCGGCCGCGCCCGCCGCGAAGTGGAATCTTTCATGTCCCGAAGGTCCGGGCGAATTGGCGCCCACTCGGCGGCCGTTCACGTAGTACTCGTTGGTATTCGTACCGATGTCTATGAACATCTCACACTTCACCCAGGCATCCGTTGTTGCAAATGACGGATCGCTGATCTCCGGCGAACCGTAGGCGTGGATCTTGTAAACGCCGTTCTCCTTGACGAAACCCATGGCATGGACCTTCCCCGCCGCCTCGAGATGTCCCATGGCCACTCCATCCCTACCGGCCCAGTTCGCAGAATCGACGAACATATAGAACGAAAACCGATATCGTCCGGCCGGCATAATCGGCGTGGGGATCGATCTCACCATGTTCGCCCCGCCATAGGGATAAGCGCGCATTTGAGCTGACGTCCTTCCTTCGAAAGACCGCATGGTCGACGCGGCGATCCGCATCCCCGGATTTTCGATCCTCCATCCGGCCGGCGTGGCCCCGGGGCCGGAGGATTCGAAGGTCTCCATAAACAGATCTTTGGATTCCCGGCCATTGGAAGAGGAGTCGCTTCGCATCTCCTTGGCCACGGATTTCGTGGAAAGGGCTTGGCTCGGAGCTCTATCGGGGGCTATCGGAATGGACGCCGGCCGGGCCTCAAATCTTTGTTGTTCGTCCAGAATGGTCCGATAGAGCTTCCCCATGTCCTGTTCGAACCGTTGATACGGGGGGTAGATGGCCAGACCCGCTTGCCTGGCCTCCAGGATCTCGACACAGTCCTTGATGAAAAAGGCGGCATCCGTCAACGAAAGCTTCTGGCTGATCCCCAACCTGCCTTGATAGGCCTCGGCATATCGGCCCCAAAGCTCCCGGGTCACGCTTTCGGCCGATGTCCTGCTGATGCTGTAATCCGCCGTCGAGATCCGCTCGCGAAGCAGCTTCGCCATCGAAAGCTTGTCGGGCCCGAAGCGGCATCTCAAGAATTCGAGCGTTTCCGCGTTCGTCAAACGGCCTGTTCGTTCATACCGTTTGGCTATTTCATAGGCACGCTTATAGTCCGCCCAGCCGTCGTTGATCGTGTCCTTGATCAGGCCTCGGCAGACTTGTTCAGGGGTTTTTACGATCGCCTCGATAATGAAGAGGATGAAATCGGTGCCGATCCCATCCGCCAGTTTCACGAGCCCGCCAATCGGACCCCCGGCGAGCCCTCCGGAGACGAGACTGATGACCATCTTCGGCGATTGCAGGAGCACGTATCCTCCCCCCGCCATGGCGATCGGGACGGCGAACCTGTAAGTGGCCTCCGTAGCAGCATAGAAGGGCCGTGTCCAATAGATCTTCAGGCGCTCCATTTCCGAAACGGCGAATTCAGTCGCCGGATCCTGCGCTATGGATCGAACACCCGGCGATAACGGGGCGGGATAAACCGCTCCGCTCATGAGAAGGATGATGCCGCAGGTCCATCCGGCAATGCATTTGATTATTGGGATTATTGCTTGCGCCATCCCAGCCTCCTCTGTAAATCGGAGTATCTATCGTGACCGGGGCTATCTCCAGCCGAGAGACGGATTGCAGAAAGCCGTGCCATCAAACTGCCGAACCCAATAAAATCAAAGCGAGAGGCAAAATGTAAAAAGGCAAGAAGCCAGAAGCTAACTTCATTTTGTCCTCGCGAGGCGAAAACCGAGATTGCTGCCCCTGAAGGCCGGATCGACGAAGTAGCGAAGCGGAGCGCGGACGCTCTGGGCATCGCTGCCCCAGGAGCCGCCGCGTAAGACCCGGGCCGAGCCCGAAACCGCTCCGGCAGGGCCGCTCTGGTAACCGCCGAAATAGGGTCCATACCAATCCTGGCACCACTCCCAGACGTTGCCCAGCATGTCATGA
>JAXDAV010000074.1:0-121374 GCA_034679465.1 Candidatus Aminicenantota bacterium | reverse complement strand
TTTGCGAAGACCCGGTCCCTTCTTTTTGCCGGCGGCTTTTCTCAGCGCCGGGCCAGGCTGAAGTAGTTGACGACCTCCAGCAGGTCGCTCGAGGTGAAGGCCACCGACCGCTCGCCCGTCCGCTCGATCCGCGGCACCTGGGCGGCCCGGCGGGCCTGGTTCTCGTCGGCGAAGACGATCTCGAGCTTGTAGGGGGCCGCGGGCTTGTAAGGCTTGGCGGCCTTCAGGTTCCGGAGCGCCGAGGCGACCCCCTTCCGGATCATCTCCCGGGCCGTGACCGGATGGACCATCGAGGCGGCCGGGCCCATCCCCTCCTTGACGGCGGCGGTCTCGATCCCGCCGACGGCCTCCCGGATCTGCTGGCAGATGGCCGCGTCGCCGGAAAGGAAGACGACCGGGACGTCGAAGTGCCCGGCGATGGCCGCGTTCCAGGCGCCTTCGGACATCCGCATGCCGTTGAGGATGACGTCGTAGAGCGCCAGGCTCATCGTATGCTCGAGGACGGCGTCCGGCGTGCCGGCGCGGGCATGATAGCCGATGAAGACGACGGCGTCGAAGGTCTGGTCGATGCCCTCCATCATGCTCAGGGGGCTGTTCCACTCGCGGATGAGCCGGGCCTCGGGCCGGAGCAGGTCCGGCAGGATGTTGCGGGCGCTGCCGTGGGAGTCGCGGACGACGATCTCGGTCGCCCCCGCTTCGAGGGCCCCGGCGATGGCCGCGTTCGCCTCCTCCGTCATGAGCTTGCGGAAGAGCCCGTAGTCCGCGCCGCCCTCTCTCGTCTCGTCCCAGTGGATGAGTCCGGCGACGCCCTCCATATCGACCGAGATGAAGACCTTGAGCTTCTTCGCAGGCTGCTGGCCGGCCGCGGCGAAGGCCGTGACGAGCAGGACGACCGCCGACAACGAGAGCGCTTTCTTCATGGGAACCTCCTCGCCGGGGCGCCGAGCCCCCGGCCGCGATGGCCCCATTCTCCCTCCGACGCGCCCGCCCCGTCAACCATCAATTCGGAAAATGGTATTGTGTCCCCGATTTTGCTATTATGACGGCCTCGAAGACGCGCGAGGAGGCGAGTGATGGAACACCAGATCGGGCTCATCGGCTGCGGCACCGTCGGGCAGGGACTGCTCCAGATCCTGCAGGATAAGAAGGACGACCTCCGCGACGCCTTCGGCTTCGAGGCCCGGGTCGTGGCCATCGCCGACAAGCTCAAGGGCACGCTCATCGCGCCCGAGGGCATCGACATCCCGACCGTTCTCGGCCTTCTCGGCGCCGGCAAGGGCCTGGCCGAATACCCCAAGGCGACGCCGGCCCAGGTCGAGCCGCTCGACCCTCTCGACCTGCTCGAGCGCACGGACGCCGACATCATCGCCGAGATGACCTATACCGACATCCGGACCGGCGAGCCGGCGACGGGCTACATCAAGAAGGCCCTTCGCCTCGGCAAGCACGTCGTCACCTCGAACAAGGGCCCGGCCGCCCTCCACTACCGCGAGATCCGGGACCTGGCCCGCCAGAACGGCCTCCAGTTCCGCATCGAGGGCACGGTCATGAGCGGCACTCCCGTCTTCCACCTGGCCGAGGCCGGCCTGGCCGGCAACGCCGTCCGCGAGGTCAAGGGCATCCTCAACGGGACCACCAACTTCATCCTGTCCAAGATGGAGACCGACGGCATGGACTACGGCCCGGCCCTGGCCCTGGCCCAGAAGCTCGGTTACGCCGAGGCCGACCCGACCGCCGACGTCGAAGGCTACGACGCCCTGGCCAAGGTCGTCATCCTGTCGAACGTCCTGCTTGGGGCCTCTCTCACGACGGCCGACGTGGCGCGGCGGGGGATCTCGGCCATCACCAAGGCCGACGTCGAGGCCGCCAAGGCCCGGGGCTTCCGCTACAAGCTCATCGGCCAAGCCAAGAAGGGCGAGGACGGGACGGTCACGGCGTCCGTTTCGCCGCAGGAGCTGTCCCTGTCCGATCCCCTGGCCGGGGTCATGGGCGCCCAGAACGCCCTGAGCCTCGAGACCGACCTGATGGGCAAGGTCACGATCCAAGGGGCCGGGGCCGGGAAGCTCGAGACGGGCTTCGCCATCCTGTCGGACATCCTGGCCGTGCACCGCGGCGGGTAGCCTGAGAGCCCAAAGGGCCAACGGGCTTGACGAGGGCCCTCTCTTCTTTATATGCTAGGGGCGCAGTTTCGACTGTGTCATGCCGTTCGCTTCAGCAACGATCAATCGTCCTTTAGCACCCCCGTGTATCCCGAAATCCGCACTGGAGGACCCATGAGCTCCGCTCCGACCTATTCGCCCGGAGTCATGAAGTATGTCGAGGCCGCCAGGAAGCTCCTCGACCAACGGGAAGCCGCCGTGGCCCGGATGAAGACGATGAGGTTCGACACCATCGCCGTCCACGGCCTCTACACCGTCGAAGAGGCGCTGGAGCGCAATCAGGGCGCCGTCATCGAGCCGCTCTATCTCTCGAGCTCCCAGGCCTACGCCGACGCCGACGAGCTCGAGGCCGCCCTGGCCTACCTCGTCCCGACCTGGTGCTACACGCGGATCGCCAACCCGACGACCTACTATCTCGAGTGGGTCCTGGCCCTGCTCGAGGGCTACCGGACCGGGCACGACACCTCGTGCCTGGTCACGGCCTCGGGCATGTCGGCCATCGCCGCCGCCGTCGATCCCTTTCTGGTCAAGCAGAAGGACGGCCCGGAGCGCATCAACTTCGTCTCCTGCGTCCAGGTCTACGGCGGGACGTTCCAGCATTTCTCCGTCCGCAAGTCGGTCGAGCGCGGCATCGACTGCCGCTGGGTCCAACACCCCTGGGACATCGAGGACTGGAAGGCGAGGATCGACGAGGACACGCGCTTCGTCTTCATGGAGATGCCCTCCAACCCCCAGCAGTCCTTCACCGACGTCAAGGCCCTGGCCGACCTGGCCCACGCGTGGGAGATCCCGCTCATCATCGACGCGACCTGCGCGACGCCGGCCCTGATGCGGCCGATCGCCCACGGCGCCGACATCGTCGTCCACTCGCTGACGAAATCGATCACCGCCGGCGGGTTCGCCATCGGCGGGGCGCTCATCAGCCGCAGGCCCATCACGACCAAGGTCCGGAACGACCATCCCCTGTTCAAGGCGAGCTTCGCCGAATACGTCAAATTCCTGCCCTATCGGGACAACGGCCCCGCGGCCGCGCCGGTCAACGCCATCTTCGCCCTGAACGATCTGCGGACCCTGCGCTCGAAAATGGACGTCGTCAGCGCGAACTGCCAGAAGGTGGCCGAGTTCCTCCAGGGGCACTCCAGGGTCTATCAGGTCGACTATCTGGGCCTGCCCAGCTTCCCTCTCCACGGCCTGGCCAAGAGATATATGAAGCTCGTCGACTCCGACGACGGGATGGGCCGCGAGGTCAACCGCTACGGCCATCTCATGAGCTTCCGCGTCGACGGCCCGCCGGAGAACGCCCGCAGGGTCTTCGACCATCTCAAGATGGTCTATCGGGCCACCGACCTCGGCCGGATCAAGAGCGTGGCCACCATCCCGGCCATCTCGACCCACCAACAGCAGGGCGAGGAGGCCCGGCGCATGGCCGACGTGCCGCCGCAGCTCATCCGCCTCTGCGTCGGCGCCGAACACCCCGACGACGTCATCGCCGACGTCGACCAGGCCCTGAAGTCGCTCTAGTTTCGAAGATCGTCCCGGCGAGCTTGAAGGCCCGGCAAATCGCCCGGAGCTCCCGGTCGCTGAGACCGCGTCCGCGCCCGCCGGCCATCAGGTCCAGGCATTCATAGCGGGCGGCCGTTTCCGCGTATTCGATCCGGTCGACGGCCCGCTTGACGGACTCGTCCGAGCGGGCGACGACCCCGTGCTTGCTCCAGACGGCGACGCGGTGCGACCGGAGCGCCGTGACGGTCGCCGCCGACAGCCCGGCCGACCCCGGGACCCGGAAGGGGACACACACGATCCCCTCGGGCAGGTTGACGATGGTCTCCGGCTCCCAGCGCAGGAGGCGGCGGCTCATGACGCCGGCCACCCGGTAGCGCGGGATGTGGCTCAAGTAGGTCAGGTACACCGGCTGGGCGTGGACAAGGGCGTGGAAGTTGGCGCCCGTCGCCCCGATCTGGTCCTGGTGGACCGCCAGGTGGGAATCGAGCTCGCTCGTGAGCCGCTCGAACTTCCGCCGCGGCGAGGTGCGAAGGCACCCGGTCCGGCCGCCCTTGTCGATGGCCAGGACGCCCAGGTTGGCGGCGGGATCCCGGAGGACCTCGCGCAGACGGCGGCCGGAGCCCGTCACGATCAGGGAGCCGCCGGCCAGGGCCGGCGCGGCGACCGGCAGGCGGACCGGCTCGGACTTCGGGAACAGGCGCCGCGGGTCCGCCCGCCAGCCGAAATAGACCGAGATGTTGCCCGCGGCCCCCTCGCAGGAGTCGATCTGGGACAGGCGTTGTCCCGCCTCGCCGATCGCGGCGATGAGCTCATCCAGCTTCGGGAACGGCGCGTCGATGGACATGGACCTGCTCCTTCCGGCGGGATTATCGACCCCGCTTCCGGCGGATGTCAAGGCTTTCAGCCGAACTCCTCGGGCCGCAGCTGCTTGAGATAGGCGACCAGACGCCGATGGGCGTCCAGGGAGGCCTTCCTGTTCCTCTGGTAGATGGAGAACTGGTCTTCTCTGACGCTGGTCGCGGGGAAGAGGTTGACCAGCCTCCGGCGGCGGAGCTCCGTGACGATGGCATACTTGGGGAGCAGGGCGACGCCGAGCCCCTCGGTCGCCGCGTTGATGATGCCGCGGATGTGGTTGATCTCGATGACCGATTCCCGCTTGAAGTCCGGCTGTTCGCCCCGGGGGACCGCCCGGATGAACCGGCCCCACCAGGAAGCGCCCTTGTCCAGGGAGATGATCATGTGCCCATCGAGGTCCTTCGGGCCCTTGACGGCCTTGCCCCTCAGATAGGCGGGCGCGGCGACGACGGCGTATTGCTCCCTGAAGAGGGGCGTCCGCTCGAGTCCGGCGAAGCTGTGCCTCTTGCAGTCGATGATGATGTCCAGGTCGTCGCCGAGCAGGGCCGGCAGGGGATCATTGGTGACCCGCAGATCGACGCGGATATCGGGGTTCTCGGCCAGGAACGGCCGCAGATGCCGGACGAGGACCAGGTTCCCGAATTCGACGGTCGCCCCTAGCCTGATCGTTTGAACGCGCGGCCCGCGCGAGGCCAGCCAGCCCTCGACCCTCTCGAGCTCCCCGAAGACGGACCGGCAGCTTCGGGCCAGCTCCTGTCCCTCTTCCGTCAGGGCGACGCGCCTCCCCCGCCTCGAAACGAGCTCACAGCCGACGCCGGCCTCGAGCTTCTTGATGGCGTGACTGACCGCCGACTGGCTGACGTGGATCCGGGCGGCCGCCCGGGTGTAGCTGAGGGTTTGGGACAGGGCGAAGAAGGCCCTGAGCTGATAGAGGTCGAGTCTCGCGGCCATCTAGCTATTAATAATTTTCATCAATATCATAAATATTATGCGCTATTCTAATGCTTGTGTCCATGCTACCTTCTAAAAGGACTGATCTCATCCGAATCTCCTGGAGGTGGCCATGGAAGCGAACCGATGCGACGTGCCGAAGCCCGCGAATGAGAGCGTCCGGGACTACGGCCCGGGCTCCGATGACAAGCGGCTGTTGAAAGAGGCTTTGAAGAGAGCGCTGACCCATCCGGTCGAGGTCCCGTTGGTTATCGGCGGGGCCGGCGTCACGACGGGCCGGACGAAGGACATCCGCTGTCCCCATGATCTCGAGGCCTTGCTCGGAACGTATCACACGGCGGGCAAGCCGGAGGTCCTGGCCGCCATCGAATCGGCCATGACCGCCAAGCGGGACTGGGAAGAGACCCGCTGGGAGGACCGGGCGGCCATCTTCCTCAGGGCCGCCGAGCTCCTGGCCGGGCGCTACCGCTACGAGATGGTCGCGGCGACCATGCTCGGCCAGAGCAAGAACGTCTTCCAGGCCGAGCTCGACGCGGCCTGCGAGCTGGCCGACTACCTGCGCTTCAACGTGGCCTTCATGAGCCGCATCTACGCCGACCAGCCCGAGCGTCAGGCGCCGGGGAGCTGGACCCGCATCGATTATCGGCCCCTGGACGGGTTCGTCTTCGCCGTGACCCCGTTCAACTTCACGGCCATCGGCGGCAATCTCCCGACGGCGCCGGCCATGATGGGGAACACCGTGGTCTGGAAGCCCGCCAGCACGGCCGTCCTCAGCGCCTCCGTCTTCATGCGCATCCTGATCGAGGCCGGCCTTCCCCCCGGCATCATCAACATGGTCCCGGGCCGCGGCGCGGACGTCGGCGACCCGGTCATCGACCACCCGGACCTGGCCGGCGTCCATTTCACCGGATCGAACGGGACCTTCGACGGGATCTGGCACCGGGTCGGCGTCGGCGTTCAGGAGAAGCGCTACCGGAGCTACCCCCGGCTCGTCGGGGAGACCGGCGGGAAGGGGTTCCTCGTGGCCGCCCCCGGTTCCGACCCCGCCGCCGTCGCGACCGCCCTCTTCCGGGGCGCCTTCGAGTATCAGGGCCAGAAGTGCTCCGCGGCCAGCCGGGCCTACATCCCGCGGTCCCAGTGGCCGGAGCTCAAGAGCCGGCTCGCGGACCTGGCCTCGAGCGTCCTCGTCGGGGACGTGACGGATTTCCGGACGTTCATGGGCGCCGTCATCGACCGGCCGGCCTTCGATACCATCAAGTCCTATATCGATCACGCCCGGGCCTCGAGCGAGGCCGACATCGTCATCGGCGGGGAAACGGACGCGAGCCGCGGCTTCTTCATCCCGCCCACGGTCATCGAGACGGCCGCGCCGCGGTTCAAGACCATGGAAGAGGAGATCTTCGGCCCCGTCCTGACCGTCCTGGTCTATCCCGACGCGGAATTCGAGCCGACCCTGGAGCTCGTCGACTCGACGAGCCCCTACGCCCTGACGGGCGCGATCTTCGCGGCGGACCGGAAGACCATCCGTTTCGCCCTGGGGAAGCTGGCCCATGCCGCGGGGAACTTCTATGTCAACGACAAGCCGACAGGCGCCGTGGTCGGGCAACAGCCGTTCGGCGGCAGCCGCATGAGCGGCACCAACGACAAGGCGGGCAGTCCTCTCAATCTCGTCCGCTGGACGAGCCCGCGGACGATCAAGGAGAGCTTCGACCCGCCGCGGACGGTCGGCTATCCCCACATGGCCGAAGCCTAATCTTTAGGCAGATACCAGCAGATGACCTTGGGCTCGGTCATTTCCTGGAGCGAGAACTTGATGCCCTCGCGGCCGAGGCCGGAGTTCTTGATGCCCCCGAAAGGCATCGTGTCCAGGCGGTAGTCGGTGGAGTCGTTGATCATGACCCCGCCGCAATCCAGGCCGTAGGCCAGCTTGAAGGCCATGTCCACATCCCGGGTGAACAGGGCCGCGTGGAGGCCGTAGGGGATGCTGTTGGCCTCGGCCAGGGCCTGGTCCGCGTCCGCGACCGGGTAGAGGTTGACGGTCGGGCCGAAGACCTCTTCCTCGTGGACCTTGGCGCTCTTCGGCACGTCCTCCAGGACCGTGGGCTCGAGCAGGGCGCCCGAGCGATGTCCTCCCGCCAGGACCTTGGCCCCCGCGCTCTCCGCTTCCCGCACCCAGCCCTCCAGCCTCTTGGCCTCGCCTTCCGTGATCATCGGGCCCATGTCGGTGTCTTCCTTCAGCTTGTCCCCGATCTTGTAGCCCTTGGTGATGTCCACAAAGCGCTTCCTGAAGGGCTCGTAGATATCCCGGTGGACGTAGACGCGCTGAACGCCGATGCAGTTCTGGCCGGCGGCCCAGAAGGCGCCGGACACGCACGTTTCCGCCGCCCAGTCGATGTCCGCGTCCTCCCAGACGATGACGGGCGAGTTGGAGCCCAGCTCCATCCCGATCTTCTTCAGTCCGGCGATCCTGGTGATGCGCAGGCCCGCTTCGACCCCGCCCGTGAAGGAGACCAGGCGCGGGCGCGGGTCGGCGACCAGGGCGTCGCCGATCTCGCCCCCGAAGCCGGTGACGACCTGCATGACGAGCGGCGGGAGGCCGGCCTCCATGAAGGCCTCGACCAGCTTGATCCCCGACAGGGGCGTGACCGTCGCGGGCTTGAGGACCACGGAGTTGCCCGCCGCGACGGCGGGGCCCAGCTTGTGGGCCACCAGGTTCAAGGGATCGTTGAAGGGCGTGATGGCCAGCACGACGCCGATGGGCACCCTCTCATAATAGCCGCGGCGTTTCTCGCCGCCGGGGAATGAGCCGAAGGGGATGGTCTCGCCCTGGATGCGCTTGGCTTCCTCGGCCGAGGCCGTGAGGGTATTGACACAGCGCCGGGCCTCCTTGCGGGCCTCCCGGATCGTCTTGGAGCCCTCCCGCGCGATCGTCAGGGCGAAGTCGTCGAGACGGCCCTCCACGATCCCGGCCGTCTTGAACAGGATCTGGGCCCGGTCATAGACCGTCATCTTCCGGGCGACCTCGAAACCCCGGACCGCGGCCGCCATGGCCGTGTCCACGTCCCCCGCCGTCGCGCGCGGCACCGTGTCGATCACGGAATCGTCGAAGGGGTCCCGGACCTCGATTTTCTTGTCGCCGTCCACCCACTCGCCGCCCAAGAGCATCTTCATGGGTACCTCTCCTCGTCCACCGAATGCCGTCCCGGCGCCTCGCCGCCGCCGGGGGCCGGACAAGGGGGATACTATCGGCCGCCGCCGGGCCTGTCAAGAACCCGACGGCGACGCGACGCGGGTTGAATTCGCCCGGGCCTTCCATTACAATCGGCCCGATGGAAAAGCTCGTCATCCGCGGCGATCACGGCCTGCGCCTGAAGGGCGAGGTTCGCATGAGCGGGGCCAAGAACGCCGTCCTGCCGGCCATCGCCGCCTCCCTGCTGACGGCCGGCGAAGTCCGGCTCTCCAACATCCCCCGGGTGAAGGACGTCGAGACCATCCTGACCCTGGTCGAAGGCCTCGGCGGCTCGTTCGAGGCCTCCGGGGACAGCGTGGCCCTGCGCGTCCCGGCCATTCGCTCGGACGAGGCCTCCTACGATCTCGTCCGGGCCATGCGCGCGTCCATCCTCGTCCTCGGGCCGCTCGTGGCCCGCTTCGGCCAGGCGGTCGTCGCCCTGCCCGGCGGCTGTGCCATCGGCTCGCGCCCGGTCAACCTCCACATCGCCGGCCTGCAGAAGCTCGGGGCGACCATCTCGCTCGAGCACGGCTACATCCGGGCCGAGGCCGACCGGCTCCGCGGCGCCGAGATCGAGTTCGAGAAAAAGACGGTCACCGGGACGGAGAACCTGCTCATGGCCGCGGCCCTGGCCAACGGCGAGACCGTCCTCAGGAACTGCGCCCGGGAGCCGGAGGTCGCCGACCTGGCCGCGCTCCTCAACAAGATGGGCGCGCGGATCGACTGGCCCGACCCGGACACGGCCCGCATCCGCGGCGTGACGGAGCTCGGCGGGGCCTCCCACGCGATCATCCCGGACCGCATCGAGACCGGGACCTTCCTCGTCGCCGGGGCCCTGGCCGCGAGCGAGATCGTGGTCCGCGGCGTCGTCCCCGGGCACGTCGAGAGCGTCGTCGACCGGCTCCGGGCCTCGGGCGTCACCATCGAGCCCGAAGGCGTGGACGGCCTCCGGGTCGCGGGGACGGGGGAGGTCAAGCCTCAGGACATCACCACCTCGCCCTACCCCGGCTTCCCCACCGACATGCAGGCCCAGTTCATGGTCCTCCTGACCCAGGCCGCCGGGACGTCGATCATCACCGAGACGATCTTCGACCGGCGCTTCTCCCACGTCAACGAGCTCGTCCGCCTCGGCGCCTCGATCGAGGTCCAGGGCGACAAGGCCGTCGTCAAGGGCCGGGCCCCGCTCTCCGGGGCCGAGGTCGTGGCCACGGACCTCCGGGCCTCGGCGGCCCTGGTCCTGGCCGGGCTCATCGCCTCGGGCGAGACGACCGTGACGGAGATCGAGCACCTCGACCGCGGCTACGAGCGCATCGAGGAGAAGCTCCGCGGCCTCGGGGCCTCGATCGAAAGGGTCCGGTCATGAGCGCCCCGCACGCCGCCGACTGCCTCTTCTGCCGGGTCGCGCGCAAGGAGATCGCGGCCAAGGTCCTCTTCGAGACCGACCGCGTCCTGGCCTTCGAGGACATCAGGCCCCAGGCCCCCGTCCACGTCCTGGTCATCCCCAAGGCGCACATCGCCTCGCTCGAGGAGGCCCCGGAGGGCGCGGCAACGCTCCTCGGAGAGTGCCTCTTGGCCGCGCGCCGGGCGGCCCGCGAAAGGGGCGTCGCCGAAACGGGCTACCGGGTCGTCCTCAACACCGGCCGGGACGCGGGCCAGGCCGTCTTCCACCTCCACTTCCACGTCGTCGGCGGCCGGCCCCTCGAATGGCCGCCGGGGTGAGGGAGGGGACGCCCGAGGGCGGCGCGCCATGGCCTATCTCATCGACGGCAACAACCTTCTCGGCCGCATCGCCCCGCACGAGCTGAGGGAGCCGGGCGGCCGCGACGGCCTCGTCGTCAGGCTCCTCGCCTTCCAGCGCGTCACCCGGGCCCGCATCCGCCTGGTCTTCGACGGCAACCCCGACGTGCGGCCGACCGACATCGCCGTCAATCCCAAGTTCACCATCCACTACCCCGGCGAAGGGCAGAGCGCCGACGACGTCATCCGCGACATGATCCTCCGGCAGACGGACCGCCGCCGCTTCTTCGTCGTCAGCTCCGACCGGGCCCTCCGCGGGCTGGCCGAAAAGAGAGGGCTCGAGTCCGTGACCTCCGACGCGTTCGCCCGCGAGCTCAAGGCGGCGATCAAGGAGGGCAAGAAGCGCCGCGAGCTCGAGAAGCGGACGGAGGTCCCGACCGGTCTCGAGATCGATCTCTGGGACGAGGTGTTCAGGTCCAAGCCGTGAATAGATTTTCGATCGTGGGCGCGGGACGGCTGGGCTCGTCGCTCGGCGCCGCCCTGGCCCGACGGGGCTGGGAGCCCGAAGCGATCGTCGACCGCGACCCCCGGGCCGCCCGCGAGGGCCGGCGCCTCATCGGCGGCGGCCGGGCCTCGACCGCCCCCGCGGCCGCGGCCGGAGCGAAAGGCCTGGTCATCATCGCCGTCCCCGACGACGCCGTCGCGCGCGCGGCGGCCGCGCTGGCCGGCGCGGACGGTTCCTGGACGGGCCGGGTCGCCGTCCACACGAGCGGGCTCCTTCCCGCGGCGGCGCTCGCCCGGCTCGCGGGGCGCGGCGCCCGGGTCGCGTCGCTCCATCCGATCCAATCGTTCCCGCGGAAGGCGATGCCCGCCGCGGCCTTCACGGGCATCGCCTGGGGGCTCGAGGGGGACGAGACGGCGGTCGAAGCCGCGGCGGCGGTCGTGCGCGCCCTGCGCGGCCACGTCATTCTCCTCGCGGCCGAGGACAAGCCGGTCTATCACGCCGCCTGCGCCCTCGCTTCGAACGCGCTCGTCGCCCTGGAGTGGACGGCCGCCGGGCTCCTGGGCCGGGCGGGGCTGGCCGAAGGAACGGCCGAGGCGGCCCTCTTCCCCCTGGCACAAGGAACTTTACAGAGCGTAAAATCATTTGGACCGGAAAAGGCCCTGACCGGGCCCATTCTCCGGGGGGATGTGGCCACCGTCAGGCGGCATCTGGAGGCCCTCGGCGCCGCTCCGGGGGCGCGCGAGGTTTACGCGGCCCTGGGGAAACAGGTCCTCCGCCTGGCGGCGAAGAGGGGCCTTGCGGCCGGGCGCGTCAGAGCATTGAGGCGTCTGCTCGAAGGTAGATGACCTCTTCCTCGAGCCGGACGCCGAACATCCGGGCCACCCTTTCTTTGAGGTCCTCGGCCAGGGCCAGGACGTCGCTCGAGCGGGCGTTCCCCCTGTTGACGATGAAATTGCAGTGGCCTTCGTAGACCGCCGCGTCGCCGACCGCGAGGCCCCGGGCCCCGGCCCGCTCGAGCAGCTGGCCGGCGGCGATCCTGGCCCCCGTGGCGGTGCAGGAGTTCTTGAAGTAACTGCCGGCGCAGGCCGTCCCCAGGGGCGGGTGCCTGGTCCGGCGCTTCTCCAGGATCTCGCGGATCTTCGTCTCCGATTCGCGACTGTCCCCCGGAGGACACCGGAGCGTCGCCGAAAGGACGATCCCGCCGGCTTTCTTGAGGGCGGAATCCCTATAGCCGAACCCCAATTCCTCCCTGGAAAGGGTCTTCCGTTCGCCGCCGGGCATGAGGACGGTCGCGGTCTCGAGGACATCCCCGATGCTCCAGCCGTAGGCCCCGGCGTTCCCGTAAACGGCCCCGCCCAGGGTGCCGGGAATGCCGGCCAGGAACTCGAGGCCGGAGAGCGACGCCTCGAGGGCCTCGCGCAGGACGCAGGGGAGCCCGGTCCCCGAGAGAACGGTCAGCCGGCCCTCGCCCCTGGCCAGCCCCTCGAGCCGGTTGCGGACGATGAGCCCCCGGTAGCCGGCATCGTCGAACAGGAGGTTGTTGCCGCCCCCGATCACGTAATAAGGGAATCGCTCGGCGACGGCCAGGGCGACGGCGGATTCGAGCTCGGCCTCGGTCCGGGCCTCGAAGAAGAGGTCGGCGGGTCCCCCGATCCCGAAGCTGGACAGGGCCGAAAGGGGCGTATTTTCAGAGAGGGAGGCGCCGACCCTCTCAAGAAAAGCCTCCTTGAAGTGCGCTCGCCGGTCCATGCGTGGTATTATACTTCAGTTCTGGCATATTTATTGCAATAACCGGGGCGTGGCGCCCATGAAGGTTGACAAAGCCCGAGTTGCGGATTATGATTCGGGAAATTTTCGAGAGAGGTCAGGCATGAAAAGGACACTCTTAGTCGTCGCGACCCTCTTGTGCGTCCTGGTCGGCTTCGCCGCCGCCCAGAGCGCCGACGAGGAATACCTCAAGGCCATGCAGCTTTCGGACCCCTGCGCGAAAGCCAAGGCCCTGGAGGCCTATCTCGCCAAATACGCGGGTCAGGGCACGACCAACGAGCACTGGGCCTACGCCTACTATTGCCTCGAGCAATGCCCTTCGACCAATCCGCTCAAGGCGGCCGAGGCCGGCGAGAAGGCCCTCGGCATGCCCGGCATCGACGGCGAAACGAAGCTCAAGCTCCTGGTCACGGTCCCGACCCTGTTCGACAAGGCCGGCCAGGCGGCCAAGGCCGAGGCCGCCGCCCATAAGCTCATCGACTTCGGCAAGTCGGTGAGCGACGCCAAGATCGGCCCCCGGCTCCAGGCAGGCGGTTACGTCATGATCGGCCAGTTCGCGGAGAAGGCCGGCAGTTACGGCAAGGCCGCCGAGAACTACATCAAGGCCTACGGCCTCTTCAAGGACGCGAGCATCTCCAAACAGCTCAACAACCTGGCCGCGACGCTCTACAAGGCCGGCAAGTTCGCCGAGGCCGAACAGGTCTTCCGGCAGTTCTACGCCGCCGACAAGGGCCCGGAGAGCGCCGCGCTCCTCGGCCAGACCCTCTACAAGCAGGACAAGGACGACGAGGCCCTGGCCGTCTACAAGGAAGGCTACGCGATCCGGAAGACGCCGGCGCTGGCCAAGAACATCGCCACCATCCTGAACACCAAGGTCAAGTCCAATCCGGCCCTGACGACCGAGACCGTCAACGCCCTCATCGAGGCCGGCCTCCTCAACCCCAAGGAATCCAAGAGCTTCCTCGGCGCGGCCGAATACCTCTATGTCAGCCAGGACAAGGGCCTGGCCGCGAGCTACGACAAGATCGCCGAGCACCAGAAGGCCATCGAGGAGTTCACCAAGACCTACAATTCCAAGATCGAGGGCAAGAGCGAAGAGGACCTGTCCACGACCGACCAGCGGCTCCTCAAGACGCTCGAGGCCAACATCGAGGCCGAGAAGAAGGCCATCGCCGACATCCAGGCCAGCCAGAAGAGCGTTCTCGACAAGTTCAAGTCGCTCGTCGCCCAGGCCAAGACCCGGCTCGGCAAGTAAGCGCCCCGGCCCGTTCACGACGCCCGCCGACCGGTCCGCCGCCGCGGGCCGGAGGCGAGGGTCTGCGATAGACGAAGGAGGGATGACGTGTCCTCCTCCCCCGCCGGACCGAAAGATCGCGCCCGGGTCGAGGCGCTCCGCGAGAAGATCCTCTACCACGAGCGCAAGTATTACGTCGACAACGATCCCCAGATCTCCGACGCGGAGTTCGATCTTCTCATGGGCGAGCTCCGCGACCTCGAGGCCCGCTTCCCCGAGCTGGTGACCCCCGAATCCCCGACCCGGCGCGTCGGGGAAAGGCCGGTCGAGGGCTTCCCCGCCGTCGTCCACCGGACCCCGATGCTGAGCATCGACAACGGCTACACCGAGCACGAGATCCGCGAGTTCGACGAGCGGGTCCGCAGGCTCCTCCCCGGCCGGGACGTCGCCTACGCGGCCGAGCTCAAGATCGACGGCCTCGGCATCTCCATCGACTACCGCGACGGCCGGTTCGCCCGGGCCGTCACCCGGGGCGACGGCGCCCGGGGCGACGACGTGAGCGCCAACGTCAGGACCATCCGCTCCCTGCCGCTGGTCATCAGGGCCGCGGGGACGGTCGAGGTCCGCGGCGAGATCTATCTCCCGTTCAAGTCCTTCCGGGCCATCAACAGGGAGCGCGAGGAGGCCGGCGAGGCGCTCTTCGCCAACCCCCGCAACGCGGCCGCCGGGTCCATCCGCCAGCTCGACCCCCGGGTCACGGCCTCCCGCAACCTCAGCGTCTTCCTCTACTATCTGACCGTCGACGGGCGCGAGGAGCCGAGCCAGTGGGGCGCCCTGGGCCGGCTCCGGGAGCTCGGCCTGCCGACCAACCCCCACTCCCGCTTCTGCCGGACGATCGACGAGGCCCTGGAGTATTTCCGGGAATGGAGCGCCAAGCGCGACAGCCTCGATTACGACGCCGACGGCATCGTCCTCAAGGTCGACCGGGCCGAGGACCGGCGCGAGCTCGGGACGACGGCCAAGTCGCCGCGTTGGGCCGTCTCCTACAAGTTCCCGGCGCGCCAGGCGACGACCCGGGTCAACGACATCGTCGTCCAGGTCGGGCGCACCGGCGCCCTGACGCCCGTGGCCGTGCTCGAGCCGGTCAAGCTCTCGGGGACGACGATCGGCCGCTCGACCCTGCACAACGAGGAGGAGTTGCGGCGCAAGGACATCCGGGTCGGCGACTGGGTCCTCATCGAGCGGAGCGGCGACGTCATCCCCCAGGTCGTCTCGGTGATGAAAGACCGGCGGCCCCGCGGCGCCAAGCGGTTCGTCTTCCCCGCGCGCTGTCCCGTCTGCGGTTCGAAGGTCCTCCGGCCCGAGGGCGAGGTCATCTCGCGCTGTTTCAACACCTCCTGCCCGGCCCGCGTCCGGGAATCGATCCTCCATTACGCCCGGCGCCGGGCCATGGACATCGAGGGGCTGGGCGAGGCCGTCGTCGACCAGCTCCTCGCGGCCAAGCTCGTCCGCACCATCCCGGACCTCTACGACCTCCGTCACGAGGACGTCGCGGCCCTCGAGCGGATGGGGCCGAAGAGCGCCCGGAACCTCCTCGACGAGATCGAGGCCTCGAAGTCGCGCGGCCTGGCCCGCCTCCTCTTCGCCCTGGGCATCCGCCACGTCGGCGAGCGGCTGGCCCAGACGCTGGCCGCCGAATTCGGCGCCCTGGAGGCGCTCGAGGCGGCCGGCCGGGACGATCTCGTCGGGGTCAAGGACGTCGGCCCCAAGGTCGCCGAGAGCATCCTTTTCTTCTTCGCCCAGCCCGAGAACCGCGAGCTCATCGGCCGGCTCAGGAAGGCGGGCGTGAGGGACCGGGCCGCGGCGGCGCCGGCCGGCCCCCGCCCGCTGGCCGGGCAGGTGTTCGTCATCACGGGGACGCTCGCGGGCCTGAGCCGGGACGAGGCCCGCGATCTGCTCGAGGGGCTGGGCGCCGAGGTCGGGTCTTCGGTCACCCGGAAGACGACCGGGCTCATCGTCGGGGAGTCGCCGGGCTCGAAGCTCGACCGGGCCAGGGAGCTCGGCGTCCGGATCATCGGGGAGAAGGAGCTGGCGGAGCTCGTCAGCCGGGGGCGGTAGCTATTTCTTCTTCTTCGAGCCGAAGAGATCCATCTTGAGGAAGCTCTTCGGCCCCTTCTTCTGCCCGCCGGTGAGCTCGGCCAGGGCCTCGCGGGCGTTGGCGTGGTCGGGGTCGACCTCCAGGGCCTTCTCGAACTGCTTGATGGCCCGTGTCTGCATGCCTTCCGTCTTGTAGAGGATGCCCAGCCCGACATAGCCCTCGGGGTTCCAGGGCTCGAGCTGGATGGCCTTCTGGAAATCCTGCTCGGACTTCTTGACGTAGGCCTTCAGCTTCGATTCGCAGACCGCCAGGAGCAGGTAATAGTCGGCCTTGTCCCGGCGCATCCGGACGGCCTCCTCGAGATAGGCGACGGCCTCGTCGAACCGTCCCTGGCCGTGGAGCGTCTTGCCCTGGCGGAACTTGATGTCGGCCTTCTTCAGGATCTCCTGGGCGTCGTCCTGGGTCGAGGCGGGGGCGGACTTGGCGTCGTAGACGCGCCGGGATTCCTTGTTGCTCAGGACCCGGTAGGCGTGGGTGATGCCGTCGAAGACCTCGTCGATCTGGGACTTGAAGTCGGCGGCGATCGAGCGGTCGAACCGGTCGGGGTGGAAGCGCCGGGCCATCTGGAAATAGGCCTTCTTGATGTCCTCGTCCGAGGCCGTCTTGGGGACGTCCAGCACCTGATAGAGGGTCATGGACGGCAGGGTGTCGCGGAAGGTCAGGACGTCGGCGATCTGCCGGGGGACGTCCTCGTGGGACTGGCTCGGCGGCCGCAGGCGGGTCTTGGGGTCCGGCGGGGGGTCCTCCCCGGCGAGATCGACGACGCCGAGACAGTAGAACAGATAGAGGCTCTTCCAGAACTGGTCGGGCGGCATGGTCAGCGTGCGCAGGATGACCTCGGAGGCGTCCTGGCCGTCGATCTTCTCCAGGATGTCCCGCTCCTCCAGGGTCGCGAGATAGGCGTAGGTCTTCCGGCCGAGGGAGGGCGTCCGCCGGCCCAGGAAGGACTGGAGGAGGGGGCTGGCCTGCATCCGCCGGATGCCGTATTCGATGAGCAGGGGCACGCTGACCCGGGACTCGGAGACCTCGGGGAAGCCCTCGGTCGGCTGGAACTCGATCGCGGCGTCGAAGAAGGCGAAGGCGTTGAGGACGCTCTCGCGGATCTGGTGGGCCAGCGCTTCGGCCAGGTCCTCCTCGGAGATCACGCCGCGGGTCTTGAGGACGTCGCCGATGTTCTGGCCGGGCTCGATGTACTCGTCGATGCGCTCGTGGGCCTCCCGGGGCAGGCGCTCGAGCTTCAGGAGGATCTCGCCCAGGCGCTCGTCGGGCTGGTTCGTCTTGACCTGGACGATGGCCCCCTTGTCGAAGAAGAAGTACTTGGTGATCTCGCCCCGCTTGTAGACGAGTCGGCCGGTCTTCTTGTTGAAGAAGATGTCCCGCAGATAGGTCGCGATGTGAGTCACGGCGAATCGAGCCTCAAGAGGGTCTAACTATAAGCCTATCGCCCGGTTTTTTCAACTCCGGCGCGGTTTGAACGCGCGGCCCGATTGTGCTAGTTTTTGGGCATGAGAATCACCCTCGCCCAGATCGTTCCCAGGCTCGGGGACGTCGAGGCCAACGTCGACGCCCACCTGGAGGTCCTGGAAAAGGCCCGGAAGGAGAAGTCCGGGCTCGTCGTCTTCCCGGAGCTCGGCTTGACCGGCTACACGCTCAAGGACCTGGTCGGGGAGGTGGCCCTCGACCCGGCCTCCGATCCGAGGCTCCGCCGGATCGTGGCCCGGACCAAGGGCCTGTCGGCCGTCGTCGGCTTCGTCGAGGAAAGCCCCGCGGAGCAGGGGCTGTTCTACAACGCCGCGGCCTTCATCGCCGACGGCCGGATCCTGCACGTCCACCGCAAGGTCTTCCTGCCGACGGGCGGCCTCTTCGAGGAGGCCAAGATCTTCGCCCCGGGCCGCGATTTCCGGAGCTTCCGGACGCCCTTCGGCCGGGTGGGCCTGCTGGTCTGCCGCGATTTCCTCCAGCTCGGCTCGAGCTACGTCCACTACGCGGCCGGGGCCGACATGATCGTCTGCGTCTCGGCCGCGCCGGGCCGCGGGGTGGCCGGCGGCGGCGACGCCTTCGAGACATCCCGGATGTGGGAGCTCATGGGCGAGGCCGTGTCCTATTTCTCGACCGCCTTCGTCGTCTACGTGAACCGGGCGGGCAGCGAGGACGGCGTCATGTTCGCCGGCGGCTCCTTCATCTTCGCCCCCGGCGGCCGCCTCGTCGTCCGGGCCGCGCCGGTCGGGCCGGAGATCGTCTCCTGCCGCATCGACCTCTCGGCCGTGAGAACGGCCCGCCGGGCCTGGCTCTTCAAGCGCGACGAGAAGCCGGAGGCGATCTGGAGGTCGCTCGAAAGGATCGTCCGTGCCTCCGAAGATTAACGCCGCCTTCGTCGAGAAGGTCCTGGTCGCCTTCATCCGGGACGAGTTCGGCCGGTGCGGCTGTGCCAAGGCCGTCCTGGGCCTCTCCGGCGGCCTCGATTCGGCGGTCTCCGCGGCCCTGGCCGCCCGGGCCCTGGGGCCCGCCCGCGTCCTCGGCCTGATCATGCCCTACGGCCGGGCGTTCCCGGAGGAGGTCCGGGACGCGGCGGCCGTGGCCCGCCGGCTGGGCATCCGGACGAAGACAATCGACATCGCCCCCCCGATCGACCTCTACTTCGCCGCCCACCCGACGGCGAGCCGCGTCCAGCGGGGGAACAAGATGGCCCGCGAGCGGATGTCGATCCTCTACGATCACTCGGCCCGCGAGGGCGCGCTCGTCCTGGGAACCAGCAACAAGACCGAGCTCCTCATCGGCTACGGCACGGTCTACGGCGACTTGGCCTGCGCCATCAATCCCGTGGGCGACCTCTACAAGACCCAGATGCGCGAGCTCGCGGCCCACCTGGGCCTTCCCGCGGCCGTCCGGCGCAAGGCCCCGACCGCCGGCCTGTGGCCGGGGCAGACCGACGAGGGCGACATCGGCCTCCCCTACGAGGAGCTCGACGCCATCCTGTACGACCTCGTCGAGGGCCGCAAGACCCGCCGCGAGGCGATCCGGTCCGGGCACGCCGCGGCCGCCGTCGACCGCGTTCTCCGGATGATCGAGCGCTCGGGATTCAAGCGGGCTCTGCCGCCGATCGCCAAGCTCTCGATCCGCTCCGTGGGCCACGATTTCCTCTATCCCTACGACCGGAGCCGGTAGGCCGTGGCCGGCCGCCTCTACGTCGTCGGGACGCCGATCGGCAACCTCGAGGACATCACGCTGCGGGCTCTCCGCGTCCTCGGCCAGGTCGAGGCCATCGCCTGCGAGGACACCCGCCAGACGGTCAAGCTGATGAACCGGTTCGGGCTGAAGAAGCCGCTCATCAGCTACTTTCATCCCCGGGAGGGCCGGCGCATCCCGGAGATCATCCGGCTCCTCGGGGAAGGCCGCGACGTGGCCCTCGTCTCCGACGCGGGCACGCCGGGCGTCTCCGATCCCGGCTTCCCCCTCATCCGCGAGGCGCTCAAGAAAGGCGTCACGGTCGTCCCGGTGCCCGGCCCATCGGCCGTGACGGCGGCCCTTTCGGCCGCGGGCCTGCCCACCCATCGGTTCCTTTTCCTCGGTTTCCCGCCTCCCAAGAGAACGGCGCTTGGCAAGCTCCTCGAGTCTCGGGCGGGCGAGGACGCCACGCTCGTCTTCTACCTGCCGACGCGAAGGCTGGCCGAGTTCCTGGAGGCGGTCATCAGGGCCCTCGGGGACAGGCGGGTCGTCGTGGCCCGGGAGCTGACCAAGGTCCACGAGGAATTCCTCCGGGGGACCGCCTCGGAGCTCCTCGCGTCCATAGGGGCCCGCACGCTCAAGGGCGAAGCGACGGTCCTCGTCGAAGGCTCGCGCTGAAGCCATATACTTGACAATGTTTCACTAAGGTATTATATTGATGTTACGCTAATATTTAATTAACAGGAGGTATCCGATGGCTATAATCAGATGGGATCCCTACAGGGACATGATCACCCTGAGGGACAGGATGAACAGGCTCTTCGAGGACATGACCGTTTCGAAGGGCGAGGAAAAGGACCTCATGACCCATTCCTGGGCCCCGTCGGTCGACATCTACGAGACCGAGAACGAGGTCGTCCTCAGCGCCGAGATACCCGGCGTCGACGAACAGGACGTCGAGATCAAGGTCGAGGACAACAACCTGACCCTCCGCGGCGAGCGGAAGTTCGAGAAGGAGACCAAGGAAGAGAATTACCACCGCATCGAGCGGTCGTACGGGTCGTTCTTCCGGTCCTTCGCCCTGCCCAGCTACATCGACCAGGACAAGATCGAGGCCGAGCACGAGAACGGCGTCCTCAAGATCCGGATGCCCAAGCGGTCCGAGCTCAAGCCGCGCAAGGTCAAGATCCTCAAGCCGATCCAGGCCGCGGCCGAAAAGCCCAAGAAGTAACGCCTCCCGCGCAACCAGAAGGGACCGGGTCTTCGCAAGGGGACATATGCTCGTTGGACATGTCCCCCGCGTTGCGAAGACCCGGTCCCTTATTTTTTAGTCACAGATTCGAGGCCCGAGGGGGTACGAGAAAGGAGCAGATGGGGCCGGATCGGTTCGCCCGGAGGGTAAAAACGCCCTAATATGAGAGTGATGAAGAAGAAATGGGGCGTTTTTGTGAATATGTCAGGCTAGGCCTGGGCGAGGGTAAGGGCCCGGACCTCGGCGGCCCCCGCGTCGACGAGCACGCTCGCGCATTCCCGGATGGTCGCCCCGGTGGTGGTGACGTCGTCGACGAGGACAAGCGTCCTGCCGACGACGTCGCCCGGGCCCTTCACGGCATAGACGCCGCGGACGTTCCGCTCCCGTTCGGCCGCGCGCAGGCCGGCCTGGGCCGGGGCGTTCCGCGTCTTGACCAGCGCGCCGTCAAGGACCCCCAGGCCTTTGATCGCGGCCAGGTCGCGCGCCAGCAGGCGGGCCTGGTTGAATCCCCTTTCCCGCCGCTTCGAGGGATGGAGCGGAACGGGGACGAGGAGCTCGGCCCCCGCCCAGAGGCCTGGTTCGTCCGCGAGACGGGCGGCGGCATAGCCGGCCAGCGGCCGGCTGAGCGGGGCGCAGGCCCTGTATTTGAAGAGGAGGATGACTTCCTTGAGCGCGCCGCCGTAGACCCCGCAGGACCGGTGCAGGGAGAAGGCCGGGGCCGCCTCGAGACAGCGGCCGCAGAGATGGTCCTCGGCCGGGCTTTCGAAGAACCGCCCGCACCGGGGGCACTGGGGACCGCGCCGCGGCTCAAGCTTAGACAGGCAGGCCGCGCAGACCACCCGCTCCCCCGCGTCCTCGAGCGGCGCGCGGCAGAGCCGGCAGAACGAGGGGAAGACGAGAAGCTCGACGAGCCGGGCCAGCCTGGCGGCCGGGGCCCGGAGGGGGAGGCTCACTGGGTCCTGAGCTCTTCCTCGGTCTTCTCCTGGCAGTCGATGCAGTACGGCGTCCACGGGACGGCCAGGAGCCTCTTCCCGCTGATCTCCTTCTGGCAGTTCTGGCAGACGCCGAATTCGCCGTGCTCGAGCCGCTTGAGCGCCTCATCGATCTGCAGGAGCTTCTCCCGCTCGCCGTCGGACAGGCTGAGGAGGAATTCCTTGGTGTAGGACGTCTCCGCCTTGTCGACCAGGTCCTGGGCGACGTTGGATTCCATCTCCTTGCTCTCGGTGATCGTGTCCGTGAGCTTGCGGATGATCTTCTCCTTGGTTTCGGAGAGCTTCTTCCGGAATTCGTCCTTTTCTTTCTTGGTCATGGTCTTACGAGGCATCTCACAATCCCTTCACTTGGCATAGTGCCGGCCCCTGACGATGGTCAGGGCCCGGTAGACCTGCTCGAGCAGCACGACCCGCGCGAGCTCATGCGAGAACGTCAGGCGCGACAGCGACATCCTCATGTCCGCGCGCTCCACGAGGCGGTCGGCCAGGCCGAGGAAGCCGCCGACGACGAAGGCCAGCGGCTGTCCCGAGTCCTGCTCCCGGCCGCGGAGGAAGCGGGCGAAATCATCGGACGTCATCTCCTTCCCGTGACCGTCAAGACAGATCACGTACGCGTCGTCGAGGTGTTTTTCGAGCCCGCGCGCCTCGAGGTCCTTGATCCGGCCCGCGTGTCGGTCCTCCAGCCCGCGGGCCTCGCGCGTCTCGATGACCTCGACCGCCGCGAGGGGCCTGATGCGCGACTCGTAAAAACCCTGCAACCCCCGGAGATCGGGATTCTTCGTCTTGCCAGGCCAGAGGAATCTCAGGCGCATCGTCAAAAGCCATAACACAATAGCGATTCAACGGGGACTTGTCAACCCCCGTTTGGGCCCCCGTTTGGGTCAGGTTCGGCGATGGCTTGACAGGCCCACTCGTCCCCCGCCGCGGATCAGAAATCGAGCCGCGGGGCGTCGCCCCAGAGGTTCTCGAGGCCGTAGTTGTCCCGGGCGGCCCTCGAGAAGACATGGACGATGAGCCAGCCGTAGTCGAGCAGGATCCACTCGGCCGATTCGCGGCCCTCGACGCTCAGCGGCCGGAGGCCGGCCGGCTTGAGCGCGGCTTCGACGGCCTCGCCGACGGCGGCGTTCTGGCGGGACGAGTTCCCGTGGGCGATGACGAAAAAGTCGGTGAAGGAGGAGATCTCCCTCAGGTCGAGGACGCAGAGGTCCTCGGCCTTGCGGCCCAGGGCGGCCTCCACGGCCAGCCGGACCTCGGCGGGAAGGCCCCTCTTGGTGAGTCGTTTCTTCTTCTCTTTCTCTTCTGCCATGGCTCCTATCGACCTCGGTAGAGTTTGCGTTCGCGGATATGGGCGGCGACGGCCTTCGGGACGAGGCCTTCGAGCGGCCGGCCCCGGCGGGCCAGCTCCCGGACGGCCGTCGAGGAGATGTCGAGGGCCCGGATGGGAACGAGGACGACCCGGAGCTTCGGCGGGGCCGCGCCCCCGAGGTCCCCGGCTTCGGCCAGGCTCCCGGTCACCCGGCGGAGGCGCCCGCCGAGGACGCCCCGGGCCCGCTCGAGATCGTAGCCCGGCCGGCCCGTCACGATGAAGAAGCATTCCTTGAGGACCTTCTCGTACTGGTGCCAGGTCCCGATGTCGAGGAAGGCGTCGATCCCGAGGATGAAGAACAGCCGCGCCCCGGGCGACCGGGCCCGGAGCTTGCGCAGGGTCAGGATGGAGTAGGACTTCTCCCGCGCCTCCGCCTCGATCGGCGAGACCTCGAACCCGGCCCGGCGGCGGACGGCCAGCTCGACCATCCGCAGGCGGTCGGCCGCGGACGCGGACGCGCCGGACGCTTTGTGCGGCGGCAGGTAAGAGGGGATGAAGAGGATGCGGTCGAGCCGGGCCTTGCGGCGGACCTCGGCCGCGGCCCGCAGATGCCCCAGGTGGATGGGATCGAAGGTCCCGCCGTAGAGCCCGACCGTCTCCATCAGGACCGTCCCCCCGGGCCCTTCGCGGGGGGCGTCCCGCCCCGGCCCGCTTCCTCGAGCTCCGCGAGCGCCCGGGCCACGCCCTCGACGAGCGGCTTGAGCCCTTCCCGCTTGAGCGCCGAGATGGCGTAGAGGGGAACCTTGCGCCGGGCGGCCATCCGCTTCAGGCGGACCAGGCGGGTCTTGTCGCCGCCGAGCTGGTCGATCTTGTTGGCCGCCAGGATCTGGGGGCGGGCCGCCACCTCGGGCGAGAAGGCCTCGAGTTCCTTCATAATGACCCGGTAGTCCTCGAGCGGGTCCCGCCCCGAATAGGGCGAGACGTCGATGACGTGAACGAGGAGCTTGGTCCTCTCGATGTGCCGGAGGAAGCGGATGCCCAGCCCCTGGCCGCGATGGGCCCCCTCGATGAGCCCGGGGATGTCGGCGATGACGAAGGAGCGGTACTCCCCGATATCGACGACGCCGAGGTTGGGCGCGAGGGTCGTGAAGGGATAGTCGGCGATGAGCGGCCGGGCCGCCGAGACGCGCGAGATGAGCGTGGACTTGCCCGCGTTGGGGAAGCCGACGAGGCCGACGTCGGCGATGAGCTTGAGCTCGAGGAAGAGCCGCTTCTCCTCGCCGGGCCGCCCGGGCTGCCACTCGCGCGGCGCCTGGTGGGTCGCCGTGGCGTAGGAGGCGTTGCCACGGCCGCCGCGGCCGCCGCGGGCCGCGACGCAGCTCCGGCCGTGCGCCGTCAGGTCGGCCAGGACGGCGCCGTCCTCCGCGTCCCGGACCACCGTCCCGACGGGCACGTCCATGCGGACGTCGAGGCCGCGCTTGCCCTGGCGGTTTCCGCCCTCGCCCGGCGCGCCGTTCTTGGCCTTGATGGCGGGATGGAAGCGGAAATAGGCGAGGGAGCTGATGTTCCGGTCGGCGAGGATGGTGATGCTGCCCCCGTCGCCGCCGTGGCCGCCGTCCGGGCCGCCCTTGGGGACGCGGGCCTCGCGACGGAAGCTGACGCAACCGTCCCCGCCCCTTCCGGCTTTCAGCGTGACGGTGACCTGGTCAACGAACAAAGGCGCTTCGGCTCACCTTCAGGCGGGCAGGACGGAGACGACCTTCCCCTTCCGGCCCTTGTCGGAAAACTGGACGGTCCCGGAGACCGTGGCGAACAGCGTATCGTCCTTGGCCCGGCCGACGTTGAGGCCGGGCTTGATGGGCGTGCCTCTCTGGCGGACGATGATCGTCCCGGAGTTGACCCTCTGGCCGCCGTGGCGCTTGACGCCGAGACGCTTTCCGGCGCTGTCGCGCCCGTTCTTTCCGGCCCCGCCGGACTTTTTATGGGCCATGGCTTACTCCTTCTTCGTTTTCTTGGGCTTGGCCGGGGCCGCCGTCTTCCCGGCCTTGGGCTTGGGGGCGTCCTTCCCGGCCGGCTTGGACTTGGCCGCCTTGGCGGGCTTGGCCGGGGCCTCGGCGGGCGCCGGGGCCGGCGCCTTTTTCTTGGGGGTCGGAGCCGGCTTGACGACCGGGGCCAGCTTCTCCTCGGCCAGGTCATCGGCCGTGATCGTGGTCCGGTCCTGGGTGATCCGGGTGATGCGGACCTTGGTCAGCTGCTGCCTGTGCCCGCGGGTCCGGCGGAACTGTTTCCTCCTCTTCTTCTTGAAGACGAGGACCTTCTCATCCTTGAAGTTCTCGAGGACGAGGCCCAGGACCATGGCGTTGTCGAGGACCGGGGTCCCGACCTGGATCCGCTCGCCGTCCTCGATCAGGAGGACGCGGTCGAAATGGGCTTTCCGCCCCGGCTCGAGGTCGAGCTTCTCGACGGCCAGGACGTCCCCTTCCTTGACGCGGTATTGCTTTCCGCCCGTCAGGATCACTGCGTACATATGGACCTACCCTTCGGAGGAGATAAAAAAGTTGGACGTTAAATCTAGCACAGGGCCCGCCTGAAGTCAAATGGCCGCGCCGCCCCGCTTGACACGCCCGGGCCGATTCCCTAGGCTGAAGTCCTCCCCGGGGCGGTTAGCTCAGCGGTAGAGCATCGGTTTTACAAGCCGAGGGTCGCAGGTTCGAACCCTGCACCGCCCACCGACCGGAGCTCGCGAAGCGAGCGGAGGGCAGAAACCGGCGGAGCGACTCGGAGCCGGTTTCTGCGAAATATCTTCATCAAGGTGTTCTCTTATATCTGACGCGAAGCGAGCGGAGGGCAGAAACCGGAAATATCTTAGCCGGGCTGTCTCTGGAGGACATGCTTTCCGATTCGCAGGAGCCGTCTGGTCTGATCACGGGATTGCGACCGTTCCTCCCAGACATCCAGGCAGAGCTCATAGGCGTCCGCTCGAAGGTCGGAGATGTCCAGCTCGACCAAAAGGACGATGTCGGGCCCTTCCCTCCGAACGGCCGTCACCCGATGGTCCAGAAAAAACTCCTCATCCGTATTCATGCTTCTGGACAGGGCCGAAAGAGAGATGCGCGGATCGGAAATGTTGGGCACCGAACAACGCACTCCCGCCAGGATCGTCCGCGTCCCCTCGTCGAGCTCATCCATCACCGGGCGCGATGGGGCCGGCAGGACGGGATAGATCTTCTGAAGAGAAAGCGCCTCGTCGGTCCCGCTCTTTTTGGAGGCCTCCAAATAAAACGCCTCTCTGTCCGGGAGGAGAAGGAGCAGGGGGTATAGCCTGAGGCCGGCGGACAAAGGCTCCGGAACGGTGAGGGAGGCCGCGCCGACGGCCGACTTTCCGGTCTCCAGGTTCCGGATGATCGTCTTGCATTCATAGGTCCCCGGGTTGAGAGAGAACCAGGCGTAGTGATAGATCCTTCTGGAAGGCAGTGAATGAAAGCCGATCTCGCCGCGCCGGGCCGCCGCGACGGCTCCGGCCTTGTCAACGGCAAGACTGATGATCTCCGCCCTTTTCCCGGCCGCGTCCGGCATCGAATCCAGCCGGATCTCGGAGAGAAGGAGACAGCCGGCGCCTTGATCCTGCGGAGCGAGCAGCGTCAAGAGAGGGAATGATTCAGGCGCCTGGGAGTCCGGATTCTCGCTGAAGGCCAGGTCCAGGAGATGGAGCCTCTTCTCGAAAGGCGAATACTCGCTGAAAGGCCTGGGGTTGAAATATCCCCGCTGGGCGACCACCTCAATCCCCTTGCGCTTGACCTTGACCTTGATATCGTGGAACTTGCCGTCCTCTTTCTCATCGATCTCATAGCCGAGAACATAATAGTTCCTCGTCGTGTTCTGGATGAGCTCGGCAATGACTTCATAGTCGTTCACATCGTCAAAATATCTTCCTCCCGTCCGGTCCGAAAGCTCTTTGAGCGCGTGATCGCCCCTGAGATTCCTGTTGAGATGAGCCCGGTTGCCTTCCGTATCGACCGCATAGACAGGGCAATTCGCCGAAGTGAATTCCCTGATCATGTCTTGGTAATGATCGAGAACCCAGGAGCTGTTTCGGTTGCGCAACAGACCTACGCCGATATCCTCGCCGAGGCCGCTGACCTGGATATCTCCGGGGAAGACTTGGACGGTCTTATCATAAATCAACGCGTAGGAAAGCCCTCCGGAGAAGAAGACGATATTCTTGAAGCCGGGGGTATAGCGGAGAGACCTGGCCAGCTCCTTCATGGACTCGAAGAAGTCCTTGAGGATCCCCCTCAAGTCCATGATCTGTCCGCCTCCCGCTTCTCCGATATCCCCTTCGGAGTCTTCCAAGCTCAACCGTTCTTCAAAGTTGGCGTCGAACGTCTTGAAGTAGGGCATTCCCTTGGTCATCTGAACGGCGTCTTTGGCTTTGTGATGGTTCAGGGTCAGATTCTGGTGAAGGACCAGTCCTCTTTGGGGAGAAAAGGACACGACGGCCACTTCATCGCCCGGCAAGAGGCGCTGCTCGAGAAAATGAAGGGCGGCTTTTTTCGCCCTGGCGATCCCGGCCGGATCGTTCCTGAAATAATCGAAGATCATGATGAATTTCCGATTCAACGTCGGAGACGCTCGTTTTGGCGAAGCCGACATCGTCTCCTCGCGCGGCTTGGCTTCGGAAGGGGGCGCCGTATGGTTCTCGAACGACGTGATCTGCTTGGCCCGCCCATTGTCCCAGAGCTCGAAGTCGGAACGGACCAGATCGGTCACAGGCGATCCTCTTTTATCATGGACATAGACTTGAACGAGCTTGAGGGTGACCGTTACCTCATGTTGGATATTTCTATCACTTCTGGCCTTTTGACCCTGTCCTGAAGAGGATCCGAGCAGAGGGATCTGCAGGGAGAGGGCGGTGAGGCTCACACAAGAGAGCAAAAAACGCTTTGGGGAGATCTTGCTGATCATGTCGCTTCCCCCGCTCTCTTATGATGAACCCTTCCGGATAGGCTTGTCAACCTGGATGTCAAATGGTCTCAAATGGCCGCCCTGCGGGCGAAGGCGAGCGCATGACACGCCCGGGCCGATTCCCTAGGCTGAAGTCCTCCCCGGGGCGGTTAGCTCAGCGGTAGAGCAGCGGAGGGCAGAAATCCCGCCCGCCTATCGCCGTTCGGGCGAAACCTTGGTGTCTTTGATGTCGCCATGATAGATGATCGCGTCGGCGATATCCCCGAGCGTGGCGGTATCGTTGAACCTGCCGCTGTAGAACATCTTGCCGGCGGGCCGCTTGGCCTGTTCAGTTCCGGAGATCGGGATCAGCCGGGGTTCGGCTCCCAGGCCGAAGATACGCCGCCCTTCTTCGACATCGTAGAAGCTGAAAGCGGCCCAGATCTTCCCCGGATAACGGCCGCCGAGCTCGCCGGGGAAGCCTCCGCCCCGGCACTCGCAATGCCCCGCCCCATAGACGGCCAGCGCCTTCAGCCCCCGACTCAAGATCTGACGGTCGACCTCCTCCCTGATGAACCGACCCCGGTTCGGCTCGCCGGGATCGTCCCCGCCGAGAAGGCGCACACGCCGCTCGCGCGGCAAGGCGAGGTTGATCCCCCTCACGCTACGGAGAAAAGCTTCATAGAGGGGTGAGTCCCAGACCTCGGCGCCGTGCGCTTCGCGCCAGACGGGGCTCAAGGCCGGGGACGATAGGTCTTCGCCCTCGAGAGCGAACCGGTCGAGCAGGGCCTGGCGCGAGACGGCTGCGAACTCGACGATGATAACCCGGACCTTCCGGGCAAAATCCGGGTGCTCGACGAGGGCGATCCGAAGGTCCGAGTCGTTCTTGCTGCCGTGGTCCTCCCCCAGGCAAACGACATCGAACTTGTCCCACGCGGCCAGAATGCCGGTGACAAGGACCTGCAGGCGGGCCTTGACCTCATCGCTCGGCCGGACCTTCGTCGCGATGTCCTGGGCGGCCACGCCGGGGCCCACGACGCAGACGAGGACAAACGCAAGGGCGGCCGAGGCAAGCCGGGAAATCGTCCGCGGCATCCCAGAGTGTTGACCATCGGAACCCGGGACCATGGGGGATCCTCCTCTCGGGTGTGCTCGGCGTCTCGGCAGATACCAGGCCGGGAAATCGGCCGAACGTCGCCCCGCGCAGCCGGTCAGGCAAGGATAGAAAACCGGAAGGTCGGTGTCAAGGATATCGCGGAAAGAGGGAAGCGCCCCCGACGGGATTCGAACCCGTGTTGCCGCCTTGAAAGGGCAGTGTCCTGGGCCTCTAGACGACAGGGGCGTGTGAACGTGAGCCGTGCTGGACTCGAACCAGCGACACCCGGCTTAAAAGGCCGGTGCTCTCCCTCTGAGCTAACGGCCCGGAAAAAGCACTATTATAGCGACGGGGAAAAATGTTTCAACCACCGCCGACGTTCGTCCGTCTCTCTCAGGAGAGGGGCTCGAACCGGATGATGACCCAGCGGCCGGGATGCCGGAGGCCGTTGGCGTCCTTGAGCTCGTACTGCCGCATGTGCAGTCTGTAGTTCTTGGTCACGCCGGAGCGGTTCGTGATCGCGATCTCGACCTCCTTGGCGCGGACGTCGCCGGTGAGCTCGCGGACGACCGGGAGGTCGTGGGCGCCGAGGGAGAACATGGTCATCTGCTCTTCCGCGGCGGCGGCCTCTTTGGCAGCGTTATAGGCCCTCTTGGCCTCCTGCATCTTGGCGTTCTCGGCGTCGTATTTCTTCTGGAGCTCGTCGACCTGGGCCTTGAGGGTCCTCTTGGCCGCGGCCGACCGGGTCGTTTGCATCTCGAATTGGGCATCCTGGAGGGCCGTGTTCGCGTCGATCGTCGGGCCGATCTGGGCGTCCTGCAGCTTCTTGGCCTCGATCTCGGCCGCGTTCAGCTGGGGCAGGGAGGCCGGCTCGACATGCGCCGGACCGATGGCGACGATGGACCAGGAGCCGAGCTCGGGCTGGAAGGGCTCCAAGGCCATGCTGGACAGAGTGTCGTTGTCGTTCATCTGGACGGCGTTGAAGTACTTCTTCAGGAGGGTCTTCTCGGGCGCCGACGTGCACCCTTGGATGACGAAAAACGCGACGAAGACACCCAGAACGATCAGTGCTCTTTTCCTCATGTCTCCTCCTTCCTGGGCAGTTCCGAGACTTCTCTGGGGATATGATATATTTTTTCGGGGAGCGAAATCAAGCCTTTTCTGGCCCGTGCCGGCCTCGGGTGCCGACTCGGGTTTTACCGGCCGGCGATTTGTGCTACACTTCCTCGCTCGAAACCATGATCCGGGGTTCAAACATGGCGCACCTGAAAGACATCGTTCTCAAGCATCCCAGGAACCCGGCGCTCCTGCTGGACGTCATCCGCGACGTCCAGGCCGGGTTCGGCCAGGTCTCCGAGGAGGCCCTCGCCTGCATCGCCGAGCACCTGAAGCTCGCCGAAGCGGAGGTCCGCGGCGCGGTCACGTTCTACCACTTCTTCTCCCTCGCCCCCCGCGGCGCCTCGACGGTGTACCTGAACGATTCGATCACCTCGAGGATGAAGGGACGGGCGGCCGTGGCCCGGGCCTTCGAAGAGGAGGCCGGCTGTCGCTTCGGGGAGATCTCCCCCGACGGCCGGGTCGGCCTCTTCCCGACCTCCTGCATCGGCATGAACGACCAGGAGCCCTCGGCCATCGTCGACGGGGTCGTTTTCACGGCCCTCACGCCGGACAAGGCCCGGGCCGTCGTCCGCGGCCTCCGGTCGGGGACCCCGGCGCGGGACCAGGTCGCGGCCACGGGCGACGGCGTCAACCAGTCGGAGCTCGTCCGGGCCATGGTCGTCAACAACATCCGGAAGCGCGGACCGGTGCTCTTCGGGGCCCACGAGCCGGGCGCGGCGGTCCGCAAGGCCGTGTCCCTGACGCCCGAGCAGGTCATCGATGAGGTCAAGAGGGCCGGGCTCCTCGGGCGGGGCGGGGCGGGCTTCCCCACGGGCCTCAAATGGGAGTTCTGCCGCCGCGAGAAGGCCCCGGAGCGCTTCGTCGTCTGCAACGCCGACGAGGGCGAACCGGGGACGTTCAAGGACCGGGTCATCCTGACCGAGCTGGCGCCGCTCCTGTTCGAAGGCATGACCGTCGCCGGCTACGCCGTGGGGGCCCGGACGGGACTCCTCTATCTCCGGGCCGAATACGCCTATCTCCGGGACCATCTCGAGGCCGTCCTGGCCGGCCTGCGCACGGACGGGCTTCTCGGCAAGAATGCCGGCGGCCGGGCCGGATTCGATTTCGACATCGTCATCAAGTCGGGCGCCGGGGCCTACATCTGCGGCGAGGAATCGGCGCTCCTCGAATCGGCCGAAGGCAAGCGCGGCGAGCCCCGCGACAGGCCCCCGTTCCCGGTCCAGACCGGCTACAGGGACCTGCCGACGACCGTCAACAACGTCGAGACCCTGGCCACGGCCGCCCGCATCCTGGTCGA
Organism: Candidatus Aminicenantota bacterium; assembly: GCA_034679465.1. GTDB lineage: Bacteria > Acidobacteriota > Aminicenantia > Aminicenantales > Saccharicenantaceae > RBG-16-66-30. Next base: position 90,105 of record JAXDAV010000074.1, on the reverse strand, counting down.
GGGCGCGGCCTGGTTCAAGGCCCTGGGGACGACCCAATCGGCCGGGACCAAGCTCCTGAGCGTCTCCGGCGACTGCGAGCGCCCGGGCGTCTACGAGGTCGAGTACGGCCTGGCGATCGCCGACCTCCTGCTGATGGCCGGCGGCGGCGGGGCCCAGGCCGTCCAGGTCGGCGGGCCGTCGGGGACGTGCGTGGCCCCGGCGGAGTTCGGCCGCAAGATCTGCTTCGGCGACCTGGCCACGGGCGGATCGGTCATCGTCTTCGGCCCCGGGCGCGACCTCTTCGAGATCGTCGGGAGCTTCATGGACTTCTTCGTCGAGGAGTCCTGCGGCTGGTGCCTGCCCTGCCGGGCCGGCAACGTCCTGCTCAAGAAGACGTTCGAGAAGGTCGTCGCGGGGCTCGGCGCGGAGAGCGACCTCCGCGACCTCGAGACCTGGGGCAAGCTCGTCAAGTCCACGAGCCGCTGCGGGCTCGGCCAGACCTCGCCCAATCCCATCCTGACGACGCTCAAGAGCTTCCCGGAGCTCTACGCGGCCAAGGTCCGGACCGGCGGGAAGACCGGCCCGGCCTTCGACCTCGCGGCGGCCATCCAGGACGGCTGCGCCGCGGCCGGCCGCAAGCCGGAGTGCAAGGAGTCCCTCCATGACTGAGATCCGCTTCACCATAGACGGCCGGGCCTGCACGGCCGAGCCCGGGCAGACGATCGTCGAGGCGGCCAAGGCCAACGGCGTCTACATCCCGGTCCTCTGCCACTACGAGGGCCTCAAGCCCGTGGGCAGCTGCCGGATCTGCACCGTCCGCGTCGCCGGCCGCTATATGGCGGCCTGCACCCAGCCCGTGACCGAAGGCCTGGTCGTCGAGAACGCCGTCCCGGACCTCGAGGACATGCGCAAGTCCCTCATCGAGATGTTCTTCGTCGAGGGGAATCATTTCTGCCCGTCCTGCGAGAAGAGCGGCAACTGCGAGCTCCAGGCGCTCGGCTACCGCTACCGGCTGACGGCGCCGCGGTTCCCCTATCTCTGGCCGGGCCGGGCCGTGGTCGCCGATCCGCCCCGGCTGATGCTCGAGCGCAACCGCTGTGTCCAATGCCTCCGCTGTGTCCGCGGCGTCAAGGCCAAGGACGGCCGCAGGGTCTTCGCCTCGGTCGAGCGGAGCGCCCGAGTGACCATCGAGATGGACCGGAAGCTGGCCGCCAGGCTCTCCGAGGCGGAGGCCCGCCGGGCCATGGACCTGTGCCCCGTGGGCGCAATCCTGCGCAAGGAGACCGGCTTCGCCGTCCCCATCGGGAAGCGCCGGTTCGACCATGAGCCGATCGGCAGCGACATCGAAAAAGGCCCGGGGAGGTAAGCCGTGAGCAAACCCGTCATCGCCACCGCCTCGCTGGCCGGCTGTTTCGGCTGTCACATGTCGCTCCTCGACATCGACGAGCGGATCCTCACGCTCGTCGATCTCGTCGAGTTCAACAAGTCGCCGATCGACGACATCAAGAGGTTCACCAAGCCGGTCGACGTCGGCCTGATCGAGGGCGGCTGCTGCAACAGCGAGAACGTCGAGGTCCTGCGCTCGTTCCGCAAGAACTGCCGGGTCCTCGTCTCCGTCGGCGAGTGCGCCATCATGGGCGGCCTGCCGGCCCTGCGCAACAGCATCCCCCTCAAGGAATGCCTGGAGGAGGCCTACCTGAACTCGCCCACGGTCGATCCGAGCGACCCGCCCGTCATCCCCAACGACGAGGACCTGCCGATCATCCTGGACAAGGTCTATCCCTGCCACGAGGTCGTCACGATCGACCACTTCCTGCCGGGCTGTCCGCCCTCGGCCGACCTCATCTGGGAGGCCGTGACCGCGCTCGTGGAGGGCCGGCCCATCAACCTGACCTACGATCTGATCAAATTCGACTGAGAGTGAGCGCCATGGGTCAAAAGATAACGATCGAACCCGTCACCCGGGTCGAAGGCCACGGCAAGGTCACCATCCGGCTCGACGACGCCGGCCGGGTGACCCAGTCCCGCTTCCATATCGTCGAGTTCCGCGGCTTCGAGCGGTTCGTCCAGGGCCGGCCCTACTGGGAGGCCCCGGTCCTCGTCCAGCGGCTCTGCGGCATCTGCCCGGTCAGCCACCATCTGGCCGCGGCCAAGGCCATGGACGTCATCGTCGGGGCCGGGCCGGGCAAGCTCCCGGCGACGGCCGAGAAGATGCGGCGCCTCATGCACTACGGCCAGATGCTCCAATCCCACGCCTTGCACTTCTTCCACCTCTCCTCGCCCGACCTCCTCCTGGGCATGGACGCCGACCCGGCCATCCGGAACGTCATCGGCATCATCGCCCTCGACAGGGACCTGGCGACGCGGGCCGTGCTCCTGCGCAAGTTCGGCCAGGAGATCATCCTGGCGACCGCCGGCAAGAAAATCCACGGCACGGGCGCCGTTCCCGGCGGCATCAACAAGAACCTCAGCCCCGAGGAGCGGGACCGCTTCCTCAAGGGCCCCGATCTCCCGCCGATCGACCGGATCATCGAGTGGTCGGCGGCGGCCATCGAGCTCTTCAAGGACTACCACCGGAAGAACAAGGACCTCGTCGACGGCTTCGCCGCCTTCCCCTCCACTCACCTCAGCCTGGTCCGCAAGGACGGCGCCCTCGACTTCTACCACGGCGTCCTCCGGGCCGTCGACGCCGAGGGCCGCAAGGTCCTCAACGACGTCGATTACCAGGGCTACCTCGAGCACATCGGCGAAGAGGTCCGGTCCTGGAGCTACATGAAGTTCCCTTATCTGCGCTCGCTCGGCAAAGCGGACGGCTGGTACCGGGTCGGCCCGCTGGCCCGGCTCAACACCTGCGACTACGTCCCCTCGCCGCTGGCCCAGAAGGAGTTCGAGACCTACAAGGCCTACACCGACGGCAAGCCGAACAACATGTCGCTCCACACGCACTGGGCCCGGCTCATCGAGCTCCTCCACGCGGCGGAGGTCATCCGCGAGCTCCTGCTCGACAAGGACCTCCAGGGCGCCAAGCTGGTCAAGAAGGGCCGGCGCGTTCCCGAGGGGGTCGGCCTGATCGAGGCGCCCCGGGGCACGCTCTTCCATCATTACCGCGTCGGCGCGGACGACCGGATCACCATGGCCAATCTCATCGTCTCGACGACCAACAACAACGAGCCGATGAACCGGGCGGTCCATTGGGTGGCCGTGAACGCCCTCTCGGAGAAGCCCGAGATCACGGAGGGCATGCTCAACCGCGTCGAGGTGGCCATTCGGGCCTACGATCCGTGCCTGAGCTGCGCCACCCACGCCCTGGGCCGGATGCCGCTCGAGGTCACCCTCGCCGGCCCGGACGGCCGCGTCCTCCAGAGGAAGGTCCGCTGATCGCGCCCCGAACGACAAGACCGCGAACGCTCGTCCTGGGCATCGGCAATCCCGGCCGCCGCGACGACGGCCTGGGGGCGGCCGCGGTCGAGCGCCTGAAGAAGCGCCGCCTGGCCGGGGTCGCCGTCGACGCCAACTACCAGCTCAACATCGAGGACGCCCTGGCCTGCGCCGGTCACGACCGGGTCGTCTTCATCGACGCGGCCCGCGGCCTGGGCCGGCCGTTCACGTTCGAGAGGATCGGTCCCGGCGCCTCCGTGCCGGCCCTGAGCCACGCGCTCGGACCGGCTTCGGTCCTCGCGATCGCGGAGGCGCTGTACGGGAAGCGGCCGGAGGCCTGGGTCCTGGCCGTCCGCGGCCGCAGCTTCGCGGCCGGCGAGGGGCTGACCGAGCGGGCCGGGAGGGACCTCGCCGCGGCCCTGGAATTCCTCGTCGCTTTCTTGAAGGAGCCCCGGTCATGACCACGAAGACCATCACCGTCGCCCGCGACCTTCTGGCCACGAACAACCAGGCCGCCGCCGCGATCCGCGAGGAGCTCCGCGGCCGCGGCATCCTCTGCGTCAACCTCCTGAGCTCGCCCGGCTCCGGCAAGACGACCCTCCTCGAGGCGCTGGCCGAGCGCTTCCGGGGCCGCCTGCGCCTGGCCGTCATCGAGGGCGACATCGAGACCGAGCGCGACGCCGAGCGCATCCGGGCCAAAGGCGTGCCGGCCTGGCAGATCACGACCGGCGGGGCCTGCCACCTCGAGGCCCGCATGATCGGCCAGGTCCTCGGCGACGTGCCGGCGGCCATCGATCTCCTGTTCATCGAGAACGTCGGCAATCTCGTCTGCCCGGCCTCCTACGACCTCGGCGAGAGCCTGCGCTTCGTCCTGCTCTCGACGCCCGAGGGGGACGACAAGCCGGCCAAATACCCCCGGGCCTTCCTCTCGGCCGACGCGCTCATCCTGACCAAGGCGGACCTCCTGCCCTACCTGCCCTTCGACCCGGCCCGGGCGGCCGCGGAGGCCCTGGCCATCAAGCCCGGCCTCAAGGTCTTCACCGTTTCGGCCCTCCGCGGCGACGGCCTCGACGGCCTGGCCGGCTTCCTCGTCGAGTCGCTCGAGCGCCTGAGGTCCAGCCGTGCATGAGCTCTCCCTCGTCGCCTCCGTCTTCGAGGTCCTCGAGGCGGAGGCCAGCAAGCACGGGGCCCGGCGGGTCCTCTCGGTCACGCTCCGGATCGGGGCGATGTCGGGAGTGGTCCCCGACCTTCTCGAATCGGCCTTCGAGGCCTATAAGAAGGGAACGATCGCCGAAGCGGCCCGCCTGGAGATCGTCTCCGTCCCGGTGAAGCTCCTCTGCCCCGACTGCGGCGGCGAGGCCGTCCGCGAGGACGCGGATTTCTCCTGCGCCGCCTGCGGCTCGCGGCGGGTCGAAATTGTCGAGGGGCGCGAGCTCGTCGTCGAGCGGATCGAGCTCGAAGCCTGACCCTCAAAGCGCTATCGCTGCTTGACAAGCCCGGAACCCTTTGTTATAAAGGCCGAGTTACCGCGTGGTCTGACATCTCCCGGCACCGTCCAAGGAGATTTGGATTTTTATAGACCATAGTCGCCAGCCCGTGAGGCCGGCAGCCGGCCGATACCTGTATCTCGCCCCGAGCTCCCCGTCCGGACCCCGCGCCGCCGCCGTCCGTCCGCGCCCGCCCCGTCGGCGCCCGTTCGATCCGCCAACGCCCGCACTGGAGGGATGACTTGGACATCGACCTCAACACGATCCAGGCCCTGATCGACAAGCATCAGGGGCTCAGGAAGAACCTCATCGCCATCCTCCTCGATATCCAGGAGACCTTCAACTATCTCCCGCCGGAATCGCTGCGCCAGGTCGCCGCGGCCCTGGGCGTCCCCCTCATCGACGTCATCGGCGTGGCCACCTTCTATCGGGCCTTCAGCCTGAAGCCCCGGGGCCGGCACACCTGCCTCGTCTGCCTCGGCACGGCCTGCCACGTCCGGGGCGGCCAGAAGATCCTGGACGAGTTCGAAAAGAGGCTCGGGGTCCCGGCCGGCGAGACGACCCGGGACGACCAGTTCACGCTGGAGACGGTCGCCTGCCTGGGCTGCTGCGCCATCGGACCCGTCGTCGTCGTCGACGGCGAGTACTTCGGCCACACGACCCTGCGCCGGGTCGAGCCGATCATCCGCAAGTTCGCCCGGGGCAAGGCCCGGCCGAAGGCCCCGGCGCGCCGGCGGGCGGCGGCGGTCCGGGCGCCGGCGAAACGGGCGGCCGAACCGCGGGGCCGGCGGGCCCGGAAGAAATGACGGAAAGAGAGGAATCCTCATGGCCGAACACAAGAAGCTCCGCATCCAGGACCTGGCCAAGATCCGGGAGAAGACGAAGTCGCTGATGACGATCCGGGAGGGCCAGGGCCGGGCCCGGGTGACGGTCCACATGGGCACGTGCGGCATCGCCGCCGGGGCCCGCGACATCATGGACGCCCTGCTCGACGAGATCGGCAAGGCCCGGGTCCAGGACGTCGTCGTGACGACCTCCGGCTGTGCCGGCCTCTGCAACAAGGAGCCCATGGCCACGGTCGAGCTCAAGGACCGGCCCCCGGTCAAGTACGGCGACCTCACCGCGGCCAAGATGCGCAGGATCTTCGCCGAGCACGTCCTGGGCGGCCGGATGGTGAGCGAATACGTCCTGGCCGTCGGAAGCGAAACGATGTACTGAGGGAGGCCCCGTGAAACAGTATCGCGCTCACTTATTGGTCTGTGCCGGCACGGGCTGCGTCTCCTCGGGGTCCTTCAAGGTCAAGGAGGCCCTCGAGCAGGAGATCGCCAGGCGGCGCCTCCAGGACGAGGTCCAGGTCATCGCCACGGGCTGTAACGGGTTCTGCGAGCGGGGCCCCATCGTCATGGTCCAGCCGGACGGGATCTTCTATCAGCTTCTCAAGACCGAGGACATCCCCCGTCTCGTCGAGGAGCATCTCCTCAAGGGCCGGCCGGTCAAGAAGTTGATGTACGTCCCCCCGGCCGAGGACAAGCCGGTCCCGAAGATGAAGGACATCGAGTTCTTCAAGCACCAGCGCCTCATCGTCCTGCGCAACCGCGGCCGGATCGACCCGGAGAAGATCGACGAGTACATCGCCTTCGACGGCTACGAGGCCCTGGCCAAGGCCCTGACCGAGATGACGCCCGAGGCCATCCTGGAAGAGATCGCCGCCTCCGGCCTGCGGGGCCGCGGCGGGGCCGGCTTCCCCACGGGCAAGAAATGGGCCGCCTGCGCCGTCCAGAAGCGCTCGCCGAAGTACATCATCTGCAACGGCGACGAGGGCGACCCCGGCGCGTTCATGGACCGCTCCGTCCTCGAGGCCGATCCCCACGCGGTCCTGGAGGGCATGATCATCGGGGCCAAGGCGATCGGCGCCGCGAAGGGGTTCATCTACATCCGCCACGAGTATCCCCTGGCCATCAAGCGCATCGACATCGCCATCCGGCAGGCCCGGGAGTACGGACTGCTCGGGACCGACATCCTGGGCACGGGCTTCGATTTCGACCTGGAGATCGTCCAGGGGGCCGGCGCGTTCGTCTCGGGCGAGGAAACGGCCCTGATCGCCTCGATCGAGGGCCAGATCGCCATGCCCCGGCAGCGCCCGCCCTTCCCGGCCAGCAAGGGGCTCTGGGGCTCGCCGACGGTCAACAACAACGTCGAGACCTGGGCGACCGTTCCCAACATCATCCGCCGGGGGGCGAAGTGGTTCGCGGGCCTGGGCACGGACACGAGCAAGGGGACGAAGATCTTCTCGCTCGTCGGCAAGATCGCCAACACCGGCCTGGTCGAGGTCCCGATGGGCATCAGCCTCCGGGAGATCGTCGACGGCATCGGCGGCGGCGTCCCCGGCGGCCGGGCCATCAAGGGCGTCCAGATCGGCGGCCCGTCGGGCGGCTGCATCCCGGCCAAGCTCCTCGACCTGCCGGTCGACTACGAGAGCCTGACGGCCGCGGGGGCCATGATGGGCTCCGGCGGCATGATCGTCATGGACGACAAGACCTGCATGGTCGACTTGGCCAAGTACTTCCTGAATTTCCTGCGCGACGAGTCCTGCGGCAAGTGCGTCTCCTGCCGCGAGGGCACCCAGCGCATGTACGAGATCGTCAGCAGGATCACGGACGGCCAGGGGACCCTGGAGGACATCGCCCTGCTCGAAGAGCTGGCGGCGGCGGTCAAGGACGCCTCCCTCTGCGGGCTCGGCCAGACGGCCGCCAACCCGGTCCTGTCCACTCTGCGCTACTTCCGGCCCGAGTACGAGAAGCACGTCGTCGAGAGACGGTGCCCGGCCATGGTCTGCAAGGAGATCGTCTCCGCGCCCTGTCAGTACGCCTGCCCCATCGACCAGGAGGCCTCGAGCTACATCGGCCTCGTCGCCCAGAAGAAGCACGCGGAGGCCTTCCGGGTCATCCGCAAGGACAACCCGCTCCCTTCGGTCTGCGGCCGGGTCTGCAGCCGGCCCTGCGAATCCGTCTGCCGGGCCGGGGAGATCGGCGAGCCCATCGCCATCCGGGCCCTGAAGCGCTATGTCCTGGATTGGGCCCGGGAGAAGGGCCTCGACGCGCCCGAAAGGCTCCCCGTCACCCGGCCCGAGAAGGTGGCCATCGTCGGCGCCGGGCCGTCCGGCCTGGCGGCGGGCTACGAGCTCATCAAGAAGGGCTTCGCCGTCCGGATCCTCGAGTCCCTGCCGGTCGCCGGGGGCATGCTCCGGGTGACCATCCCCGACCACCGCCTGCCCAAGGAGAGGCTCCAGGACGACCTCGACTACCTCGTCAGCTGCGGCCTGAGCATCAAGACCAACATGACGCTCGGCAAGGACTTCAGCCTGGACGATCTCTTCCGGCAGGGCTACAAGGCCGTCTACCTGGCCACGGGCGCCCACAAGCCGCTCGAGATGGGCGTCCCCGGCGAAGAGGCCGAAGGCGTCCTCCAGGCCCTCGAATACCTCAAAGACCATCATCTCGGGATCCCGGTCTCGCTCGGCGCCCGGGTCGCGGTCATCGGCGGCGGCAACTCGGCCGTCGACGCCGCCCGCGTCGCCTTCCGCGACAAGCGGGTGAAGGAGGCCACGATCCTCTACCGCCGGACACGGCGGGAGATGCCGGCCTACCCCGAAGAGATCGAGGCCGGGCTCGAGGAGGGGATCCGGATCGAATACCTGACCGCCCCGGTCCGCATCCGCACCCGGGACGGCCGGGTCGTCGGCGTCGAGTGCATCCGCATGAAGCTCGGCGAGAAGGACTCGAGCGGCCGGGCCCGGCCCGTGCCCATCCCGGGGTCGGAGTTCCAGGTGCCGGCCGATACCCTCATCCTGGCCATCAGCGAGCGGGCCTACACGCCCTACCTCAGGGAGAGCGACGGCCTGACGCTGTCGCCCGAGTGGGGCACGATCATCGTCGACCCGGCCAGCATGGCCACGACCCGGCCGGGCGTCTTCGCCGGCGGCGACGTCGTCTCGGGCCCGAGCAGCGTCGTCGAGGCCATGGCCGCGGGCAAGGCCGCGGCCCGGTCGATCGAGGCCTACCTCGAGGGACGCCCCTTCGTCCGGGTCAACGAGGTCACGCGCCCGGCCTGCTACGTGGAGCCGGTCAAGCTGACCGAGGAGGAGGCCCAAAACACGAAGAGGGCCAGGATGCCCCACCTGCCCCGCGGCAAGAGGCGGTCGGGACACGACGAGATCGAGCTCGGCTTCACCGGGGAGCTCGCCCTGAAGGAGGCCCGGCGCTGCCTCCGCTGTGAGCTCGAGACCCGGGACGCCAAGAATGCGCTGGGACGTGAAACATGATCGAACTCATCCTGAACGGCTTGTGCGTCAAGGCCGAGGAGGGCTGGACCGTCCTCGAGACGGCCAAGTTCTACGGCCTGGAGATCCCGACCCTCTGTCATCACGAAGGCCTGACGGAGTTCGGCGGCTGCCGGCTCTGTCTCGTCGAGATCGGCGAGCGGCCGCGGTCGAAGCTGGTGACGTCCTGCACCTACCCGGCCGAAGCGGGGCTCGTCGTCCGGACCGATTCCGACCGGGTCTGGTCGGCGCGGCGGATGATGATCGAGCTCATGCTCTCCACCGCGCCGGGCTCCAAGGTCCTCCAGGACCTGGCCTCCCGCTTCGGCGTGACCAAGGTCCGGTTCGCCCCCCGGAACGACGAGTGCGTCCTTTGCGGCCTGTGCACGCGGATCTGCGCCGAGCAGATGGACGCCCGGGCCATCGGCTTCCAGCAGAGGGGCCACAAGCGGACGATCTCGACGCCGTTCGACCTGCGCTCGGAGGTCTGCCGGCTGTGCGGCGCCTGCATGTACATCTGCCCCGCCTGCCAGCTCCGCTGCCAGGGGCCGAACGCCGAGACGGCCCTGTGCAACGCCTGCCTGACCATGGAACCGACCTGCCTGGAGCACTACGACGACCTCCAGTGCTGGATGTACGACGCGGGCCGCTGCGGCACCTGCGTCCGGGACAAAAAATCTTAACGACGAAGGACATCGAGGAGGTAACATCATGCCGACCATGACCAAGCTCAACAGAAGCGCCGCCACCCTGACCAAGAACCGGACGGAGGGATCGATCAGCCCCTTCAGCGGGATGTGCGTGACCTGCGTCGACGGCTGCGTCGGGATGTGCGAGATCGGGAAGTCCGCCTACCGCGGCCACGAGGTCCTCTATCCGCAGCCGTTCGGCATCATCACGGCGGCCTGCGAGAAGGACTACCCCATCGACCTGTCCCACTTCAGCATCATGGGGACGGCCAAGGGGGCCTACGGCGTCCCCGCCGACAGCGACAAGGCCACGTTCGAGAAGGTCACGACCGAGACCAGGATCGGCCGCGACAAGGACCTCAAGCTCAGACTGCCCTTCGTCATCTCGGGCATGGGCTCGACCAACATCGCCAAGCAGAACTGGGCCGGCCTCGGCGGCGGGGCGGCCGTCTCCGGGGTCATCCTGACGATCGGCGAAAACGTCTGCGGCATGGACGACGAGACCGAGCTCAAGAACGGCAAGGTCGTCCGCTCCCCGGACATGGAGTTCCGCGTCCGGTCGTTCCGCGACTGGCAGGGGGACGGCTACGGCGACGTCGTCGTCCAGGCCAACGTCGAGGACACCCGCCTCGGCGTCCAGGAATACGCCGTCCAGAAGCTGGGCGTCGAGACGGTCGAGCTCAAATGGGGCCAGGGGGCCAAGGACATCGGCGGCGAGGTCAAGCTCAAGACCGTCAAGAAGGCCCAGGCCCTGAAGAAGAAGGGCTACATCGTCCTGCCCGACCCCGACAACCCCAAGGTCATCGAGGCCTTCGAGAAGGGCAGTTTCAAGGAGTTCGAGCGCCACTCCCGCATGGGCATGGTCGACGAGGGCGAGTTCATGCAGAGGGTCGAGGAGCTGCGCCAGGCCGGGGCCAAGCGCGTCTTCCTCAAGACCGGCGCCTATCGGCCGGCCGACCTGGCCCGGGCGGTCAAGTTCGCCTCCAAGGCCAAGCTCGACCTGCTGACCGTCGACGGCGCCGGCGGCGGCACGGGCATGAGCCCCTGGCGGATGATGAACGAGTGGGGCGTCCCGGCCGTCGAGATCTGGTCGCTGACCTATCAGTACGCCGACCAGCTGGCCCAGCAGGGCGAGTACGTCCCCGATCTGGCCTTCGCCGGCGGCATCACCTTCGAGGACCAGATCTTCAAGGCCCTGGCCCTCGGCGCGCCCTACGTCAAGCTCGTCGGCATGGCCCGCTCGCCCATGGCCGCGGCCATGGTCGGGAAGACCATCGGCGGCCGCATCTCCGACGGCCAGATCCCGGTCTATGTCGAGCGCTTCGGCAGCACCAAGGACGAGATCTTCGTCACCGCCCCCGAGCTCAAGCACCGCTTCGGCGAGCGGTTCAAGGACCTGCCGCCCGGGGCGATGGGCGTCTACACCTACTTCGAGCGGCTGAGCCAGGGCCTGCGGCAGCTGATGGCCGGCGCGCGCAAGTTCAACCTGGGCTACATCAGCCGGGACGACATCGCGGCCATCACCAAGCCGGCCGCCGACATCAGCGCCATCCCGTTCATCACCGACGTCGACAAGGCCGAGGTCCAGGAGATCCTCAAGGCCAAGTGATCGCGGGCCGTATCCAGGGGACGGGCCGGGCTCGTCCCCTTTTTTTTGCCCGGGCTTCGGGTTATAATGAAGCCGGGCGGGATTCCGGCGCGGCGGGAGGTCCCATGATCGCTCTCAAGGACGTTCTGGCCCTTCTCGACGCCGAGCTCCTGACCCCGGCGACCGCCCCCGAGACCGCCTTCCACAAGGTCTTCGCTTCCGATCTCATGAGCGACGTCCTCACCTCCGCCGAGCCGGGCTCGCTCCTCCTGACCGGGCTGGCCAATCCCCACGTCGTCTGCGCCTGCGCCGTCGCCGACATCGCCGCGGTCGTCTTCGTCCAGGGCAAGCGCCCGGCCGCGGAGGCCATCGCCGAGGCCCGGGCGAAGGGCCTCCCGCTGATCGCGACCAGGATGACGATGTTCACGGCCTGCTCGCGGATCGCCGGGCGGGTCGAGGACGGTGGCCATGCCCGCCGCTGAGTCCGTCTTCCGCCGGGAGTACCCCGTCAAGGGCGGGGACTTCGCCCGGGCCGGCGCCGCCGCCTGCGACATCAAGGAGCTGCTGAAGGACCTGGGGATCGACACGGCGACGGTGCGGCGGGCGGCCATCGTCGCCTATGAGGCCGAGATGAACGTCATCATGTACGCCTGGGACGCCCGGATGGACCTGACCGTGTCCCCCGGCGAGGTCCGGCTCACCATCGACGACCGCGGCCCGGGCATCCCGGACGTCGAGCTGGCCCTGACCGAGGGGTACTCGACGGCGACGGCCGAGATGCGGGAGCTCGGCTTCGGCGCCGGCATGGGACTGCCGAACATCCGCAGGAACGCCGACGACTTCGCCATCGACTCGGAAGTGGGCCGGGGGACGCGCCTCGACATCGTCATCAGGAAGAACGGACACGTGAGGCCATGAGCGACAGGAACTTCCACGCCATCCACATCACCGAGGACAAGTGCGTCGGCTGTGTCCGCTGCATGTCGGCCTGCCCGACCCGGGCCATCCGGGTCGAGGGGGGCAAGGCCCGCATCATCGACCAGCTCTGCATCGACTGCGCCGAGTGTCTCCGCGTCTGCCCCCACGAGGCCGTCCACTCCCATACCACGTCGTTCGCCGCGCTGGAGGCCTTCGACTACAAGGTCGCCATCCCCTCGACGGTCATCTACGGCCAGTTCGGCCCCACCGTCCTGCCCACCGAGATCCTGTCGGCCCTGCGCCGGGTCGGGTTCGACGAGGTCTACGATCTCAGCTCGATCTGCGAGCTCAACTGCGCCGCGACCGAGAAGTATCTCGACGAGCACCCCGGGCCCCGGCCCTACATCACCTCGACCTGCCCCGTCGTCGTCCGGATCATCCAGCGGCGCTACCCCTCCCTCTGCGGCCAGATCATGCCGATCGAGCCGCCGCGGGAGATCGCCGCCAAGATCCTCCGGACCATCCTGCCCAAGGCTCTGGGGATCCCGGCCGAGCGGATCGGCATCATTCACATCACGCCCTGCCCGGCCAAGATCGTCTCCATCAACAGCCCGGCCACCCTGGCCAGGTCCTACCTCGACGGGGCCATGTCGATCCGGGACATCTTCCCCCAGATCCTCAAGGCCCTGCGCAAGAGCGAGGAGGACGCCCTGATGCGCCACCTCTTCCCGGAGACGCTCTTCAGCGGCCTGGGCATGGGCTGGCCCCTCTCCGGCGGGGAGACGCGCGGCCTCAAGACCCATCGGGCCGTGGCCGTCTCGGGCATCCGGGACACCATGCGCGTCCTCGACGAGGTCGAGGGCGGACTGCTCCAGGACATCGATCTCCTCGAGTGCACGGTCTGTCCCGACGGGTGCGTGGGCGGGCCGCTCGGGGTCGAGAACCGCTTCCTGGCCAAGAGCCGCGTCCTCGAGCTCGTCGCCGCCGCGGGCGAGCACGCGGTCATCGACCAGAAGGACGTCAGCCGCCTCTATCACAAGAATTTCCTCTCGTTCGACCACCCGGTGACGCCCGCGGAACCGCGCCCCCTGGACCGGGACCCGGCCAAGGCCATCCGCAAAGCCAAGCGGCGGGAGAGGATCTTCGCCGGCCTGCCGCTCAAGGACTGCGGCGTCTGCGGGGCCCCCGATTGCCGGACCCTGGCCGACGACATCGTCCGCGGCTACGCCCGGCTCGAGGACTGCCCGTTCGTCCCCAAGGGCCGGGCGAAGAAGGGCCGGAAGGAGAAGCGATGACCCTCAGCGATCTGGCAACGCGTCTCGATCTCACGGTCTTCACCCCCGGCGTCCAGCTCGACCGGCCCGTCGGAGGCGGCTACGCGAGCGACCTCCTCTCCGACGTCATCGGGCACGCCCGCAAGGACGACGTCTGGGTGACCATGCAGGTCCATCCGAACATCGTCGCCGTGGCCGTCCTCAAGGAGCTGGCCGGCGTCGTCCTCGTCGGCGGCCGGGCGCCCACGGCGGAAACCTTGGCCCAGGCCGAACGGGAAAAGATCCCGCTGCTGGGGGCCCGCCTGGGCGCCTTCGAGCTGGCCGGCCGTCTCCATGCGCTGGGCGTCAAGGGGAGCTGATGGCCCTCCGGCGGGTCCGGGCCGACCTCCACATCCATACCTGCCTCTCGCCCTGCGGCGAGCTGACGATGTCGCCCCGCGCGGTCGTCGACCGGGCCCGCGCGGCCGGGCTCGACCTCATCGCCGTCACCGACCACAACACGACGGAGAACGCCGGCGCCGTGATCGAGGCCGCGGCCGGGACGGGCCTGGCCGTCCTCCCGGGCATCGAGATGACGACGGCCGAAGAGGTCCACATCCTCGGCCTCTTCGACGCCGGGGTCGACCTCGGCCCGTTCCAGGAGGAGGTCTATCGGAACCTCCCCGACCTCGCCGCGAAGATGAAGTTCGTCGCCGACCAGGTCCTCGTCGACGCCGCCGATGACGTGACCGGCTTCTGCCCGCGCTGTCTCCTCGGGGCGACCCTCTTCCCGGTCCGGGAGGCGGTCGATCTCATCCGCGGCCACGGCGGCCTGGCCATCGCCGGCCACGTCGACCGGGACTCGTTCAGCATCGTCTCTCAGCTCGGTTTCATCCCCCCGGGGCTGGCGCTGGAGGCCATCGAGGTCTCCCCCCGGCTGACGGCGGAGCAGGCCCGGGCCGCTTTCGGATCGCTGGCCCCCCTGCCGATCGTCCGCTTTTCGGACGCCCACACGCCGGAGGAGATCGGCGCGGCCGCGACAGACTTCCTGGTCGAAGGAACGGGCCTCGGGGAGATCCGCCTGGCCCTGGCGGGCCGGGAGGGCCGGAGGATCGTCGGGCCATGATCGAGGACCTCTCGCTCCACATCCTCGATCTCGCCGAGAACGCCGCGGCCGCCGGCGCGACCCGCGTGCTCATCGCCGTCAACGAGAGCGATCTCCGGGACGCGCTGACGATCCGGGTGACCGACAACGGCCGGGGCATGGCCGCGGAGGAGCGGGCGCGGGCCCTCGATCCGTTCTACACGACCGGGCGGAAGCGGACGGGCCTCGGGCTCCCGCTCCTGGCCCAGACCGCCGGCCTCTGCGGCGGCCGGCTGACCCTCTCCTCCGATCCGGGAGCGGGGACGCGGGTCACGGCCCGGTTCGGGCTCTCCCACGTCGACCGGCCGCCCCTGACCAAGATGACCGAGACGATGATGACCCTCTTCTTCGGCCATCCGGGGATCGAGTTCGGCTACCGGCACACGCGCAACCGCTTGCGTTTCAGCCTGTTGCGTCGCGGGCGCGGCGACGGCGGAGCGGCGGACTACGCCGACATCATCGCCCTGGGGGAGGCCCTGCGCGCGGGCTTGAAACGGATCGGCGCGTCCTGACGTCCGTCAGGACGGGCCCCGGCCGATCTTCTTTTCCAGGGTCTCGAGCTCGGCCCGGGCCTTGCGGATATTGTCCTCGCTCTCACCCCGAGAGTTGCGGAGATACATCCGCAGGGCCTCGGCCGCTTCCTTGAGGTCGCCCCTCTTTTCGTAGGCCACGGCCAGATTGAAGAAGCCGACCGGCGTCGGCCGGATGGCCAGGGCCTGGCGCAGGAGCTCGACCGCCTGATCGAATTCGCCGAGGAACGAGTGGGCGATGCCGGCGAATTGATAGTAGGCCTGTTCCTCGGGGAAATCTTCGATCAGCGTCCGATAGACGGCGATCGCTTCCTTGAGGGCGCCGGAAGAGGCCAGGTTGGCCGCGTAGCTCGTCCGCAGGTGGAGGCCTTCCGGTTCGATCTCGAGGGCCCGTTCGAAGAGCGCCCGGGCCTCGGCCTTCCGGCCCGAGGCGTCGAGGATGCCCGCGGCGACCGTCAGGGCGTCGACGCTCCGGGGGTTGTAGCCGAGGACCTTCACCATCGTCTCCAAGGCCTCGCCCGGCTTGCCGCTGACGAGGTAGGTGTGGCCGAGACGGACAAGCAGGGTCTCGGAGTCCGGCATCCGGGCCAGGCCCCGGCCGAGGGTCTCCACGGCCCGGTCGAACCTGTTCTGTCTCGCCTGGGCGATGGCCAGATTGACGTAGCTCTCCGGCGAATCCGGGATCTCCGCCACGATCTGGAGATAGACCCGCTCGGCTTCGGCGAACTTCTCCTCGAGCTCGAACGCCTGGGCCTGCTGGACGAGCTTGAGCAGGCCGATCCGGTCCTTCGGGTCCGGGGCGGCCGCGCCCGGCCGGGCCGGAGCGAAGCTGACGTAGCCCAGGGACCGGAGTCTTTCCCGGTCGTCGGCCCGGACGGCCTGCCCGCCGGACGCGCCGGCCGGAGCGGCCAGCCTCAGGAGCTCGGCCTCGAGCCTCTTCCGGAGCTCGTCCGCCTGGGTCGGCGACGAGGCCGCCAGGTCCGTCCTCTCCCCCGGGTCGGTCGCGAGGTCGTAGAGCTCGGGCCTGGGCGCCTGGATGTATTTCCAGGGGCCGGAGACGATCCCGACGAGCTCCGACCAGCCGAAGTTCTCACGGGGATAGAAGGTCTCGACCAGGCTGTCGAGCCCGGGCCGGGCCGGGTCCCTGACCCAGGGGACGAGGCTCCGGCCTTCCATGCCCCCGGCCTCCGCCGCGAGGCCGAGCGTCTCCAGGATGGTCGGGGCCACGTCCACCAGCCGCACCGGCCCCTCGACGACGAGCGGCCGGGGGAAGGACCCGGGACTGCGGATGATGAGAGGCACGCGGAGCGTCTCTTCGTAGAGGAAGATGCCGTGGCCGGTCTCGACCTTGTCCCCCAGCCCCTCGCCGTGGTCGCCGGCGACGACGATGAGGGTCCGGTCGAGGAGGCCCTTGGCCGCGAGCGCGTCCACGATCCGGCCGACATAATGGTCCATATAGGCGATCTCGCCGTCGTAGGGGCGCCCGGGCGCGGCTTCACGATACGGCGAAGGCGGGTCGTAGGGCAGGTGGGGGTCGTAGTAATGGACCCAGGCGAAGAACCGATTCCCGCCGTGGCCGTCGAGCCAGCGGGCGAATCGGGCGAACGTCTCCTCGGCCCGCCGCTCGGCGTGCGCCCCCGTCAGGGGCGCCGGGGGCTGGAACGCGTCGTCGTAGACGTCGAAGCCCCGGTCGAGGCCGAACCGGGAATCGACCGAGAAGGCCGAGACGAAGGCCGCCGTGGCGAATCCCCCGGCCTTCAGGATCTCGGCCAGCGTCCTCCATTTCGGCGAGAGGTCGTGGCCGTTGTTGCGGACGCCGTGCGTCGCCGGATGAAGGCCCGTCAGGATGGAGCTGTGCGAAGGCAGGGTCAGCGGGGCCGGGCAATAGACCCGCTCGAAGCGGACGCCCTCGCGGGCCAGGCGGTCGAGGTGGGGGGTCGCGGCCGGCCCATAGCCGTAACAGCCGAGACGGTCGGCCCGCGTCGTGTCGAGCGTGATCAGGAGGACGCTGTGCCCCGACGCGGTCCCGGCCCGGAACGGCCCGCCGCCCCGACAGCCGGCCAGGACCGCGGCGAAAAGGCCCAGCGCAAGGGTCGCTCCCCCAGGGAAATGCCGGGCCTCGTTCGTCTTGGCCATGGAGAGTTCAGATTAAGGGATTTCGGGAAATAGTCAAGGGCCCGGAAAGGGGAGAAATAAGAAGGGCCCGCCCCCCGCGGGGGGCGGGCCCTGACGTTCGAATGTCCGGTCCGGTCTCTAGAAGGAGAGCTTGAGGCCGAGGCGGGCCGACCAGGGGCCGAAGCGGGTCTCCCAGTCGCCGTAGGCGGCGTGGGCGATGCCCCCGCTCTGGGTGGCGATGATCGACATGTAGTTCGTGGCGAACGAGCCGTCCAGGATCTGGTTGTGGTAGCCGGTGAAGCTGCTGCGGTTGGGCGTCGTGATCATGCTTTGGATGGTGTCGGTGTTGGTGATGTTGTTGACCTGGAGGTTGATCGCGGCCCGGGCGCGTCCGCCGAGCTTGAGGCCGTACTCCATGAACATGTCGGCCCAGACGGTGAAGGGCAAACGGCCCATGTCCCCGCGTCCGTTGACGTAGAAGTACTTGGAGTTGTAGAGGACTTTGGTGGACTGGGGCAGGCCGCTGCGGCCGTAGGCGACCGCGCCGACCGTCAGCCCGAAGGGGAAGGAATAGGAGCCGTAGGCCTTGAAGTAGTGGGTGCGGTCGTGCGGCAGGACGCCGTCGAGCATGTTGCCCTGGCCGTCATAGCCCATGAACCAGCGGTCGAAGTCCTGCTCGACGCTGGGGCCGAGGCGGCCGCCCTCGTCGGACGAGGCCAGGCCGGAGTAGTTGCCGTAGGCCTTGCTCAGGGTGTAATTGAACCCGCCCTGCCAGTTGTGGCTGAATCTCTTCTCTAAGGAGATGTTCAGGCCGAGGTAGTCGCGGGTCGCCCGGGGGCACTCCCAATACATGGGATCGAACTGGCCGCCGTTGGTGGTCCAGCGGGAGACGCCGAAGCCGGGGTTGGTGACCCAGAAGTCCTGATAGACGGTGTCGCCTTCCCGGACGTAGACGCCGACGTCCTCGATCGTCCGGATGAGGTGCTTATTGACCAGGCGCACGGACAGGGACAGGTCTTCGAAGAGCTTCTTCTCGGCGCCGAAGGAGATCTCGCTCTGGGAGGTCGGCTTCATGTCGGGATCGACGCGGTTCAGGGACGGCGGCAGGTAGTCCATGGAGCCGGCATAGGTGTTGGAGCCGCCCGCGGCCTGGTCGTTGGCGTCCTCGAGGACGCCGGTGGCCGCGATGGCCGTCCAATCCGGGTTGTTCAGGGCGTAGTAGTCCTCGACCCGCTTGGAGCCGCCGAAGGTCAGCTGACCCATGTACAGCTTCATGACGTCGTAGTAGATCCCGAAGCTGCCGAAGACCTTCAGGCTGGAGTCGCCGAAGACGTCGTAGACCGCGCCGAGCCGGGGGGCCAGCGTGTCGCCCAGCCCGAAGCTGACCGGGCTTTCGGTCC
This sequence comes from Candidatus Aminicenantota bacterium, assembly GCA_034679465.1. Classification (GTDB taxonomy): domain Bacteria; phylum Acidobacteriota; class Aminicenantia; order Aminicenantales; family Saccharicenantaceae; genus RBG-16-66-30. The sequence continues at coordinate 71,305 of JAXDAV010000074.1, read as the reverse complement.
AGCCCGGGTATTCCCGGTTGTCCGTGAAGGTCGGCATGTACTGGCTCTCGGCCCGGAGGCCGTAGTTCAGCGTCAGCCGGCCGCCGATCGTCCAGGAATCCTGAGCGTAAACGGACAGGTTGTTGCTGTTGATCTTCCAGACGCTGCCGTAGGGCGAGGTGAACGAGCTGCGGACGATGTAGTAGCCGTACTGGCCGTAGATGTCGTCGGGATTGGTCTCCGGGTCGGCCGCGGGGCCGATGTTGAAGTCGAGATCGTTGGTCGTCTGGCCCCAATACAGGTAAACCCGGGGATGGGGCGCGCCGGTGTAGCGGTCCTCATAGATGTAATTGTAGCCCACGCCGAGCTTGATGGCGTGCTCACCGCCGGCGTTGAAATAGAACGTGCCGTCGATGTTGTTGCCGATCTTGCCGCGCAGGTACCGCAGGGTCTCCGTGTAGAGCGCGCTGTTGGTCCAGCCCTGGGTCTGGATGAGGCTCGGATTGGAGACGTAGAAGGGATCTCCGGCGTAGATGGAATTGGAGGTGTTGAACTGGTAGGTCGAGGAGTCGGGCGGGGCGATCTGCTGGTTGGTCTGGTTCGACTGGTGCCAGCCGCCGCGGTAGCTGAGGAGCACGTTGTTGCCGAGCGACAGGTCCGCGGTCAGCGACGCGCTCATGTGCGGGTAGTCATACCCTTCCAAGTCCCACTCGTAGTCCGAGGCGCTGTTGCCGATGATGGACGGCAGGGCGCCCCGATAATTGGTGAAGTTGTTGATGAAGCCGGCCGACAGCCGGAGGCCGGCGGTCGGGGCGGCGGTGAGACGGATGGACCCGCCCAGGCCCGTGCTCTTGGTCCTGAAGCTCTCGAAGGGCGTGGGGTTGGAGGGCATGCCGAAGTGCCTCTGGGCCACCGTCTTGCTGAGGGTCGGGTTGACGGAGCCGAAGAACCACAGCTTGTCCTTGATGATGTAGCCGCCGAGGCTGAAGACGCCCTCATAGCGGTTGTAGCGGTCCCGGTCCTCGCCGCCGTTGAAATAGTCGTCGTCGTAGTTGACGTACTCGTAGACGTAGCCCGCGGCAAAGGGATCGCGCCGCAGGAAGGTCCGGGAGTGGCCCTGCATGTACGGACGATTGTTCTCGTAGAAGCCCATGATGTCGCCGTGGAACTCGTTGCTGCCGGACCGGGTGATGATGTTGATGACGCCGCCCATCGAGCCGCCGAACTCGGCGTTGTAGCCGGAGGCCGTGACCTTGACTTCGTCGAGGAGCTCGAGGACGACGTTCAGGCCGCGGTCGCCGTAGTGGAAGTCGCCGACGTCCGCGCCGTCGGCGTAGAACATGTTCTCGGCGCCGGAGGCGCCGTCAACCGAGATGCCTCCGGTGACGGATTCGCTCTGGACGCCGGGGATGGTGCTGATGAGCGAATCGAAGGACCGTCCCCGCGGCAGGGCCAGATAGACCTCCTTGGTCATGACCTGGCCCTTGACCGTGCTCTTGACGTCGATGAGCGGGCTCTGGCCGATGACCGTGACCTGCTCCTCGATGGCGGCCTCTTCGAGCGTCACGTTGAGGGCCAGGGTCTGGGACAGCTCGAGCAGGATGCCCTGCCGCCTCAGTGTCTTGAAGCCCTGGATGGTGTAGGTGATCTCGTAGGTCCCCGAGGGCAGGGCCATCAGCCGGTAGACGCCGTTGGCGTCGGTGACCGCGACCGACCGGCCGATGAGCCGGGGGCTCGTGGCCTCGACGCTCACGCCGGGCAGGGGATTGCCCTGCTGGTCCGAGACCCGGCCGTTGATCTGCCCGGTCGGGGTGAGCTGGGCGAAGGCCAGGCCCCCGATCGTCAGACAGCCGATGAGAAGAATGAACAGCCTTTTACTCATTCGCTTTGAAACCTCCTCGAAATCTTCTTGTCGTTCCTGTGCCCACGGCGGATCCCCGGGGATTCACCGCACCTTCCGGCAGGTCTGTTGTGGGGATACTGTCTTCATCGTCCTCCTCTGCGAAGTGGTAGGTCAGCGGGGAGCCCGGACAGGGACCGCGCCGGACCGGTGACAAAGGGGTCATATTTTCTGGCCCCCAAGGGTATGTTCTTCGGAGGTGATTTGTCAAGGCTCCTCCCGGGCGTGTCCCTCATTCGGGATCCTGGTCCTTCGGGTCGACGTTGATCGGGTTGTATCGCGGATTGACGCCCGAGGACACCACGACGAAGGTCTCGGCCCGCTCGATCAGCGGGACCTTCGAGAGCCTGGCCACGAAGAACTCCCGGTACTCGTCGATGTCCCGGACGTTGACCTTGATGAGGTAGTCGATCCGACCGGTGAGGAAATGGATCTCCTCGATCTCCTCGAGCTGCTTGAGGTGCTCCTCGATGCGCTGGTAGTCCTCCTGGCAATGGAGGTGCTTGATCTGCAGGGCAAGAAAGCAGGTCAGGCCCCGGCCGAGCTTCTTCTTGTCGAGGATTGCCTTCTGTCCCTGGATGATGCCGTTTGTCCGGAGCTTGCGGACCCGTTCGAGGGTCGCCGGCGGAGAGAGCTTGATCTTCTGAGCCAGGGTGGAGTTGGAGATCTTGCCGTCTTCATACAGAATTTTAAGAATCCCCTTATCATATTCGTCATATTTCATGTTGTTAGGAATATTATGCTGGTCTAAACCCGATTGTCAAGCAAATAAGCAAAATCACGGCTGATATTTTTAATATTATTAGGAAACCATTCTGCCCCGGAGGAACGGGCGGGCCAAATCGGATGCGGCCCAGGCCCCCTATCGCCGGGGCATCATTCTGTCAGGTCAGCTGATCTCGCCGGTGAGGTAGGCGCGCGTCCGCGGGTCTTTCGGGGCGGCGAAGACGTCGGCCGCGGGCCCGTGCTCGACCAGCTCGCCCAGATACAGGAAGGCGACGTGGTCGGCGATCCGGCGGGCCTGGCGGAGGATGTGGGTGACGACGACGACCGTGTAGTCGCGCTTGAGATCGAGCAGGCGCCGCTCGACGTTCTGGCTCGACTGGGGATCGAGGGCCGAGGTCGGCTCGTCGCCGAGGATGATCTCGGGCTCGACGGCCAGTCCCCGGGCCAGACAGAGGCGCTGCTGCTGCCCGACCGAGAGGAGCGAGGCCGGCTCGCGCAGACGGTCCTTGACCTCGTCCCACAGGCCGGCGACCCGCAGGTAGCGCTCGACCCGCCGGTCGAGCTCCCGGCGCGACTCGAGGCCGTGGATGCGCGGGCCGTAGGCGACGTTCTCGTAGATCGACATCGGCAGGACCTGGGGCTTCTGGGACAGGAGTCCCATCTTCTTGCGGATCCGGGTGACCTCGGTCCGCGGGGCGTAGATGTCCTCGCCGTCGAGGATGACCTGGCCCCGGACGCGGGCCCCGTCGTCCGTGTCGAGGAGGCGGTTCAGGGACTTGAGCAGGGTCGACTTGCCGCAGCCGGACGGCCCCATGATGACGGTGATCCTGTTCGCCGGGATGTCCAGGCTGACGTCCCGGAGGGCCTGGAGGTCGCCGTAAGAGACGCTCAGGTTCCGGATGCTGATGGGGACCTCGCCGTTCGAGGGGCGCGCCCGCCCTTCACTTGACGACATGACGGTTCGCCTTTCGGCCCATCGCCCGGCCGGCCAGGCTGATGAGGAGGATGATCAGGGTCAGGACCGCGGCCGAGGCGTAGGCCCTCTGCTGGACCTCCGGGAAGGGGGTCCCCAGCTGGAAGAAGATGGCCAGCGGCAGGGTCGCCGCGGGATCGGCCAGGGAGGCGGGGACGCGGTCGGTGAAGCCGGCCGTGAACAGGACCGAGGCGGCGTCGCCGATGCCGCGGCCGAAGGCGAGGAGCATGCCGGTCAGGATGCCCGGGGCCGCCTGCCGGACCATGACCTTCAGGCCGGTCTCGAACCGGGTCGCCCCGAGCGAGGTCGAGGCGTCCTTGAGCTCCCGGGGGACGAGGCGCATGACCTCATCGATGGCCCGGCTCATGATCGGGAATTCGAGCAGGGCGACCGTCAGGATGCCGGCCAGGAGCGAGGCCCGCAGGCCCAGGGCCAGCATGACGATGAAGCCGAACGCGCCGATGACGATCGACGGCACGCCCCAGAGGACGTCGAGGAAGAAGCGCGTCCAGACGGCCGTTCGCGAGCCCCGGCCCTTGTAGGCGTTGAGGTAGAGGACGAGCGGCAGGCTCAGGAGGAAGGCCAGCAGGGTCGCGCCGAGCCCGAGGGCCAGCGAGCCGGCGATGGCGTTGAGGATGCCGCCCTCCCGGCCCAGGTAGAACCCCCCCTTCGGCGTTCGGGTGAGCATGGACAGGCTCAGGGCCGGGACCGATTTCCAGAGGATCGTCCCCAGGATGAGGAGGAGCGAGAGGAGGACGACGGCGGCCGAGGCCGCGGCCAGGAGGCGAAAGAGGGCGTCGGTCCGCTTGCGCCGGCCGACGCTCCGGGCGGCCGGGCCGCTCACCGGACCCTCCGCTCGACCCGGATGAGGATCCAGCGGGCCAGGACGTTGAAGAACAGGACCATGACCATGAGGACGAGCGCGGCCGTCATCAGGGCCGCGTCGTAGCGCGGCACCGACATCATCTCGCCGTAGTTGTTGGCGATGAGGGCCGGCAGAGGATAGCCGGGGTCGAAGAGCGAGCGCGGCACGGCCGGCACGTTGCCGACGACCATGAGCACGGCCATGGTCTCGCCGAAGGCCCGGGAGAAGCCGAGGACGGAGGCGGCCAGGATCCCCTGGGCGCCCTTGCGCAGGACGACGTGACGGGTGGTCTCCCATTTGGTCGCCCCGAGAGAGAGGGACGCGTCGCGGAGCGAGCGGGGCACCGTCGAGAAGACCTCGAGGGTCACGTGGATGACCGTCGGGAAGGTCATGACGGCCAGGACGAGGCCGCCGGCGAGGATGCTGTAACCGGAGGAATAGACGCCGGCCAGCGGGGCCAGGACCCGGCCGACGAAGGGCACGACCAGGATGACGCCCCAGACGCCGTAGACGACCGAGGGCAGGCCGGCCAGGAGATCGATGACCGGCTTGGCGGCCTCGCGGACCCAGCGCGGGGCGTACTCCGACAGGTAGACGGCCGTGAGGATCGAAACGGGCACGGCCAGGACGAGGGCGGTCACGGTGACCCAGACCGTGCCGGCGATGAACGGCATCAGGCCGAATTCGCCCTTGAGCGGGCTCCAGGCCGAAGAGAAAAGGAGGCGGGCGAGCGGCTCGACGCCGAGGATGGCCCTCGATCGCAGGAACAGCCCGATGACGATGACCAGGACGAGCAGGCCCGGAAGGGCGGTGACCAGGCCCATCGCCCGGCGGGCCAGGGCGTCCTTGAACAGCCTCACCGTTTGGCCTCGGGAGAGCCGAGAACGGCCAGGCCCGAAGCGATCCGGTCCCGGCCGACGGCGATGTAGCCCATTTCGCCGACGTATCGCTGGCCCTCCGTGAGGACCCAGGCCAGGAATTCGACGAGGAGCGGGCCCTCGGGCCGGCCCTTGACGACGAACCAGAGGTCGCGCGCCGGCGGGGAGGGATAGACGTTCGCCGCGATGGCCCGGATGAGGTCGTCGCGGCTGGCGTAGATCCTCTCGGCCGGGTCGACGAGGCCGTTCCCGTCGAGGTCGATCGGGCAGATCTCGAGCCCGGCCACGGGCCGCAGGGTCTTCGCGTCGTAGGCGAAGTTGACGTTGTTGAAGCCGACGGCCAGCGGATCGCGGCGGACCGCCTCGGCCAGGCCCGGGTCGCCGTAGACGCCGATGCCGTTCAGGTCCTCCTGGTGTCCGCCGAGGTAGGCGGCCCAGGTCTCGGCCGCGCCGCAGGCGTCCGAGCGGGTGAAGACGTGGACGGGCGTCCGGCCGCTCAAGCCGAGGAGCCGCTCCCAGGCCGGGGCGGGCTTCCTCAGCCAGAGCCCGGCCAGCTCGTCCTTGGTGAGGCCGCGGCGGAGGAGCTCGGGGAGGAACGGGTTCTTCCGGCTGACCGTGGCGACGACCGCGTCCTTGGCCACGGCCAGCGGGACCGCGCCCTTCTCCATCTCGGCGGGATGGATCTCCCGGGAGACCATGCCGATATCGACGACCCCGGCCAGCGCGTCGGCGATGCCCTTGCCCGCGCCCCCGGCCTGAATGTCGATGACGGCCCCGGGATGGCTCTTCCGGAACTCTTCCTGCCAGCGGACGGCCAACGGATAGAGGGCCCAGGCCCCGGAGAGCGAGAGCCTGCCCGTCGCTTGGGGGGAAGCCGGCTGGGCCGCCGCCGGGGGAGGCCCGGAAAGGACGGAGCAGAGGACGCCGAGAAGGACGAGACCGCGGGTCCGCGCCGTCACGGCCGTCTCCCCTCTTCGCCCGCGGCGGGACTGCTCCTGCTGACGAGATCGGCGAAGGTCGTCCTTTCGAGGATGTCGGCCACCGCGTCGCGGACGTCCTTCCACAGCCAGCGCAGGCCGCAGGTCCCCTCCATCGGGCAGGTCTCGCGGGCCATGACGCTGACGCAATCGATGGGGGCGAGGGGGCCGTCCATGACCCGGATGACCTCGGCCACAGTGATCTCGCCCGGAGGCTTGGCCAGGACATAGCCGCCCTTCGGGCCCTTACGGCTCTTGAGGTAGCCGGCCCGCTTCAGGAGAAGGAGGATCTGCTCGAGGAAGTTCTGGGGGATCACCTGGGCGTCGGAGATCTCCCGGCTGTGGATCGGGCCGTCCCCATATCTGCGGGACAGCTCCAGCATGGCCCGGCTGGCGTATTCGCCCTTCGTCGAGAGCCTCATCTCCCCTCCCGGCTTTATTAATTGACTAAGTCAATAGATTTAATCATTTAACACCGCGGACGATGTCTGTCAAGCGCTTTTTTGGATCACGGAAATGCCCGGCCAGGGCCGGGACGGTTGACGTTTCAGCGAACGAAGGCTTCGCGCCCGGCGTAAACGGCGCGCGGCCCGAGTTCCTCTTCGATCCGAAGCAGTTGGTTGTACTTTTCGACACGCTCGCCGCGGCAGGGGGCGCCTGTCTTCAGATGCCCGGTGCCCATGGCCACGGTCAGGTCGGAGATGAAGCTATCGACCGTCTCGCCGCTGCGGTGGGAGACCATCGCCCCCCACCCGGCTTTCCGGGCCATTTCGATCGCGGCCACCGTCTCGGTCACGGTGCCGATCTGGTTGAGCTTGATGAGGACGGCGTTGGCCGCCTGTTCGGCGATGCCCTTGGCGATCCGCTTGACGTTGGTCACGAACAGGTCGTCCCCGACGAGCTCGATCGTTCCTCCGAGCGTCGCGTTCAGGTGCTTCCAGCCCTCCCAATCGTCCTCGGCCAATCCGTCCTCGATGACCCGGATGGGATAGGCCTTTGCCCAGGCCGCGTACATCTGGACCATTTCTTCGGCCTTGACCTTCTTGGCCTCGGTCCGCAGGTTGTAGAGCCCTTCCTCATAGATCCCGCTCACCGCCCCATCGATGGCCAGGACGATGTCCTCGCCGGGCCTGTATCCGGCTTTCTCGATGGCCCGCAGGATGGTTTCGACCGCATCGGCGTTCTTCTTGAAGGCCGGGGCGAAGCCGCCCTCGTCGCCGACCCCTGTCGTGAAGCCGCCGGCCTTGAGGACGCTCTTGAGGGCGTGGTAGGTCTCGGCGCCCCAGCGCAGGGCCTCGCGGAAGCTCGGCGCCCCGATCGGGGCGATCATGAACTCCTGGAGGTCGGTGCTCTGCCAGTTAGCGTGGACGCCGCCGTTGAGGATGTTGAACATCGGCACGGGCAGAAGGTTGGCCGCATCTCCGCCGAGATAGCGGTAGAGTGGGAGCTTCGAAGAGACGGCCGCGGCCCGGGCCACGGCCAGGCTGACGCCGAGGATGGCGTTGGCCCCGAGCTTGGTCTTGAACTCGGTGCCGTCGAGGGCCCGCATGGCCCCGTCCACCCCGGCCTGGTCGAGGGCGTCGAGGCCCCGGACGGCCCCGGCGATGTCCGCGTTGACGTGTTCGACGGCCTTGAGGACGCCCTTGCCGAGATAGCGCGACCTGTCGCCGTCGCGGAGCTCGAGGGCCTCATAGGCGCCGGTCGAGGCGCCCGAGGGCACGGCGGCCCGGCCGAACGAGCCGTCGGCCAGGGTGACTTCGACCTCGACGGTCGGGTTGCCGCGGGAATCGAGGATCTCGCGGGCATGGATCTTGTCGATGAGCACGGACATGGGTTCTCTCCTGTTCGGTCGGCGGAGCCATTCTAACAGAGGCGCCCGGCGATTGACAACCTCCGGCGCCGATGTTAAAAGAGGATGACAAAGACGGAACCCATGGAGATCCTCCAGATCCTGCTCAAGCTCGTCCTGGCCATCGCGCTCGGAGGCCTCATCGGGCTCGAGCGGGAAGCCAGCCAGAAGCCGGCCGGCTTCCGGACGAACATCCTCGTCTGCGTCGCCTCGGCCATGATGATGAGCCTGGCCGCCCTCCTGGTCCAGGACAAGGGAGGGAGCCCGGACACGCTCGTCCGCATGGCGGCCGGGGTCATCACCGGGGTCGGCTTCCTCGGCGCCGGGACCATCTTCCAGGCCCGCGGCACGGTCGCCGGCCTGACCACCGCCTCGACGCTGTGGGTCGTCGCCGGCCTGGGCCTGGTCATCGGGGCGGGCTACTACGTGCCGGCGATCATCTTCACCGCTCTGGCCATCGTGACCCTGCTCGTCTTCGGCCGGATCGAGAGCTCCTACCTGCACAAGGCCCAGTTCCACTACCATCTCAAGGCCAAGGCCAGGCCCTATATCCTATCGAGCCTGCGCAAGCTCGCGCTCCACCACGGCGTCCGGCTGGAGCGTCTGACCATGAAGCAGGAGGGTTCGTCCTACCTCCTGGCCTTCTCCTTCTCGTCCTCCGAGGAGAAGGAGCAGGAGTTCAACCAGGGCCTCCTCGAGCTGGCCGACATCGAAGAGCTGAAGATTGACTGAGGGGCGCCTCCTCCTGGCGACCGGGAACCCTGGCAAGGTCCGCGAGCTCCGGAGGGCCCTGAAGGGCCTTTCGCGCGGCGGCCGGCCCCTCGAGGTCGTCGGCCTCGCCGGCGCCCGGCCCGGCCCGAAGCCCGTCGAGCGGGGCCGGACGTTCGAAGCCAACGCCCGGTCCAAGGCCCTCTTCTACAGCCGTCGCCGGCCCGGGCTGACCCTGGCCGAGGACTCGGGGCTCGAGGTCGAAGCCCTGGGCGGCGCGCCCGGCGTCCGCTCGGCCCGCTTTTCCGCCCCGCGCCCCTCCGACGAAAAGAACATCGACAGACTCCTGCGCCTCCTCGAAGGCGTTCCCGCGCCGGCCCGGAAGGCCCGCTTCGTCTGCGTCATGGTCCTGGCCGAGGGGGGCTCGATCGTCGGGGAGTTCCGGGGCGAAGTCCGGGGCCGCATCGCCCTCGCGCCGCGGGGGCGGTCGGGATTCGGCTACGATCCGGTCTTTTTCTATCCGCCGCTTCGGCGGACGTTCGCCGAGCTCCCGGCCCGGGTCAAGAACGAGGTCAGCCACCGCGGCCGGGCCGTCCGCAGGCTTCGCCGCTTCCTCGAGGCGAAAAGATAGGCCCCGTCCGGGGGCCCCGCTGGGGAGGCCGGCCGGACAGGGCCGGGCCGTCATTTCGGCGCGGTTTCGGCGCCCACCGTGATCAGGTCCTTGATCTGCTCATAGACCTTCTCGCCGATCCCCTGGATCTTCATGATCTCCTCGACCCGCTTGAAGTTGCCGTTCTTGGTCCGGAAATCGATGATCCTCTGGGCCACCTTGGGGCCGATCCGCGGCAGCGTTTCGAGCTCCGAGGCCGGGGCGGTGTTGATGTTGACCTTCGCCTTCGACGCCGTCGACTGGGCCAAGGCCGGAGCGAGCGCGAGCGCGATGATCGCGACGGCCAGCCCGAGCGCCAGTCCCTTGTGTTTTTGAGCGGTCATGGGTGAGACCTCCTTTCGTCCGTCCTAAATGCGTCCTCCGTGCCACTCTGCCGTCTCCCACTATTCCTATTGTTTTGTGTCGATTGTGGAAGGCACCCCGGCCTTCGCGTCAAGCCCCGTGGACAAAGCGCGGAGAAACCGGAAACGCCGATTGCCGGCCCGCTCGGGTCGCCCGGAGGGTAAAAACGCCCTGAAATAAGAGTGATGGAGAAGAAAGGGGGCGTTTTTTTGAATCAGGCTAAGAGCGGGGGTGGCTCTTCTTGTAAACGGCGAGCAGCTGCTTGAGATCGACGTGGGTGTACTTCTGCGTCGTGGCCAGGCTGCTGTGCCCGAGAAGCTCCTGGATGACACGCAGGTCGGCGCCCCGGCCGAGCAGGTGGGAGGCGAAAGAGTGGCGGAGCGAGTGGGGGCTGATCTTGCGGGCGACGGCGGTGCGGCGGATGCACGTGCGGACCATCCGCTGCACGGACCGCGTCGTCAGCCGGCCGCCCCGGTAATTGAGGAAGAAGGCCTCGCCGCCGTCCCCGCCCCGGGCCAGCCCGGGCCGGGCGCGGCGGTAGGCCTCGAGGGCCTCGAGGGCCCTGGTCCCGAACGGGACGATGCGCTCCTTCCTGCCCTTGCCCCGGACACGGACCAGGCGCTCGCCGAAGTGGAGGTCCGGCGTCTCGACGCCGACGAGCTCGCTGACGCGGATCCCGGTCGCGTAGAGGAGCTCGAGGACGGCCCGGTCGCGGAGATCGAGCGGTCCGGCCGGGCGCGGCAGGTCGAGGAGCTCCGCCGCCTCGCTCTCCGAAAGGAAGGAGGGGACGCGCTTCTCCTGCCGGGGCCGGGCCAGGACCTTGGCCGGGTTCTCGGAGACCCACCTCTTCCGCAGGCAGAAATCGTAGAAGGACCGGAGGGCGGCCAGCTTGCGCCCGATCGTCGACTTCTTGCGCTTCTTCTCGTGAAGCTCGGCCAGGAAGCCGCGCAGGATCACGTTGCCGGCCCGGTCCCAGCGGGTCCCGCGCTCTTTCAGGTAGGCCGCGACCTGCCGGAGGTCGCGCTCATAGGCGGCCAGGGTGTGCGGGGAAGCGTTCTTCTCGTGCCGGAGGAAGGCCAGGAACTCAGCGATTTCCCTGTCCATCGGGTCCGCCGTCCGCCGGCTCTCCGGCCGCCGCCTCCCAGATCTTCTCCCGCGGCGCCGCTTCCTTGAACGCGCACTTCTCGGTCTTGCAGAAGATGTACGGCTCGCCCTTGATGGGGTTCTTTTTGTAGAGGACCTTCGCCCCGCACTGGGGGCAGGCCCGGGCGAGGGGATCGTCCCAGGAGGCGAAGCGGCACTTCGGATAGCGGCTGCAGCCGAAGAAGAACTTGCCCCGGCGCGTCTTGCGCTTGAGGACCCGGCCGCCGCAGTCGAGCGGGCAGTCGATCCCCGTTTCGACGGGCTTGTCCTTCTTGATGTACTTGCACTTGGGATAATCCGAGCAGGCGACGAACGGGCCGAAGCGGCCGAACTTCTGCGCCAGCTGGGAGCCGCACTCGGGGCATTTCTCGTCCAGGGGCTTGGACTCCCGCTTGTCCAGGCTGTCGCGGAACCGGCAGGCCGGATAGGCGGAGCAGGCCTTGAACTGGCCGAAACGGCCGCTCTTGACGACCAGCGGCGCGCCGCATTTCGGGCACTTCTCGTCGAGGGGAATGCCCGTCTGCTTGACGCCCTCGGACTCGCCGGCCGTCTTGAGATAGCCCTCGAGCAGGGTATGGAACTCCCGGAGGCTCTCGGACCCTTTGCGGGCGCCCTCGGAGATCTCGTCGAGCTCCTCCTCCATGCGGGCGGTGAACTTGTACTCCATGAGCTTGGCGAAGTGCTTGATGAGATACTCGGTGACGTAGGTCCCCAGCTCGGTGGGCCGGAACTTGCCCTCCTCCTTGACGACGTAGGTCCGGGTCTGGATGGTGGCGATGGTCGGCGCGTAGGTGCTCGGCCGGCCGATGCCGCGGGCCTCGAGCTCCTTGACCAGCGTCCCTTCCGTGTAGCGGGGGGGCGGCTCGGTGAACTTCTGCTTGGTCTCGAGCTCCAGCAGCTTGAGGGTCTCGCCGGCCTCGGCCTTGGGCAGGACCTCCTTGTCGGAGCCGCCGTTCGGCCAGACGGCCAGGAAGCCGTCGAACTTGACGACCTCTCCCTTGGCCTGGAAGAGGAAGCGGCCGACCGTGATGTCGAAGACCGTCTCCTCGATCCTGGCCGGGGCCATCTGCGAGGCCATGAACCTCCGCCAGATGAGCTTGTAGAGGTCGTATTCCTCCTTCTTGAGGTAGGGCTTGACCTTCTCCGGCGTGAGCTCGACGTGGGCCGGCCGGATGGCCTCGTGGGCGTCCTGGGTCTTCTTCTTGCTCTTGTACTCGTTCGGCTTGGCCGGGACGTAGGGCGAGCGATGGCCGGCCTGGGCCTGGACGTCCTCGGCGGACGCGCCGTCCCCCTTGGCCGGAAGGGCCTGGTAGTGCTGTTCGATGAAGGCCCGCGCGGCCGCCTGGGCCGCTTCGGACACGCGGAACGAATCCGTGCGCATGTAGGTGATGAGGCCCGTCTGGCCGAGCTCCCCGATGGGCATGCCTTCGTAGAGCTTCTGGGCCACGAACATCGTCTTCTTCACCGGGAAGCGCAGGAGCCGGAAACCGTCCTGCTGGAGGGTGCTGGTGATGTAGGGCGGGCCGGGGTGCCTGTATTTCGGCTTGACCCGGACCTCGTCCAGCACGAACGGCGCCCGGTCGCATTCCTCGCGGATGATCCGGGCCTCTTCCTCGGTGCGGACCTTGGCCTTCTTGCCTTCGATCTTGGCCAGCGCGGCCTTGAAGGCCGGCGGGTTCCGGGCCTCGAGCTTGGCCGCGACGGCCCAGTATTCCTCGGACTTGAAGTCCTTGATCTCCTTTTCCCGGTCGACGATGAGCCGCAGGGCCACGGATTGGACCCGGCCCGCGGACAAGCCCCGGGCGATCTTCTTCCACAGGAGGGGGCTGATGAGATACCCGGCCAGCCGGTCGAGGACGCGCCGCGACTGCTGGGCGTTGAAGAGGGCGAGGTTGATCTGCCCGGGGTTCCGGAACGCCGCCTGCACGCCCTCCGCGGTGATCTCGTTGAAGGCCGCCCGGAAGATGTTCGGATTGGCATCGGCCAGAAGTTGGCTGAGGTGCCAGGAGATGGCCTCGCCTTCCCGGTCGGGGTCGGCGGCCAGGATGACGCGGTCGCTCTCCTTGGCCGCTCTCTTCAGCTCGGCGACGACCTTCTTCTTCTCGGGGATGACCTCATAGGTCGGCTGGAAGTCGGCGGCGATGTCGACGCCCATCTGCTTCTTGGGCAGGTCGCGGACGTGGCCCATCGAGGCCTTGACGACGTAGTCCTTGCCGAGATAGTGGTTGACCGTCTTCGCCTTGGCCGGCGATTCGACGATGACGAGTGATTTCGCCAACTTACATTCTCCTCTGGAATTCTTTGCCGGGACGCTGGACGACGGCCCCCTTCAGCTCGAGGCCGAGCAGCAGCGCCAGCAGGACGGAGACCGAAAGGCCGGTCCTCTCGGCCAGCTCGTCGATCGGCCGGGCCGCGTCGACGGCGAGCTCGTCCAGGAGCCGGCGCTCGTCCGGGCTCAGAGAAGCGCCGCTATTCTCCTCCTTCTCGTCCCGGCGCGCAAGAAGGTCCTCGCGCCAGGGGGACGGCAGTCCCTCGGCCACGTCCTCCCACGACGCGACGGGCCGGGCCCCGTCCTTGATGAGGCCGTTCGGGCCAGCGCTCAGCTCGGAGGTCACGTTGCCCGGGACGGCCATGACCTCGCGGTCCTGGGACAGGGCCAGCTTGGCCGTGATGAGCGAGCCGCTCTTCCAGGCCGCCTCGACCACGACCAGGGCCAGCGACAGGCCGCTGATGATCCGGTTGCGGACCGGGAAGTGCTCCGCGAGCGGCGGCGTCCCCAGGGGGAACTCCGACACCACCGCGCCGCGGCCGGCGATCTCGCGCTGGAGACCGCGGTTCTCCCACGGATAGCACACGTCCAAGCCGGAACCGAGCACAGCCACCGTCCTTCCCTTTTGGAGAGCCCCCCGATGGGCGCAGGCGTCGATGCCCGCGGCCAGGCCGCTGGCGACGACACAGCCGCGGCCGGCCAGGTCGCAGGCAAGCCTTTCGGCCACGGCCCGCCCGTAGGGGGTGGGTCGCCTGGCGCCGACGATGGCCACCGCGGGATTTCGAAGCGTCTCCGGATCGCCCTCGCAATAGAGGACGAACGGAGGATCGAAGATCTCTCTCAAGTAGCCCGGATACCCGGGGTCGTCAAGGGTCAAGAGAGCATACGCCTTCCGGCCGGCATTTTCAAGCTCCCGGTCGGCCCGGTCGAGGGCCCGCCCCGAGACGAGGGCCTCGACCGCGTCGCCGGTCAGGCGGAGACCCTCGAAGTCGGCCGGCGCGGCCCGGAAGACGTCGGTGACCGCGGGGAAGCGCTTGAGGACGCGCCGGGCCGCGGCGCCGGGGCCGTGGAAAAGGAGCTGCAGGGCCAGCCAACAGCGGCGGCGGTCGTCCATGGAGGGCCTCCATCCCGGAAGGACGAACGGCGCGGCCGGATCGTCCCACCCGCCGGCCGTAACGAACGAATGGGAGCGAAAGGACGGACCCGGGAGCGGCTAGATATCGAGCCGGAAGAGCTTGTGGGACGAGGAGGCCCCCCGGAGGAGCGTCAGGCGCGAAGGCGGGACGCCCAGGTGCGCGGCCAGGCGGCCGGCGACTTCGTCGTTGGCCCGGCCCTTTTCGGGTGCGGCCCTGACCCGGACCCGGAAGTGGTCCGGCCCGAGCTCCTCGACGCCGGGGGCCTTTGAGCGCGGCTGGGCCTTGACGATGAGGATGCGGGCCATGCCGGTCCCTAGCCCGGGACCTTGAGGACCGACCGGTACTTCTCGAAGAGCTCCTTCAGCTCCTTCTTGGAGACGACATAACGGCTGACGTAGATGGAGAGCGTCGAGCGGACGGGGTCGTTCGACTTGAGGAGGATATAGTCGCGGTTGACCCCGGGCTTGGACTGGGCCGGGAAGCGGGCCTCGACCTCCCGGGACTCGCCCCGGGGCAGGAAGAACGGCGAAACGAGCGGCTTGCCGCCGGAGAAGAACTTGACGTTCTCGTGGGCCAGCTCGACTTTGAGCTCGCGCTCGCCGGCGCTCTTGATGACGATCTTGGCCGAGGGCGCCTCCCCTTCGAGGACCAGGCCCATCTCGACGTTGTAGCGGTCGACGTCGATGCGGGCCGAGGGCGGGACCTCGATGTCGGCGATGAGGGCGAGCTCGCGGCGGGGGTCTTCGCCGTCGTTGGAGACGATGTAGAGGTAGCGGGAGAGGCGCCCCGAATAGCCGCGGGTGTCGAAGGTCGCCTTGATCCGGCCTTCCTTGCCCGGGCCGATCGTCTTCTCGGACGCGAGCGCGGCCGCACAGCCGCAGGTCGTGTCGATCTTCTCGATGACGAGCGGGGCGCCGCCCTCGTTGCGGAAGACGAACTCGTGGCTGACGACGTCGCCCTGCTTGACCTTGCCGAAGTCGTGGGACGTCGCCTTGAAGACGGCCCGGGGCTTGGGGCCCTGGGCCAGAACGACGGAGGCCAGAAGGACAGCGGCGGCGGCCAGGGTGCCGGAGCGCCGGAGGGTGCGTGCGTTCATCGGATTCTCCTCACGCCATCAAGAATACTCCCAGCCCCCCTGTCCATCAAGCCCCGGACCATTCATAAAGACGCCGGCCTTGGCCTTGTTGGGCTTGGAGAAACCCGGCGTTCTTATGAACAGTCCAGGGGTCATTCGACGGTGACGCTTTTGGCCAGGTTGCGCGGCTGGTCGACGTCGAGGCCCTTGCCCGAGGCGGAATGGTAGGCGAAGAGCTGAAGGGGCAGGACGGTCAGGAACGGCGTGAACAGCTCGTGGGTCTCCGGGATGGGGAAGACCTCCTCGGCCGCGGCCCCGGCCCGCTCGTCGCCCTCGAAGGCGACGGCCAGGATCCGGCCGTTCCTCGCCTTCACCTCGGCGATGTTGGACAGCATCTTCTCGTGGACGCGGTCGCGCGGCACGACGGCCAGGGTGGTCATGCCCTCGTCGATGAGGGCGATGGGCCCGTGCTTCATCTCCCCGCCGGCGTAGCCTTCGGCGTGGGTGTAGGAGATCTCCTTGAGCTTCAGGGCCCCTTCGAGGGCGATGGGGAAGTTGATCCAGCGGCCGAGGAAGAGGTAGTGCTCGCAGGAGAGATAGCGGCGGGCGGCCCGCTCGACGGCGGCGGCCCCGCCGAGGACCCGGTCCATCTTGAGCGGCACGCGCTGGAGCTCCCGGACGAGGGCCCGGCTCTCCTCCTCGCCGAGGGCGCCGCGGGCCTGGGCCAGGGCCAGGGCGAAGAGGGCCAGGGCGGCCATCTGGCCGACGAACGTCTTGGTCGCGGCGACGCCGATTTCCGGCCCGGCGTGGAGGTCGAGGAGGCCGTCCGCGTCCCGGGCCATCGAGGACCTCGGATTGTTGGTGACGGCCAGGACGGCCCGGGCCTTGTCCCGGGCCAGGCGGAGGGCGGCCAGCGTGTCGGCCGTCTCGCCCGACTGGGAGATGCCGAGGACGAGCGTCCCGCGATCCATGACGAAGTCGCGCGAGCGCAGCTCCGAGGCGTACTCGACGTCGACCGGGACGCGGGCCAGCGTCTCGATGAGGTACTTCCCGACGAGGCCGGCGTGGTAAGACGTGCCGCAGGCGATGAGGACGACCCGCGAGGCCTCGCGGAAGGCCGCCGGGTCGAGGCCGGTGTCGTCGAGGAAGACCCGCCCGGAGTCGAGCGAGACCCGGCTCTTGAGGGTGTCGCGGACGACGTCCGCCTGCTCGAAGATCTCCTTGGACATGAAGTGGGCGAAGCCGCGCTTCTCGATCATGGCCGGCTCCCAGTCGAGGGTCTCGACCGTCTTCCCGACCGGGGCCCCGGCAAAGCTGGCGAAGCGGACCGCCGCCGCCGTCAGGACGGCGACCTCGCCGTCGCCCAGATAGGCCACGCGCTTGGTGTGGGCCAGCAGAGGCGTGAGGTCCGAGGACAGGAAGCTCTCGCCGTCGCCGAAGCCGACGACGACCGGCGGGCCGTTGCGGGCGGCGACGATCTTGCCCGGATCGCGCGACGAGATGCAGGCCACGGCGAAGGCCCCTTCGAGCTCCCGGACGGCGGCCCGGAGGGCCTCCTCGAGGGAGCCGCGGAAGTGCTTTTCGACCAGGTGGACGATGACCTCGGTGTCCGTCTCGGTCTTGAAGACGTGGCCCTCGGCCCTCAGCCTCTCCTTGAGGGCCCAGTAGTTCTCGACGATGCCGTTGTGGAGGAGGGCGATCGTTCCGCTGCAGTCGGTGTGCGGGTGGGCGTTGTCCTCGCTCGGACGGCCGTGGGTGGCCCAGCGGGTGTGCCCGATGCCGCAGGCGCCCGAGATCGGGCGCCGGCGGACCTCTTCGGCCAGGTCGCGGACCTTGCCTTTGACCCGCCGCCGCTCGAGCCCGCCGCCGTTGAGGACGGCGATGCCGGCCGAATCGTAGCCGCGATACTCGAGCCGCCGCAGCCCCTCGATGAGATCGGGAACGGTGTCCCGGGCGCCGGAACAGCCGATGATGCCGCACATGTCGGTCTCCTTTACTCCATATCCGGTTCGTCGTCTTCGCCGCCCCGGCCGTCATCGCCGGCCTCGGCCTCCGCCGGCGCCGGGAGGCCGAGGAGCGGCAGGTAAGGCGCCCCCTCGGCCTGCGGGTTCAGGGACCCGACGACGCGGACGTCCGGCCGCAAGGCCAGGTCGACGATCTCGCCGGCGTTCTCCGGGGCCAGGACCTGGACGGACGGCCGGTCGATGTCGGCCTCGTTCACGGCCCGGACGACGCCGACCCGGCCGTCGCTCATGGCCACGAGCGTCCCGATCGGCCAGACGCCCATGAACTGGAAGAACTTGTCCAGGAGCTGGGGATCGAAGATCTTGCCCCGCTCGAGCATCATGAGCTCGTGGATCTTCTCGGGCGGGTAATCCTTCTTGTAGGACCGCTTCAGGGCCAGGGCGTCGTAGACGTCGCAGATGCTGACCATCATCGAGGCCGGGTGGGGCCGCCGGGCGTAGGGCGACTTGGGATAGCCGGTCAGGTCGTGGCGGAGGTGGTGCTCGTAGCAGACGACGATCGGCAGGATGCCCAGGGCGTCCTTGTAGCCCTCGAGGATGCGGGCCCCGAGGAGGGGGTGGTTGCGGACCTGGAGGAACTCGCCCTCGGAGAGCTTCGACTCCTTCTGGATGACCTTGAGCGAGATGTAGAGCTTGCCGACGTCGTGGTAGAGCGCGGCGATGCCCAGGTCGAGGACGTCGTCCTTGGAGAACTGGAGCTTGGAGGCGAAGAACATGGAGAGCAGGGTGACGTTGAGGAGGTGGACGAACGTCACCAGGTCGCGCCTCTTGACCGAGACGAGGTTGAGGAGCTCCTGGTGGCGGCCGACGAAGTCCTCCATGATGCCCAGGACGTTGAAGCGCAGGTCGAGATAGTCGACCTCCTCGCGCTCGAGGACGACGTTGAGGGCGTTCGAGACGGTGTGGACGGAGCTCTCGTAGCGGGTCCGCGTCTCCTCGACCTCCGGCGCGATGGCCTCGTCGCGGACCATGGTCCGGAGCTTGCCGGCCCGGATGTTCTGGATGCCGTGGAGATTGAAATACTCCTGCTCGCTGATCTTCTCCTGCCGCTTCACCCGGGTCAGGAAGATGATGAACTCGCGCAGCTCCTCGAAGCGCAGGCCCTGCTGGAAGATGATCCGCTCGACGCCGTTCTTCTCCAGGAAGTCGATGAGCAGGCCGAGCTTGCCGCGGAGATGGAAGAAGATCTCGTCCTCCCAGGCGGCCTCGCCGCCGATGATGCCGAGGACGAGCTCCTTGCGGTCCTCCAGGATCTCCTGGACGACGCCGTAAAGGCGGTTGAGGTATTCCTTGAACTTGGGGTGGTCGCCGGTGTAGATCTTCCCCGCCTGGATGGCGTTCATCAGGTAGATGAAGCAGATCTTGATCTTATCCCTCACGCCAGATCTCCAGTCCCCATTTGGCCATCAGGGCCTCGGCGGCCTGCCGGACCCTGCGGTTCCAGAAATCCTTGCGCTCGGACAACGCCCCGACATAGGAGGCGGCCTCGCGCAGGCCGTAGCGCTCGACGATGCCGAGGTTCCTCAGCAGGGTCTTGTTCCTCAGCCCGTAGGGCGAGACGATCCCGAACAGCTTGGTGAAGGCGACGTGCTTCGTCCGCTCGTGGCGCATGAGCAGGATGAGGGCCTCGGCCTGGATGAGCTCGTTCCGCTTCTCCAGGATGGGGAAGAGGAAGGCCTCGTCGTGCTCCTTGAGGTTCTGCATGGCCTGGAGGGCCTTGACCTTGACCCCCGCGTCGCCGGCCTCGAAGACCTTCTTCAGGGTCTCCAGGGAGGCCGGGGTGTCGATGAGCATCAGGGCGTCGGCGATGCGGCCCAGGAGCTCGCTGTCGGAGGACTTCTTCCTGATCCGGACGTGGAGGTCCTCGGTCCCGTCGGGGAAGAACCGGAAATAGGCCCTCAGGAGCGAGGCCGAGACGATCCGGTCCTTGAACACCGTGCCCGCGTAGGCCTCCCGATCATGGAGGCTCCGGCCCAGCCGGTCGATGAAGGCGTCGAGCTCGGGGCCCGAATCGCCGTGCAGGAGGCAGCCTTCGACGTGTTCGGCGATGGCTTTCCGGCGGTCCTCGAAGGCCGGCTCGCCGGCCAGGTCCGCGGCCTTGGCCTCGAGGACCTCGTGGAGGGCGAGGAGGAACTCGAAATCGCTCTCCTGGAGGACCGCGTCCCACTCCTCGCCCAGGCGGACCAGCTCGGCCGTGGCCGTCTCCTTCGGCCCGTCCTGCGACAGCAGGACCAGGAGGAGGAAGCGGTAGTTGCGCCGGAGGAGCTGATGGTCGAGGGTCAGCTTCTGGTCGAAGGAGATCTCGTTGAGGAGGCTCGAGAGCGTCTGGCGGTAGATCTCGGAGTGGAGCGACGAGGACATGCCCGACATGAGGATGCGGATCTTCGACTCGGTCTGGGCCCGGCGGTTCTGGGGGTCCTCGGTGTGGAACAGGGCGTGCAGAGAGGTCGCGATCTTCTTGTGCCGCTCCTTGTCGATGATCCGGGAGAAAATGCTGAAGCTCAGGGAGTCGAACTTGTCGTTGCCGATGATCTCCTCCCAGAGCGTCGAGGCCAGGTCCTCCTCGCTGAGGTCGGAGATGAGGAGCTTGAGGTTCTCGAACTTCGTTTCGGTCGGCGTCTTGCGGGCGGAGACGATGGTCTTCAGGAGCTGCTTGGAGGCGACCCGGTGCTTCTCCTCGGAGGTCGTCTTGAGATAGTGGAAGAACTTGGCGAAGTTCTTGTGCAGCTCCTCGTTCTGGATGAGGTCCTCGGTGTTGAACTTGCCGACGACCTTGCCGAACGAGCCGGCCAGCTCCTCGAGCTTGCCCCGGTCGTCCTCTTCGACGGCCTCCATGAGGAGGTAGGGCCAGATCTCCTTGATCTCCTCGCCCTCCCCCTGGAGGAGGACCGAGTAGTCGAGCGTGTCCACGGAGATGTGGGTGATGGTCTCCCGCTTGATGATGGCCTGGGCGCCGCCCTCCTTGATGAAGAGCTTGACCGGCAGCATGATCTTGGAGGCGAAGCGCATGAACTCGGCGTGGGGGACGCCCGGGCGGATCTCCAGGCGCTTGATCTTGCGGAAGTGGAAGAGCTGGGCCAGGTCCATGTAGGTCCGCTCGCCCTCCCAGAAGCGCCCGTCGATGAGCAGGGCGTGGGGCGAGAAGCCGATGGAGACGGGATTGATGTGGGCGAAGAGGGCCTCGAGCTTGGCCATGAGCTCGTTGACGCTGCTCTTGAAGGCCGGATGGTCCGCGTTGTACATCGAGGCCATCTTGAAGGCGACGCGCAGGGACACGGTCATCGAGCGGATGAGCTCGTCCTTCTCGGCCGGGAGGGGGACGGACGGGGAGGCCGGCCCGCGGCGCTCGGGAGCGCCGGTCGTCCCGTGACCGTCGTCAGAAGGCATGGCTCACCTCACCGCGCAATTCCCGGCTCCATTATCCTCTTCCGCGACGAAAATACCATGCCCCCCGGCGGGGGTTCAAGGGGTGAGACGGCCTCCTCCCGACGGCCCGCGGCCCCGACCGGCCCTTGAGGCCCGGCCGGGCTTGTGCTATACTGCCCCGAAAATGACACGGAGGCTGACCTCATTCGCAGAGCAACGCTGGCCCTCGCGGACGGGACCGTCCTCGAAGGCCTAGGCTTCGGCGCGAGCGCCAAAATCGGGGGGGAAGTCGTTTTCAATACCGGGATCGTCGGCTACCCGGAGAGCATCACCGACCCGTCCTACCGGGGCCAGATCCTCTGCCAGACCTATCCCCTGATCGGCAACTACGGCGTCGACCCGGACCGCTTCGAATCGGACCGGCCCCAGATCGCCGGCTACATCGTCTCCGAGCTCTGCGCCCGGCCCTCGCACGCGACCTCGCGGAAGACCGTCGACGACTGGCTCCGGGAGAGCGGCGTCCCGGGAATCGCGGGCCTCGACACCCGGGCCCTGACCAAGAAGCTGCGCGTCCACGGCGTCATGACCGGGCTCCTCGACGCCGGCGACGACCCGGCGGGCCCGGCCCGGCTGCGCCGCGAGGCCCGGGAGGTCCCCGACCCCAACGCCCGCGACCTCGTCGCCGAGGTCACGACCCCGGAGATCCGCATCTACAATCCCCAGGCCCGGCGGGCGATCGTCCTCGTCGACTGCGGGGCCAAGATGAACATCGTCCGCTCGCTCGTCCGGCGCGGCGTCTCGGTCGTCCGCGTCCCGGCCGATTCCGACGCCGAGCGCATCCTGTCCTTCGCCCCAAAGGGCGTCGTCCTCTCCAACGGCCCGGGCGACCCCGAGCGGGCCGCCGCCGCGATCGCCGCGGTCCGCCGCCTCCTCGGCGCGGGCGTGCCGCTCTTCGGCATCTGTCTCGGCAGTCAGATCCTGGCCCTGGCCGCCGGCGCGTCGACCTACAAGCTCAAGTTCGGCCACCGCAGCCAGAACCAGCCCTGCCTCGAGGAGGGGACGAAGCGCTGCTACATCACCAGCCAGAACCACGGCTTCGCCGTCGACACGCGGAGCCTGCCGCGCGGCTGGGCCGCCTGGTTCCGCAACGCCAACGACGGCACGAATGAGGGCGTCCGCCGCGTCCGCAAGCCCGTCTTCGGCGTCCAGTTCCACCCCGAGGCCTGCCCCGGCCCGACCGACACCGAGTTCCTCTTCGACGAGTTCCTCGAGGCCGCCGGATGAAGAAGCCGAAGAAGGTCCTCCTGCTCGGGAGCGGCGCCCTCAAGATCGGCGAGGCCGGCGAGTTCGACTACTCCGGCAGCCAGGCCATCAAGGCCCTCAAGGAGGAGGGCCTCGACGTCGTCCTGATCAACCCCAACATCGCCACGATCCAGACCTCCGAAGGCATGGCCGACCGGGTCTACTTCCTGCCCGTGACGCCGGCCTTCGTCAAGAAGGTGATCGCCCGGGAGAGGCCCCAGGGCCTCCTGCTCTCGTTCGGCGGCCAGACGGCCCTCAACTGCGGCATCGCGCTGTGGAAGAGCGGCGCCCTGGCCGAGGCCGGCCTGCCCGTCCTCGGGACGCCGGTCGAGGCCATCGAAAAGACGGAGGACCGCAAGCTCTTCAACCGGGCCCTGGCCCAGGCCGGGCTCAAGACCCCCCGCGGCCTGGCCGTCCGGACGGTCGAAGCCGGGCTGCGCGCGGCCGGGACGATCGGCTACCCGGTCATGGCCCGCGTCGCCTACGCCCTCGGCGGCAAGGGCAGCGGCATCGCCTACTCGCCGCGGGAGCTGCGGGAGGCCCTGCGGCGGGCCTTCACCGCCGCCCCGCAGGTCCTCATCGAGGAGTACCTCGACGGCTGGAAGGAGATCGAGTACGAGGTCGTCCGCGACCGGGCCGACAACTGCGTCACCGTCTGCAACATGGAGAACTTCGACCCCATGGGCATCCACACGGGCGAGAGCATCGTCATCGCCCCGTCGCAGACGCTGACCAACGACGAGTACCACCGCCTCCGGGGGATCGCCCTCAAGGCCGTCCGCCGTCTCGGCATCGTCGGCGAGTGCAACATCCAGTACGCCCTCAACCCCCGCGACGGGGATTACCGCATCATCGAGGTCAACGCGCGGCTGTCGCGCAGCTCCGCCCTGGCCAGCAAGGCCACCGGCTACCCCCTGGCCTTCGTGGCCGCCAAGCTGGCCCTCGGCCACACCCTGCCCGACCTGCCGAACTCGATCACCAAGGTCACGGCGGCCTGCTTCGAGCCGGCCCTCGACTACCTCGTCGTCAAGATCCCGCGCTGGGACCTCAAGAAATTCGGCCGCGTCTCGAAGAAGATCGGCTCGGAGATGAAGTCGGTCGGCGAGGTCATGGCTGTGGGCCGGTCCTTCGAGGAGGCCATCCAGAAGGCGGCCCGGATGCTCCAGGTCGGCGTCTACGGCCTGGTGGCCAACGAGAACTACTCCTTCCGGAGCCTGGAGAAGGAGCTCCGCCAGCCGACCGACGAGCGGCTCTTCGGCATCGCCGAGGCGCTCAAGAAGGGCCTCACCGTCGACCGCATCCACGAGCTGACGCGGATCGACCGCTGGTTCCTGCACAAGATCAAGTCGGTCGTCGACTGCGAGGCCCGGCTGAAGGGCCGTCGCCTCGGCGCCGTCGGGCCGGACCTCCTCCTCGAGGCCAAGCGGAAGGGTTTCTCGGACAAGCAGATCTCGCTCCTCACGGGGTCCTCCGAGCTCCGGGTCCGGGCCCGGCGAAAGGCGCTCGGGCTCGTCCCGGCCGTGAAGCAGATCGACACCCTGGCCGCCGAATACCCGGCCCGGACGAACTACCTCTACGTGACCTACAACGGCCGCGAGGACGACGTCCCGTTCCGGAACGGCCGCGGCCGCCCCGGCAAGGTCATGGTCCTCGGCTCGGGCTCCTACAGCATCGGGTCCTCGGTCGAGTTCGACTGGTGCTGCGTCAACGCCGCGCTGGCCCTCAAGAAGCTCGGCTACGCGACCATCATGGTCAACTACAACCCGGAGACGGTGTCGACCGATTACGACATCTGCGACCGGCTCTACTTCGACGAGCTCAGCTTCGAGCGGGTCCTCGACATCTACGAGAAGGAGAAGCCGCTGGGCGTCCTGCTCTCCATGGGCGGCCAGATCCCCAACAACATCGCCCTGCGCTGCCACCGGGCCGGCGTGCGCGTCCTGGGGACGCCGCCGGCCAGCATCGACCGGGCCGAGGACCGCTTCAAGTTCTCCCGGCTCCTCGACGAGCTCGGCGTCGACCAGCCCGAGTGGCGCGAGCTGCGCAGCGTGGCCGAGGCCAAGCGCTTCGCCCGGACGATCGGCTACCCCGTCCTCATCCGCCCGTCCTACGTCCTGAGCGGGGCGGCCATGAGCGTCGTCTTCAACCAGGATTACCTCGACCGCTACCTCCAGAAGGCCTCCCGCGTCTCGCCCGAGTATCCCGTCGTCATCTCCAAGTTCATCCTGAACGCCAAGGAGATCGAGCTCGACGCCGTGGCCGACCGTGGCGAGGTCACGGCCTCGGCCATCATCGAGCACGTCGAGAACGCCGGCGTGCACTCGGGCGACGCGACGATGGTCCTGCCGCCGCAGAAGCTCTACATCGAGACCATCCGGCGCATCCGCGAGATCGGCCGCGAGATCGCCCGGGCCCTGGCGATCACCGGGCCGTTCAACATCCAGTTCATCGCCAAGGACAACGCCATCAAGGTCATCGAGTGCAACCTCCGGGCCTCGCGGTCGTTCCCCTTCGTCAGCAAGGTGGCCCGGACGAACTTCGTCGAGCTGGCCGTCGCCGCCATGATGGGACGGCCCGCCCACAGCCACAAGACGACGCTCGACCTCAACTACGTCGGGGTCAAGGCGCCGCAGTTCTCCTTCTCCCGGCTCAGGGGCGCCGACCCCGTCCTCGGCGTCGAGATGGCCTCGACGGGCGAGGTGGCCTGCCTGGGAGAGGACGTCCACGAGGCCTATCTCAAGGCCATCCTCTCGACCGGCTTCAGCCTGCCGCGCCGGAACATCCTGCTCACGGTCGGCGGCGAGGAGTCCAAGGGCCGCTTCCTCGGCGCCGCCCAGACCCTGGCCGGCCTCGGCTACCGGATCTTCGCGACCGAGAAGACCTCGGCCTATCTCAAGGACAACGGCGTCCGCAACACGCGCCTCTTCAAGGTCCACGAGCGCCGCGGCCCGAACATCCGCGACTTTATCGCGGGCGGCCGGATCGATCTCGTCATCTCCATCCCCAACCCGGCGAAACGGGTCGAGTACAACTCGGCCTACAAGCTCCGCCGCCTGGCCGTCGACTACTCGATCCCCATCCTGACCAACCTCCAGGCCGCCGACCTCTTCGTCCAGGCCCTGGCCGCCAAAAAGCCGGCCGACTTGGCGATCAAGCACTGGGCCGAGTACGAATAGAGCGGAGTTGTCGGGGTTCAGACGGTGGGCTATAATGGCCTCCGGGTGAGCCCATGAGAAAATACGCCTGCATCGTCCTCTCTCTCCTGGCCCTGGCCCTCGCGGCCGCGGCCCAGGACGCGCCGGCCCGGCCGGCGAAGATCAAGGTCGCGGCCGAACAGGCCAACCTCCGGGAGAAGCCCGATATCGGCAGCTCCATCGTCCAGCAGGTCCCGGAAGGCACGCTCCTCGAAGCGGACCGGAAGGAGGGGGAGTGGTACTTCGTCCGCTACGCCCTCGAGGACGGCGGCGTCATCGGCGGCTGGATCCACGAGAGCCTGGTCGAGGTCGTCGAGGCGGGCGTGAGGGCCGCCGCGCCGGCGAGGTCGACCCCGGCCCAGGCCCCGCCCCGCGTCCGGACGCCGCGGCGGGGAGGGATCGGCCCCATCGAGCGGCCGGAGTTCCGGACCGGCGCCATCCCTCTCGAGATCGCCGTTTCCGTCGGGGCGGCCACGCTCGCCCCCCGCGATCTCAACGACGGGACCCGGGGCTATCCCGAGTGGCTCGCGGCCTCCGGCGGCCTGAGCGCCTCCGGCGCGGCCGACCGCCTGCACCTGGCGATGGTCGCCGGGTTCGAGCTGTCCTACCGGTTCTCGCCCCGGTTCGCGCTCGGCCTCGGGGCGGACTTCCTGCGGGGCGGCAACGGGGACACGATCACGCTCAGCGACGGGCTCCTCTCCGAGTCCGTGTCGACCAAGCCGACGGTCCGGGCCGTCCCGGTCAAGCTCCTGGCCCGCTATTATCCCGGCGCCGGGCTCTACGTCCGGGGCGGGCTCGGGCTCTACTCGGTCAAAGCCGGGTTCCTGTTCCGCCTCGAAGGAGCCGACGCCTGGGAACAGCGGAAGGGTTCGGCGACCGCGAGCGGGCTTGGCCTCGAAGCGGCGGTCGGAGGCGAATGGGACCTCGCACCGCGGACCGTCCTTTTCGCCGAGGCGGGTCTCCGGGTGGCCGCCTTCGGCGGGCTGACCGGGAGGAGCGTGTTCACCGCCTCCGGCGGCGGGGGCTTCACGGAAGCGGGGAGGCTGTACTTCTTCCACAAGACGGCCGGCGGCGAAACGGCCTATCCGCTCATCGCCATCCGGCCGGCCATCCCCTCGGAGAGCGGCGTCGTCGACGCCGCCGAGGCCCGGATCAACATCTCCGGTGCAGCGGTTCGCGCCGGGGTTCGCTACCGCTTTTAAATCCGGACCACGCGCAGGGCCGCATCGATGTACTCGTCGGGCAGGCCGCACTCCTTGGCGCCGTCGATGACGATCCTCTCGTAGTCGGGATGGGGCTTCCCCAGGGCCCGTCCGGTCCGGTAATAGGTCATGGCCCGGTCGACGCGGCCGTCCCGGTCCCTGACCTCGACGTCCTTGCGGTCGTAGCTCCGCGGATATCCCTCGAAGGCGTCGAGCGTCAGCCGGTCCCGCTCGGTGACCTCGTACAGGGCCCCCCAGACACCTTCGGTCCCGGACTTGACGATGTTCCCGACGGCCCCGTCCCAGGTCGGAGAAAAGCCGTCGTAGATGAACCGATAACCCTCGAGGCGGGCGGCCTTGAGGAACCGGCTCGCCGGGCACCATCTTTTCATCTGGGCCCGGTTCATGTTCGAAGCGTAGGCGAAGTACAGCACGGCCGGCCTCCTCCCAGGGGGGTCCGTCCCCTCGCCGGGGATTATAAGGGACTTCCGCCGGTCGAAGCAAGGTTGGGGACAGCCCGGCCGCTTGACGCTTGACGGGCGCGGCGGCAGAGAATATCCTAGAGAGGGTGACAGCCATGTCCATCAGTCCCGGGCTCCTGGCCATCTTGGCCTGCCCCCTGTGCAAGACCGAGGTCAAGCTCACGGCCGACGAGCGAGGCCTCCAGTGCGCCTCCTGCCGGCGCGTCTATCCCATCCGGGACGACATCCCGGTCATGATCATCGACGAGGCCGTGATCGAGCCCGACCGCCCCCTCAAGGCCTGACCATGTGCGGCGTCATCGGCATCTGGGGCAACGGCCCCGTGATACGGGACCTGTACCAGGGCCTCCTGGCCATCCAGCACCGCGGCCAGGATTCGGCCGGGATCATCACCTTCGACGGCCGCTTCCACACCAAGAAAGGCAACGGGCTCGTCCACGACATCTTCACCCTGGAGGCCATCGAGCGCCTCCGCGGCCCGGTCGGCATCGGCCACACCCGCTACCCGACGATCGGCGGCGGCGGCAGCGACGACGCCCAGCCCTTCCAGCTCAATTCGCCGTTCGGCCTCATCATGGCCCACAACGGCAACGTCGCCAATTACAAGGAGCTTCGCGACGAGCTCTACGCGGACAATCACCGCTACCTCAACTCCGACTGCGACCTCGAGATCATCCTCAACCTCTTCGCCGAGTCCCTGGCCCGCGAGCGGACCAAGGACTTGTCCCCCGAGCACATCTTCCAGGCCGTCGAGGCGGTCTATCGGAAGGTCCGGGGCGGCTTTTCCGTCGTGGCCTACATCGCCGGACAGGGACTGGTCGCCTTCCGCGACCCCTACGGCATCAAGCCGCTCGTCTACGGCGTCCGGCGGGACGGCCTCCTCCCCTCCTACGCCTTCGCTTCGGAGACGGTCAGCCTGAACATCATGAACTTCGGCGAGATCCGAGACGTCGAGGCCGGCGAGGCCGTCTTCATCGACAAGTCCCGGACCCTCCACCGCAAGCACGTCCGCCGGGGCTGCCTGTCGCCGTGCCTGTTCGAGTGGGTCTACTTCGCCCGGCCGGACACGTTCATCGACAAGGTCAACGTTTACAAGTGCCGGGTCAATCTCGGCCGGTCCCTGGCCGCGGAGATCCGGCGGCGGAAGATCGCCATCGACGTCGTCGTGCCCGTCCCCGATTCGGCCCGCGACGCGGCCATCGAGATCGCCCGCAAGCTCAACCTGAAGTACAGCGAGGCCCTGGTCAAAAACCGCTACATCGGCCGGACCTTCATCATGCCGGCCGACGGTCAGCGCAAGAGCTCCGTGCGCCAGAAGCTCAATCCCATCGCCTCGGAGATCCGGGGCAAGAAGATCCTCCTCGTCGACGACAGCATCGTCCGGGGCAACACCTCCCGGGCCATCGTCGAGATGCTCCGTGAGGCCGGGGCCCGGAGGGTCTACTTCGCCTCGTACTCGCCGCCCCTGCGCCATCCCTGCGTCTACGGCATCGACATGCAGACCAAGACCGAGTTCGTCGCCCAGGACGCCGACGAGGCCGCCGTGGCCCGCAAGATCGGCGCGGACAAGGTCATCTACCAGTCGCTCGCGGCCCTGAAGAAGGCGGTCCAGCAGGAGAACCCCAAAATCAGGAATTTCTGCGCCGCCTGCTTCGACGGCATCTACCCGACGGGCGACATCACGCCGGACCTCCTCGAGGACATCGAGGCCGATCGCCGGTCCGCCCAGGACGGCCAGCTCGAGCTCAACATCTGAGCCGGGCCGCGGAACCGGGCTAGAATCCAAACCCCCCGAGGAAATCGAGCGTCCGGCCGATCGAGCCGAGGCCGAGCGAGACCCGGATCTGGGTGTCGGGCCGGGCCCGGAAGCGGAAGACCCGGACGTCGACGAGGATGTCGACGCACTGGTAGTGGTAGGTGAGCTGGGCGCCCGTGTAGAGGAGCTTGCGGTCCTTGATGTTGTAGTCGGCCTCGAGCTGGAGGTCGAGGTCGAGCCCGGGCAGCCGCAGACCGCCGAAGGCGCCGACCTGGTCGCGGCTGTACAGGGAGACGAGCGCGGGATCGACCCCCGTGATCCAGGGGTTGCGGCTCGAGAACCAGGTCAGGGTCAGGAAATCGCCCTCGGCCCTGGACCCGGCCGTGGCGCTGAGGCGCAGGCTCGACAGGTCGCGGTAATAGGGGTTGTAGCCCGCCGAAGCGTCGAGGCTGAGCTTGGCCTGCGGGTAGAAGCGGAGCGTCCCGGTCACCTCGGAGAAGCGGGGCGGCTCGCCGTCGACCGGGAAGGGCGACAGCGGGCCGTCCTCGGGTGAGAAGTAGGTGGTCTGCCCGAGGCCCAGCTGGAAGACCTCGACCGCCCGGTCGTCCGCGCCCCGGAAGAGGAAGCGGCTGGCGACCCCGTAGCTCATCTGATGATAGCGGAAGAAGCCGTAGCTGGTCACGATCCGGTCGGACGCGTTGGTCGGGCTGTCGTACGAGTAGCTGACATAGGGCTCGATGATGTTCTTGAGCCGGGCCCGGCCGTCGCGGCCGTAGAAGAGCCGGTAGAGGACGGGGCCGGTGATCTCGACGGCGGCGACGAAGTTCCGGGTCAAGAGCGGCTCGTCGACGGTCCCTCCGGTCGCGGGATCGAGACTCTGCCCGTGGTACTGGAGGTTGGCCGTGACCGTCGTCGTGGCCGTGAGCCAGGGGATCGAGGTGAACGGCAGGCTCAGCGACGGGCTGACGCCCAGCCGCGTCGAGCGCCGCTCGGTCCCGGCCTCGTAGTCGGACTTCCAGCCGTACTGCCAGCGGGTCAGGTTCGCGGCCAGGGAGAAATAGAGCGGCTTGAACAGCCTGGTCTTGAAGACGTTGAAGTTGATCTGGGGCAGCGACGTCGAGACGTTCGAATCGTCGATCTGGGAGAAGTAGGTCTCGAAGCGCGAGGCCCGGGCGCTCAGGTTGAACTTCCGCCATGACCGGGACAGGAAGGCCTGCGTCGTCCGGGTGAAGGACACGGCCCGCTGGAAATTGTTGTCGAATTCCCGGAGGAAGCTGAACGAGGTCTGATAGTCGACGCCGGCGACGAGGCTGAAGCCGAAGGGCAGGGCCTGGTTGTGGTTGAGCCGGATGATGGAGGAGCTGCCGGGCCGCGCCCCGCCGGGCTCCCTCTTGAACAGGAAATAGTAGGCCTTGAAGTCGCCCTTGGTCCCGCCGGGGAACATGTAGCGGTACTCCAGGCCGGCCCCGAGGCCGCGCTTGGCGTACAGATCGAGGCCGAGCGTCGCGTCCATGTTCGGGGCCAGGGCCCAGTAGAAGCCCTGGGAGAGGGAGAGGCCCTTCTCGCCTGCGAGGCCGATCTGCGGCATCAGGAAGCCGGTGGCCCGCTCCTTCAGGGGATAGCGCAGGTAGGGCAGGTAGAAGACGGGAACGCTCTTGATCCGGAGGACGGCGTCCCACATCTCGATGGAATCGCCCGTCCTGAGGTTGGCCTTCGAGAGACTGAAGCTCCAGCGGGGGTTCGGCTGGGCGCAGGCCGTGAGCCGGGCCCCTTTCAAGCCGTAGAGGTCGGCCTGCCGGCGCTCGAGCGTCCGGGCCTCGAACAGGACCGAGGGCGCCACGAGGCCGGAGGCCTGCTCGATCGTGCCGCGGCCGGAATCGAGGTTGTAGCGGATGCGCTCGCCGCGGATGACCTGGCCGTCCGACTGGGCGACGACGTTGCCCTCGGCCAGCACGTCCTTCGTCTCGAGGTCGTACTCGACCCGGTCGGCGAGGAGGAGGAAGTCCCCGTATCGGATCTCGACGTCGCCCGAGGCGAAGACGCGCTCCCCGGCGCGCTCCTGGGTCCGGGCCAGGATCCGGACCTCGGCCGGGGGGGCGGCCTCGGGGACCGTTTGCGGCGCGGGCAGGGCCCGAGCGGAAGCGAGCGTCAGCGCCAGGCATATTCCGGCGGCCAGGCGAGCGAGATCCGGCCGGAAAGGACGAAGCTCCATCGCCTGATTTGTAGCACAGCGGTCAGGGAGAAGCAAACGAGCCGGTCAATCCCGGGGCGGGTCGTCCTTCATCTCTTTCCGGAGCGCCCGGAACAGGCTCAGGAGCCCCGAGGCGATCCCGAGCACGGTGAAGATGAGCAGGAGCCAGGGCCCGGTGCCGAGCCAGCGGTCGAGGAAGTAGCCCATGAAGAGGCCCACGGCGATCGAGGACGGCAGGGTGAGGCCGATCGAGGTCAGCTCGACCAGCCGCCGAAGGCCCGGGCCCCGGGGGGTCTCGTCCGTCAAGCGGCCTCCGTCTTCCGGCCCGCCGGGCGGGCCTCCGGGTCGGCGGGGGTCGAGACCCAGGCCCCACCCTCGTTGACCAGCGCGTTCCAGCCGAAGCCGAAGGCGAAGGCCAGCGAGAAGAGCTTGAAGAGAGCCTCGAACGTCCGGCCGCCGGCGCCGGCCTCGAGCTCGGGAAAGATGGCCAAGGCGAAGATGAGGCCGATGGCCAGGGAGGCCAGGGCGGAATAGAGATAGCGGCGGCTGAAGCCGCGGACCTTCCCGTCCCTCACCTTGCGCAGCCAGGGCAGGAGCGTCCGGGCCAGGATGCCGGCCAGGAGTCCCGCGAACTTGACCAGGAATTCCGTCGACATGGCGTGTGTCCCTCCCCGGACGCGCCCAGGCTCCCCGGACCTATTCTCGGAGAGGGCCCGGAGGATGTCAAGGACGCGCCCCTCACTTCCTCATACGCAATTGACCGGCGATCGTCGGGACGTGCTATAATCCGGGGGCCATGGACCTCCTCCTGCGGCGCCTTCCCTTCGAGATCGCCGGCCTGGCGGCCGCCCTGGCGATCGCCGCGGCCCTTGTCTTCGATCCCCTGACCGGGCTGGCCCTCTTCGCCGGGGGGCTCTTTTCGGCCCTGGGCTTCGTCTGGCTGAAGCAGTCCCTGACCCGCATCCTCTCGAAGGGGCCGCGGGGGGCGTTGCGCTCCGGCATCTTCCTTTACGCCCTCCGGCTCGTGTTGATTTGCGCCGTCTTTTTCCTTATAATCCTCCTCTATCCGAAGAAGATCCTCGCCTTCGTCGCGGGCGTTTCCGCGATCGTGCCGGTATCGCTGGCCGAGGCCGTCCGGGGTCTTCGCGGCGTGAAGACATGGAAGGACTAGAGCACAGCCTCTGGATCGTTGACGCCTTCAACCGCGTCTTCGGCCCTCCCATCGCCGCTCTGCTCGGCCTGTTCGGCCTCGAGGTCGACCCCGCCCACGCCGTCCCCGATTTCCTGGTCATGGTCCTCATCGTGGCCGCCTTCGTCCCGATCCTCCTCCGGCTCCTGGCCCGCAGGCCGGCCCTGGTGCCGACCCCCCGGCAGACCGTGGCCGAAACGATCGTCCGGATGTTCGAGGGCCTCATCGTCGAGGCCGTCGGCCCGGAGGGCCGCCGCTACGTCCCGGTCATCGGCACGGTCGGCATCTTCATCTTTTTCTGCAACATGCTCGGCCTCGTCCCCGGCCTCATGTCGCCGACGAGCAAGCTCAACGTCACCGTCGGCTGCGCCCTGGCCGTGTTCTTCTACTATCACGCCCAGGGCGTCAAGACGCAGGGCCTCAGGTATTTCAAGCATTTCGTGGGCGAGATCCCGGCCATGGCCCCGCTGATGCTGCCGATCGAGATCATCAGCCACTTCTCCCGGCCGGTCTCCCTGTCGATGCGGCTCTTCTGCAACATCTTCGCCGAGGAGCTGCTGATCGTGATCATGGCCTCGATCTTCCCGCTGCTGCTGCCGCTCCCCTTCATGGCCCTGTCGATCTTCACCTCGCTCATCCAGGCCTACGTCTTCGTCCTCCTGTCCTGCATCTATATCGCGGGCGCCGTCGCCCATGAAGAAGAGCACTCAACGTGAAAAGGAGCTCCCCCATGTCCAAGAGACTCAAAGCCCTGTGCCTGATGGCCTTCGGGATCGCCCTGATGGCCCTGCCCGCGCTGGCCCAGGACGCGTCCCCGGCCGAGCTGGCCAAGCCCCGGGCCGACCTGTTCAAGCTGTCGCTCATCGTCGGCGGCGCCGTGATCAGCCTGGCGGTCATCGCCGGCGCCATCTGCCAGTCGCGGGCCATCTGCTCGGCCTGCGAGGGGATCTCCCGCAACCCGTCCGGCGCGCCGGCCATCCGCGGCCTGCTCATCCTGGGGCTCGTCCTCATCGAGACGCTGGTCATCTACGCCCTGCTCATCACCATCATCATCCTGATGGTCCAGTGGGGGAAGTACGTCTAGGCCTCCGGGCCGAAGCCCGGCCGGGACCCGGAACGGATGACGCGCTCGACGCTTTCGCTCATCGCCGCGTCCTTCAAGCGGTTCAACGGGGACAAGTGTTGGACCTCGGCCATCGTCATCTCCTACTTCGCCCTGCTCTGCTCCGTGCCGCTCATCGCCCTCTTCTTCGCGGCGGCGGCGCGCTTCATGGGCGACACGGAGCTGGCCCTGCGGAGCCTCAACATCTTCACCGATGAGTTCTTCGCCCGTCTCGACCCCGGCTTCTTCAAGAGCCTCGGGGAGCTCTCGGGCACCGTCGGCCAGCTCGGCCTCTTCGGCGTCATCGGCTCGCTCATTTCGGCCAGCTTCCTCTTCTCGTCCCTCATCTCGACGCTCAACCTGATCTTCCGGACGAGATACCACCGGTCGTTCTTCTACAACCGGCTGATCGAGTTCCTGACGATGGCCGTCGTCGGCATCTTCATGTTCTTCTCGCTGGCCATGACGGCGGTCTGGACCGCGTTCGGCCGGACGGTCCAGGAGAGCGAGCTGGTCCGGTCCACCCTCAACCCCGAGGTGGTGGCGGCCGTCAACAGCGTCCTGCTGAAATACGTCATCCCCTATGGCCTGACCTTCCTGATGTTCTTCATCCTGTACAAGTTCATCCCGGAGGTCAAGGTCCACACCCGGGCGGCGCTCGTCCCGGCGGCCGTCGCCGCTTTGCTCTTCGAGGTGTTCAAGCGGGCCTTCGCCTTCTACGTCGTCCATCTCTCGGCGGTGGGCATCGTCCTGAGCAAGATCCTGCAGGGGACGCTGACCTCGGTCCTCTTCTTCCTGCTCTGGATCTCCTCGTCGATGGTCATCCTGCTCTGGGGGGCGGAGCTGGCGTCTCTGCTCAACGAGCGTTACGACGCGCGGACGGCGGCGCAGGCGGCGAGGACGCCGAAGGCCTCTCCATAGCGGGCCCAGAAAAGGGGCGCAGAAAAAGAAGGGACCGGGTCTTCGCAAGGAGTGAGCCTGTTCAGCCTTGCGAAGACCCGGTCCCTTCTTTTGGGTACGTGTCCCCGATTCGTTCAGACGTGCTTGGCGATGCGCTCGAGGAGCTTGGCCTTCGATTCGACGCCCACGACCTTCTCCTGGGGCTGGCCGCCCTTGAACAGGATCAGGGTCGGTATGGCCGTGATCCCGTAGGTCTGGGGCGTCCGGCCGTTCTCGTCGACGTTCATCTTGACCACCTTGAGCTTGCCCTTGTTGGCTTCGGCGATCTCGTCGATGACGGGCGCGATCATCAGGCAGGGGCCGCACCAGGAGGCCCAGAAATCCACGAGGACGGGGATATCGGACTTGAGGACTTCGGCCTCGAACGTGGCGTCGGCCCCGGTGACAATGGCATCGGACATCGGGATCTCCAATTCTGAGTGTTTTTGTAGTGAATCGGCCCTGCCATGATAGCGGCCGGCCGCGGCGTTGTCAAACCTACTCCGCCCAGCCGAGCTTTTCCTTGACCAGGTCGTAGTAGGACCGCTTCGGCGAGGTGACGAGCTGGAGCTCGAAGGGGGCCTTGCGGATCTCGACGACGTCGTTGCGGACCATGACGCCGCCGCGCTGGCCGTCGAAGGTCACGTAGACCTCCTCCTCCCCCGTCAGCAACCGGACGCCGATCGTCGACGTGGCCGGAACGGCCATGGGCCGGAAGGACAGCGTGTGGGGACAGATCGGGGTCAGGACGATGGCCGGGACCCGCGGATGGAGAATGGGCCCGCCGGCCGAGAGCGAATAGGCGGTCGAGCCGGTCGGCGTCGAAACGATGAGGCCGTCGGCCTTGAGGGTGGCCACGTCCCTGCCGTCGACCGAGATGGCCAGTTCGATCATCCGGGCCACGGCCCCCTTGGTGATGACGGCGTCATTCAGGCAATAGGACGCGGCGTTCGCCGTCCGGGCTTCGAGAAGCCAGCGCGGGCTGACGAGGGTCGTGTCCCCCGCCAGGAACCTGTCGAGGGTCTGGACGGCCTCGCTGACGGGGATCTCGGTCAGGAAGCCCAGCCGGCCCAGGTTGACGCCCATGACCGGCACGCCCGCCTGGGCCGCGTGATGGGCGATGCTGAGGAGAGTGCCGTCGCCGCCGAGGACGACGACGAGGTCCGAGGCCTCGGCGATCGCCGCGCGCTCCAGGCCGTCCGGCCGGCCGAGCTTCCGGGCGGCGACGTCCTCGAGGACGCAGGCGATGCCGCGGCCCTCGAGATGGTCGACCAGCGTCTTCAGGATGCCCTCGACCGAGGGCGCGTGGGGCTTGATGACGAGGCCAGCTCTCTTCACGTTAATCATGGCTGACCGCCTCCTTGATCCAGGCCGGGACGAGGTCCGCGTTGAGGTCCGCGGCCTTCTTGTCCCACCAGACGAAGAATTCGACGTTGCCTTTCTGGCCGTGCGTCGAGCAACGGATGATCCCCTTGGGGCCGAAGCCGGCCTCCCGGGCCCCAGCGACGACGCGGGCCAGGACTTCGGCGTGGACCGCCGGGTCCCTGACGACGCCCTTCTTGCCGACGTCCCCGGGGCCGGCCTCGAACTGGGGCTTGATGAGCGACACGAGAGTCCAGTCGCCGGGGACGGCGCGGAGGGCCGGCAGGATCTTGAGGACCGAGATGAACGAAACGTCCATGGTGACGAGGCCGGGCGGCTCCGGGACGTCGGCGGCGGAAAGCGCCCGGGCGTTCTTCTCGATGGCCCCGACCCGGGGGTCCCGGACGAGCCCCCAATCGAGCTGTTTCGTGTCCACGTCGACGGCGTAAACCCGGGCGGCGCCTCGCTTGAGCAGGCAATCGACGAAGCCCCCCGTCGACGCGCCGATGTCGAGCCCGACGAGGCCGCGGACGTCGATGCCGAAGCGCTCGAGGGCCTCCTCGAGCTTGAGCCCGCCGCGTCCGACGAAGGGAAGAGGACGCGCCACCTCGAGCGGCGCTTCGGCGTCCACGAGCTCGCCGGCCTTGCCGATCCGCCGGCCTCCGCTCGTGACCAGGCCGGCCATGATCAGGGCCTGGGCCTTCTCGCGGCTCGGCGCGAGGCCCCGGCCCGCGAGGAGCTTATCCGCGCGTTCTTTCATCGAGCTCCCGGATCCTCCGGACGATGCTGGGGACGTCGAGGCCGATCTTGGCCCGGATCTCGTCGGACTTGCCCACGGGATGGGCCCCGATGGGCACGCCCAGGGCCAGGAAGCGGATGTCGAACCGGCCTTCCCGGTCCAGGAGCTCGCGCACGGCGCTCCCGGCGCCGCCCTCGACGATGCCCTCCTCGACCGTGACGACCGTCCGCCCCGGCCCGGCGAAGCGCAGGATCATGTCCCGGTCGAGCGGCTTGATGAAGCGGGCGTTGACGACCGCGAACGACTTCCCCGCGGTCTCGAGCTCGCGGGCCGCTTCGAGCGCCGGGGCGACCATGGGGCCGACGGCGAAGAGGAGGTCGCGGCCGTCCTTGACGAGCTCGCTCCGCCCCAGCGGCAGGACCTCGAGCTCGTCGTCCATGGCGACGCCCAGGCCCTTGGCCTTGGGGAAGCGCACCGAAGCCGGATGGCCGTAGGCGAGGGCCGACCAGAGCATGTGCTGGAGCTCGTTCTCGTCCCGGGGGGCCATGACGATCATGTGGGGCATGTGCCGCATGAAGGCGATGTCGTTGACGCCCTGGTGGGTCGGCCCGTCGTCGGGGACGATGCCGGCCCGGTCGAGGACGAAGACGACGGGGATGTCCATCAGGCAGACGTCGTGGTAGACCTGGTCGTAGGCCCGCTGGAGGAACGTCGAGTAGATGGCCACGACGGGCCTGAGGCCCGAGATGGCCAGCCCCGACGCGAAGGTCACCGCGTGCTGTTCGGCGATGCCGACGTCGAAGAAGCGGTCGGGGAGCCTCTCGGAGAACTCCCTGAGCCCGGTGCCCTCGCCCATGGCCGCCGTGATGGCCAGGACCTTCTCGTCCTTCTTCGCGACCTTGATCATCGCTTCGCCGAAGGCGGCCGAGAACGAGGGGCCCCACTCGCGCTGCAGCGGCTCGCCCGTCGCGACCTGGAAGGGCCCGAGCCCGTGGAACTTCTCCGGGTGGGCCCGCGCGGGCTGGTAGCCCTTGCCCTTCTGGGTCACGCACTGGATGAGGACCGGGCCGTCGAAGGTCTTGGCCGTCTCGAACGCCTCGACCAGCGACTCGATGTTGTGGCCGTGGACCGGGCCGATGTAGCGGATCCCGAGCTCCTTGAAGACGAGCCCCGGGAAGAGGATCTTCTTGGCCAGCTCCTCGAGGGCGCGACCGGCCTTGATCACCGGCCGGCCGAGCTGGGGGACCCTCTTGAGGAGCGACTTGGCCTGGTCCTTCATGCGGATATAGCGTTGACCCGAAACGAGATAAGAGAAATATTTCGACCAGGCCCCGACGTTGATCGAGATGGACATCTCGTTGAAGTTAAGGACGATGATCAGCCGCTCGCGGAGGTGGCCGATCTGGTTGAGGGCCTCGAGGGCGACGCCCCCGGTCAGGCTGCCGTCGCCGACGACCGCGATGACGTGATGGGACCCGCCCGCCCGGTCCCGGGCCACGGCCATTCCGAGCGCGGCGGAGAGGGCCGTCGAGGCGTGTCCGGTGTTGAAGATATCGTGCTCGCTCTCGTCGCGGCAGGGAAAGCCCAGGATGCCGCCGCAGCGGCGCAGGCCGCTGAAGCCGTCCTTCCGGCCGGTCAGGATCTTGTGGGTGTAGCACTGGTGCCCGACGTCCCAGACGATCTTGTCCCGGGGCGAATCGAAGGCCAGGTGCAGAGCCAGCGTCAGCTCGACGACGCCGAGGTTCGAGGCCAGGTGGCCGCCGTTCCGGGCGACGGTCTCCAGGATGAGGGCGCGGATCTCCAGGGCCAGGGTCGAGAGCTCGTCCGGCGTGAGCGTCCGGATGTCCGCCGGCTCGCGGATGGCGTCGAGGAGCTTGGCCATGGCGTCCCGGTCCGGGTCAGGCGTCCCCGCCCTCGTCCCCCGCCTCGTCTTCGTCGCAGGTCCCGGCCTCGAAATCCTCCGGCCTGAGGCTCCCCTTCTCGTCCTTGAGCAGGATCTCGACCTTGCGCTCGGCCTTGTCGAGCTCGCCGCGGAGGAACCGGGACATCTTGACCCCCTTCTCGAACAGCGCCAGCGATTCGTTGAGGGAGATGCCGCCCTTCTCGAGCTTGGCCACGATCTGCTCGAGCTCGGCCAGGGCCTTTTCGAACGTCAGGGTCGTGCTCATGTTCCCTCCTTGAGGAACCGGGATTCCAGGAGCTTGCGGCGGTCGACGGACTCCACCCGGGCGCTGAACTCGCCCTTGTAGAAGGAAACCTCGACCGTCTCGCCCGGGACGACGTCCTCGATCCGGCGGGCCGGCCGCAGGCCTCCGTCCTTCCAGACGATGGTGTAGCCCTTCTTGAGGACGGCCAGGGGGCTCAAGGCGTTGAGGCCGGCCGACAGCCGTTCCCAGGCCGCCTTGTGCTCGCCGACCGTCCGGCGCAGGATGTGGGCCAGCCGCTCGGCCGCGAGGACGGCGGCGCCCTTGCGCTCGGCCAGCGCCTGGCGCTCGGCCCGCAGGACGTTCCGGCCCCGCGTCTCGAGGTCGTCGACGCGCCGCCCGAGGTTGGCCAGCCGGACCTCGAAGTTCTGGAAGATGCGGCGGCGGGCGAGCTCGTCGACGTCGCTCCGCAGATGCTGAACCCGGAAGCGGAAGGTCTCGCCGAGCCGGCGCGTCAGCGCGTCGATCCTCTCGGCGAAGGCCTCCTCCGTCTGGATGACCATCTCCGCGGCCGCCGAGGGCGTCGAGGCCCGGGCGTCGGCGACGAAGTCGGCGATGGTGTAATCGACCTCGTGGCCGACGGCGGAGATGACCGGGACGGGCGATCGGGCGATGGCCCGGGCCACCTTCTCCTCGTTGAAGGCCCAGAGGTCCTCGATCGAGCCTCCGCCGCGGCCGACGATGAGGACCTCGATCCCGGGCCAGGCGCCGAGCGCGTCGAGGCCCTCGACGATCTCGGCCGCGGCGCCCTCGCCCTGGACCCGGGCGGGATAGATGACCACGCGGAGCCGGGCGTAGCGGCGCTCGAGGACGCGCAGGATGTCGCGGATGGCCGCCCCGGTCGGCGAGGTGACGACGCCGATCGTGCGCGGGCGGAGCGGCAGCCGGCGCTTGCGCGCGTCGTCGAACAGGCCCTCGGCCCGGAGCTTCTCTTTGAGCTGCTCGAAGGCGAGCTGGAGGGCGCCCTTGCCCTTGGGCTCGACGAGATCGACGTAGAGCTGATAGTCGCCCCGGGGCTCATAGACGCTGACCTTGCCCCGGCAGACGACCTTGAGGCCATCCTTGAGATCGAAGGCGACCCGGCGGGCCGCCGACTGCCACATCACGGCCTTGATGACGCTCCGGTCGTCCTTGAGGCTGAAGAAGACGTGGCCCGAGGCGGCCTTCTTGTGTCCCGAGACCTCGCCCTCGACCCAGACCTGGGGAAAGGCCACCTCGAGCGCGGTCTTGACGATCTCGGTGACCTGCGAGACCGTGTAGACGTGGTCTTTGACGACGAGACCGTCAATCTTCGCGGCCATCCTCGGCCAAGACCTCCCTCGTGATCGACAGGGCCTTCCCCGTCTGCGCGTCGATCCGGACGAAGACGCCGGACAGGAACAGGCCGTCGCGCGACGGCTCGAAGCGCTGGGGCCGCGAGGTCAGGAACCGCGCCAGGGCCTGTTCGCGGGCGATGCCGATGACGGCGTTGCGGCCGCCGGCCATGCCGGCGTCGGTGATGTAGGCCGTGCCCCGGGGCAGGACCCGCTCGTCCGACGTCGGGACGTGGGTGTGCGTGCCGATGACGGCCGAGACGCGGCCGTCGAGGTGCCAGCCGAGGGCCTGCTTCTCGGAGGTCGCCTCGGCGTGGAAATCGACGATGATGACCGGGGTCACGGCCCGGAGGGCGGCGACCTCCTCGTCGGCCCGCTTGAACGGGCAGTCGATCGGCTCCATGAAGACCCGCCCCTGGAGGCTGAGGACGGCCGCCCGGGCGCCGTCGGCCGCCTGGAAGACGTACGACGAGCGGCCGGGGTTCACCGGCGGGTAGTTGGCCGGGCGGAGGAGCCGGGGCTCGCGCTCGAGGTAGGGCAGGGCGTCCTTCTTGTCCCAGATGTGGTTGCCCGAGGTCAGGACGTCGACGTGCATGAACAGGTCCTTGCCGATCTCCTCGGTGATGCCGCTGCCGCCGGCCGCGTTCTCGCCGTTGGCGACGATGAGCGACGGCCGGTGCTTCTGGACGAGCCCCGGCAGGAACTTCTCCAGGGCCCGCCGGCCGGGCCGGCCGATGATGTCGCCGAGGAAGAGGACCCCGAGCTCAGCGGGCATATTCGACCGCCCTCATCTCCCGGATGACCGTGACCTTGATCTGGCCGGGGTAATCGAGCTCGGCCTTGATCTTGGCCGCGGTGTCCTTGGCCAGGAGGGAGGCCTTGTCGTCGGAGACCTTGAGGGCCTCGACGATGATGCGGATCTCGCGGCCGGCCTGCAGGGCGAAGGCCTTGGACACGCCCTCGAACGAGCAGGCGATCTCCTCGAGCTTCTCCAGCCGCTGGATGTAGGTCTCGAGCAGCTCGCGCCGGGCCCCGGGCCGGGCGGCCGAGAGCGTGTCGGCGGCCTGGACGAGGACGGCCTCGATCGAGGGGAAGTCGACGTCGCGGTGATGCGAGGCGATGGCCTGGACGACCTTCTCGGACTCGCCGTACTTTTTGGCCAGCTCGACGCCGAGCTCGGTGTGCGTGCCCTCGACGTCGCGGTCGACGGCCTTGCCGATGTCGTGGAGCAGGCCGGCCCGCAGGGCCACGTTGGTGTCGAGGCCGATCTCGCGGGCCATCATGGCCGCGAGCATGGCCACCTCCTTGGTGTGCTGGAGGACGTTCTGCCCGTAGCTCGTCCGGTACTTGAGCTTGCCCAGGAGCTTGATCAGCTCGGGGTGGATGTCGCGGACCTTGAGCTCCAGGACGGCCGACTCGCCTTCCTGCTTGATCTTCTGCTCGAGGTCGTTCTTGACCGACTCGACGATGTCCTCGATGCGGGCCGGGTGGATGCGCCCGTCGGTGACCAGCTTCTGGATGGACAGGCGGGCCAGCTCGCGGCGGATGGGGTCGAAGCTCGACAGGATGACGGCCTCGGGCGTGTCGTCGACGATGATGTCGACGCCCGTGGCCATCTCCAGGGCCCGGATATTGCGGCCCTCGCGGCCGATGATGCGCCCCTTCATGTCGTCCGACGGCAGGTCGACCACGGACACCGTGGTCTCGACGACGTGCTCGGCGGCCGAGCGCTGGATGGCGTTGGACATGATCTCGCGGGCCGACTGGGCGGCCTTCTCGCGGGCCTCCTCCTCGATGCGCCGGACGGTGGCGATGGCCTCGAGGCGGGCCTCGTCCTCGATCTTCTTGATCAGCATGGCCTTGGCCTCTTCCTGGGTCAGGCCGGAGATCTTCTCGAGCTCCTGGAGGCCCTTCCGGACGGCCTCGGCGATCTGGGTCTCCTCGACCTCGAGGTCCTTCTCCTTCTGGGTCAGCTTGCGCTCCTTCTGACCGAAGTCGCGCTCCTTGCGCTCGATCGACTGGAACCGCCGCTCCAGGTTCTCCTCCTTGCTGAGGAGCCGGCGCTCGGTCTCGTTGATCTTGCGCTGTTTCTCCCGGTTGATGGCTTCGAACTCGTTCAGGCGGGCCAGGTCCTTCTCGCGGGCCTCGATGGCCGCCTCCCGCTTGATCTTATCCCCTTCTTCCCGGGCCCGGTCGAGGATCGCCCGGGCCTGCTCTTCGGCCTCGGCGGCCTTCCGGGATCCGGCCTGCCTCTTGAGCAGGAGGACCGCGACCGCCGCGGCCAGGATGACG
Organism: Candidatus Aminicenantota bacterium; assembly: GCA_034679465.1. Classification (GTDB taxonomy): domain Bacteria; phylum Acidobacteriota; class Aminicenantia; order Aminicenantales; family Saccharicenantaceae; genus RBG-16-66-30. Next base: position 29,158 of record JAXDAV010000074.1, on the reverse strand, counting down.
ATCACGGCGATGCCGGCGTACGTCAACGCGTTCATTGGGATGACCTCCTCATCTATTCAAATGAGGAGACGTGAAGGAAAGCGCGGAGGCGTCAGATGCCCGCGCCGGGAGCGGCCCGGCCGGCGAGCCGGCCCCGGGGGGCGGGCCCGTCACAGCGGGGATTTATCGGCGTCCGTGTATGTATTCTCATCTGCGAAGAGATGAACCTCCAAACTTTCGATCTCCGTCTCCATATGGCCCAAGGCCTCGTTCAGCTGATCCAGCTTCTTCTGGCTCAGAAACAGCTCGTCCGCGATGTTCAAGGCCGCCAGAACGGCGATCTTGGTCGAGTCCGCGGACTTCGATTTCACAGCCACTTCGTGCATCTTCTGGTCAACGAGCGAGGTCAAGTGGCCGATATATTTCTCATCCTCCTCTCCTTTGACGCGGATCTTGTACCGCTGTCCGAAGATCTCGATCTCGAGGATACGTTCGGTCATAGGCCGAGCTTGTCGATCTCGCCGATGATGGCTTCGATCTTTCCCTTCAGGAGCTCCCGCTCGCCCTCGTGCTTCTTCATCTCCTCGTCCAGGCGGGCCGCCTTGCGGGCGTTCTCCTCGGACTCTTTCTTGTCCGCGCGAGATTCTTTGAGCTGCTGCCTCAGCTTGTCATTCTCGGCCGTCAGCTTGTGGATGTGATCGACGACCTGTCCGATCTTGCCTTCGAGTATTTTAATTCGCTCAAGTTCGGATGTCAATTTTCCCCTCCCTGAGTTGGATATCGAGCGCGGATCTGAGGTGGCCGACGATCTCCTGCTCGGCGCGGTCCACTTCCCCGGCCACGAGCGTCCTCTGGGGATGCCGGAAGCGGAGCCGGACGGTCAGGCTGACCTTGTCGGCCGGCACGGGCGGGTCCGCGAACCGGTCGACGAGCTCGAAGCCCTCGAGCAGGGGCTGGTCGAGCCGGCCGAGGACCCGGGCGACCTCGCCGTAGGCGACGGACCGGTCCATGAGGAAGGACAGGTCGCGGACGACCCCGGGCAGCTTGGGCACGTTGACGTACTCGAACGGCCGGGGCGTCTTCCCGAAGAGCGCCGTGAGGTCGATCTCGGCGGCATAGACGGGGCGGTCGACCTCGAAGGCCGCGGTCAGGGGCCGGCTCAGGAGGCCGAGCCGGCCGACCTCCTGGCCCTTGCAGAGAACGGCCAGGGCGCGGCCGGGCGCGAACGAGGGATGGTCCCTCTCCGCGAAGCCGGCCGGGTCGAAGCGCAGGGCCTCGAAGACCGCCTCGACGGCGCCCTTGACGACGAAGAGGTCCGTCTCCGCGGCGGCCGCCATGAAGCTCTCCCCGGGCCTCAGCCCGGCCGAGAGCAGGCCGAGGTGGAGGTCCTCCCGGTGCTTCTCGTCCTGGTCCCAGGAGAAGACGTTCCCCGTCTCGAAGACGTGGACGCCGTCGAGCCCCCGGTTGAGGTTCCGGGCGGCGTTCTCGACGAGGCCCGGAAGCAGGGTCGTCCGCAGGACGGAGGCCCGGTTGGAGATGGGGTTCCGGATGGGCACCGGCGCCCGCCCGCCGGCGGCCGCGGCCTCCTTCTCCGGGTCGGCGAAGCTCCAGTTGATGACCTCGTCAAGGCCCTGGCCGGCCAGCGTTTCGCGGATGCGGGCCAGGCGCTCCCGTTTCCGGTTGGCGGCCGACGGGGGCGCGCCGGCCGGCGCGGCCGCCGCGGGGATCCGGTCGTAGCCGTAGAAGCGGGCCACCTCCTCGATCAGGTCCGCTTCGCGCGAGACGTCCACGCGGAAGGTCGGGACGTCCACGCGCCAGGCGCCCTTGTGCGACCCCTCGACGCGGAAGCCCAGGCGGCTCAGGACGTCGACGACGAAGTCCTCCGGCACGTCGACGCCGAGGAGTTCGGCGATCCGGCGCAGGCGGAGCCGGACCGTCCGCGTCTTCGGCGGCCGGGGGTAGCGGTCGATGAGCCCGCGGGTGGCCCGGCCGCCCATCTGCGTCAGCAGGGACGCGGCCATGAGAGCGGCCCGCGGCGCGAAGGCGATGTCGGCCCCCCGCTCGAAGCGGTAGGAGGCGTCGGTCGCGAGCCCCAGGGCCTTGGCCGTCTTGCGGATCGAGACCGGGTCGAAGCAGGCGCTTTCGATGAAGACGTCGCGGGTCGAATCGCCGATGCCCGAGGCCCGGCCGCCGATGACGCCGGCCAGGGCCACCGGCCGGGATTCGTCGGCGATGACGAGCATGTCCGGGGCCAGCGCCAGCGTCCGGCCGTCGAGGTCGACGAGCGTCTCGCCCCGCTTGGCCTTGCGGACGACGATGCGGCCGCCGGCGATCCGGCCGAAGTCGAAGGTGTGGATGGGCTGGGCCGTGGCGAAGAGGACGTAGTTCGAGACGTCGACGACGTTGTTGACCGGGCGCAGGTCCATGGCCTCGAGGCGGCGCCTCAGCCACTCGGGCGACGGCCCGACCGGGACGCCGCGGACGACGAGGCCGCAGTAGCGCGGGCAGAGGGCCTCGGCCGTGATCTGGACGTCGGCGACGTCGGCCGTGGCTTCGGCCAGCTCCGCGACGGGCCAGTCCTTCTCGAGGAGCGGCAGGCCGAGCAGGGCCCCGATCTCGCGGGCGACGCCGAGGTGGCCGAGCGTGTCCGGCCGGTTGGCGTAGGTCTCGAGGTCGAGGATGAGGTCGCCCTCCCTCTCCACGGCCGTGTCGGCGACAAGGCCGATCATCGTCAGCCGGTCGACCAGCTCCGGCCGGGGGATGTCGACGGCGACGTGCTCTCGGATCCAGTCCAGGCTGATCTTCATTTGGTCCCGAATTGCCTGAGGAACCTCAGGTCGTTCTCGTAGAAATAGCGCATCTCCGGGATGCCGAAGGCGAACATGGCCGTGCGGTCGATGCCGAGCCCGAAGGCCCAGCCGGAGTGCTTCTCGGGGTCGATGTTGACGTTCTTGAGGACCTGCGGGTCGACCATGCCGGAGCCCAGGATCTCCTTCCAGCCCGTCCCGGCGCAGACGCGGCAGGACGGGTCCTTGCCCGAGCAGACGAGGCACTCGATGTCGACCTCGGCCGAGGGCTCGGTGAAGGGGAAGAAGCTCGGCCGGAAGCGGACCCTGATCTTCTCGCCGAAGAGGGCCTTGATGAAGTACTCCAGCGTGCCCTTGAGGTGGGCGAAGGTGACGCCCCGGTCGATGACCAGGCCCTCGACCTGCATGAACATGGGCAGGTGGGTCGGGTCCGGCGTCTCCCGGCGGAAGACGCGGCCCGGGCAGATGATGCGGATGGGCGGCTTCGACCGCTCCATGACCCGGACCTGGACGGGCGAGGTGTGGGTCCGCAGGAGCAGGTCGTCCTTGATGAACAGGGTGTCCCACTGGTCCCGGGCCGGATGGTGCGGCGGGAAGTTGAGGGCCTCGAAGTTGTAGTAGTCCGTCTCGATCTCGGGCCCCTCCTCGACGGCGAAGCCCAGGCCGAGGAAGATCCGCTCGATCTCCTCCTCGAACAGGGTCAGCGGATGACGCGCCCCGACGTAGCGCCTGCGGCCGGGCAGGGTCAGGTCCGGGCGGCCGGCGGCCGCCGCGGCGGAGGCGCCGGCGCTCGTCCGGACCCGGGCCTCGGCGGCGGCGAGCCGGGCCTGGACGTGGTCCTTGAGCTCGTTGACCAAGCGTCCGGCCTCGCGGCGCTCCTCGGGGGGGACGGTCCTCAGGTCCTCGAACAGCAGGGTGACGTGGCCCCGCTTGCGGCCGAGGAAGGCCGTCCGGAGCTCCTCGAGACCCTTGGCGTCGGCGCTCTCGAGGGATTCCTCGAACGTCTTCCGGAGGCCGTCGATCCGGTCCTTCAGGGTGGCCATCGGCGGAGGCTAGGCCGCGGTCGATCTCGTCATCCGGACCAGGTGGGCAAACGTCTCGGGGGCGTTGGCGGCCAGGTCGGCCAGGATCTTGCGGTCGAGGACGACGCCGAGGGCCTTGAGGCCGCTGATGAAGCGGCTGTAGGACGTGCCGTTGGCGACGGCCCCGGCCTTGATGCGGACGATCCAGAGACTGCGGAAATCGCGCTTCTTGGCCCGCCGGTCCCGGTAGGCGTAGAGCAGGGATTTCTCCACCGCCTCTTTGGCGGTGCGGTAGTTGCGGCTCTTGGCGCCGAAATAGCCCTTGGCCCGGCCGAGGACTTTGGCGCGGCGGTCGTGCCGCTTGGTGCTGCGTTTGACGCGTGGCATGGGGATCTCCTTGGGATGCGCGCGCTGGCGCTCACAGGTCGTACGGGAGCATCGTCTTGAGGACCTTGCGGTCGGCCGGGCTGGCCTCGCCCGACTTGGCCAGATGGCGCTTGCGCTTGGACGATTTCTTGGTCAGGATGTGGCTCTTATTCGCCCGGGCGTGCAGGAGCTTTTTCTTGGCCGTGACCTTGAACCTCTTTTGGGCTCCCTTGTGGGTTTTTAGCTTTGGCATCTTTTCCTCCTACTTTGGTGGGGACCAACAGGGCGGACACGGCCCAATCCAGCCGGCGCGCCGAGCCGTCCTGCGTCGCCAGGTCCTTGACGTCGCCCAGGACGCGGTCCAGGACCTGCTGTCCGAGCTCGGGCTTCTGCTTCTCGCGGCCGCGCAGCATGACGGTGATCTTGACCTTGTTGCCTTCGCCGAGGAAGCGCTTGACGTGCTTCATCTTGAAGTCGTAGTCGTGGACGCTGATCTTCGGCCGGAACTTGATCTCCTTGATCTGGATCTGCTTCTGGTGCTTCTTGGCCTCGTGGTCCTTCTTGTGCTGTTCGTACAGGAACTTGCCGTAGTCCGTGATCTTGCAGACGGGCGGATCGGCGTGGGGCGCGATCTCGACGAGGTCGAGGCCGCGGTCCCGGGCCAGCTGGATAGCCTGGCTCGTGGGCATGACGCCGAGGGCCTGACGCTCCTCGTCGATGACCCGGACCTCGCGCGCCTGGATCAGCTCGTTGATCCGGTGCGGCTTGGCTTTGGCGACCGCAGGGTAGAAACCGTGTCTCTTGAAAATGGCGGGTCCTCCTCTAGAAATTCACGACAAGGCTTTTTTGGCGATTGAGCTCGAGGGCCCTCTCGAGAAAGCGGGCCGTCTCGATCCCGCCCTTGTCCCCCTGGCCGTGGACGCGCAGGGAGGCCGAGCCGCTCTCGACCTCCTTGTCGCCGACGACGAGGATGAGCGGGACCTTTTCGACCTCGGCCTGGCGGACCTTCTTGCCGACCTTCTCCCGGCTGAGATCGACGGACGAGCGCAGGCCGGCCGCGCGGAGCCGCTCGTCGAGGGCCCGGGCGTAGGCCTCGTGGCGCTCGGCGATCGGCAGGATGACGGCCTGGACGGGCGCCAGCCAGAGCGGGAAGCTCCCGTTGTAGTGCTCGACGAGGACGCCGAAGAAGCGCTCGAGGGAGCCGAGCAGGGCCCGGTGGACCATGTAGGGTCGGTGCTCACGGCCGTCCTCGCCGACGTAGGTCATGTCGAAGCGCTCGGACATGTTGAAGTCGAACTGGATGGTCGTGCACTGCCACAGCCGGCCGATGGCGTCCTTGATCTTGATGTCGATCTTGGGCCCGTAGAAGACGGCCTCGCCCTCCATCCGCGCGTACGGGTAGCCGCGGGTCTCCAGGGCCTTGACGAGCGAGGCCTCGGCCCGGCGCCAGAGGGCGTCGTCGCCGGCGTACTTGCCGAGGTCCTTCGGGTCGCGGACCGACAGCTCGATGGTGTTGTCGGTGAAGCCGAAGTCGGCCAGGATGGAGACCGAGAAATCGAGGACCCGCAGGATCTCGTCCTCGATCTGATCGGGCGTGCAGATGATGTGGGCGTCGTCCTGGGTGAAGCCGCGGACGCGCAGGAGGCCGTGCAGGGCGCCGCTGCGCTCGTAGCGGTAGACGGTGCCGAGCTCGGCCCAGCGCAGGGGCAGGTCCCGGTACGAGCGCATCCGGGACTTGTAGATCTGGATGTGGAAGGGGCAGTTCATCGGCTTGAGATAGTAGGCCTCGTCGTCGATGTCCATCGGCGAGTACATGCTGTCCTTGTAGAAGCCGAGGTGGCCCGAGGTCTCCCAGAGGGCCGCCCGCCCGATGTGCGGGGTGAAGAGGATGTCGTAGCCCCCGGCCCAGTGGCGCTCGCGCCAGTGCTGCTCGATGACGGCCCGGACGCGGGCGCCCTTGGGGTGCCAGAGGATGAGCCCGCCCCCGAGGACGTCGTTGGCGCTGAAGAGGTCGAGCTCGGCCCCGAGGCGGCGGTGGTCGCGCTTCTTGGCCTCCTCGAGCATCCGCAGGTGGTCCTCGAGCTCCTGCCCGGTGGCGAAGACGGCCCCGTAGATGCGCTGCATCTGGGCGCCGCGCTCGTCGCCCTTCCAGTAGGCGCCGGAGACGGAGAGCAGCTTGACGTTCCGGAGAAGGCCGGTCGAAGCGACGTGGGGGCCGAGGCAGAAGTCGGCGAACGGCCCCTGGCGGTAGACGGTCACGGTCGCGCCGCCCTTCTCGCGGACGAGCTCGGCCTTGAGCGGCTGGCCCGTCTCCTCGAACATCCGGACGGCCTCGTCCTTGTCCAGGACGAGCCGCTCGACGGGGACGTCGGCCCGGGCGATCTCCTTCATCCGGGCCTCGATTCTCTCGAGGTCCCCGGGGGTGAAGGGCTCGTCCCGGAGGAAGTCGTAGTAGAACCCGGTCTCGACGGCCGGCCCGACGCCGGTCTGGGTCCCCGGATAGAGATCGAGGACTGCGTGCGCCAGCAGATGGGCGGCGCTGTGGCGCAGGACCTCGATCGAAATATCAGGCTTCTCGCTCATATCCCTCTGCATTCCCAAAAAGGCGGGCGATTCAGATCCGGCCACTCGGGGAACATTCGTGGTAGGCGCGGAGGGGATTGAACCCACGGCCTCTTCCGTGTCAGGGAAGCGCTCTCCCACTGAGCTACGCGCCTATCTTTCACTCTCAAAAGCCGTTCTATATTAAGCAAATCGGCCCGAAGTGTCAATATAATTGATTTCAAGGCCCCATTGGGCTATACTTGACGTTCTTTTTCGGACAATTGAAGAGTCGGGCTTTTTTGGACGGTGAAGTTTTTATACTTTGCGGAGGAGAAAGCGGCATGAAGAAGGTCCTCATCCTCGGCGCCGCGGGGCGCGACTTCCACAATTTCAACACCTATTTCCGCGACAATCCGGGCTACCGGGTGGTCGCCTTCACGGCCACGCAGATCCCGGACATCGAGGGCCGCCGATACCCCGCGGCCCTGGCCGGCAAGCTCTATCCCAAAGGCATCCCCATCGAGGCCGAGTCCGAGATGGAGGGCCTCATCGCCGCCCACAAGGTGGACGACGTCCACCTGGCCTACAGCGACCTGCCCCACGAATACGTCATGCACATGGCCTCCCGGGCCCAGGCCGCCGGGGCCAGCTTCGTCCTCCTCGGGCCGTGCGACACGATGATCAAGAGCCGCAAGCCCGTCGTCTCCGTCTGCGCGGTCCGGACCGGCTCGGGCAAGAGCCAGACCAGCCGGCGGGTCGCCGAGATCCTCCGGAAAAAGGGCCGGCGGGTCGCCGCCGTTCGCCACCCCATGCCCTACGGCGACCTAGTCAGGCAGAAGGTCCAGAGGTTCGCCACCTACGCCGACCTCGACAGGCACGACTGCACCATCGAAGAGCGCGAGGAGTACGAGCCCCACATCGACCGGGGCGTCGTCGTCTACGCCGGCGTCGATTACGGGGCCATCCTCCGCCGGGCCGAGAAAGAGGCCGACGTCATCCTCTGGGACGGCGGCAACAACGACTTCCCCTTCTACAAGTCGGACCTCGAGATCGTCGTGGCCGACCCCCACCGGGCCGGCCACGAGCTCAGCTATTACCCCGGGGAAACCAACTTCCGCCGGGCCGACGTCATCGTCATCAACAAGATGGACACGGCCCCTCCGGCCGGCATCGAGACCGTCCTGGCCAGCGCCAAGGCGGTCAACCCCAAGGCCAAGATCATCCGGGCCAACTCCCCGACCATCGTCCGGGACGGCGGCCGGATCACCGGCAAGCGCGTCCTGGTCATCGAGGACGGCCCGACCCTGACCCACGGCGGCATGACCTACGGCGCCGGCATCGTCGCGGCCAGGAAGTACGGCGCGGCCGAGATCATCGACCCCCGGCCCTTCGCCGTCGGCTCGATCCGGAAGACCTTCGAGAAGTACGGCCACCTCGCCGACGTCCTGCCGGCCATGGGCTACGGCGACAAGCAGACCCGCGAGCTGGCCAAGACGATCGAGGCCGTCGACTGCGACCTGGTCGTCAGCGCCACGCCCATCGACATCACCCGCGTCATCAAGGTCGGGAAGCCCATCCTCCGCGTCGGCTACGAGCTCGAGGAGATCGGCAGGCCCGCGTTGAAGGACGTCCTCAAGGGGTTCTAGGCGCCCGATGAGACCGAAGATCGCCCTCGTCGCCTTCGGCGGCAACGCCATGCTCCCCGAGGGCCGGAAAGGCCTGCAGAGCGAGCAGATGCGCAACGCCGCCCGGGCGGCCGAGCTCATGGTCCACATCGTCCGCAAGGGCTACGAGCTCATCATCGTCCACGGCAACGGGCCCCAGGTCGGGAACCTCCTCCTGCAGATGGAGGAGGCGGCCGACAAGGTCCCGCCCTACACGCTCGACGTCTGCGACGCCATGACCGAGGGCAGCATGGGCTTCATGCTCGAGCGGGCGCTGGTCAACGAGCTGCGGCGACGCTCCATCGACAAGGAGGTCGCCTCCCTCGTCACCCAGGTCGTCGTCGACAAGGACGACCCGGCCTTCGCCGAGCCGACCAAGCCCGTCGGCCCGTTCTATTCGAAGTTCCGGGGCGAGCAGCTGGCCCGCGAGAAGGGCTGGACGCTGGTCGAGGACGCCGGCCGGGGCTACCGCAAGGTCGTCGCCTCGCCCAGGCCCATCGACGTCGTCCCCAAGGGGATCATCCGCGAGCTCGTCGAGGCCGGCCGCATCGTCATCGCCGCCGGCGGCGGGGGCATCCCGGTCATCATCAACGGCAACGGCCTCTTCGAAGGGGTCGAGGCCGTCATCGACAAGGACTACGCCGCGAGCCTGCTGGCCCGCGAGGTCAAGGTCGACCTGTTCATCATCCTGACCGCCATCGAACGCGTCTACCTCGATTTCGGCAGGCCCGGCCAGGCCGAGGCCCCCGTCCTGACCGTGGCCGAGGCCCGCCGGCACCTGGCGGACGGCCAGTTCCCGCCGGGCTCGATGGGGCCCAAGATCCGGGCCGCGATCGAGTACATCGAGGCCGGCGGCCGCGAGGTCCTCATCACCAAGGACACCCATCTGAAAGCCGCGCTGATCAACCGGTCGGGGACCCGGATCTGCGCGTCAGCCTAGGAGGCACCGCGATGCAGAAAGATTTCCTGTCCGTCCGCGACCTGAGCGTCTACGAATTCGGCCGGATGCTCGACCGGGCCGCCGAGGTCAAGAAGCACCCCGACAAATACCGCAAGGCGCTCAAGAACAGGATCCTGGCCATGATCTTCCAAAAGCCCTCCCTGCGCACGCGGATGACCTTCGAGGCCGGCATGCTGCGGCTCGGCGGCGAGGCCATCTATCTCGCCCCGTCCGACATCCAGATGGGCAGCCGCGAAGGCGCCACCGACATCGGCAAGAACCTCGAGCGCTGGGTCGACGGGATCATGATCCGGACGTTCGGCCACCAGATCGCGGTCGACCTGGCCGCCAGCACCAAGGTCCCCGTCATCAACGCCCTGACCGACCTGTCGCACCCCTGCCAGGCCATGGCCGACTTCCTGACCCTGCGCGAGCACAAGGGCGCCCTCTCCGCCCTCAAGCTGGCCTACGTCGGCGACGGCAACAACGTCTGCCACAGCCTCATGCTGGCCGCCGCCCGGGGCGGGACGAAGATGGCCGTGGCCACCCCGCCCGGCTACGAGCCCAAGGCCGAGGTCGTCCAGTGGGCCCGCGAGGACGGCCGCGACACGGGCTTCACCCTGACCCTGACGCATTCCGCCGAGGAGGCCGTGGCCGGCGCCGACGCCGTCTACACGGACGTCTGGGCGTCCATGGGCCAGGAATCGGAGAAGGAGGCCCGGGCCCGCGTCTTCGCGCCCTACCAGGTCAACGCCGGGCTCATGGCCCAGGCCAACGCGGGCGCCCTGTTCATGCACTGCCTGCCGGCCCACCGCGGCGACGAGGTCACCGACGAGGTCATCGACGCGCCGTATTCGGTCGTCTACGACCAGGCCGAGAACCGGCTCCACGCGCAGAAGGCCGTTCTCATCGCCCTCATGGGGGACAAGGATTGATATGAACGCCGAACCGACCACTCTGACCACGGTCTCCGACGAGGACCTCGCGCTCGTCGAGCGGGAGCTCGAGCGGAGCCCCGCCCCCCGGTCGACCCACGACCTCGCCGGCAGGCTGGCCTTCGAGAAGACGGCCGCCGAGCGGACGCAGGACGTCAAGAAGTACGACCCCTACGCCCGCTACGAGGTCGGCGACCTCATCGAGAAGGACTACAGCGAGCCGCTGACCGTCGGCAGCAAGTCCGTCGAGCACTTCGAGGGCCGGGTCATCCTCAAGGTCGTCGCCAAGACGCACTCCGCCCATTTCGGCTGCGACATGCTCGAGGTCGACTACCCCGGGGGCGGCGTCTTCCGGAAATACATCGAGTACATGAAGAAGACGCGGACCCAGGTCCTCCTGCCGGCGAACTGTGAGGGCCGCGACCAGGCCGTCGAGATCATGGCCAAGGGCGACGACCCGCGGCTGACCGAGCTGCCCATGACCGAGCGGGACCTGCGGACGCTCGAGAAGAACCTGCGGCTCCGGCTGGCCCGGGACCCGAAGGTCTTCGGCTGGAACGACTTCTGGCACCTCACCGCGAAACGGGTCGATATCCCGGCGGAGAAGGTCCGGGAGATCGAGGCCGACTTCGCGGCCACCGGCCTGTCGGCCGCGACCGAAGACCTGGTCCGGAAGCTCTTCGGCCTCGAGGCCTCGTCGGACCTCTTCGACCTGACCTGCCTGAGCCTGTCGGCCCTCCTCGAGAAGAAGCACAAGAAGGAGTTCATCCTTCTCTCCGACGCCGGCTGGGGCAAGTGGCACCTCAAGTCGATCCTCAACGCCCTGCCCGAGAACCTGGCCCTGTCCGCCCCGATGGCCGAAGTGCCCGAGCTCGACGAGCTTGACAAGCCGGAGATGAGCATCGTCCAGGACTTCCCCATCAAGATCTACCTGACCTGGCGCGAGATCGTCTCGGGCGGCATCAAGGTCCCCCGCAGCCTGGGCAAGACGCTCTCGCACGCCCGCGAGTACGCCTTCACGGATTCCGAGGGGGACGGCCGGACCTACACGCTGTACTACTACCCGAACGAGAGCTTCTTCCTGGGCCTCCAGGAGTTCTACGCCCAGGGCAACATCCCCCAGGGCGCCAGCCTGACCCTGGAGCGGACGGGCCCGACGACGTTCAAGTTCTGGGTCAAGAAATCCAAGAAGAAGATGTCCGTCATCCGGCTCGGCTACAATCCCGAGCGGGACGAGTTCGCGGACAACGGCGAGGACGCCTACACGTTCGCCGAGCCCAACAAGATCATCTACATCGAGCGGGAGACGCTCAGCCGCCTCCTGCCCCTGACCGCGGCCCGGGAGGGCTTCGACCTCCGGGACTTCGTCGTCACCATCTTCAGCGACCCCGTCCTGGCCACCTCCGCCCACTCCCTGCACTTCCTGCGGGCCTACCATCTCATCGACCTCGTCCGCCAGACGACCCAGGAGGACGTCGAGTACGTCCTGGTCAACTCGCCGGAATTCACCAAGTCCGACAAGAAGAAGGGCGTCTTCACCTACCACGAGCCCTTCGTCCCCGAAGAGGAGGCCGTCGAGGGCGCTTATCCCGAGGGTTACGAGGAGACCGCGCCGGAGGCCTACACGCCGGAAGAGGCGGCCCTCGAGGCCGTGGCCGAAGAGCTCCTCGGGCCCGGCGCCGGGTTCGAAGAAGAGCGCGTCGCTCCCCAGCAGGCGCCGCCGCCGCCGCCGCCCGAGCCGGGAGCGGCCAAGAAGGACAAGGGATTCAAGAAGAGGAAGCCCAAGACCGAAGGCGACAAGGGGCCCCGGCCGAAGAAGAGCGACCGCCGAGTCATCGAGGAGAAGATCGCCGAGGAGGAGTCCCAGCGGGACGCCTTGGCCGCCGTCAAGGAGAAAGAGGAAGAGACCCCCGAACAGCAGCGGGCCCGGGAGAAGAGAGAGGAGTTCAAGCCCGCCCCGAAAAAGGAAGAGCCCAAGTTCGGTATCTTCGGCGACCTGCTCAAGACGGCCCTCAAGAAGAAGCCCGAAGAGCAAGAGGGCGAGGCCGCCGAAGAGAAGCCCGAAGGCGAAGAGCCGAAATAGCCTCGATAGCTATCTGAGGATATCCCGGACCGAGCCTTTGCGGCGGGTCACCCCCAGGCTGTCCAAGAGCTCGAGCAGGGGAATGCTGTACTTGCGGGACAGGCCGGTCATGGCCTTGAAGTCGGCGACCGTCAGCTCGCGCTTCCCCGAGCCGCGGACCTTGGCGACGATCTCGTCGAGCCAGCGCGAGTGGAGGATGAAGCCGTCGATCCCCTCGACGATCTTCTTGCGCTCGGCCAGGACCGCCAGAAGGGTTTGGAGCTTCCCGGGCGTGAGCGAGAGGCGCGCCCGGACATCGTCGAGGGTGACGCTGCCGAGCTCGCCGCTGAGGACCATGGCCTCGAGCGCGGCCAGCGTGGCCTCGTCGGCGGCCGAGAGGGGGATGCGGAAATCGGGGAGCCGCACGAGCCCCGGCTCCTCGACGACCCGGCCCTCCTTGGCCAGGAGCCGGAGCGCCAGGACGAGGACCGTCCGGGGGGCGTCGAAGCGCTTCTCCAGCTTCTCGATCGGCGCGCCGCGCCGGGCCGCGTGCGTCTGGTGATACCGGGCCAGGAAGGCGACGATCCGGCCGCGGAGGAAATCGAGGCCGGCCTGGGAGACGAGGCGCAGGGGCGAGAAGCCGAGGATGCGGACCCGGCCTTCCTCCTCGAGCGTCCGGGCCAGGAGCTCGACCCGGGACCTGGACAGCCGGCAGAAGCGGTCCAGCTCTTCGCCATCCAGGCCCTTGAGACCGCCGAGCTCGGTGAGGGCCAGGACCATCTCCTTTTCCCCCCCGGCGAGCCGGGCCAGCAGGGCCCTGCGCCGGGACGGCTTGAGCTCCTCGGGGACGAGGCCCCCGGGGCAGAGGCACCTCCCCCGGCCCAGGACGGCGCCGGAGGCCGCGCGGACTTCGAACGGGTCGGCCCATTTGACATCGACCGGGCGGTCGGCGAGGACGCGCACGAACGGCGCCTTCTTCCGGCCCGGGACGGCATAGTCCACGAACCGGGCGCCGACGGCGGGCCCGCCGAGGAAGGCGATCCCGGCCCGGAGCTCGCGGGCCGCCCCGCCGAGCGGGAAATCGAGGACGGCGTCAAAGGCGGGCGCTTTCACGGGCGACGCTCCTCCTCGTCCGGCGCGGGGACGAAGCTCATACGGCGCAGGGCCAGGTCGCAGGACACCAGGGTCACCCGGACCGCGTCCCCCAGGTCGAAGGTCCTGCGGCGCCGCTTCGGCCGCAGGCGCCGGCCCGCGGGCCGGGGCCCGTGCTCGCCGCGGAGCGCCGGGAACGGCAGCAGCCCGGAGACGAAATAGTCGTCGAGCTCGACGATGAGCCCGGCCTTGATGACGTCGACGACGATGCCGTCGAACTCGTCGCCGAGGCGGCCCTTGAGGAAGCGCAGGATGCGCCATTCGATGAGCGACTGCTCGGCCTCGGCGGCGTTCCGCTCCCGCTCGGACGCGGCGGCCGCGATCGCCTCGAGCTCGAGCTCCTGCGGGGCCCGGCGGCGCAGGAGGTCCTTGAGAAGGCGGTGAACGACGAGGTCGGGGTAGCGGCGGATGGGCGAGGTGAAGTGGGTGTAGTCGGACTTGGCCAGCCCGTAGTGGCCGACGTTCTTCGATGAATAGACCGCCAGCTTCATCGCCCGCAGGACCTGGCGGCCTATGAGCTTCTCGCCCGGAAGCCCCTTGGCCCTCTCGAGCACGCGCTGAAGGTCCCCGGACCGGACCCTGTCCGGGTCGGGCAGGCCGATCCCGAAGCGGGCCAGGATGTCGCGGAGCTTCTCGAGGTCGCCGGGGTCGGGCGGGGGATGGACGCGGTAGATCGCCGGGGCCCTCTCGGCCGTGAAGGCCGAGGCCACGGCGACGTTGGCGGCGACCATGAGCTCCTCGATGAGCCGGTGGGCCTCGTTCCTCTCGGCGGCGACGACGGCCAGGAGCTTGCCGGCCTCGGAGACGAGCTCGGGCTCGACCAGGTCGAAGTCCAGGCCGCCCTCGGCCAGGCGGCGGGCCCGCAGAGCCGCGGCCAGCTCGCGCATCGACAGCAGGTCGGGGGCGACGTCGGCGTACCGCTCCCTCTCGGCGGCGTCCCCCTCGAAGATCTTGAAGACCGAGGTGTAGGTCAGCCGGTGGGCCGTGCGGATGATCGAGGGCGCGAATTCCGTCCCGCGGACCCGGCCTTCCCGGTCGATGTCGAGCAGCGCCGAGACGGTGAGCCGCGGCACGCGGGGGCGCAGGCTGCAGAGGCCGTTGGAGAGCCTTTCCGGGAGCATCGGCAGGGTCAGGTCGGGGAAATAGACGCTCGTCCCCCGCTCGAAGGCCTCGCGGTCGAGCGCGCTCCCGGGCCTGACATAATGGGAGACGTCGGCGATGTGGACGCCGAGGAGCCAGCCCCCGTCGGCCAGGCGCCGGACGCTGACCGCGTCGTCGAAGTCCTGGGCCGTCTCGCCGTCGATCGTCACGGTCGCCCAGCCGCGGAAGTCGCGGCGGCCGTCGAGCGCCGCGGCGGCGTCGAGGTCGGGGACGGCCTCGGCTTCGGCCCGGACGTCCTCGGGGAATTCGGACCGGAGCCCGTAGCGCTCGACGACGACCCGGGCGTCAACCCCGGGATCGTCGGGGCGGCCGAAGACGCGGGTCAGGGCGAGCGAGGCCCGGTCGGCCTCGACGATCATGCCGGGCGCCGGCTTGAGCCTCGAGCGCGATTTGAGCGGGACGTCGTCGACGGCGGGCGAATCGAAGGGCTGCAGGTACGGCGCGCCGTTCCGCTCGACATAGACGCCGAGGAGGCGCGTCCGCTCCTTCCCCAGGATGCGCTCGATCCGGCCCTCGGGCTTGCCGAACCTGCCCTGCTCGTTGACGACGACGGTCACCTCGTCCCCGGGCAGGGCGCCGCGGGCGTGGCGCGCGGGGATGAAGATGTCCTCTCCCCCGCCCTCCGGCGCGACGAAGCCGAATCCCGGCCGGGCGGTGACGAACCGGCCGCGGACGAGGCCGGTCTTCGGGGAGAGCCGGTAGCGGCCGCGGAACGAACGGACGTCCCCCCGGGCCTCGAGCCGGCGCATCTCGGCGAGGAGCTTGGCCCGGTCGCGGCGTTTGAGGCCGAGCTCGGCGAGGAGGCCGTCGAGGTCGAGGCCTTCCGGGTGTTTCTTGAGGAGGTTGAGCGCTCTCAGGGCCGGCATGGCTGTTCCGTCAATAGAAATGGAGGGAGACATGGGGGATGCGGCGGCGGGCCCGCTCGGCCAGGACGACGCGTCTCCGGACCTCGTCGGCGAGCCCCGCGGTCTTCCGCCCCCCCCGGCCCTTGGACGCCGCGGCGGCGGCCTCCGCCTTGACGGACGCCGCCGCGCCGGCCCAGAGCGCGTCCTCGATCTCCGCGTCGAGCCGCTCGAGGGCCGCGGCCTCGGGCGCGGAAGCGGAGAGGACCCCCAGGGCCTCCTCGAGCAGGCGCTTCACGCCGGCGCCGTCCTCGCCGAGCGCCTCGGCGGATTTGCCGATCTCGCGGCGGGCCCGCTCGCTCTTGTCGGGCTTGGGCGCCGCGACGGGCGGCAGGCGCCGGCCGGCGGCCCGGTCCCTGTGCTGGGCGAAGGCCGCCGTGACCTCGCGGTCGCAGAAGGCGAGGGAGACCGCCTTGGTCCCCCGGCCCCGGGCCTTGAGGCCGTCGAAGGTCCGGCCGACGCCTTCGAGGACGACGCTGAGGGGGACTCGCCGTTCCTCCCAGGACGCGATCGCGGCCTGGTCCTTCGGCGAGAGGAGGAAGGGGCCGCCGCGGCGGGCCAGGAACGCCCGGGCGATTTCCCGGTAATATCCGCTCTGTCCGCTGGGATCGTCCATGACGTTCGCCCGGGCCCGGCTAGCCGCGGTCCTCGCGGTTGCGCTCGTGAATGATCCTCAGGCCTTCGAGGACGAGGTCGGGCTCGTAGGCCTCGATGGCCGGGATCTCGCCCGCCACCTGACCGCCGAACCCGCCGGTGGCAACGACCCGGGCGTTCCGGCCGAGCTCCTTCCGGATCTCCTCGATCGTCTTCGTGACCAGGCCGATGCAGCCGAAATAGAGCCCGGATTGCATGCTGGCGACCGTCGTGCGGCCGATCGCTCTCTTGGGCTTGCGGATCTCGATCCGGGGCAGCTTGGCCGTCTTGAGGTAGAGCGCCTCGGCCGAGATCCGGACGCCGGGGGCGATGGCCCCGCCGAGATATTCGCCCTTGGCCGAGACGGCGTCGAACGTCGTCGCCGTGCCGAAGTCGAGGACGATCGCGGGGCCGCCGTATTTCTCGAAGGCGGCGACCGCGGCCGCGATGCGGTCGGCGCCGACCTCAAAGGGGTTCTCGTAGAGGATGGGCATGCCGGTCTTGAGGCCCGGCCCGACGACGCGGGCTTCGGTCCCGAAATAGGCCCGGCTGACCTCCTCGATGACCGGCGTCAGCGGCGGGACGACGCTGGAGATGATGGCCCCCGTGACCTTGCCGGAGGCGAGCCCGGCGACCTTCATCAGGTCGAGGAGGAGCACTCCGTACTCGTCGCTCGTCCTGTCGCTGTCGGTCTTGAGCTTCCAGCTCCTGACGAGCCGGCCGCCGCGGAAAAGGCCGGCGGCGATGGTCGTGTTCCCGACGTCGAATGCCAAGAGCATCGCGTGCCTCCTCAGGCGGGACGGCCGAGCTTCAGGACGGAATCGAGGACGAGCGGTCCGGCGCCGGGGCGGGCGACGACGAGCCGGCCTTCCGCGTCGAGTCCGCGGTATTCCGCCTCGAACGTCCCCGCGGCCGTCTCGACGGTCACGGTCGCGCCCGACGGAATGGCCGACCTCGACTCGAACGCCCGGATGACCGCCTCCTTGTCGCCCCGGGCGAGGACATTATACCAGCGGTCGAGGGCCCGGCAAAGGGCCTCGAAAAGGGCCTCGACGCCCGCGGCCCGGCCCCCGGCCAGACGGAGGGAGGTCGAGGACGACCGGATCTCCTCCGGGAAATCGTCCGCGCCGTGACCGGCGTTGAGGCCGATCCCGACGACGACGAAGTCCCCGCCGACCCCGCCGCGGACGCCTTCGGCCAGGACCCCGCCGAGCTTCCTGCCTTCGGAAAGGATGTCGTTCGGCCACTTGAGCCGGACCTCGAGGCCCGAGACCTCGCGGACGGCGTCCGCCGCGGCGAGGGCGGCGGCCAGGGGAACGAGATGCGGCGTCGGCACGGCCCCCCCGTCGGGGCCGCGGAGGACGAACGAGGCGTAAAGGCCCAGGCCGGCCGGCGAGACCCAGGCCCGTCCCTTCGTGCCCCGGCCGCGGGTCTGTTCGTGCGCCAGGACGGCCGTGCCATGGGCCGCGCCCCCGAGGGCCAGGGCCCGGGCCGCGTCATTCGTCGAGGGGACGCTCTCGAGCCGGTGGACGATGGCGCCGACGGACATGGGTGTTCCGGCTTCGGGATCAGGCCGGGCCGGCGAGTCCGGCCAGGTTCCGGGCGAGCTTGGCCTGCCGGGCCTGGAGCTCCTCGAGCCGGGCCCTGTTCTCGGCCACGACCGGAGCGGGCGCCTTGGCCACGAAGTCGGCGTTCGCGAGCTTGAGCTCGATCTTCCCGATCTCCGCCGCGATCCTGGCCAGATCCTTCTGCAGGCGGTCCCTTTCCTGGCCGACGTCGGCGGGCTTCCCCGGAACGAGGCCCAGCTCGAACGGGCCGGCGACGCCCTTGAGCAGGCCTTCGCCTTCCGCGAGCCCGGCCGCGAGCTCGAGCGTTTCGAGACCGGCCAAGGTCTTCACAGACGCGGCCTGGGCCTCGAGGACGGCCGTCTCCTCGCGGCCGGCCCGCTTGACGATCAGGCGGACCTTGTCCTTGGGCGCGATCCTGTTCTCCGAACGGATCGTCCGCGTCTCGACGATGACGGCCTGGAGGAGGGCCATGGCCTTCTCGGCGGCCTCGTCGGCCCAGCCCGGTTCGGCGACGGGGAAGGGCGCGACGGCGATCGACGTCCCGGCCCCCGGCAGGTGCTGCCAGATCTCCTCGGTGATGAACGGCATGAAGGGGTGGAGGAGCCGCAGGATGCGGTCGAGCGCGTCCGCGAGCACCGCCTCGGTCGTCGCGTTGCCCGCGCGCAGGCCGACCTTGGCGAACTCGATGTACCAGTCGCAGAACTCGTGCCAGACGAAGTGGTAGAGGAGGTCGGCCGCCTCGTAGAACTTGTACCGCTCGAGGCTCGTCTGGAGCTCCGCCGTGACCGCCGCGAGGCGGCTGCGGATCCAGCGGTCGGCGAGGGTGAGCTCGACGTCCTTTATCCCGGGCCGCTCCGACTTGAGGTTCATGAGGACGAAGCGCGAGGCGTTCCAGATCTTGTTGGCGAAGGCCTGATACCCGGCCATGCGCTCCTCGGACAGGGCCAGGTCCATCCCCGGCACGGCCAGGGCGGCCAGGGTGAAGCGCAGGGCGTCGGTGCCGTACTTGTCGATCATCTCCAGCGGGTCGATGATGTTGCCTTCCGACTTGCTCATCTTGCGCCGCTTGAGGTCGCGGACGAGGCCGTTGATGAAGACCTGGCGGAAGGGGACCTGGCCCCGGAACTTGAGGCCCATCATGATCATCCGGGCGACCCAGAAGAAGATGATGTCGAAGCCGGTCGACATCAGGTCGGTCGGATAGAAGGCCTTGAGGTCCTCGGTCTCGTCCGGCCAGCCGAGCGTCCCGAAGGGCCACAGGGCCGAGGAGAACCAGGTGTCGAGGACGTCTTCGTCCTGGTCGACCGGGCCGCCGCACCGGTCGCACTTGGCCGGGGCCGCCGGGGCCACGATGATCCGGCCGCAGTCGCGGCAGTACCAGGCCGGGATGCGGTGGCCCCACCAGAGCTGGCGGGAGATGCACCAGTCGTGGATGTTGTACATCCACTCGAAATAGGTCTTGGCCCAGTTGGCCGGCACGAACTCGATCGAGCCGTCCTCGACGGCGCGGATGGCCTCGTCGGCGAGCGGCTTGATGCGGACGAACCACTGCCAGGAGAGGTGGGGCTCGATGACGCTCCGGCAGCGGTAGCAGTGCCCGACGGCGTGCTCGTGGTCCTCGACCTTGACCAGGAGCCCCTGGGCCGTGAGCTTCTCGACGACCTTGGCCCGGGCGGCGAACCGGTCGAGCCCGGCGAAGTCCGGGCCGGCCGCCTCGGTCATCCGGCCGGCCCCGTCGATGACGATGACCTGATCGAGGCCGTGCTTCTTGCCGAGCTCGAAGTCGACCGGGTCGTGGGCGGGGGTCACTTTCACGGCCCCCGTGCCGAAATCGCGCTCGACCCGTTCGTCGGTGATGACCGGGAGGGGCCGGTTCTGGAGCGGCAGGATGACGCGCCGGCCGTGGAGGCGCGCGTAGCGCTCGTCGTCCGGATGGACGGCCAGGGCCGTGTCGCCGAGCATGGTCTCGGGCCGCGTCGTGGCCACCGTGACGAACTCGTCCGAGCCCTCGACGGGATAGCGGATGTGCCAGAGCTTGCCGCGGAGGTCCTGATGCTCGATCTCGATGTCCGAGAGCACGGTCCGGCAGTGCGGACAGCGGTTGACCAGGAAGTAGTCGCGGTAGATGAGGCCCTCGTTGTAGAGCGAGACGAAGACCTGGATGACGGCCCGGCTGAAGCCCTCGTCCATGGTGAAGCGCTCGCGCGACCAGTCGAGGGAGAGGCCGAGCTTCTTGAGCTGGCCGGTGATGACCCCGGCGTATTTGTCCTTCCAGTCCCAGGCGATGCGGAGGAACTCCTCGCGCCCGATCTTCTCCCGGGTCAGGCCCTTCTCGGCCAGGCGCTTCTCGATGACGTTGTGGACGGCGATCGAGGCGTGGTCGGTCCCGGGCAGCCACAGGCAGTTGTGGCCCTGCATCCGCTTCCAGCGGGTGATGATGTCGGGCAGGGTGAAGCAGAGGGCGTGGCCCATGTGGAGGATGCCGGTGACGTTGGCCGGCGGCAGGACCATGGAGAACTTCGGCTTCGGGGACTTGGCCTCGCCGGCGAAGAGCCCTTCGTCGAGCCAGAACCGTCCCCACTTCTCCTCGACCGGCTTGGGATCGTAGGCTTTGGCCAGTTCGTCTTTCACGCTCATGACTTGGACATCCATTCTTTGAGGTCGGCCAGGACGCGGGCCCGGACGCGCTTCTCGATCTCCCGCTCCATGTCCACGATCTCCTCGCGGACGACGGCCCTGATCTCGAGACCTCCGGCCCCCGCCGGGGCGGGCGCGGCGGCCCGCGCCTTCTCCCCGGCGGCGCCGGGGAGGCCGGCGTCCGCGGGCCGGACCGGGTCCTCGGGGAGCGACGACGGCCCGGTCTTCCGGGCGATGAGCTCCCGGACGACGGCCGCCAGCCTCTCCGAGTCGAAGGGCTTCGGCAGGACCTCGTCGTAGTCCGGGGACGCGCTTTTGTCGTCATCGACGCACTCGAACGTCCCCCGCAGGCCGATGAGCGGCGCCGAGGCCAGCTCCCTGCGGCTCCGCAGGGTCCGGGCGAGCTCGTAGCCCTCCCGGCCCGGCAGCGTCAGGCTGACGACCAGGGCATCGGGTCCGATGTCGTCCACGGCGCCGAGGAGCGAAGCGCCGTCCTCGAAGGCGAAGACCCGGAATTCCGGCTCGGCGAGGACGAGCTGGACGGCCTTCTGGACCGAGGGGCTGGGGTCGGCCACGATGATCTTGTAGGGCACGCGATTCCTCAGAAAATCAAGAAAATAGTCAACTTACTCTAGCGGTTTTGCCCGCGACTGTCAATTAATGGGGGTCAATTAATGGGGTCGGACCTCAGCATTTCCAATATTATTAACAAGATAAGCCCAAAAATTGGGCCTGAATCGGCTTAAAACCGTCGTTTTTGGGCCTAAAAATGAAAAGCTGATCAGGAAGGAACGGCGGGTTCTTCATTTTTGTGGTCAAAAACATGGGTTGTAAGGCTTTTCGACCCCCGAAATCGAAGTTAACATATTGATTTTATTGTTATTGCTGAGGTCCGACCCCATTCAATACTCGACGCTGACCGAGTTCTCGCCCAGGGCCGCCTGGATCTTCTTGATCAGATCCTCCGACGGCGTCACCTTCTGAACCTCGGCGCTCTGGGCCGTCAGGCGGTAGGAGTGGGGCGTCTCGAGCTCGAAGACGACCGGGCAGCGGCCCTCGCAGCCGTCGAGGAGGACCTTGAGCTCGGCCAGGGTCGACTCCTCGAGCCCGGGCAGGAAGATGCGGACGACGACGCGCTTGGCCTGCTTCTCGAAGGCCTCGGCGAGCGGCATGGCCGCGCTCAGGCTGATGCGGCGGTTCTCCTCCTCGCCCATGTGCTTGCCCTTGATCCAGACGAGCTGGCCTTCGCGAAGGTATTGGCCGCACTTGGCGAAGGCCTCGGGGAAGGCCACGACCTCGATCTTGCCGGTCAGGTCCTCGAGAACGAAGGCGGCCATGCGCTCGTCCTTCTTGGTCTTGAGCGGCTTCAGCGACCCGATGATGCCGGCCAGGCGGACGTCCTTGTCGAAGTCCCGCTCGGCGTCGAGCTCGTCGATCATATGCGAGACGAGCTTGCGCAGGCGGTCCTTGTGCCGGGCCAGGGGGTGGCCGGTGATGTAAAGGCCGAGGGCATCCATCTCGTAGGACAGGACGTGGGACTCGTCCCACTCCCGCATCTCCTGGACCTCGGGCGGCATCTCCGGCGGCGACGCGGAGACCGGCCCGAAGAGGGACGTCTGCTTGGCCGCGGCCGCCTTCTGGACCTCGTGGCCGAATTCGATCATCCGGTCGAGCATGTGGTAGCACTGCGACCGTTTCCAGCCGAGCGAGTCGAAGGCCCCCGCCTTGATCAGGCTCTCGACGGCCTTGCGGTTGAGGACCTTGGTGTCGTGCTCGAGGAAGAGGTCGAAGGGCGAGCGGAAGCCGCCGGCCTTGGCGCGGGAGGCGATGAGCTCCTCGACCGCCGCCTGCCCGATGCCCTTGACCGCGGCCAGCCCGAAGCGGATGTTGCCGCCCTCGACCGTGAAGCGGAACTCGCTCGTGTTGATGTCGGGCGGCAGGACCTGGATGCCCATCTCGTGGCACTCGCCGATGTACTTGACAACCTGGGGCGTGGCCCCGCGCTCGGCCTCGGAGGTCAGCAGGGCGGCCAGGTAGTGGACCGGGTAGTGGGCCTTGAGCCAGGCCGTCTGGAAGGCCAGGAAGGCGTAGGCGGCGCTGTGGGACTTGTTGAAGCCGTACTCGGCGAACTCCTTGATCTGCTCGAAGATCTTGTCGGCCTTGGAGGCGGCGATGCCCTTCTTCTTGGCCCCCTGCAGGAACTTCTGCTTCTGGGCCTTCATCGTCTCCTTGTCCTTCTTGCCCATGGCCTTGCGCAGGAGGTCGGCCCCGGCCAGGGTGAACCCGGCCAGGTCGGTGGCGATGCGCATGACCTGTTCCTGGTAGATGATGATGCCGCGCGTCTCGCGGAGGATGGGCTCGAGCTCGGCGACCTCGTAGGCGATGCGCTCGGGGTGGTTGCGCCGGTGGATGGACTCGTCGGTCATGCCGCTCTTGAGCGGGCCGGGCCGGTAGAGGGCGTTGAGGGCGACGAGGTCGCGGAACTCGGTCGGCCGGAAGCGCCGCAGCAGGTCCTTCATGCCCGGGCTCTCGAACTGGAAGACGCCGTCCGTGTTCCCGGCCTGGAAAAGCTCGAAGGTCCGGGGATCGTCGAGCGGCAGGTCGTTGATGTCGATCGTCCGGCCGGTCTCGGCCTTGATCAGGGCCAGCGCGTCGTCGATGACGGTCAGGTTGCGCAGGCCGAGCAGGTCCATCTTGAGGAGGCCCAGGGCCTCGACGTCGCCCATGGGGTACTGGGTCGTGATCTCGCCCTTGACCGACTGATAGAGGGGCAGGAACTCGACCAGGGGCTTGGGCGTGATGACGATGCCGGCGGCGTGGATCGAGGGGTGGCGGACCTGGCCCTCGATCTTCTGGGCGATGGCCAGGAGCTGGGCGATCTTGGAGTTGCGGTCTCGAAGCGACTTGAGCTCGGGCACGGTCTTGAGGGCGTCGGCGATCGTCGCGTCCGCGGCGAAGGGGATCATCTTGGCGATGCGGTCGACCTCGGGCAACGGCACTTCGAGGACGCGGCCGACGTCCCGGATGGCCCCGCGCGCGGCCATGGTCCCGAAGGTGATGATCTGGCAGACGTTGTCCTGGCCGTACTTCCGGGTCACGTACTCGATCATCTCCTGGCGGCGCCGGCCGCAGAAGTCCATGTCGATGTCGGGCAGGCTGATGCGCTCGGGGTTGAGGAAGCGCTCGAAGAGGAGGTCGTACTCGATCGGGTCGATCTCCGTGATCTCGAGCGCGTAGGCGAGCAGGCTCCCGGCGGCCGAGCCGCGGCCGGGCCCGACGGGGATGCCCTTCTCCCGGGCGGCCTTGAGCAGGTCCCAGACGATGAGGAAATAGCCCTCGAAGCCCATCTTCTTGATGAGCGCGATCTCGCGCTCCATCCGCTCCTCGTACTCGGACCGGGCGTGGGCCGCCCCGCCGTTCCAGCCCTTGGCCTCGCGCTGGGCCATGCGGGCCCGGAAGCCGGCCCAGGCGACCTCCTCGAAGTAGTCGCTGAGGGTTGTGCCCTCGGGCGGGGCGAACTGCGGCAGGTAGTAGGCCTTGGACGGGAATTCGAACGTGCAGCGGGCGGCGATCTTGCCGGTGTTCTCGATCGCGTCGGGCGTGTCGCGGAAGAGCTCGGCCATCTCGGCCGCGGACTTGAAGTAGAACTGGTCGGTCGAGAACTTGAGCCGGTCGGGGTCGGACATCTTGCGGTTGGTCTGGATGCAGACGAGGACGTCCTGGCTCTCGGCGTCCTCGCGGCGGGCGAAGTGGATGTCGTTGGTGGCCGCGAGCGGCAGGCCGAGCTTGCGGGCCACGGCCACGAGCTGGGGGTTGACGGCCTTCTGCTCGGGGAGGCCGTGGTCCATGAGCTCGATGTAGAAATCGCCCGGAGCGAAGATCGCGGCGTATTCCCGGGCCGCCTCCTCGGCCTTCTCGGGGAAGCCGCGGCCGAGCCAGGACGCGACCTCGCCCTTGAGGCAGGCCGAGAGCCCGATCAGGCCCTCGCTGTGGGCGGTCAGGAGCTCCTTGTCGATCCGCGGCCGGTAGTAGAAGCCCTGGAGATAGGCCTGGGTGAGGAGAAAGCACAGGTTCCGGTAGCCGCGGTCGTCCTTGACGAGCAGGACAAGATGGTGGCTGTGGACCTCGTCCGCCGGTCCCGGCTTCTTGTCGAAGCGGCTCCGGGGGGCGACGTAGATCTCGCAGCCGAGGATCGGCTTGACGCCCTTGGCCTTGGCGGCCTTGAAGAACTGGACCGCGCCGAAGACGTTGCCGTGGTCGGTCATGGCCACGGCGGGCATCTTGGCCTCGTAGGCCGCCTGGACGAGGGCCTCGACCTTCAGGCAGCCGTCGAGGACGGAGTACTCGGAATGGTTATGGAGGTGAACGAACGTCGGTTCCATGAGCGAGATCTTTTCGTCATCCGTTCTCATTCCCATTCGATCGTCCCGGGCGGCTTGGTCGTCACGTCATAGACGACCCGGTTGACGCCCCGGACCTCGTTGACGATGCGCGTCGACATGCGCGCGAGCAGCCGGGCCGACGCGGGATACCAGTTGGCCGTCATGCCGTCCGTGCTCTGGACCAGCCGGATGACGACGACCCGGTGGTAGGTCCGCCGGTCGCCCATGACCCCGACCGAGCGGACCGGCAGGAGGACGGCGAAGGCCTGCCACAGCTTCTTGTAGATCCCGGCCTTCTGAACCTCCTGGAGCACGATGTCGTCGGCCGCCCGCAGGATCTCCAGGCTCTCCCGGTTGACCTCTCCGATCAGCCGGACGGCCAGCCCCGGACCGGGGAAGGGGTGCTGGTGGATGAAATCGGCGTCGACCCCGAGCTCGAGGGCCAGGGCCCGGACCTCGTCCTTGAACAGGTCCCGGAGCGGCTCGACCAGCTTGAACTTCAGGCCCTGGGGCAGACCGCCCACGTTGTGGTGGGACTTGATGACCGACGAGGGCCCCTTGACGGGGTTGGATTCGATGACGTCCGGGTAGATCGTCCCCTGGGCCAGGAAGGCCGCCCCGCCGAGCCGCATGGCCTCGCGCTCGAAGAGGTGGATGAACAGGCGGCCGATCGTCTTGCGCTTCTGTTCGGGCGAGACGAGGCCGCGGAGCTTGTCCAGGAACATGTCCGAGGCGTCGATGCCGACGACCTTGAGGGCGAACTTGTGGCGGAAGGCCTCCATGAGCGCTTCGTACTGGCCCTTGCGGAGGAGCCCGTTGTCGATGAAGATGCAGGTCAGCCTGCGGCCGATGGCCTTGTGGATGATGAGCGAGGTGACGAGGGAGTCGACGCCCCCGGAGAGGCCGCAGATGACCCGGCCGTGGCCGACGGTTTTGCGGATCTCCCGGACCTTGCGGGCGACGAACGAGGAGATCGTCCAGTCGGCCGCGAGGCCGGCCTCGCGGAAGAGGAAGTTGGAGAGGACCTTGAGCCCCTCCTTCGTGTGGATGACCTCGGGATGGAACTGGACGCCGTAGAACCTGCGGTCCCGGTCCTCGATCACGGCGGCCCGGGTGTTGGCCGTGCTCCCGGTCAGGCGGAAGCCCGGCGGCGTGCACTCGAGCCTGTCGCCGTGGCTCATCCAGACCTGCCCCTTGTCCTTGACGCCTTCCAGGAGCCCCGACCGGTCGAGGACGCGCAGCGCGGCGAAGCCGTATTCGCGCTCCTTGGACGGGATGACCTCGCCGCCGAGGAAGTGGGCCATGAGCTGGACGCCGTAGCAGATGCCGAGGACCGGGACGCCGAGCTTGAAGAGGTCCCTGTCGGGGTGCGGCGCGGCCTTGCCGTAGACGCTCTGAGGGCCGCCGGAGAGGACGAGGGCGGACGGCCCGGCCTTCCGGACCGCGGCGAGCGGGGTCGAGTAGGGCAGGATCTCGGAGTAGACGCCCAGCTCCCGGATCTTCCGGGCGATGAGCTGGGTGTATTGCGACCCGAAATCGAGAATGAGGACTTTCTGCATGATGGTGCGATTTTATCAGAATTGACCGGGATATCCAAAAGACCTAACATGACCGATGGCGGGTTCCGCTCAGGCGCCCGAAGGAGGATAAAATGAGACGTCTCGGGCTCGTCCTGATGGGCTTCTGGCTGTCGTTTTTCTGCAGACCGGCCCATCCGGGCGGCCCGGATGACCTGGCCATCTGGAAGGAATTCGTGTCCGCCCTTAAAGCCGGCACGCTGACAGTGAACCAGATCCGGCCTCTTTACGGGACCGATAAGGAACTTCATCTGAAATGGCTGAAGGAATTGATGAAGGCGACGAGCGACCATGGCGCTTTGTCGGATTGGAACGCTCCGGAGATCATCCCGGTCGGGAACCTGGTTCATTTCGTAGTCAAGCTCCGGATCGGCCGCGAGATGACGACCGAGCGATCCCTGTCCTTCATCAAGGAAGGGGACCGCTGGTATTTCGGGCATATGGAAAACATCATGATCCGTCTCGACCGGCTCCCGCCTCCTCCGACCTCGGAATTCCCCCCGTTGCCGGAAGAAACGATGACTTGGCAGAGGAATGAGACCCTCTGGTCGGATCTGATTCGGATCTATCTCACCACGGCGGAAAAGAACGGCAAGGACTTCGCGCTGAACCTGTTCGAGACCGGCGCCGGCTATTTTGTGGGAGCTAAAAGCTGGGTGCCGTTCGTGCCCCCGGCGAGGGCTTTCATCCTTTACCTCTGCTGGGCGGAAAGCCGTCTTTACGGAAATCTGGTCACGCTGGAAAAGCTCACCGACGAAGAGGCCGTCGTCAGTCTCCAGACGCACTTCTTCTTTCTCTACAAAAGGTCCGGCCATTTGAGGCAGTGGCTTCCATTCGAAGAATACCGGACCATCTTCGAGACCATCTGGCAGGACCGGGCGGCCAACGCCGGCTGGAAGCTGGCGATCGAATACAAGGACCCGGAGTGCCTGCAGGTCGTCTTTCACTTCATGAAAAGGCCATGAAGGGCGCCAAAGCGTCTTGCCCGAAGGGTAAAACGCCGGTCTGGGGTGGCGTTTTTATGAATGGTCCAGGCTAGGGAGGTCGCTGATGGAGAATTCGATCATTCGAGGCGGCATGATCGCGCTTATCCTGACGTCGGGCCTGGCCTGCGCCGACCGGCCTCGCGAAACGGCTTGGCAGGGCAAGATGGCGACGGCCGACGGCATCAAAACATTTGAACGGACAGACGACGGGAAGTCGTTATATTATGATGTCTTCGATAGGGACGGCCGCGGCCTGGTCAAGCTGCCGATCCCGGAGTCCACCCGGCCCCAGGTCTGGAAGGGCGGCAGGATGTACGCGATCAAAGAGAACGCCGAGGGCCGGCAAAGCGTCAGTCGCTACCAGCTGATTTGGCGCCTCGCCATATCGGCTCGTGAATAAAATACAAAGAGACCCGGGCTGAAAAGACATCGGAGTTGAATCCGATACTCCGGGTTCTAAAGGAGCAGACGACATGGACTGGGAAGATCTGGCCCGCGAGCTGAGTCAACAGACGGATTCGAAGATCGTCCTGCTGGTCATGGACGGGGTCGGGGGGCTGCCGGCCGACGGGGAGAGCGAGCTCGAGGCGGCCCGCAAGCCCAACCTCGACGGGCTGGCCAAGGCGGGCGTCTGCGGCGTCTCCGACCCCGTCATGATGGGCATCACGCCGGGCAGCGGCCCCTCGCACCTGGCCCTCTTCGGCTACGACCCGCTCAAGTATCGGCTCGGCCGGGGCATCCTCGAGGCCCTCGGCTCGGGCGTCGAGGTCGGCCGGAACGATCTCGTCGCCCGCGGCAACTTCGCCACGATCAAAAGCGGCCTGGTCGTCGATCGGCGGGCCGGCCGCATCCCGACCGAGGAGAACGTCCGCATCTGCGGGCATCTCAACGCCCATCTGCCCCAGCGCGAGGGCGTCGAGGTCCGGGTCTTCCCGGGCAAGGAGCATCGCTTCGTGGCCCGATTCACGGCCGAAGGCCTGGCCGACGCCCTCAGCGACGCCGACCCGCAGAAGGAGGGCAAGGCGCCGGCGCCGACGACGGCGCTCGAGGCCGGAGCGGCCAAGGCCGCGGACATCGTCAACCGCTTCCTCGACGACGTCGCCGAGGTCCTCAAAGGCGAAGTCAAGGCCAACGCCGCCCTGCTCCGGGGCTTCTCCAAATTCCCCTCCATCCCGACCATGCCGGAGCTGTTCAAGCTCCGGCCGGCGGCCATCGCCAATTACCCGATGTATCGCGGGCTGGCCAAGCTTCTGGGCATGGAGGTCATCGGCGCCGGCGCCGAAACGGCCGACCTCTTCGAGGCTCTGGAGAAGGCCTGGGCGGACCACGATTTCTTCTATGTCCACTACAAGAAGACCGACTCGGCCGGCGAGGACGGCCGATTCGAGGCCAAGGTGGCGGCGATCGAGGCCCTCGACCCCTTCCTCCCCCGGCTCGCCGCGCTCAAGCCGGACGTCCTCGTCGTCACCTCGGACCACTCGACGCCGTCAGTCCTCAAAGGGCACTCCTGGCACCCCAATCCGTTCCTGCTCGTCTCGCCGACGGCCGGCGCCGACGACGTGGCGGCCTTCACCGAACGGGCCTGCGCCAAGGGGATGCTCGGCCGCTTCCGCTCGATCTCGGCCATGCCGCTCATGCTCGCCCACGCCCTGAAGCTCCAAAAGTACGGCGCCTAGCCTGGAGGGGGACGTGTTCCGAAGGGACGTGTCCCCGATTTAGGATCAGAAGGGACCGAATCAGAAGGGACCGGGTCTTCGCAAAACGGAAGGCCTGCCGTTTTGCGAAGACCCGGTCCCGGGTGCTTCTGTTCTTCTTCTTTGGCCGCCGTCTGCTTAGGCCCT
>JAXDAV010000073.1:0-68959 GCA_034679465.1 Candidatus Aminicenantota bacterium | reverse complement strand
AGATGCGAGGCGTCAAAGGGTGAAGCTGTACTCCTGGTACTGCGAACCCTTTGCAACGAAGCAGATGCGGCCGGATCGGCTTGCCCGAAGGGTAAAAACGCCGGTCTTGGGTTTTCTTGTCTTATGAAAAAACCGGCGTTATTATGAATAGCCCAGGTTAGAATGAGGCCGACGAAAGGAGCAAACATGAAGCACATGACCCGGAAAACATCGGCTTGTCCATCGGTCCTCGCTCTCTTCTCTTCGCTTCTCCTCCTCGCCCTCCTCGCCCTCCCCACCCCCGCCCAGAAAGAGCCCTTCATCGTCCATGACACGAAGCCGGTCATCATGCAGGGCCCCTACATCTCCTCCCTCTCCGAGACGGGAGCGACGATCGTCTGGCTGACCGACACGCCCTGCCACGCCAAGATCGTCTACGGAGCGAAGGACGGGGCCCTCGACCTTGAGGCCGACAGCGCCGCGCACGGCCTCCTGCCCGTCGGGACGCTCCACGCCGTTCACCTGTCCGGGCTCACGCCGGGTCGCGTTTACGCGTATAAAGCCGTTTCGACCCGCGTCGTCAAGATGAAGGCCTACTGGCCCGAGAAAGGGCTCGCGGCCGAAAGCCCCGAGAGGTCCTTCACGACCTTCGACCGGTCCAAGCCCTCCGTCTCTTTCAGCGCGATCGCCGACACCCACGAAGACACCGACCGGGTCGCGGACCTCCTGAAGGCCGTCGATTGGCCGGCCGCGGATTTCGTCGTGCACTTGGGCGACATCGTTCATAGCCTGGAATCCGAGGACCAGATCTTCGGCCGCTGGCTCGGCCCCGCCGCCAAGGCCGCCGACGGCTCCAAGCTCCTCATGTTCCTCCGCGGCAACCACGAGACGCGCGGCGCCTTCGCCCGCCGGCTCTTCGACTACGTCCCCACGCCCGAGGGCCGCTTCTATTACGTCCGCGACCACGGCCCGCTCCACATGATCATCCTGGACACGGGCGAGGACAAGCCCGACGAGACCCCCGTCTATGCCGGGCTGAACAAGTTTGAAGCCTACCGCGACGAGGAATTCGCCTGGCTCGAGCGGCACATCGAGACCGACAAGCGGGCCGCCGAGGCGCCCTTTCGGATCGTCATCCTCCATCAGCCCAACTGGGGTTGGACCCGCGACGGGGCCGACAAATGGACGGCCCTGGCGAACAAAGGCCGGGTCGACCTCGTCCTCGGCGGGCACTTTCACCGGCTGACGAAGGTCCTGCCCGGGACACAGGGGAACGATTTTCTCGCGCTCGCTCTGGCCCAGGACCAGATCGCCAAGGTCGAGGCGACCCGAACGGAGCTCCGCCTCACGGTCACAGGGAAGGACGGGTCCGTCATCGAGTCATTCACAGTCAAGGCCCGCCGATAGCGCTCCCCCGTGGGCCCGCAAGCGACGGGCGGGGCGGGCGGAAGCAGGGGCCTGGCGCTCGGCGCCCGGCCGATTACTTCCCCGATGCCGCGCCGGCCGCGGAGTTCCAATCGGGCGGGACCGCCCCCAGGAGGGCGCGAACGAAGAAATCGTACATCTTGCGCTCCCCGTAGGCGCCTCCCATGCCGTGCCCGCCGCCGGGGATGACCAGCAGGTCGAAATACTTGCCGGCCTTGATCAGGGCGTTGACGACCTGCATGGTCGAGGCCGGATCGACGTTGGTGTCCATCTCGCCGACGATGAGCAGGAGCCGGCCTTGGAGCCGGTGCGCGTTGTCGACGTTGGAGGCCGCCGCGTACTCGGGCCCGAGGGGCCAGCCCATCCACTGCTCGTTCCACCAGATCTTGTCCATGCGGTTGTCGTGACAGCCGCAGGAGGAGACGGCGGCCTTGTAGAAGTCGGGCTGGAAGAGGAGCGCCCCGAGGGCGTTCTGTCCGCCGGCCGAGTTGCCGTAGATGCCGACGCGGCTGATGTCATAATGGGGATACTTCGCGGCCACGGCCTTGTGCCAGAGGACCCGGTCCGGGAACCCGGCGTCGCCCAGGTTCTTCCAACAGATGTCATGGAAGGCCTTGGAGCGGTTGCTCGTGCCCATGCCGTCGACCTGGCTGACGATGAAGCCCAGCTCGGCCAGGGCGCGCATGCTGTTGTAGGCCTGGAAGGACTTGGGGACGAAGGAGCTGTGCGGCCCGGCGTAGATGTACTCGATGACCGGATACGGCCTGGCCGGGTCGAAATTCGAAGGCCGGAAGATGATCCCCCAGATGTCCGTCCGGCCGTCGCGGGCCTTGGCCGTGAAGACCTCGGGGGCCTTCCAGCCGGCCTCGAGAAGCCCGCCGATGTCGGCCTTCTCGACGGTCATGACGACCGAACGGTCGGACACACGCCGGATGACGGTCGTCGGCGGGAGGTCGACGCGCGACCAGGAGTCGACGAGATAGCCGGCGTCGGCCGAATACGCGACCGAATGGTTCCCGTCGCCGTCGCTCAGCCGGACGAGGCCGGTCCCGTCGAGGTTGATCCGGTAGGCGTCGATGAAATACGGGTCCAGGCCGGGCCGGGCGCCGCTGGCCTGGAAATAGACCTGCCGGTTGGCCTCATCGACCTTGTCGACGGACCGGACGACCCACTCCCCCGTCGTGATCCGGTTCTTGACCGCGCCGGTCGCGCCGTCGATGAGGTAGAGGTGGTTCCAGCCGTCGCGCTCGGACATCCAGACGACCTCGCGGCCGTCGTCGATGTCGTGGCGGTGCTTCTTGCCGCTGTAGGGGAAGAAGGTCTTGGCCTGCTCGTCGACGACCGCCCGGGCCGCGCCCGTCGCCCCGTCGACCTCGATGACCCGGTAGACCTGATGACCGCGCTGGTTGTACTCGAACGTGAAGGCCCGGCTGTCCTTGCGCCAGGCGAGCGGGCCGAGCTCGTAGGGATTGTCGAACAGGGCGCTGTCGATCTCCCGCCCGGTCTTCGAATCGACGGTGAAGAGGACCGGCCGCTCGAGGTCGAGCGCGTCTCCCGGCTTGGCGTACTCCATGGCGTGGTATTTCGGCTGGAGCTGGTCCGCGGGCGAGGACTCGACGTACTGGATGACGCGGTGGGTGCCGCGCCGGAGACGCAGGGCCGCGACCTTCTTCGAGTCGGGCGCCCAGGCGATGGATTCGAAGGTGTAGTAGTTCCCCTCCGAGCCGTCGCGGCTGAGGACGAACTCCTGCTTCGCCGCCTTGTCCCGGATGCAGACGTTGTAGTTCCTGATGAAGGCCTCCCACTTGCCGTCGGGCGAGGCCTTGGCCTCCCGCGACGCGGCCTCGGGGGCCGGGCCCCTCACCCACATCGACATCCCGCCGCCGCGGGGGCCGCGGGGCCCGGGGCCTTCGAGCTTTTTGCAGGCGTAGGTCGTGAGGTCGCAGGACCAGCGGGCGCCGAACGCCGCGATCTCGACCGACTTGCCGTCCTCGGCGAAGCTCAGGGTGATGACGGGCAGATCGAGCGCGCTGACCTTCTCCCCCGAAGCGGCGGCCAGGCCCGCGGCGAGCCTGGCGTGGTCGAAGGCGATCGTCTTGGTCTTCTTCACGGCATCCGCGATCCAGTACTCGTTCCCGCCGCTGACGGACTTGCGATACCAATAGCGGGCGGTCTTGCCTATCCAGCCGCCCCTGTCGACGACGTTCAGGGCCAGGGCCGAGTACTTGGCCCGCAGTCCGGCCGCCCGCTCGTAATCGGCCTTGGTGACCTGGGCCGGGGCGAGCGCCGTCGCCAGAAGCAGGATAGACAGGAACGCGGCGACACGGTGAAACGGGTGCTTCATGGGACCTCCTCGCGAACGAATCGGCCCTATCTTATTGAAGGCCGGCCGAGCAATCAACCCCAATGGGGTCGGACCTCAGCAACTTACATATTTCTAAATAACTTAGGCACGTTTTTTGGCCTCGAAATGCCTTACAACCCGCATTTTTGACCCCATAAATGAAACATCCGTCCTTCCTTCCTGCCCAGTTTTTTCATTTTTGGATCAAAAAACAGCCGTTATAAGACGATCCGAGCCCATTTTTCGGGCTTATCTTATTGATAATCCAGGGGGAAGCTGAGGTCCGACCCCATTGGGCGTCAGATGATCATAGCATTCAAAGGGGACGCCGATCTCGCCGGCCAGCGCCTTGAGCTTGCCGAGATGGTCGCCGAAGGCCGTCATCGGGTGGTTCGAGTTGAGGTGCCATTCGATCCGGCCGCAAAGCCGGATGTACCAGTGGGGCCACTCCGCGTTGCACCGAGCGCTCCGCTCCCGCATCTCGGCCTCGGTCGGGACATCGGTGAGACCCCGGCCGGCCGCGAGATAGAGACGTCCGTCGCGGTAAGAAAAGCGGGCCCACGTCACCACGCCGGGCACCTGGACGACGAGCGAGCTGGTCCCTCCCCCTTTCTCGAAATACATGTAGGTCTGCCGCTCGGACCAGGCGCCTTCGAGAGAATCATGACGGCCGTAGGCGAAGAACGGGGCCAGGGCGCCGGAGTTGACGAACCAGTACAGGCCCTTCCGCGCGTCCCAGTAGCGAAAATCGTTGAACCCGACGGGCTCCCCTCCGTTGAGGAGCTTGAGCGCCTGCATGGTCAAGGCCGCCCCGTCGTCGGCCTCGGTCGCGGCGACCAGCGTCTCTCCGTCGGACTCCGGGCGCAGGCGGTTGTTCAGAAGGCCGAGCGCCAGGTCGGTCGCCGGATAGTGCTCGATCCAATCGAGCTGGTCCTGGACGCCGACGAAATCGAGGCCGAATCTCGCCTTGAGCTCCAGGAGGGCGAAATAGACCTTCATCTGGAAGAGGACCATGTCTTTGGTCAAGTGCTCCCGGGGATCGGACCCGAGGTCGAGCCGCAGGCCGTGATCGAGCAGGAAACGGAACGCGGCCTCGGCCCGCCGGTCGGGGACGGCTTCGGCCATCTTCAGGAGCCTGAGCCCGTCAAACCCCTCCCGGGCCACGCCGAAGGTCCGCAGGAAATCCGCCTCGGAGATCTTGTTCCACATCTCCATGGAGCGAGGTCCGACCGCGCCGTAGATCATGCCGCGAAGGGTGCCGGCGGCCGTCTTGGCGGCGCGCTCGTCATCCGCGGTGACGGGGACATCGATGGCCCGCGGCCGGGGCGGGTCGTAGGCCCCGGTCCTGACGAAGGTTTCGACGGCGTCGGCGTAGGATTCGCGGTCGCCGAAGTCCTCGACGAACAGCCGCGATGTTCTGATGCCGACGTGGGCCGTTCCTCCCAAGGCGGCCAGGAGGCCCACGGCGCCGGGGAAGTCAGGGGCCGAGCTTCCGATCATCAGCTTGGGGACCTCCCGGGGGAGCTGCCACATGGGACTGACGCTGAAATCGGGATAGGCCCAGCCGGCGATGAAATTGACGAACCGGTCGCCGCGCGCGCGCTTGATGACGGACAGGCCTTCCGCGACGCTCGCAACGAACCGGTCGGGATTGAGGACGTTCGGTTGGCCGCCGCACCTGCGGATGACGTCGACCAGCTCGGCCAGCTGGCGGGCCGCCACGGGCCAGACCTCGGCGTTCGGCTCGGGCCGGCCGTCGAGGGGCAGAAAGATATCGACCGTAGGCTTCATAAGCAATTCCCTCCTCCCTCAGCGAATATCGACGGAACGCCCGGCCGGGCGGGCTCTATCAATCGTCCTTCAGCAACTCCCCGCCCCCGGCCATGTTATCCGGGGTGAAGACCTTCGAAAGCAGCGTGATCTCCTTGGCGACGGTCCGCCCGGACAGGATCTCCAAGGCCGCTTCGACGGCCTCCCGCCCCCCGGTCGGGTACTCGAAGCTGGCCGCCAGGATCCCCTGCCGGACGTACACCTGGCCTTCGTGGGGAAGGCCGTCGATCCCGACGAAGAGGATGCCCTTTTCGCGTCCGGAGGCCAGAGCGGCCAGATAGGCCCCGTGGGCGCCGGGGTCGTTGTGGGCGTAGACGAGGTCGATCGCGGGGAACCTGGCCAGGGCCGATTCCATCTCCTTGCGCGCTTCGGGCTCGAGCCATTTCATGTCCGCTTCGAAGATGATCTCGATCCCGCTGTCCTTGATCCCCTCGCGGAAGCCGGAGTGACGGTCCTGGCCGGGCGTCGTGGTCATCAGGCCCTTGAGCTCCACGACCCGGCCGGACCCGCCGAGCTTCTCGACGATCCAGCGGCCGGCCGCCCGTCCGATCTTCTTGTTGTCGGCGCCGATGAAGCTCGTGTATTCGTCCCCGAGCACGCGCCGGTCCAGGACGATGACCGGGATGCCCTGCCGGTAGGCGGCGGCGACCGGGGCCGTCAGAGGGGCGGCCTCTTTGGGGGAGACGATGATGAGGTCGACGCCGGCGTTGACGTATTCCTCGATCTGGGACCTCTGTTTGAGCGAGTCGTTCTGGGCGTCCTTGTAGACGACCTTGAGCTCCGGATGCCGTTCGGCGGCGGCGCGGACGTCCTGGTTCATCTGGACCCGCCAGGGCTCGCCCAGGTTGCACTGGCTCATGCCGATCGTCCACTTCGGAGCGCCGGCCGCCGGCGGCTCCCCTCCTTTGCCGCACCCCGTGAGGGCCCCAAGCATGAGTGCCGTTCCCGCGATCGTCAGGATGATGCGCTCGGTTTTCATGAGACTCCTTTGTTCCGATGCTCCGATCGGTCTATTTCCGGTGCCGCTGAAAGAGCACGGCGCCCACGATGATCAGGCCCGTCAGCATCAGTCGCGTGGCCTCCCCGACGGCGTTGAGGCTCAGGATCTTCTCCAGATAGCCGATGGTCATGGCGCCGATCAGGGTCAGTCCGATGCCGCCCTTGCCCCCCAGCATGTTGGTCCCTCCGATGACGACGATGGCGATGGCCGTCAATTCGTAGGTCGTGCCCGCCTCCGGGTCCCCCTGCTGTTCCTGGACCGCGTGGCAGATGCCGGCGACGGCGGACAGGAGCCCGCAGAGGCCGTAGGCCAGGAGCTTGGACTTGGCCACGGGAACCCCGGAAAGCCGGGCGGCCTCCTCGTTGCCTCCGACGGCATAGAGGTATCGTCCCCAGCGGAGCTTGGCCAGGAGCACGAAGCAGATGAGGACGCAGGCCAGGAAGACGAGCGTGACGACGGCGATGTTCTGGCCGAACAGCTTGGAGCCGATAGCCTCGAATACCGGCGGGACGTCCCGGTACTGGAAGCTCCCGTCCGCGAGCTGGACCGCCGTCGAGACCTTGCGGCCGCCCGAGATCCATTTGGCCAGGCCCCGGGCGAAGACCATCATGGCCAGCGTGGCGATGAAGGGCTGGAGCTTGAATTTGGCCACAAGGCCTCCGGACATCAGCCCGCAGGCGGCCCCGGCCAGCAGGCAGACGGGGATGGCCTGCCAGGCGGACCATCCGAGCTGGAGCGACAAGAGAGAGAACAAGACGGCCGAGAACCCGAGGACGCTGCCGACGGCCAGGTCGATCCCGGAGGTGATGATGACCAGCGTCAGGCCGCAGGCCAGGATGCCGAAGACCGAGATATGCCGGAGCATGTCCCGGTGAGTAGGCCAGCGAAAGAAGGCCCCGCCGGCGTTGAAGAGGGAGCCGATGAGGACGACGAGAAGGAGCGCGGCCAGGGCGCGGAAGGCGGGCGACCGGAAAAGCCGGCGGAGGCTGGTGTCCTGAGGGGACCCGGTGGGGATGGTCACGTTTGTTCCTCCTTGCCCATGGCCGCCCGGATGACCCGTTCCTGGGTCGCCTCGCGGCGGTCGAATTCGGCCATGATCCGGCCCCGGTGCATGACCAGGATCCGGTCGGAGAGGGACAGGAGCTCGGGGAGCTCGGAAGTGATGAGCAGGACCCCCTTCCGGGCGGCCGTCCAGGCGTTGAGCAGCCTGTAGATCTCCGTCTTGGCCCCGACGTCGATGCCGGTCGTCGGCTCGTCGAGCAGAAGCACCTTGGGACGGGCTTCGATCCAGCGGGCCAGCAGGACCTTCTGCTGGTTCCCTCCCGACAGCGTCGCCACGTCCTGGTCCGCCGAGCGGACCTTGATGCCGAAGGACCTGATCCGCTCGCGGGCGGCCTCCGTCTCCCGGCGGGCCCTGATCCAGCCCCGCGGCGAGAAGGCCTCGAGCGAGGCCAGCGAGATGTTGCGGCTCACGCTCATGGTCGGGACGAGGCCGGAGGCTTTGCGGTCGTTGGTCATGAGGACGAGGCCGCGGCGGATGGCGTCCGCCGGCGACACGGGCCTGTAGGCGTCCCCGTCGAGCGAGACCCGGCCCCGGACCCCGCGTCCGAGGGCCCCGAAAAGGCCGTGAAAGAGCTCGCTGTTGCCGGAGCCGCGGAGGCCGGCCACCCCGAGGATCTCCCCCTCGCGGAGATCGAAGCTGGCGTCCTCGACGGCCCAGCGCTTGACCCCGGCGGGGTCGGGCACAGAGACCCCTTCGGCCCGGAGAAGGGGCCGGCCGGGCCGCGAGCCGCGGGCCGGGAAGTGTCTGTCGACCTCACGACCGACCATCAGCTCGACGAGTCCGTCGGGTCCCAGATCGGCGGCGGCGGCGGTCCGGATCGAGCGCCCGTCCCTCAGGACCGTGATCCGGTCCCCGATCCGATAGATCTCCTCGAGGCGGTGGGAGATGAAGACGATCGCGCACCCCTGCCCTTTGAGGTCGCGGATGATCTCGAAGAGACGCCCGGCCTCGGCCTCGTTGAGAGCGCTCGTCGGCTCGTCCATGATGATGATCCTGGCGTCATGGACGAGCGCCTTGGCGATCTCGATCATCTGCCGGACGGAGACCGGGAAATCCTCGAGCGGCCGGGTCAGATCGAGGTCGAGGCCGAGACGGCTCAGGATGTCCCCGGCCCTCGCGCGCTCGGCCCGGAACCGCATCCAGGGAAGCCCCCCGACCATCTCACGGCCGAGGAAGATGTTGTCCCGGACGTTCATCGACGGCACCACGGCGATGTCCTGATGGATCGCGGCGATCCCGCAGCGGGCGGCCTCGCCCGGGTTCCTGAAGCGCACCCGGTCGCCGGCCAGCCGGATCTCACCCTCGTAGTCGGCATGGACGCCGGCCAGGATCTTGATGAGGGTCGTCTTTCCGGCCCCGTTCTCGCCGGCCAGGACATGGACCTCTCCCGGCCGGAGGGACCAGGAAACACCGGCGAGAACCGGGACGCCCGAGAACGACTTGCCGATGCCCGCCATGTCGAGGTAAGTGGTCATCTTATTAACTTCGTCTCACCGGGTGCTTTGTCGTCTCGCCTTGACAACCGTCCAAAAATCCGATTAAGTATAGCATAGAATAAATGGTTGAGCCAAACGATTGTTCTAGGAGGGGGTGACGATGAGCATCAAGAGGATCCAGCAGATGACGGGTTTCTCCTATTCGACCATCTCCAGGGTGGTCAGCGGCAAAGCGAAGGAATTCCGGATATCGGACAAGACCCGCAAGGCCATCATGGACGCCGCCAAGGAGATCAACTACAGGCCGAACATCCTGGCCCAGAGCCTGCGGATGAAGAGGACCCAGACGATCGGGCTGATCGTTCCGGACATCCAGAACCCCTTCTTCGGCGGGCTGGCCTGGCGCATCGAGCGGCGCCTCCGTGAATTCGGCTACAGCACGATCCTCTGCAATACCAACGAAGTGCAGGAGAACGAGGAATTTTATCTGAGAGTCCTTGTCGACCGGCAGGTGGACGGCATCATCATCGCGCCCGTCCACACGCGGGAATGGCAGGCCATGGAGGAGATCCGCACGGAGCGCTCCATCGTCCTGATCGACCGCATCTTTTACGAGACCGACATCCCCTGGGTCACCAGCGCCAACGAGCAGGCGGCCGAAGAGGTCACGACCGCGATCCTCGGATTGGGCCACGAGCGCATCGCCTTCCTCGGCGGCGTGCCCCAGACCTATGTGAACACGGTGAGGCTCAAGGGCTACCGCCGGGCCCTGGAGCGTCACGGCATTCCCTACGACGACGATCTGGTCTTCTCGGAAGGCTATTCCCCGGCCGCCGGGGAGGCGATGATGGGCGAGCTCATCGCTAAGGCGCCGGACATCGGCGCGGTCTTCTGCGTCAACAATCTCGTGTTCCTGGGCGCCATGAAGGTCGTCCAGACCCACGAGATCCAGACCCGCCGGTCCGTCCTGATGGCGGCGTTCGACATCTCCACCTATTGCGACATGTTCAAGCGGCCTCTCATCTGCGCCAGCCAGAACCAGCAGAAGCTGGCCGACGCCTCTGTGTCACTGCTCATCCAGGGGATCCAGAACCCGCCCGGCTCTCAGGACCATCTGACGCTCCCCGTCGTCGTCAGCAGGCATCGCCTCCCGTGACGGGGGACGGCCTGAACAGGCCGCCGACTACCGGGTCTTTTCCAGGACGAGGCAATCCAGGCCCATGCGGAAGCCCTTCGATTGGCCGTTCTTGGACTGGACCGCGAATTCGAGCGTATTCATCCCGGCCTTCAGGGGCACGCCGGTGATGACGAATTCCTTCGGCGGCAGGATCGGACGGGTCAGGCCCTCGGCCCTCAGATAGGTATCGATCGGGTCGCCGACCGCCTGCCCGTTCACCCGGCATTCGACGATCCCGTAGTCCTCGGCCCGCACGAGATGCAGGCGGAGCGCATAGGAGCCGGCCTCGGAGACGGGAACGGCCAGGCTGAAAGCGCCGTCACCGCCGGAATCGAACCCGAGGAAATGATCGCCGCTCATGTTCGGCATGAGAAAGACCGGCTCGGGACGGGGGCCGTACTGGACGAGGGACCTCAGGACATCTCCGCTCTCGGTCAGCGGCTCGATGGGCGCCGGGGCCTGGCGGCTCTCGACGGCCCGGCTGCGGAAGACCTGGATCCCGAGGTCCTCGGCTTCGAGGGCGTCGGGAACGTGCCAGCGGCCCTTGGCCGGGTCCCAGGGCTCGGCGGACAGCACCTTCTCCAGGCGCGGCCAGGACTTGTGGAGCCCGGTCTGATACCAGAACGAAAGGCTGGAGAAATAGTCCCGCCCCGTATTCGGCCACGGGCTGAACCAGGGCCAATGCTCGATCTCGAACTTGAAGGACTTGCGGAACGGGATGGGATCGGCGATATGGAACCGGTAGGCGCTCAGGCGATCGCCGATCCTGCGGCCCTCGTAGACGGGAACGCCGTGATACAGGGCGCTGAACGTCCGGAACCCCCAGGCGTCGCCGAAATAGTCCTCGGTCCCCGTGCCTACGAAGGACAGCCGGCCGTCGACGGTGATGACGTCGTCCCCTTCCCCGAACCAGCCCTGCGTCCGGGCCCGCTGGCCCAGGACCAGGCCGACGAAGTGCCCCCGGCCCTCGATCTCCGCCAGCTTGATCATGCGGCCGCGGGGCGCCGGATCGGTCTCGCTGAACCTGGCGTGGAAATGGGAGATGTCGGGATCGGCCTTTCCCGTGCGCCGGTAGTCGATGTAATAGTAGAGAGCCAGGTCGCGGGCGCCCGCGGTTCCGGGGGGAATGATATTGCTGGCGGTGACGCGGGCCGACCGGTTGAAGGGCATGTGCCACCAGCAGTTCCTGCCGCGCCCCTCCGCGGAGTTCTGGATCGGAAAGCCGTTGACCACGGCGTCGACCCCCATGGCCACGCCGAAGAAGTCTCCGAGGGGCGCTTCGACGCTGGGATGGTCGCTCCCCTCCCAATAGAAGCGGAGGACGATATCCCGGCCGCCGCCCCTGAAGGTCGTCCAGATATGGGTGATCGCGCCGGGACCCTGGATATCGGCCAGCGTGACTTCCCGGCCGCCCAGGGGAAGGGCGATCGTATCGTGGTTGCCTCCCCCGCGGGCGAAGGAGCTCACCCGGGCCGCGCTATAGCTTTTCGTCTTGGCCAGGAGGGACATGGGCCCATCAGGCTCGGACGGAAGCGTGGGGACAAAGGCCGGCCCGGGCTCGACCATGAACGCCGGACCGTCATGAAACGGCGGTTTGACGGCCCGATCCTGGGTCCGGGCCAGGAACGCGGCCGCCAGACCGAAGGCGACCAGAGCGGCTTTTTTCGAGAAGCCCATTCTCATCGTCATGACCTCATCTGTAGAGAAGGGGGTCTTTCCTCCAATCCTTGTCCTTGTCGTGCCCGAAGGCTGCGACCCGCGGGCGTCGCTCGAGAAGCTTCACGGACTCGATCGTGCAGGCATAGCCGCCGCTTTGGGGGCTCTTGCCGACGCATTCGAGCCGGAGCGTGTAGGCGCCCGGCTCCGGCCAGAAGTCCAGCAATTGGAATTCCTGGGCCGTGGGCCGGTCGGCAAAGAAGTCGATGGGGCGACCGATCTTCACGCCGTTCAGAACGGCCTGGTAGCGGCCGCCTTCGAAGGATCTCAGGCCGTTGACCACAAGGTGGAGCGGTTC
The DNA here is from genome assembly GCA_034679465.1 of Candidatus Aminicenantota bacterium. GTDB lineage: Bacteria > Acidobacteriota > Aminicenantia > Aminicenantales > Saccharicenantaceae > RBG-16-66-30. The sequence goes on along the minus strand of JAXDAV010000073.1, from coordinate 56,691 downwards.
TTTGGCGTCTATGGCGAACGGGATCTCCATCCAGGCGCCCGCCGGCTGGGGCGGCTGGTACACGACCACGTCTCCCTGGTCCCCCGGCTGGGACCGCTTGGTCATTTCGCCGAGTCCGTGCCGGCCGGTCTCCGCGAAATCGCGGGCGTAGGAGGCCTTGCGGGCCAGGTCGGCGAGACGGCGCTCGGCCGCGCCGGGGGCCCGGGCCGCGAAGTTCGGCTTGCCGGTTTGGTACCAGAAGGCGACACTGGAGTAATCGTCCTCGCGCTCGTTCCAGCTCATGGACTCGTAGGCCGGATTCTCGTCCGGGGATATCCAGCCCATGTGCTCCAGCGTCACTTTGATGCCGGTGTTGAAGACGATCGGATCGCTGAGGTGCCAGCGGTAGGCGCTGGTATGGCCGCCGACGCCGCGCTGATCGAAAAAGGGCACGCCGAAGGTCGGCGTGCTGGCCGTCTTGAGGCCCCAGGCCGAAAGAAAATAGTCTTCGGTCCCGGTCCCCCAGATCGAGGGCTTGGCCTCGCCGTCCACATAGATCTTCTCGTCGCCCTCGCCGAACCAGGCCGGGCTCCTCATCCGGACCGCCAGGACGGTGCCGACATAATGGCCCTTTCCGGCCGTTTCGAGGACCACGTAATCCTGGCCGTTCCGGGCCGGATATTCCTGGCGGTATTGGGCATAGAAGTAGGGCGTCGCCGGGGACAGGCGCTCCAGCTTGATCCAGTCGATAGTGAAATAGAGCATGCTGAGCGGCTTGTCGCTCTGGTTTTCGATCTCGATCCGGGCCGACTTCCGAAAAGGCATGCGCCAGTAGGAATTGTAGGAATCGCCGTCCTCGACGACGATGGGCACGGAGATGACCTCGCGGCGCTGGCCGAAGCAGTTGGCGAAGAAATCCCCGACGGGCGCTTCGACGGCCGGGCGGGAATCACCGTCCCAGAACATGCGGAGCATGAGCTCCTGATGGTTGGCCGAGCCGTTGGGCGCCCAGCGGTGCGTCTCCGGACCGAGGAAGGTCATCCAGATATGGGTGATGACGCCCGGGCCCTCCGCGTCCATGAGGACGTGGGTCGCTCCGGGAGGGACGTTGAAGTTGTCCCAATTGCTCTGCACATCGGAATCGCCCCGGGGATCCGCGGTCGGGTCATACCGGCGCTCTCCGGTTTCCCGGTTGCCGTCAGGTCCCCGCCTCAGCTCGCCCACCCGCATGGCCGAGGTCGCGCGCATGGACCGGCCTTCGATGGGAGCGGCCAGGGCGTCGAGAGAGCCCCCGGAGGGAGGGTTGTTCGTCCGAACGTCCCCGCACCCCGACCAGAGGATCAGGCTAAGGGCCAGGAGGCCCAGCCATGGGCCGCCGCGCCTCCGCGTTTTCGAGAGCCACATCGTGTTCGTGTTCATGAGGGCCTCCGGTCTGAGCTAGAAGGACCAGCGCGCGCCCAGGCGGAGGATGCGAGGCGTCACGAGCGCCTTGATCTGTCCATAGGTGTAGAGCGCCGGGTTGCTGGATATGGCCTCCAGGCTGGTGGCCGTGTTGTCGTTGAGGAGATTGAAGACGTCGAGCATGAAATCGATCCCGCCGAGGCGGTTCGGGAGCCTGAAAACCTTGCTGAGACGCAGGTCGATATTGGTCTTGTCGGGGAGCTGCTGGGAGCCCTTCGCCTCGGCATAGATCGTCACGACCCCCTGCGACAGGTTCAGGCCCAGATCGTTGCTCCTGATCTGACGGGTGTAGGGTTGTCCCGTCAGATAGGAGCAATAGGCGCTGGCGTTGATCCCCCAAGGCCCGGAGTAGGAGGCCTGGATCTTGATCTGATGGGGGGACACCAGGGTGTCTCGCCCATAGGCGTTGATCATGGCGTTGGGGTTGTCATACAGGCTGGTCCGGAAGGCGCTGTTCAGCGCCGTCAGGTTCTTGGCCTTGGCGTAGACATAGGAAGCGGCCATCTGCCATCTGTGCGAATACCGCTTGAGCAGAGTGACCTCGAGCGCGTCGTAGTTCCGGTCGAGGTCCGGAGGGTTGGTGATATAGAAATCGGAGGTGATGCTCGTATCGGTCACGCCGTAGAAGGTGATGGGCCGGCTGTTGTACGGGTCGGTGACCTCGAAGGGCGTGAAGTTCGTCCAGACGAGCTGGCCCTGGGCCAGCGCATCCATGTCCACATAGTTCATGTTCACGTCCTCGACCATGTTCCGGTCCCTCTTCATGATGTAGCGGACGCCCAGCTTCATGTTCTTGATGATTTCCCGCTCGATCCCGGCGGTGAATTCATCGATATAGGGGACCTTCAGGTCCGGGTCGATCCGGGAAGCGGAAGCTGCGCTGAAGAGGTAAGGGTCCCCGTTGAGGGTCCAGTCGGGGTTCAGTCTCTGCCTCCAGGTGATGGCCCCGTTGGGATTGACGCCGACGAAGAGATTGCTGATGGCCGAGGAGTAATAGCGGCCGAAGCTCGCCTTCAGGACCGTCTTGTTGTCATTGGACAGGGAATAGGCTAGGCCCAGGCGCGGCGAGACCGTGTCCCAGATCAGCGGCTTGAACGCGCTCGTGACCCGGGGATCGTAGGTAACGCCTTGATAGACGATCGGCGTCCGGTCCAAGCCCTGGACGGGGACGATGCCCTCCTGGTGGTCGTAGCGCACGCCCAGGTTGAGCGTCATTCTCGGGGTCGGGCTCCAGCTGTCCTGGATGAACCCCCCGATCATGGCGTTGTTGTCCTTCCGTTCGAAGTTCTCGCGGTGGTAGATATAGCTCGGCACTCCGTCGTTCAGGTAGATCAGGTTGCTGAGGTTGTACCGGGAGTCGCGGAAATAGAACGATTCGGCGACTTCCCAGCCATACCAGACTTCCACTCCGGCCTTGAATTCATGCCGTCCCAGCCAATCATCCACGAACCGGGTCCCGTCCAGGTTGAACTGGAGCTTGGGGCGCTTGGAGGTGCTGTTGTTGCCGTAATTCTGGGAATAGAAGCGGGTGATATTGTCGTAGAGACCGATTTGGTCGTTCTTGGCCGTGAAGTCCAGCTTGTGCGTGACATACGCGGCCTTGGCGTTCATGAAGAAATGGGCGTTGAAGAACCGGGTCCATTGGAGGTTGAAGGTGTTGGTGGGATTGTTCTGATAATAGGTCGTGTCCTCATTCCGGTACATGCTGGCGTCGCGGTTGGTCCGCCGGATATTCTGATGATTGTACGAAAAAACGAGCTTGTTCTTGTCGTCCACCTGCCAGCTCAGCTTGCCGTAGGGATAGTAGCGCCAGTTGTCGACGGGGAGATTCTGGCCGAGATCCCAGGGGAAGCCGTCGACATACTGGTTCAGGCTGTAGTAGGACATGTTCGCGAACAGCCAGAGCTTGTTCTTGACGATGGGGCCGCCGATATTGAACGACCAGTCCGATTCGTTCTTGAAGCCGACGTAGGTCCCATCGAGAGGCGTCCCCTGGGTGTTCGTGGTCTGGAAGCTCTTGTTCCGGAAATAATAGCTCGCCTGGCCGTGGATCTCGTTGCCTCCGGATTTGGTGACGGCATTGATGACCGCGCCCCGGACATTCCCGTACTCCGCGCGCAAGGCGCCCGTGTCAACGGAGAGCTCGTCCATGATGTCGAAGCCATAGCTGACCAGGAGACCGCCGGACAGGGGGTCCGAGATATTGACGCCGTCGATCATGAACGCGTTGTCGCTCGTCGCGGCGCCGTGGTACGTCTCGTTCTGCACGCCGGGGACGACGGAAAAGTAGTTGATCAACAGTTGCCGCTGGGTCGGCATGCTCTCCAAGAACTCCCTGGCATAGCTCACCGTGAGGGTCGTCTTCTGGATGTCCACCGTCGGGGATTGTCCGGTCACGACCACCGTTTGCTCGATGGCCGACTGCTCCAGACCCACATTCAAGAAGGTCGTCTCCCCCACCGTGATCCGGATGTCCTCTCGGACGAGCGTGCTGAATCCCGGCAGCTCGAACGTGACCGTGTACCGGCCGGGGGACAGCGCGGGGAACCGATAATTGCCTTTGTCGTTGGTCCTGGTCGTCATTTGCGACACGATCAGGGCAGGAGAAGTGATGCTGATCCCCACTCCGGGAAGCGGGGTCCCCTCGTTGTCCTGAACGAGACCGCTCAAATTGCCTGTCTGGATGATCTGCGCCGCCGCAGTCCAAGAAAATGCAACGAACAGGAAGCCGACAATCAGGATTTTTTTGAGAGACATGACTCCTCCTCTATAAAACTTTTTAAAGAATGAGCTGAGCGAATAAGCCGAGTGGTTCTTGAGAATTGATGGCTGGCAGGAGCTTTGTTTAAGCAATCGTTTGCCACAATCGATTATTCTATTGGGGACAATATAATCATGAAAGATCCTTTGTCAAGTGTTTTCTGAAATCCGGGCCCGGACAGGCTCCTCCTGAATCACTTCGGGCCGGCTTGGTCCTTCTCCAAGGCCACCCGGAAGCCTATGGGGCTGTTCCGGCCGTCCGGAGGGTATCGGCGGCGTTGCGCCGACCGCGCGTACTTGGCGGAGTGCAGCCAGCTGCCGCCGCGGCGCAGACGGGCTTGGCCGTCCGCGGGACCAGCCGGGTCGTCCGTCGGCGAGCTCCGATAGTAATCCGGGCTGTCCCAGTCCGCGCACCATTCCCAGACGTTGCCGTGCATGTCGAAGAGGCCGAAGCCGTTGGCCCGAAAACGGCCCACCGGCGCCGTGAACACGTAGCCGTCGCTGTGTCTCGCCGTCCCCATCTTCTCACGATCGACCGCCGATATCGTCATCCAGACGGCGAACTTCGCGTTCGCCGTCAAGTCCGACACGTTTCCCACCTCCGCCAAGCCCTCGGCGTCGTTGCCGTGATAGTAGAGCGTGCGCGTCCCGGCGCGGCAGGCATATTCCCATTGGGCCTCCGTCGGAAGGCGATACGCGGCCCCCTCCTTCCGACCGAGCCACTCGCAAAACGCGACCGCGTCGTTCCAGCTGACGTTGACCGCGGGATGGTCGGCGCTCTGCGGAAAGCCCGTTTCACGCCAGGTGTATTGGGGGGTCCGCGCGAAAGGGCGCTTCTCGTCGCCCGTATAGCCCCATCCGCCCCGCCCGTCGGTTTCCGCGTCTGTCCGATAGCCCGTGGCCTCGACGAATTGGCGGATCTGGCCCACCGTCACCTCGGTCGCGCCCAGATAAAAAGGGGTTGAGATCCGGACCCGGTGGATCGGGCCCTCGTCCGCCTCCCGTCCCTCCTCATCCTCCGGGCTTCCCATCATGAACTCGCCGGCCGGGATCAGCTTCAGCTTCATTCCGATCGAGTTGATCAGCTCCACCGGCCGGCCGAGCGCCCGGGCCGTCTCCTCCTGGCGCCGCCGGGCTTCTTTGGCCTGGTCCGCAGATCCGGCCTCATCGGCGCCCGGAGCCAGGTTGCCCAGCGCCAAGAAGACCAGCAGCGAGATCGACATGAAGGCCCTCAAGGACATAACCACCTCCTGTGGTGAATTTTTTGAGCAATCGTTTGCTACAATCGATTATCCTAATTTCGATTATAATAGCGCTTCTGATTCTTGTCCAGAAACAAGCGCGCCCCGGCTCAGGGCAGGGTCAGCTGGCTGTGAGCCAGGCAGAGGAGCGTCCGGACCGGGACCCCGTACGGGCACGCTTTCTCGCAATACCCCTGGCACGTCCGGCAGGCGTCGGCCCTGGCCGTTTCGAGCGCGGCGTACTCGGCCATGGCAAACCGCTCGCTCCCCTGGACCTCGAAGTAGTGGTTGAACCGCATGATCGTGTTGACCGGCACTCCGCTCGGACAGTCCGCCTCGCAGAGGCCGCAGGCATGCCGGCAATAGAGCGAGCCGCAGTCGCGCTCGTAGGACGCGAGCAGGCCCTGCTCCGTCCCGTTCAGCCCAGCGCCCGACAGGGCCAGGAAGCTCTGGACATCGCCGAAGGTGTTGAAGGCCAGGTTGAGGGTGTGGACCCGCGGGTCGGCCAGGACGAACTTGAGCGCGGCCGCCTTGACCTCGGCCGGCGTCTTCAGCCCGTTCTTCCGGATGAAGGACTCGGCCTGCTTGGCCGTCTCGGCCATCTGCTCCATCGACTTCTGCAGACGCTCGTCGATCGGCTGGCCGTCCTTCTTCATCTGCTCGACGCGGCTCATCGTGTCGTAGTAGCGGCCCAGGGGGTTCGACTTCATGATGGTCACGCCGAGGCCCTTCTTGGCCGCCGCCTCGAGGACCTTCTCGCCCGGCTCCCGCTGGAGGAAGTTATAGACGACGAGGAGGACGTCGAAGCGCCCGTCCTCGACGGCGGCCAACAGGATGTCTTCCATGGGCTCGCCCCGGCCGGGTTGGCGGCCGCCGTGCGTGCCGGCGCCCGCGAACCGGACCTTGCCCTGCTTCTTGAGCTCGGTGATGGCCTGGTGGAAGACCTCGTCCTTGACCGAGGCGGCGCTCAGGGGGTTCATCATCAGGCAGTCGACATAGCCGGTCTGGAGCCGGGCCAGCGACTGGTCGAGCTTGGCCGCGACCGCCGCCGCGTCGGCGAGGCCGTCGAGACGGAGCTTGGTCGTGATGAACAGGGACTCGCGGTCGCGGCCCTTGATGGCCTCGCCGATGCTCTGCTCGGCTTGGCCCCTGCCGTAGCCCTCGGACGTGTCGAAGTAGTTCACCCCGGCGTCCAGGGCGGCCTTGAGGACCTCGGTCGGGAAGGTCTGGGACGTGCCGATCCCGATGTCGGAGGCCTTGAAACCCGTCCGGCCGAGGGGCCGATAATCCCTGATCTTGGCCGCGACCGGCGTCGCCGGCCGCCCCGCCGCCCCCCCAGCCGCCGCGGCCGGTCCCGCCGCCAGGGTCGTCCCGACGCCGGCCAATCCCGCGGCCGACGCCTTGATGAAGTCCCTGCGGTCCATGCCCTTACGGTTTTTCATGGCCTCTCCCTCCTGCCCTGGATTTGTGCCGAACGAAGCCGGAGAGAGGGACAGGGGCCCCGGGCCCGTGTCCCCGTTCCCGGCCTCCCGCGCTCGCTACTTCACTTCTTCTTGGCGGTCCACTCGACTTCGCGATCCATCATCATGAAGGTGCCCTTCATGGTCGCGCCGTCGACGGTGCCCTTGTACTCCATGGTCATGTCGCCCCGCGGGGTCTGGCGGACGATCTTCCACTGGATGGCGTTGCCTTCGACGGTGCCTTCGCCGACCATCGGCTCGGCGCCTTCGCGGAACGGGGGCATGGTGACCTTGATCGCGGTGCCGTCCTGGACGATGGTGATGTCCCGCGTCATCATTTCGCCGCCGCGGCCGGGGGAGCTGAGCTCCCACGTCCCGGAGACGTCGGCGGCCCAGGCGCCCAGAACGAAGACGGCGGCGACGGCCAGTGCGATGAGTGAGGCTTTCTTCATTGTGGAGACTCCTTTCCTCTCTTCTTATAAGAATTCGCCCACACGCGTTTAGACTCCGAAGTGGCCCGGCTTCTTCCCGTTTCCCCCCGCCGGCCCAACCTCCTATTTCTCCCGATAGACGACCTCCAGGACGGTCCGGCCGACCGCCGCCAGGGTCGCTTGATCGATCTTGTCCAGGGTGTCCCCGACCGTGTGCCAGCTTGAGGCGAAGCCGCCCCGGCGGGCGTCGTAATCGATGATGTCGGCCGTCGGGATCCGGGCGAATTGGTTGACATAGAGATGGTCGTCGATGAGCGGGTCCGATTCCGTCTCGATGAAGTATCTTCCGAATCCCAGCTCGCGGGCGATCTTCCAGACCTTCTCGACGACGGCCCGGGCGAAGTGCATCGACGTCCCTTCCTTCGGGAAGACCGCGTCGGCGTCGCCGACCATGTCGAGGAGGAGACCGAACCGGGCCCGGTAGCCCTCGCGGTGAGGGTTCTTGGCCCAGTGCTGGGAGCCGAGCCCCCAGGAGTCCCGGGCGTTGCCGCGCCAGTTGTTGTGCTCCCCGAAATCCTCGAGGTCGAAGAGCACGATGTCGACGCCCACGGCCGGCCGGGCGAGCGAAAAGCAGCGGGCCGCCTCGAGGAGCACCCCGACCCCGCTCGCGCCGTCGTTGGCGCCCAGGACCGGCTTGAAGTGATTGGCCGGGTCCGGGTCGTGGTCGGCGAAGGGCCGGGAGTCCCAGTGCGCGCAGAGCAGGACCCGGTCCGCCTTGTCCTTGTCGAAGGAGGCGATGATGTTCGTCCCTTCGAGCGGCCGGCCGTCGAAGGCCCGGGCCTTGAACTCCTGGACGACGACGTCGGGCGTCCACCGCTTCAGGGTTACGACGAGCCATTCGGCGCAGGCGGCGTGGGCGGGTGTGCCCGGCACGCGCGGCCCGAACTCGACCTGCTTCTTGACGAAGCCGTAGGCCGAGGCCGCGTCGAACTCACGCTTTCCGGCGCCCGTCCCCTGGTTCCCCGGCCTCCCCTGTTTCGCGGCGGACGGGGCCTCCGGCTGGCCGCCGCAGGACAGGGCCGCGGCCAGCAGGATCAGCGACGGGATCGAAACCCCTTTCTTCCACATGCTTCGTCTATTATACGCCAAACCGCCGAGTCCCGAATAGTCCAGGTTGAACGGCCCGGCGGTTTTCTTTATAATCCGGCCTACCCCAATCGACACCCAAGGAGGTCGGCATGAAAAGAACCGTCGGCGCGACGCTCAGGCTCGCCGCCATCCTCTTCCTGGTCATGGCTTTTTCCGGCGCCTTCGCCGCCCCGCAAGCCGCGCCGACCGCGGCGTCCCTCGCGCCCGACGACGCGGCGCTCGCCAGGCACCTCCGCTGGCGCTCGATCGGGCCGGCCAACATGGTCGGCCGCATCTCCGATTTCGAGGCCCTGGACAGCGACTTCACCCAGGTCCTCGTCGCCTCCGCCTCGGGCGGCGTGTTCAAGTCCGTGAACGCCGGCACGACCTGGGAGCCCATCTTCGACCGCTACGGCTCGGCCTCCATCGGCGACGTCGCCTTCTTCCAGAAGGACCCGAACATCATCTGGGTCGGCACGGGCGAGGAATGCGTCCGCAACAGCGTCGCCTGGGGCGACGGCGTCTACAAATCGACCGACGGCGGCAAGACCTTCACCCGCATGGGCCTCGAGACGACCCAGACGATCGGCAAGGTCCTGCCCCACCCGACGGACCCCGACGTCGTCTATGTGGCCGCCTCCGGCCATCCCTGGGGCTACACGGGCGACCGCGGCCTGTTCAAGACGACCGACGGCGGGGCCACCTGGGCCAAGCTCGCCGGCGGCCTGCCCAACGACGGCAAGACCGGGGCCATCGACCTGGTCATGCACCCGACCGACCCCCAGACCCTCTACGTCTCCTTCTGGCAGCGCCTCCGCCGGCCCTGGCGCTTCGACTCGGGCGGCCCGAACGGCGGGATCTTCAAGACGACCGACGGCGGGGCGACCTGGACCAGGCTCACCCAGGGGCTCCCCTCGGGCGAGCTCGGCCGCATCGGCCTGGCCATTTCCCGCTCCAACCCCGGGGTCCTCATGGCCATCGTCGAGGCCTCCTTCCAGCCGCCGGCGACGATCCGCGACGGCAACGCCCAGAAGCCCAACCCCGACTACGAGGACATGACCAAGCTCGGTACGGGCATCTATCGCTCCGAGGACGGCGGCGCCACGTGGACCTTCATGAGCCGGCAGAACAACCGGCCCTTCTACTACAGCCACATCTCCATCAATCCCCTCGATGACCAACGGGTCTACTGGCTGGCCACGAACATGAGCTCCTCCCCCGACGGCGGCAAGACCTGGAGCCAGATCGGCGGCCTCCATCCCGACTTCCACGCGATCTGGCTCGACCCGTCGAACAAGGACCGCTTCTACGTCGGCCAGGACGGCGGCGCCTCCCTGACGCACGACCACGGCCGCACCTGGATCTTCTTCGACAACTTCACGGTGGCCCAGTTCTACGCCCTCAGCGCCGACATGCGCGACCCCTATTACGTCTACGGCGGCCTCCAGGACAACGGCACCTGGGGCGGCCCGTCGATGCACCGGGAGGGCCAGCTGCTGACCGACTTCTGGTACAACATCGGCGGCGGCGACGGCTTCCACACCCAGAACGACCCCACCGACTGGCGGACCGTCTACTACGAGAGCCAGGGCGGGGCCATCCAGCGGGCCAACGTCGAGACGCGCGAGTCCAGGCAGATCCGCCCGACCTCCCTGAACACCGTCAACTACAACGACTACGTCAAGCCGGCCCCGCCCTCAAAGAAGGCCCCCGCGGCCAAGCCCGAGCCGACGCCCGAGGAGGCCCTGCGGGCCCAGAGACAGCAGCAGCGCGGCCCCTTCCGCTTCAACTGGTCGTCGCCCATCGTCCTGTCGCCGCACAATCCCTCGACCCTCTTCTTCGGCGGCAATCACCTGTTCAAGTCCCTGGACCGGGGCGACCACTGGATGATCATCAGCCCCGACCTGACGACCAACGACAAGACCAAGCTGGGCGAGCGCGACGGCGGGACCGACAAGCCGACCGGCGGCATCACGCCCGACGTCACCGGCGCCGAGACCCACTGCACCATCATCACCATCTCCGAATCGCCCAAGGTTCCCGGCCTCATCTGGGTCGGCACGGACGACGGCAACGTCCAGGTCACGCGCAACGGCGGCGTCACCTGGACCAACGTGCGGGCGAACATCAAGGGCGTCCCGCCGGGCCTGTGGTGCAGCCGCGTCGAGGCCTCGCGGTTCGACGAGGGCGCCTGCTACGTCGCCTTCGACGGCCATCGCTCCGACGACTTCCGTCCTTACGTCTTCAAGACCGTCGACTTCGGCAAGACCTGGACGGCCATCGCGGCCGGCATCCCCGACGGCCACCCCGTCTACGTCATCCGCGAGGACCCGGTGGCCAAGAACCTGCTCTTCCTGGGCACGGAATTCGGGGTCTTCTTCAGCCGCAACGCCGGGGCGAGCTGGTCCTCCCTGCTCCTCAACATGCCCACGGTCTCCTTCCACGACCTGATCATTCACCCGCGCGATCACGACCTCATCGCCGCGACCCACGGCCGCGGCCTGTGGATCATGGACGACATCACCGCCCTGCGCAAGGCCACCGACAGCCTCCTCGGCCAGGAGGCCGCCCTCTTCGAGCCGGAAAGGCCGGGCACGCGCTGGCTCTCGATCCGCCGCGGCGGCTACGGCCGGGGCGACCTGTTCTTCAAGGGCGAGAACCCGCCCGACGGGGCCCTCCTCCACTACTATCTCAGGGCCAAGCCGGGCGCGCCGGCGACCCTCGAGATCGCCGACCCCGTCAGCCCCTCGACCAAGACGACCTTCATCCTCGACGCCGCCGAGCCGGGCATCAATCGCGTCGTCTGGGACCTCCGCTTCGACCCGCCGGCGGCCACGACCAAGACGCTGGTCTCCAGCATCAGGGGACAGGCCGAGCCGGCCCTGCAGAGGGCGGACCTCACCGACGAGCAGAAAGCCGGGCTCAAGGCGGCCCTGGCCGACCTCGACAAGTGGGAGGCCAATTTCCGCAAGGTCAGCGAGATCCAGCGGAGGGTCTTCTCCATCATCCGTCCGGGCGGCGGGATGTTCGGCATGGGGATGCGCGGCGGTCTGGGAGGCCGGCCGGCCGAACCGGGCCTCTACCCCGTCACGCTGACGGCCGGCGGCAAGACCTACACCGGCAAGGTCGCCGTCCGCCTCGACCCCATCCAGTCAGGGAATTAGGGCAGGAAGGGACCGATCAGGAAGGGACCGGGTCTTCGCAAGGCTTGCCTTGCGAAGACCCGGTCCCTTCTTTTTGATCGGGCGCTTCTTTTGCCTATTTGAACTTGGGGTCGGGGCTGACCTTGATCGTCTTGGTGGCGACGTCCTGGCCGTCGACGCTGAGCGTCACCTTGTAGCTGCCGTAGTCGACAAGGTTCAGCCGTCCGCCCCGCCGCATGCCGCCGGGCGGCCCGCCCGCCGGCTGATCCGCGGGGTCGACGCGCCGGGTCAGGTTCCAGGAGGCCTTCTGGAGCCCCTTCTTGGCGCTGCCGCTGAGCTCCTGGACGAGGTTGCCCTCGAGGTCCTTGATGACGACCTTGACCGTCTTGGGCTCGCCTTTGAGATAGTAGTAGATCGTCGCCCCGAGGGCCGGGTTGTCTACCTTGGCGAACTCGCCGTACTGCTCGCCGCTCTGGATATAGCGGTTCCAGCGGATGACCTCCTCGGGACCGAAGAGATACGCGTCCTGGCCCAGGATGTCCGCGCTCATCTCCTTGAGCGGGGCGATATCGGCGATGTAGATGCCGCGGCCGTAGGTGCCGATGACGAGGTCGCGGTCCCGCCTCTGGACGGCCATGTCGCGGACGATGACGTTCGGGGCCGAGGTCGAGAACGCGGTCCAGGTCTTGCCCTGGTCGATCGAGACGTGGATGCCGGCGTCGCCGGAGATGTAGAGGACGTTGGGGTTGTCGGGGTCCTCCTCGACGTCGAAGAGCGGGTTCATCAGGCCGCCGGAGATGTCCTCCCAGGTCTTGCCCAGGTCGCGGGTGACGAAGAGGTAGGTCTTGTCCTCGTTGTGGGTCCGATAGCCGCTGAAGGCCGCATAGCAGGTGTTGACGTCGTGGGCCGAGGGCACGACCCTCTTGACCCAGCGGTCGAAGGGGATGAGGGCGCCCTTGAGGCCGGGCTTGGGCTTGCCGGTCTTCATGTCGTAGAAAAGGGCGGTGATGTTCGTCCAGGTGTGGCCGCCGTCGGGCGACATCTGGACGTTGCCGTCGTCGGTGCCGGCCCAGTAGAGCCCGGGCTTCTTGGGCGACTCGGCGAAGCTGTAGATGGTCGCGTACTGGAGATTGGTCTTCTTGGACTCCTCGATCCGCGTCTTGTCGGCCCGGCTGAGGTCGGGGCTGATGGTGACGAACGTGTCCGTGTCGCCGCGGCTGAGGGAGCGGTGGACGAACTGGGAGCAGATGAAGACGATGCCGGGGTTGTGGGGCGACAGGACGATGGGGGCGTTCCACTGGTAGCGCTGGGCCGGCAGGCCCTTGGCCAGCTCCTCGGGGGTCGTCCGCTTGGCCAGGCGTTGGGTCTCGCCGGTCGAGAGATTCTGCCGGCTGGAATTGCCGAACTGGCTCTCGTAATAGACCCAGTCGGGGTTCCACCAGTCGCGGACGACGTAGAAGCCGTCCCCGGTGGGCAGATAGCGCCAATCGGCGGCGAACACGCCCCAGGCGTTCCGGTTCTGGGACGGGCCGATCCAGGCGCCGTTGTCCTGGGTGCCGCCCATGACGTTGTAGGGCTGTTCGTTGTCGGCGGCGACGTCGTAGAACTGCTGGGCGCTGACGGTCGATTTCTGGTGCCAGTGCTTGCCGCCGTCCCAGGTCTCCCCCGCCCCGCCGTCGTTGGCGCTCATGATGTGCTGGCCGTTCTGGGGATCGACCCAGAGGGCGCGGTGGTCGACGTGGAGCTTGTAGGCGCCCGAGTCCCAATTGGCCCGTTTGAGGGTCTTGCCGCCGTCGGTCGAGACCGTGGCGTAGGTGTCGGGGCAGTAGATCGTCTTGTTGTCGGCGGGATCGACATAGACGCGGGCATAGTAGCCGGCCTCGGTCTGGTTGACCACGAAGCTGCCGCCGGTGTGGGCGTACTCGGTCATCCGCTTCCAGCTCTCGCCGAGGTCGTCGGAGCGGTAGATGACGCCGTCGCGCTTGACCGGCTGTTGGTTGCCGAGGACGCCGCCGTAGAGCATCTCCAGGACATGGCGATGGGTGACCTGCGCGCGGCCCTTGGCCTCGCTCGAATCGGCCTTGGGCGCCGGGCGCTTGTGGAGAGCCTCGATCTCGTCGATGGCGGCGACGAGGCCCTTGGCCTTGGCGTGGACCTTGCGGGCCGCGGCGTTGAACTTGGCCAGGTCGATCCCGGACTTGGTCAGGAAGTCCGTGTCGGCGATGTGCTCGTTGAGCTTCTTCACCAGCTCGGCCTCGTCGGCGGCCGCGATCGGGACGAACCGGGGCGCCTGCTTGGCCAGCTCGGGGTTGATCCGGGCGGCCTTGAACGTGTCGAAGGATTGGCCCTCGGCGAAGAGGCCCGCGGCCGCGCCGCCGCCCATGCCGCCGAACTGGCCGGGGGCCCGGAAGCTGGCCGCGCCGTCGCGCTCGGCCAGGCCGAGGTTGACCTGCTCGTCGAGCCGGGCATAGACGATGTCCGGGTTCTTCAGGAACATGGCCAGGCCGGCCCGCCCCTGCTCGGCGGCGTTCGGCAGGCCGGTCTCGAGCTTCTTCCAGCTCTTGCCGCCGTCGACGGTCTTGTAGAGATGGTTGCCGGGCTGGCGGTCGATGTAGGTCCAGGTCCGCCGGTAGAGCTTGTAGGCCTGGGCGATGACGACGTCGAAATTGCGCGGGTCGACGACGAACTCGCCGACGCCCCGGTCGTCGAGCGGCCAGAGCCGCTCCCAGGTCTTGCCGCCGTCGGCGGTCTTGTAGAAGCCCCGCTCGCAGTCCATGGCGTTGTCGTAGAGCTTGCCCTCGGCCGCGACGTAGACGATGTCGGGGTCCGTCGGGTGGACCTGGACCTTGTTGATGAAGTAGCTGTCCTTCAGGCCGACGTGGGTCCAGGTCTTGCCGGCGTCGGTCGATTTCCAGACGCCGTTGCCGCGGGACGAGGAGCGGGCGTGCATCGGCTCCCCGGTCCCGAGGTAGAGGACCTTGGGGTCGGACGGGGCGATGCCGAGAGAGCCCATGCTCATGTTGCCGTATTTGTCGAAGATCGGCTCGAAGTGCGTACCCGCGTCCTCGGTCTTCCACAGCCCGCCGCTCGCGGTGAGGATGTAATAGACTGTGGATTGCCCCGGGGGCACGGCGAATTCGGCGATCCGGCCGGAGAAATTGACCGGGCCGATCCAGCGCCAGGTCAGCTGATTGAGATCGTCGGCCGTGACCTGCGCTTGGGCCGGGACCGCGCCCCAGGCGCCCAGGACGAAGCCCAGGGCCAAGAGGGCCGTGAAGAAACGGGGGTGACGGGTGCGCATCGATACTCCTCCTCTGGATTCATGGATGGACGGATTCGGCACGTCGGTCTTTGGACGACGGCCGGGCGGCATTTCTTTCATTTTGCGGGGCGGAGCCCCAAGGATTATCACAGGGCCGGGCCCAAGTCAATGAAACGAGGCCCTGAACCCTGAGGCTGGCCCGGGCTATTCAGAAGGCGGGGCGAAGGCGCTTCTTGAACCAGGGCCGCAGGGCCTCCATCCTGGCAAGCTGAGAGGCCGGGGCGCGCCGGCGGGCGGTCTTGAGCTCCGCGCTCCCCTCGGGGGCGCCCCAGCGGACCTCGACGCTGTCGTTGGGGTTGTAGCCCGTCTCGAAGGCCTCCTGGCGGCGGAAGATGTCCTCGAGCGTCAGGACGCGGCGCGAGCCGTCCGATCCGACATAGGCGATGGTCAGCTCGGCCGCCCGCTTCTTCTGGAAGGCGGCGAGCTCGCGCCGGATGTCCTCGGGCGTCTTCCGTCCGCCCGTGTCGTAAGCGGCGGGATCGCGGGCGACCTTGTCGGGGAATTCGAGGATGGTGTCGATGGCGATGAGCAGGCGCAGGTCGCGGTTGGGGGTCGAGTAGTCCTCCCACGGCCCCAAGGTCTGGAACACGGCCCGTCCCGACGGCATAGGGATGACCGTGCCAGGGCGCGCGGCCATGTAGGCCTCGCCGTTGGCCACAGAGCCGATGCGGACGATGAGCTGCTCGTGGAGGGCCCGGAAGAGGTCCTCGAAGGCCGCCTCGGCGTCGAGCGGGGCGGGGTTGATGAGCTTCTCCATGGCCGCGTAGAAGCCGTCGCCGGCCATCCTCTCCTGCTCGAGGGAGAAGTCGCCGTAGCCGGGGTCCGCGGCGATCTCCCGGTTCGTGAGGAGCCGCGTCCGTCCGCCCTCGCGGACGACGGGCCGGAAGGCCTTGAAGCCCGGCTCGCCGACGACATCCGAGGTGGCGAAGAGGAAGTTGCCCTTCCAGAACCTCTTGACCCCGATCGTGCCGTCGGGCTGGGCGTCGGCCCCGAGGAGCAGGCCGGGCTTTTTGCGGCTCTGCCCGACCCAGCGGACGATGGTGTAGGTGTGACCGTACGGGTCGGCGAAGACCGTGCCCGGCTTGAGGGCCCGGCGCGAGAGCTCCAGGGGATAATAGTCGGTCGCGTCGGCCCGGAGGGCCGTCCGGCCGCTGCCGGCGTGGACGGTGTTCTTGATCCGGGCAAAGAGGCGCCTCATCGCCGGGACGGAATTCCCCGGGCCGGACGGCCGGCGCGTTTCGCCCTCGATGAAGCGGCCGGCGGTCGGAGGCGACTCGAGCGTCCCCCAGCTCGTTTCGTGGAAGCCGAAGGGCAGGCCGAGCTTCCAGGAGAAATAGGCCCGCAGGAAGTAGGGGTTGTCGGCGCAATCGGGCGTCATCTCCACGGCGTTCGGCCCGGCCGCGTCGTCCTCCCCGAGCCCGAGGTGGCCATGGAGGAGATTGCGGGCCCGGTCCCGGGTGACCTCGTGAAGCGCCTTCCACGACGAGCGCTCGTCGGCCTCGGCGAACAAGGCCTCGATCCAGGCGGCATAGAGGCCCTCCGCGGCCCAGGACCAGCCCCGGGCGAGGTCGAGGCCGTCGGCGGGATCGACCGCGGCCTCCCGCCGGCCCTCGGCGACGACGACGGAGAAGCGCCCGGCGGGCGCGGCGACGAATTCGGCGGCGACCCAGAACGGCGGGCCCTCTCCCCTTCTCGTATCGCTCGGCGCCGTGTCGCCGGACGGGCCGCGGAGGGAGAGCTTGACCTGGGCGGAGTCCGCGCCGAAGACGGCCAGGACGCGGAGCGGCTGTCCCGGCCGGGGCGCTTCGGGCGAAACGAGGACGGCGCGGGGGCCGTCGAGGGCCGAAGCGGCCCCGTCCTTGAGGCGGGCAGGGTCAGGGCGGTCGCCGGCCGCCGCCGGCCAGGCGAGGGCCAAGGCCAAGGCGAGAACCAGGGTGTGGGCGGTCATCACAGCCCCCGGCAACCGGTCGGGCCGGGTCGGCCTCAGAAATAATACCGGAAGCCGAGCGCGCCGGCCATCTGGACCTCGGTCGCGGGAATGAGGTCGATCATGGGCACGACTTCGATGAACAGCTCGACCGGCGTCCTCTCGAACTCGTAGGAGAGCCCGACCGGGATGCGCAGGCTGAAGGTCAGGTCGTCGGCGAATTTCAACCGCGAGCCGAGGCCGTAGAAGAGGGCCATGCGGCCCCGGTCGACCCGAAACAGGTTGAAATTGTGCAGGAGGAAGTCGCCGTGGATCTGGAAGTGCTTGTCGTTGACAAAAGACCAGGCGGCGCCGGCGTCGAAGGCCACGGTCTGCCTGTTCCACATCTTGAACGAGAGGCCGGTGGGCTCGCCCAGCATGAGCCCCAGGCCGACGTTGTGCTTGCTCTCGGCGTAGGACCATCCGGCCAGACATCCCAGGAAAACGAGAACGAGGGCGGTTTTTTTCATGCCAGCTCCTTCATCCCTTAAGTCAGGGTAAAAAAATACCAAAAATCGCCCCCCGGGTCAAATTCCCGCGCCTCGCCGCGCCTCTTCGCGCTCAGGGCTTGTCGCCCGGATCGGCGCGGGAGGCGACGGCCAGCTTGATCCCTTCCGCGCGGAAGCGCTCGTGGAGGCGGCGGAGGAACTCGTGCCGGACCCGGTACTGAGCCGGGTATTCCCTGACCCGGAGGCCGACCGAGAACCGGACGCCGATGTCGGTGAAGGCGTTGAAGCGGACCGCCGGCTCGAAGCCGTCGATGGCCCGCTCCGGCCCGGCCAGGACCTCGCGGGCGACCTCGAGGGTCACGCGCTCGACCAGGGCCAGGTCGCTGTCGAAGGCGACCGTGACCGGAAGGAACAGCCCCATCTCGCTCGAGGGAAGGTGGGTGTTGGTGTAGATGGCCGCGGCCAGCTTGCTGTTGGGGACGACGACCATGTTGTCTTCGGGCGACCGGAGGGTCATGTTGCGCCAGGTGATGTCGCAGACCTCGCCTTCCTCGCCCGAGCTCAGCCGGATATAGTCCCCCAGCTTGAGCCTGCGGGCCAGGAGGATGTTCATCCCGGCGAAGAGGTTGGCCAGCGTGTCCTGGAAGGCCAGGGCCACGGCCAGGCCGCCGACGCCCAGGGCCGTGAGCAGGGGCGTGATGGAGATCCCCAGGTAGTCCAGGGCGAAGAGGAAGCCCAGCAGGGAAATGACGAAGGCGGCGAAGTTCTTGAAGATCGAGCCCGGCATCTCGATCCGGCGGTCGATGAAGATGTAGATCGCCCGGCGGGCCACCCGGACGAAGAAGACCACCACCAGGACGATGCCCAGGATGCCGTTGGCCCGCCGGAGGAGAAGCAGGGCCTCGGGAGGCAGCGGCACGACCTTGAACACGACGGCCAGGCCGATGAGCAGGGCAAAGACGATGAACAGGCCCTTGATCGACCCGGCGACGATGTCGTCCCAATCCGAGGCCGCGTTCCGGGCCCAGGCGTGGAGGCGCGAGATCACGATCCGTTGGATGAGGGCGCCCAGGACGGCGGCGCCGGCCAGGATGCCGGCGGCGAGGAGGAGGTGGAAGAGCCTCATGCGCACCGGCTCCAGCCGCAGTTGATGCAGACGGGGCACTTCTCGTCGGGGAGGAGCGCCCCGCAGATCTTACAGCGGACCGTGTAGAAATCCTTGGCGTTGTGCTTGACCTCGCCGAAGTGCTTCTCGAGGACCTTGGCGATGGCGTCGGGGATGGACTGGATGAGGCCGCCCTCGGTGAAGATGGGCTCGGAGCCGCCGATGCCCTTGAGCTGGGCGATGACCTCCTCGGCCTCGACGCCGCTGCGCAGGGCGGTCGAGATGAGGCGGCCGAGGGCCTCGGCGTCGGCCATGGTCGAGTAGCCGCTCTTGCCGATCGAAGCGAAGACCTCGAAGGGCTTCTGGTTGTGGAAGGAGATGGTGACGTAGAGGTTGCCGAAGCCGGTCTTGATCTTGTCGGTGACCGAGGGCAGGGAGTCGGGGCGGCCCCGGGGATGGAGGATCTCCGCGCCGTTCTTGTAGAGGACCTGGCTCTCGCGACAGCCGTCGCGGTAGATGGTGATACCCTTTGTTCCCAGGTCCCAGGCCAGGCGGTAGGCCCTTTCGACGTCCTCGACCGAGGCCTGGTGGGGGAAGTTGATGGTCTTGGAGACGGAGTTGTCGACGTGCTTCTGGAAGGCGGCCTGGGTCTTGACGTGCCATTCGGGGGCGATCTCGTGGGCGGCCCGGAAGTAGTCGGGCAGGGGCTTGTCGGGGTTCTTGTCCTTCCAGGCGGCGTAGAGGGGATGGATGTCCTTGAGCTCGGAGTCGATGATCTTGGAGACGACCTCGAAGGCGAAGACGGGCTCGATCGAGGAGGAACAGCCGGCGATGCGCGAGATCGTCCCGGTCGGGGCGATGGTGAACACGGTGGCGTTGCGCATCCGGCCGCCCTTGTAGATCGATTGGGCGATGGCCGGGAACGAGCCCCGCTCCGCGGCCAGGTCGCGCGAGGCGGCCGTGGCCTCGGCCCGGAGGAAGGCGGCGATCCGGCCGGCCAGGGCCAGGGCCTTGGGCGAGTCGTAGCGGACCTTCATCAGGAGCAGCAAGTCCGCCCAGCCCATGACGCCGAGCCCGATGCGGCGGGAGGCCCGGGCGACCTTGTCGATCTGGGGCAGCGGATAGCGGTTGACGTCGATGACGTCGTCAAGGAAGCGGACGCCCAGGCGGATGACGGCGGCGAAGCGGTCCCAGTCGAAGCGGTCCTTGGCCCGGGCGTCGTGGAAACGGGCCAGGTTGATGGAGCCGAGGTTGCAGGACTCGTAATCGTGGAGCGGCTGTTCGCCGCAGGGATTGGTCGCCCGGATGGGTCCGAGGCCGGCGGTGGGGTTGGCGGCGTTGATCCGGTCGATGAAGATGAGGCCCGGGTCGCCGACGGCCCAGGCCGATTCGACGATGAGCTGGAAGACCTTGCGGGCGTCCTTGCGGCCGACGACGGTCCCGAGGTGCGGGTCGACCAGGTCGTAGGCGGCGCCGGCTTCGAGGGCGGCCATGAAGGCGTCGGTGACGGCGACCGAGATGTTGAAGTTGGCGACGGACGATCCGTCGAGCTTCAGCTGGATGAACTCCTCGATGTCGGGGTGGTCGACGCGGAGGAGGCCCATGTTGGCCCCGCGGCGCGTGCCGCCCTGCTTGACCGCCTCGGTCGCGGCGTCGATGACCTTGAGGAAGGAGATGGGACCGGAGGCGACCCCCTGGGTCTTGCGGACGAAACTGCCCTTGGGCCGGAGCCGGCTGAAATCGAAGCCCGTGCCGCCGCCCTCCTTGTGGACCAGGGCGGCGTTCTTGACCGTTTCGAAGATAGCGTCGAGCGAGTCCTCGATGGGCAGAACGAAGCAGGCCGAGAGGCACAGGCCCCGGCCGGCGCCCGTCAGAGTGGGGCTGTTGGGCAGGAAGTCGCGGTCGGTCATGAGCCGGAGGAAGGCCTGGGCGTATTTCGCCCGGTCGGCTTTACTCTTCTCGGCGGAGGCGACGTAGGCCGCGACGCGGCGGAAGAGGTCTTCGGGGGTCCGGTCGACGAGCTCGCCTTTCTCGTCCTTCAGGAAATAGCGGGCCCTGAGGATCTTCAGGGCGTTCTCGGAAAAACCGCCTGATGCGGACACGCGAGCCTCCATCTATCGACGAATTCCCACCCCAGGAGAACAATCCCTAGTGGAACGGTAAGGATACCATAAGGGACCGGGTCTTCGCAAACAGAAAGGCGTTTGCGGGTCAAGAAGGGACCGGGTCTTCGCAAACAGAAGGGCGTTTGCGAAGACCCGGTCCCTTCTTTTTGGCCCCCTCTTTTTGTCTTTAGAGGGCGGCTGGCGCCCGGGGGGCGTTGTGCGGTAGAATCGGCGTCCGCCACCGCAAGGAGAGGGCCATGGACAAGCTGGGCATCTCGGAGAAGCTCGAAGCGCCGGTCATCGAGGCCGGCGCCTGGGTCGCGCCGGGCGCGGTCCTCGTCGGGCGGATCGTCGTCCGCCGGGGGGCGAGCGTCTGGTACGCCTGCGTCCTGCGCTCCGACATGGACGGCGCGTCGATCGACATCGGCGAGGACGCCAACATCCAGGACGGCACGGTCATCCACGTCGACGAGAACGGGCCCTGCCTCGTCGGCGCCCGCGTCACCGTCGGTCACCGCGCCGTCCTTCACGCCTGCGTGATCGAGGACGAGGCCCTGATCGGCATGGGCGCGACGGTCCTCTCCGGGGCCCGGATCGGGCGCGGCTCGATCGTGGCCGCCGGCGCGGTCGTCCCGGAGGGGATGCAGGTCCCTCCGGGGGTCATCGTCGCCGGCGTCCCGGCCAAGGTCCGCCGCGAGACGACCGCGGAGGACCGGGCCCGCCTCGAGCACGCCTGGAGGACCTACGCGTCCCTCGGCGCGCTCCACCGATCGGGGGCGAAATAGTGTCTCCGATCGGCGGCGTGATCTTCGACCTCGACGGGACGCTCCTCGACACGATCGAGGACATCACCGCGGCCTCCAACCGGGTCTACGCGGCCCGGGGCCTGGCCCCCTTCAGCAACGCCGAGATGATGACGCTCGTCGGGGAGGGCGCCGAGGAGCTGGTCCGCAAGGTCTTCGCCTCGCGGGGCGTCCCTCCCCTGACCGGCCCCGAAATGGCCGCCGTCATCCGGGACTACCGCCTCGAATACGAGGCCGCCTGGCGCCTCCACAGCCGCCCTTATCCCGGCGTCCCCGATCTCCTGGCCGAGCTCGGTCGCCGCCGCGTCCGGACCGCCGTCCTCTCGAACAAGGCCCAGATGTTCACGACCCTGATGGCCGAGGAGATCCTGGCCCCGCACCGCTTCGACCTCATCCGCGGCTCGCTCCCCGGGGTCCCGCTCAAGCCCGACCCGGCGCCGGCCCTGGCCATCGCCGCCGAGCTCGGCCTCGAGCCCGCGGCCTGCGCCTTTGTCGGCGACACGTCGATCGACATGCGGACCGCCCGGGCGGCGGGCATGCTCGCGGTCGGGGCGCTCTGGGGCTTCCGCACCGCCGAGGAGCTCCGGTCGAGCGGCGCCGAGGTCCTGGCCGCCGCCCCGCTCGACATCCTGCCCGCCCTCGAACGGCCGGGGGGCCCTCTCTCCTGATGTGAGAAGGGGGGATTGATAATCCCCCCCTCGTTCACCCCCAGCGGCGATGGACGCCGGTTCCCCCGGGATTAGAATCGTCCCGTAGCCGCAATCTCCGGACCCATTTGGAGCGAGTCGACCGAACGAGAGCGCCCATGCGCGAGAACAGAAAAGACAAGCGGATCGCCGAAGAGAACCGGGTGGTCATCGAGATCCCCGGCCCCTCATCCACGGACGAGCCCCGCCTCGTCAGCGCCCTGACCAAGGACATCTCCCTCGGGGGCGCCCGGATCGTCACCGACCGCTTCTTCGAGGTCGGCACCTCGCTCCGCATGACCCTGTACCTGTCGAAATCGAAGCAGATCGTCAAAGCCCGGGCCGACGTCCGCTGGAACCGGATGGTCGAGGACGGCCTCTACGAGATGGGGGTCGAATTCGAGCACGGCATTCCGACCGGCGTGCTGGTCCTGATCAACCATCTCTACGGGAAGGGCCAGCCCGCCCCGCCGCCCGTCCAAGCCTAAAGGAGGCCCCATGAGTCCCAACCCCGAAGCCACGCTCGACACCGCGACCATCCTGAACGACATCGAAAAGCGCGTCACGGAGATCTTCTCCGCCCAGAAGAACGAGGTCGAGCAGTCCCTCGTCGAGAGGATCCAGCGGGAAAAAGAAGAGGCCCAGAAGCGGATCGACGCCGTCAACCAAGAGTTCGCCCAGGTCCGGGGGTTCCTCGAAGAGCACAAGACGATCATGGCCGAGCTCCAGACGACCGAAGAGCATCTCCGGGGCGAGATCCGCGGCCACTTCGAGCGCGCCGTGAACTACCAGAAGATGATGGAGAACGCCGCGGCCCTGGCCGGCGGCGAGCTCGAGCGAATCGGCGACCTCCATCAGGAGCTCGAAAAGGTCCGGGGCCGGGCCGAGTCGGAATATGAGGGCCTCAAGCGGCAGCTCTCCGGCTATGCCGGCATCGTCGCCCAGATCCCCGTCCCCGCCGTCAGGACGGAAGGCGAGGTCGACTGGACCGAGGAGATCGGCAAACTGCGCAGGGTGCGCGATCTGATGGCCACCCTGCGCCAGGCCGAGCCCGCCGGCGAGGACGCCGAAGCGGAGCCGGGCGTCCCCGCGGCCGAGACCGCCGAGGAGCCGGCCGCTTCGCTCGGGCCCGTCGGGCCGGAAGACGACGGCGTCGCCGACGACGCCGCGCTCGGCGATAGCGACCCCCTCTGGACCGACGCTTCCGCCGACTCCCCCGCCCCGGCGCCGGAGGCCGCGGCTGAGCTCGCGCCCATGCCCGCGCCCGAGGCCGAGCCCGCGCAGGAGCCCGAAGCCCCTGTTCCTCCGTCGGCCGCGCCGGCCTCGGTCCTCAACGCCCTGGAGCGCTACCGCCGGACCGAGCCCGTGAACAACGGCCTCGAGCTGGCGTTCTACGCCGGGGAAGGCGATCCCGTCCTCGACGCCGGAGCGTTCCTGGCCGCCGTCGACAAGGTCGTCGACGGGGCCGGCGCCCTCCACGATCAACTGACCCAGACGACCTCGGTCAAGGACCTCTTCCTGCTCAAGCAGGAGATCCTCAACCAGCAGGAGGTCCTGCGCAAGGTGTTCTTCCGCATCGTCCGCTTCTGCGAAAAGGAGGGCGGCCGTCTGCCCGAGGCCCTCGGCGAGATCGTCAGCTCGCAGGGCCTGAAGGACATCATCGAGCGCCTGACCATGGCCAACTGGAGCGATCCCTCGGACTTCAAGCCCTTCCAGAGCGAGCTCAAGGCCATGACGCGGGCCTTCGAGACCCGCACGGCCGGCTCGCCGACGTATCTCCAGTCGGTCCTCGACGAGGTCGAAGGCCGCCAGAACTGACGGCTAGCCTGATCTATTCGCGAATCGAGGCGGCCCCGGATGCGAGGCCCGAGGGGTGAAGCTGTACTCTTTGGTACTGCGAACCCCGAGAACGAAGCAGATGGGGCCGGATCGGTTCGCCCGGAGGGCAAAAACGCCGGTCTTGGGTTCCTGTGTCTTCTTGAGAAAAACGGCGTTATTGCGAATCGATCAGGCTAGATGATCTCCAGCTGGTCCCGCGAGGGGAGGGCCGGGAACTTGGCGTGCGGTTCGGTCTGATACCAAAACGCGACCGAGGAGATGTCGTCCTGGAGCGGCAGGTAGCGGCCGCCCGTCCGCCAGCCCAGCGCCTGGATCGTCACCTTCAGGTCCTTCTCGAACCGGACGGGATCCATGATGTGCCAGCGGTACATACCGAACCTCTGCATGACCTGGTAGTGGCCGTCGCCGCGGATGACCTGGGGCAGGCCCGCGTAGGGCGTCGTGAACTCGCGGTACTGGATCGAGCCGTCCGGGGCCTTGGCGTCGAAATCGTATGAGCCGCAGAAGTAGTCCTCGGTGCCGGTGTAGGCGATGGTGGGGAACTTCGAATCGCCGTCCATGTAGAACTTGAGCTCGCCCTCGCCCCACCAGCCGTTGTTGTGGACGCCCCAGGCCATGTAGGTGCCGACGTAGTGGCCCCAGCCCTTGACGCCGTCGAGGATGGTGTAGACCTCTTTGTACGGCAGGGGGTTGACGCGGCGGAACTGGGCGTGGAAATAGGCGGCGTCGTCCGGAACGTCCGTCAGCGTGTAGTTGACCTGGTAGTAGACGGTGAACCGGTTGAGGTTGGGGTCCTCGCCGGGCCGCGGCTTGGCGGCGATGTTCTCGATGGTCATCCGGAAACCCTTGCGGAAAGGCATCTCCCAGTAGCAGTTGAAGGCACTGCCGGGATTGACGCAGACGGGCAGGGACGAGACCTGGGCGTACTGGCCCCAGCCGCAGGCGAAGAAGTCGCCGACGGGGCACTCGACCGAAGGGTCGGTCTCGCCGTCCCAGTAGATGCGCAGGATGGCGAAGCGCCAGTTGCCCGCGGGCGTCAGCCAGATCTGCTGGATGGCCCCCTCGCCCTTGACGTCGGCCATGACGAAGGTCTCTCCGGCCGGGACGCGGACGAAGGGCGAGACCTTCCAGCCCTGGCCGAGGTCCCGGGCCGCGTTCAGGGCCGGGCCGTCGGTCGACATCGCCGCCCGGCCCTTCTCCCCGGTGAAGTTCTCCGGGCTGATGGACCGGGTCTGGGCCTTCGACAGGCGCGACAGATTGCCGAGACCCAGGCCGAGGCCGTTGAAGCCTTTGCCCTTCTCGCTCTGGGCGGCGGCCGCCGCGAAGACGGCCAGGCCGAGGACCGCCAGTCCGGCCTTGATCAGGATCGCTTTGCTCATGCGTACCCTCCTTGGGAATTCGCGCCCATTCTAAAACAAATCGGGGACACAATACCATTTTCCGAATTTCTGGAATAATTCGGAAAATGGTATTGTGTCCCCGAATAGCAGACGATACCCATTTCCTATTTTTTCGCCGGGAGTATGAATCAGACCGTTCACTTGAGCAGCAGGGCCATGAAGAGAAGCGGGTAGCGCGTCACAAGGAACCACGTGGGGGATCTTCCGTCCCGGCCAGGCTCCTCATCACCCTGACCGCCGCGATCACTCCGGCCCCGTACGTGGCCGCGAGGGCACCGACGGCGATGAGGATGATCACGCCCGGAGCTCCCGGCGACGCCCGCCAGCCCCGGGCCGCGTCACAGACCTCATTTTGGGGGCCCTTGACGGAGCCGGCGCTCTCGGGTATAATATGACTAAATTTATTAGTCAATTGACTAATTGACTTAGTCGGAGGCCGCCATGCTCGAGATCCTTCTGAAGTCCCCCGTCAAGGGCCGGCTGCTCCTCTACGTGCATACGCACGGCGAGTCCTACGCCCGCGAGATCGCCCGCGACCTTGGCCTCTATCTCCGCGGGGTTCAGTACCATCTTTTAAAGATGGAGCAGGACGGCATCCTCTACAGCCATCTCAAGGGCAAGGTCCGTCTCTTCGGCATCAATCCCCGCTACCCCTTCAAGAAAGAGCTGACGGCGTTCCTGGACAGATCCCTCACCTTCGTCCCCGCGGAAGAGCGACAGCGGCTCTACACGCCGAGACTCCGACCCCGGCGCACCGGAAAGCCCCTCTGACGCCTATGAGGATCACCGAGACCTCGTCCCTGCCGGCCCTGGCCTCGTTCATCTGCGACGCCTGCCTCAACCACGGGCTCGACATCGTTCTGTCCGGCGGCGCATGCGTTTCGATCTACACCAAGAACCGGTACGCCTCCTTCGACCTCGATTTCGTCCTTCGATCTCCCGTGCCCCGCAAGCGGATCAGGATAGCCATGGCCGAGCTCGGTTTTCGCGAGGACGGCCGTCATTTCCGCCATCCCCGCACCCCCTACATCGTGGAGTTCCTCCTGCCGCCGCTCTCTGTCGGCCAGGAGCCGGTCCGGGAGGTCCACGAGATCCGGACGAGCGGCCGCGTCCTGCGCCTGCTGTCCCCCACCGATTGCGTCAAGGACCGCCTGGCCGCCTATTACCACTGGAACGACCGACCGTCCCTCGAGCAAGCGGTTCTCGTCTGCAGGGCGAAGACCGTCGACATGCGGGAGGTCGGCCGCTGGTCGGTCAACGAAGGGATGAGGGAAAAATTCGACCTCTTCAGAACACAGATCCCCAAGGAAGAGGACAGGGCTTGATGCGGCGGGGAATTAATCGGCTCCCCGGCTGTAGTAGCGATCATCCGGAGGAATGGGATTATTTCCGGGGGGCGGTGTATTATCGTTGATAGAAGCGTGAGAGCGAGGAGGACAGCATGGCCGACCAGACACCCCGGATGACCCCTGCCACGGGCCCCTCGAACGAGGCCGGCGGCGGTCCGTCCTCGCGCGGCCGCGGCGTCAAGAGCCCCGTCTGGCCGGCCGTCGGCATCCTGGCCGTCCTGCTCGTGGCGGGCCTGTTCGCGATCATCAACGACGGGCCTTGCCCGGTCTGCGCGGTGCAAGCGTCGCCGCCCTCGGCGGCAGGCCTCGCGAGCCCATCAGCGAGCAGCGAGGGCCAGGCCGCCCGCGCGGCCGTCGAGAAACTCATCGAAGAACAGAAATTCGAGGCCGCCGCGGCCGAATGCGCCCGCATCCGCGCCGACGCCCGCAAGGCCGGCGACGCGTCCCTCTGGACCTGGGCCCTCATCCGCGAGGGCCGGCTGAGGACCTCGCTCCACGGCTACGAGACCGCGGTCCGCTTCTTCAGGGACGAGGCCTGGCCGGACTCCCCCGTCGAGCGCGACCTGCTCGATCTCTTCTACGCGAATTCCCTCCTCACCTACTACCAGGCCTATTCCTGGGAGATCAACCGGCGCGAGCGCGTCGAATCCCAGGCGCCCGTCGATCTCAAGAGCTGGACGCGCGACCGGATCTTCGACGAGGCCTGGCAGGCGGTCATGAGGGTCTGGCAGGACCGCGACCGCCTCGCCTCCCGCAAGGTCCGCGAGTTCCCCGACTTCTGGAGCCCCGGAGATCACCCGGCCGGCGTGCGCGACACGCTCCGCGACGCCGTGGTCTACCTCATGGCCCGTCTGCTCTCCGACTCCTCCTTCTGGACGCCGCGCCAAGCGAACGAGACCTGGCTCGTCGACCTCGCCGGCCTTCTGGCCCGCGCGGGTCGAACGAGCGCCGCCGAGGCCGCCCGGATCCTCGACTCCGGCGCCGCGGCCCATCCCGTCGAAAAGGCCGCCGCCCTGCTCGGCGAGCACGAATCCTGGAGCCGCCGCTCCCGACGGCCCGCGGCCGCCCTCGAGGCTCGCTTCGAGCTCGTCGAGGTCCTCTACGGTGCCTTTAAGGACGATGACGACAAAGCCGCTATCCGCAAGCATTTGGCCGGATTCCTGGCCGCCAATCGCAAGGACCCCTGGTGGGCGACCGGCCAGGCCCTCCTGGCCGATTACACGCGGGCCGAGAGCGCCCCCGACGCCCTCGTCCGGGCCCGCAGGATCGCCCTCGCGGGCGCGGAGCGCTTCCCCTCCTCCCCCGGCGGGCTTCAGTGTCGGCACATCGTCAAGTCGATCGAGGCGCCCGACTACAACCTCGAATCCATGCGCCTCGACGCGCCGGGCCGCCGCTCGGTCCGCGTCACCCACCGGAACCTCGACCGCGTCTTCCTCCGCGCCTACGCCCTCGACCTCGAGGCCCTGATCAAGTCGTCCAAGGACTACTCCGTCTTCCCTCAGGGAGACGAAGCCCGGAAGATCGTCGAAGGGAGCAGGCCCCAGGCCGCGTGGATAGTCGACCTGGCCAAGACGGCGGACTACCGCGACCACGCCACCTACGCGAGCCTTCCCGCGACCCTCGCGCCGGGGCTTTATCTTGTCGCCGCCTCGGCCCGGGAGGACTTCGGAGAGAGCGCCAACAAGACCGTCGGGCTCAGCGTCGTCGCCGGAGACCTCGTGCTCGTCAAGCGCCCGGGCGGGGGCGGCACGGCCCGCGGCGACAAGGGACCCGCCGCGGGGGGCGAAGAGGTCCTGGCGATCTCGGGCGCCGCGGGGCGCCCCCTCGCCGGGGTCGCGGTCGATCTCTACGCCTTTGACTGGAGGAAAGGCCACGCCAAGGTCGAGTCCAAGCTGACCGACGCCGACGGCCGGGTCTGGTTCGCGCCGACCGACCGCGGCGGCACCTATTTCCTCTTGGCCCGAAGAGGACGGGACATCGCCTTCGACACCGATTACCTCCATCTCCAAGGCCGGCCCGAGCCCCGCGAAACGCGCAACACCCTCATCTACACCGACCGGTCGGTCTATCGACCGGGACAGAAGCTCCTCTGGAAGGTCCTGGTCTATAAAGGGCGGACCGATATCGGGCGCATCGCCCCCGAGGCGGGGACGTCCGTCTCGGTCTTTCTCGAGGACATCAACGGCCAGCGGGTCGCCCAGGCCGCGGCCGCCACGAACGCCTTCGGCACCGCGAGCGGCGAGTTCGCCATCCCGGCCGCGGGACGGCCGCTCGGCGCCTGGCGCCTCCGGGCGACGCCCGACGGGGCCGCGTCCGTCCGGGTCGAGGAGTACAAGCGCCCGACGTTCGAGGTCTCGATCAAGGACCCGGAGAAGCCCCTGCGGCTCAACCGGCCCGCCGCGCTCGAGGCCGAGGCCCGCTACTATTTCGGGCTTCCCGTCACGGGCGGCGACGCCGTCTGGCAGGTCAGGCGGGAGCCGGTCTATCCGCGCTGGTGGTGGGGAGCGCCCGACGGCGGCCGCGGCCAGACGGTCACCGGCGGCCGGGCCAAGGTCGAACCGGACGGGACGATCGCCGTCGCTTTCACGCCCCGCGTCGACGAGAAGGAGGGCGGGGCCGCGGCGGGGATCTCCTACCGTTATTCGCTCTCGATCGACGTCACGGACGAAGGCGGCGAGACGCGCTCGGCCGCGCGCTCGTTCCGTCTCGGCTTCGTCAATGTCGAAACCCGGGTCGAGGGGGAAAGCGCGTTCCTGCGCGCCGGCGCCCCGGCCACGTTCACGATCTCACGGACCGATCTCGACGGGACGCCCAAGGCCGGAAAAGGCGCGTGGCGCGTCGTCCGGCTGGTCGGGCCCGAAGCGACCCTCCTGCCGGCCGATCAACCCGTGCCCGTCGCGCCCGGAACGGAAGACCCGGCCTACCCGCCGACGCCCGGAGACCGGCTGAGGCCGCGCTGGCAGCGGGCCCCCTCGCCCGTCGAGGTCCTGCGCACATGGAAGGACGGGGCCGAGGAGGCCAAGGGCTCGGTCGAGCACGACGCCAAGGGCCTGGCCAGGATCGAAGCGCCGGCCCTCGGCCCCGGGGCCTATCGCCTGCTCTATGAGACCAAAGACGATTTCGGGGCGGTCTCGAAGGACAGCCTGGATTTCCTGGTCGTGGGAGCGGCCAAACCGGCCTTCAATCTGCCTCTCCTCCTGAGGGCGGAAAAGGCCTCGGTCACGGTCGGCGGCACGGCCCGGTTCCTCGTCGACGGAGGCTGGAGCGGCCAGCCCCTGCTCTTCGAGACGTTCCGCGGCGGCGCCCTTTGGGAGCGCCGCTGGATCGAGGCGGGCAAGGACGGCGGCATCGTCGAGGTCCCCGTCACCGAGGACCTGCGGGGCGGCTTCGGGGCCCGGGTCACGGCGGTCCGCGACCACCAGCTCATGAGCGAGGCCGATTCGGTCTTCGTGCCCTGGGACAACAAGGAGCTGGGGCTCGCCTTCGCGACCTTCCGGGATAAGCTCACGCCCGGCGGCCGCGAGACCTGGCGCGTCACGGTCAAGACGCCGGAGGGGAAGCCGGCCGAAAAGGGCGCGGCCGAGATCCTGTCCTACATGTACGACCGGAGCCTCGACATCTTCGCCCCGCACAGCCCGCCCAGGCTTTCGGGCCTCTATCCCAACCGGACCGGGACCCCGGCGTGGGGGTCCGGGCTCGGCCGAGCGCAGATGATGTTCGCGTCCGACGAGGGTTGGCATGATCTCCCCGGCTACCCGACGTTCAGGCCGGACGAGCCGGCCTCGCTCGACGGCTACGGCATCGGCGGCCCCGGGCGGAGAGGGGACGCCCGGCGCGCCCGGGGGACTGTCTTGGGAGGCGTCGTCGGCGGCGTCCTGGGCGGGGTCGTCGCCGATGAGGCCGTGGCCGCGCTGGCGCCCCAGGCCTCCATGGAAAAATCTATGGAAAAATCTGAGGCGGGCGACGCGGCCCCCGATCTGCGGTCGAGCTTCGCCGAGACCGCCTACTGGCAGCCGCACCTCCTGACGGGCGCCGACGGGACGGCGACAATCGAGTTCACGGTGCCCGATTCGGTCACGAGCTGGCGCGTCTTCGTCCACGGCCTGACCCGGGACCTCGAAGCCGGGGTGCTCGAGGCTGAGACGAAGAGCGTCAAGGACCTCATGGTCCGGCCCTACCTGCCGCGGTTCTTCCGCGAGGGCGACAAGGCCGACCTGCGGGTCGTGGTCAACAACGCCGGAACGGCGGCGCTCTCGGGCGAAGTGACGCTCGAGGTCACCGATCCCGTGACCGGCGAGGACCTGGCCCCGGCGTTCGGGCTCCCGGCGGGGGCGACAACTGCGGCGGCGCGGACGTTCAGGGTCGAGCCGGGGGGAGGGACGCCGGTCGTCTTCCCGCTGGCGGCGCCGGCCCGGGTCGGGACGGTCGCCTTCAAGGTCGTCGCCAAGAGCGGGGCCTTTTCCGACGGCGAGCTCCGGCCGCTCCCCGTCCTCCCGGGCCGGATGCATCTCGTCCAGTCGAGATTCGCGACGCTCAAGGAGGGCCGGACGCGGGAGCTCCGCTTCGACGATCTGGCCCGGACCGACGACCCGACGCGCGTCAACGAACAGCTCGTGGTCACGGTCGACGCCCAGCTCTTCTATGGGCTCCTCGAGGCCCTCCCCTACCTCGTCAACTACCCCTACGAGTGCACGGAGCAGACGCTCAACCGGTTCCTCTCGACGGGCATCCTGACGAGCCTCTACGGCAAGTATCCGCAGGTCGCGCGCCTGGCCCAGGACCTGAGCAAGCGCGAGACCGTTTACGAGACGTTCGACGCGGCCGATCCGAACCGGAAGATGGCCCTCGAGGAAACGCCCTGGCTCGAAACGGCGCGCGGCGGCGCGGAGGCGGGGCCGGGCGTCGAGAAAGTGCTCGACCCGCGGGTGGCCCGGGCGCAGAGGGAAGCGTCGCTGGCCAAGCTCCTCAAGGCCCAGACGTCGCTCGGCGCCTTCCCCTGGTGGCCGGGCGGGCCGCCGTCGCCGTACATGACGCTCTACATCGTCCACGGCTTCTCCAAGGCGGTCGAGTTCGGGGTCGACGTGCCCAAGGACGCGGTCGTCCGGGCCTTCGGCTATCTCCACCGGCATTATCTCGACGAGATCGTCGCCGACCTCATGGCCCACGACGCGGGCTGGGAATTCGTGACCTTCCTCAGCTACATGATCGGCAATTTCCCCGACGCCTCCTGGACGGGCGGCCTGTTCACGGACGGAGAGCGGAAGAAGATGCTCGACTTCTCGTTCAGGCATTGGAAGGCGCATTCCCCCTATCTCAAGGGATATCTGTCGCTTACGTTGAAGAGGATGGGCCGGGCCAAGGACGCGGCGCTGGTCTGGGCGAGCGTCATGGACAGCGCCCGGACGACCGAGGACGAGGGGACGAGCTGGGCCCCGGAGGACCGCGGCTGGCTCTGGTACAACGACACGATCGAGACCCACGCCTTCGCCCTGCGGACGCTCCTGGAGCTCGCGCCGGAGGACGCACGGAGCGAGGGGCTCGTCCAGTGGATCTTCCTCAACAAGAAGCTCGCCCATTGGAAGTCCACGCGGGCGACATCGGAGGTCATCTACTCGGTGGCCTGGTTCCTGAAGAAGACGGGGGCGATGGGCGCGCGGGAGACGGTCACGGCCGAAGCCTGCGGCACGAAGACGGCCTTCACGTTCGAGCCGGACAAGTACACGGGCAAGAAGAGCCAGATCGTCATCGCCGGCGACAAGCTCGGGCCGGAATGCGCGACGGTGAAGGCGACCAAGGGCGGCAAGGGCCTGGCCTTCGCCAGTGCGACCTGGCACTACAGCACCGAGAGGATGCCGGACCGGGGCGACGGGGACCTGTTCTCGGTCGAGCGCGGCTATTTCAAGCGGGAGAAGAGAGGCGACGAGGTCGTGCTGAGGCCGCTCGCGGACGGGGCGGCGCTGGCCGTGGGCGACGAGATCGAGGTGCGCCTGTCGATCCGGGCCCGGCATCAGGCCGAGTACGTCCACCTGCGGGACCCGCGGCCGTCGGGGTGCGAGCCTGCGGCGCTCGCGTCGGGGTACAAGTGGGACCTGGGGTTGGGCCGCTACGAGGAGGTCCGGGACAGCGGCACGAGCTTCTTCATGGAGCGCCTGCCCCAGGGCGAGTACACGCTCGCGCACCGGATCCGCTGCGCGATGGCCGGGACGTTCAAGGCCGCGCCGGCGACCCTGCAGTCGATGTACGCACCCGAGTTCGCGGCCTACTCTTCCGGCGCCCTGGTGACGATCAAGTAAGAAAAAAGAAGGGACCGGGTCTTCGCAAGTCTGCGCGCGGGGGACATGTGTTTTTTATACCTGTCCCCTATCTGCTATTGACTTGCGAAGACCCGGTCCCTTCTTTTTGCACGCCAGTCCTCGCCGATGACGAAGACCGATACGCCGTGCTGGACGAGGAGGGCGGTTGACAAGAGCGCGGGCGGGGCCTTACCATCTAGGCAACATGAAGAACAAAAGACCCCTCGTTCTGGTCGTCCTCCTCACCGCGGCGCTGGCTGCCGGCGCCCAGTCCGGCCGAACCGCTCCCGCGGCCCCGCCGGTCCTTCCACCCGGCTTCGACGCCCTGGTCGCCAAGATCATGAAGACCTTCGACGTCCCGGGCCTGGCCGTCTCCGTGGTCAAAGACGGCCAGGTCGTCCTGGCCAAGGGCTACGGCGTCCGCAGGCTCGGCGAGCCCGCGCCCGTCGACGCCCGGACGCTCTTCGGCATCGCCTCGAACACCAAGGCCTTCACGGCCACGGCCCTGGGCCTGCTCGTCGAGGAGGGCAAGATCGAATGGGACGGCCCGGTCACGCGTTATCTCCCCTGGTTCCAGATGTGGGACCCCTACGTGACCCGGGAGATGACCGTCCGCGACCTCCTCGTCCACCGGAGCGGCCTCGGGCTCGGCGCGGGCGACCTCCTGCTCTGGCCGGAGACGACCTATGACCGGGGCGAGATCGTCGAACGGTTGAGGTTCATCAAGCCGGCGACGAGCTTCCGCAGCGCCTACGCCTACGACAACATGCTCTACATCGCCGCGGGCGAGGTCATCGAGGCCGTGAGCGGGACGACGTGGGAGGAGTTCATCGCCTCGCGCATCCTGAAGAGGGCCGGCCTGGCCTCGAGCGAACCCCGGCACTCGGCCGAGCTCGCGGGGAGGAACGTGGCCGTCCCCCACGCCGTTCTCGACGGCAAGCCCGCCCCCGTCGCCATCGACGAGAACGATAACATGAACGCCGCCGGCGGCATCATCTCCTGCGCCGAGGACATGGCCCGCTGGATGCTCGTCCACCTCGGCGAAGGCCGGCTCCCCGACGGGACGCGCCTGTTCAGCGAGCGGACGGGCCGCGAGCTGGCCACGCTGGTGACGCCCATCCCCATCAGCGAACCCGCGCCCGAGCTGGCGGCGCAGCGCACGAACTTCAACGGCTACGCTCTCGGCTTCAGGGTCAGCGACTACCGGGGCCGCAAGCTGGTCAACCACACCGGCGGCCTGTCGGGCTACGTCTCGCGGCTGGTCATGGTCCCCGAGCTCGAGCTGGGCGTCACGGTCCTGACCAACCAGGAGTCGAGCGACGCCTACAATTCCGTCATCTTCGCCGTTCTCGACCAGGCGATGGGCGCCCCGGCGACCGACTGGGCGGCGGCCTACGCCAAGGTCCGGGAGAGGGGACGCTCGCGCACGCGCGAGGCCCTGAAAGCGGCCGAGGAGAAAAGGGACGCCGGGGCGAAGCCGTCCCTCGCGCTCGAGAAGTACGCCGGGACGTACGAGGACGCCTGGTACGGGCCGATCGTCATCAGCGCCGAGGGCGGGGGCGAGGGCGCGGCGGCAGGCGCGGGCTTGGGAGCTACCGCCGGGGCGGGCTCGAGGGCCGGCGCGTCGGCCCGGCTGGTCATGCGCTTCTCCAAGTCGCCCGGCCTCGTCGGCGACATGGAGCACTGGAGCCGGGAAACGTTCGTCGCCCGCTGGCGCGACCGCGAGCTCCGGGCCGACGCCTATGTCACCTTCGTGATCGATCCCGACGGCGGCATCGTCGAGGCCCGGATGAAGCCCGTCTCCCCGGACACGGACTTCAGCTACGACTTCCAGGACCTCCTGCTCAAGCCGGCGAAGCGTTAGCCCAGTCTAACGGGGCAGGCCGTCGAGCAGGGCCGAGAGGGCCTCGGGCGCGCCGCGGCCCTGGAGCCAGCGGCCTTCGAGCTTGGCGGGAAAGGCGGGGTCGCGCGCGAGCATCGCCCGGTAGAGGCCGGCCGCGTACGATTTTTCCGCGTCCTCGAGCGTCGGCCACCAAGTGAAATACAGGAACAGGACGTTGAGGTTGATGGTCTCGTCGGCGGGCTTGAACACAAGGGCCTGGCGGAAATAGGCCTTGGCCCGGTCCTGATAGGTCATGAGGGGGAAATTGTAGAGGAGATAGGCCGCGCCCATCTCGTAATGCGTGCCGGCGTCGCCGGGGTTCGCCGAGATGGCCTCGCCGTAGCGGGCGACGGCCTTGTCGCAGAACGTGTCCCGGTCCTCGTCGCGGCCGGACTCGTTGGCGACGCGGGCCATATCCATGTAGAGGCGGGCCAGCTCGACCTGGAAGACGGCGCGGGGCGACACGGCCGCGGCCTTGGCCAGGCGCGCCTCGAGGGCCGGGAAAGCGCTCTCGACACTGCGGGCGGCGGCGCGGGCGCGGCGATAGGCGGCCAGATGGTCGAAGCCGAGGAAATCGCGGACGGCCGGGACGAGGACGGCGACGGCCAGGAGCCCGGCGATGACCAGCCTGAACGAGGGCGAGACGGGCCCGCGCGCTCGCCCGTTTCCGCCCTTCGACAGCACGGCCGCCCCCAGCATCGCCAGCGCGGTGAACGTGACGGCGTTGGCCGTGATCTGCAGGTTGAAATCCGTGAAGCCGTGCAGGAGGAGGGCCGTGACCCCCAGCACCGCGCCCAGGCCGACGCCCTTGGCGAACGAGCCCCGCCGCCGACGCCATTGCCCCACGAGCCAGACGGTCAGCCCGAGGCCGGCGAGGACGATGGCGCCGCCGCCGATGAGCCCGTTCTCGACGGCGAACTCGAGATAATCGTTGTGCGCGAACGACAGCCGTTGCCCGTCGTCGACCTTCTCGTACATCGGATAGGCGTGGACATAGGTCCCCTTGCCCGTGCCGGTCAGGGGGAAATCGCCGATCATCTCAACCGTGTTCCGGTAGATGATCCGACGCCCCTCGGCCGTGATGTCGGTGTCGGAGAAGCGCTCCACGACCGGCCCGATGCCGAGCCAGACGGCCGCGGCCAGGACCGCCACGAGGACGACCCGGACGAGTCGTCCGAGACGGCGCTCTCTCCCTCTCCCTTTCCCCGCTCCACTCCCTCTCCCGCCGGATGTCTCCTCATCCCCCTCGGAAAGCTCCCGCCACTGCGCGACGGCCGCGGCCGCCAGGACGGCCGTGATGGCCAGGACCATGATCCCGGAGCGGGACTTCGAAAAGACGAGGCCGACGCCGATGAAGACCGGGACCAGGCCGAGGAGCAGGGTCCATTGGAGACTCTCCTGGCCGAACCAGAGGACCCTCTGCCGGAGCGACATCCCCTTCTCCATGGCGAAGTACCGGGCCTTGACCAGGAGATAGCCCAGGCTCAACGGGAAAGCCATTTCCAGGTAGCCGGCCAGATGATTGCGGTTCACGAACGTTCCGGTGACGGAGCCGAGGCCGTATCGCTTGGGCCGGCCGAGGATCGCCTCGTGCCCGCTGAACGTCTCGGCCATGCCGTAGAACGCCTGGAAGAGGGCCGAGGCGAGGATGACGACGACAAGGATCTCGGCCCGGCCGCGGGTCCGGAGCGCGCGCAGGACGAGATACCCGAACAGGCCGTAGCAGACGACGAGGACGAGCTCGGAGACCGACGCGCCCGGCGAGAGCGAGAGGGTCAGCGTCGACGACGGGGCCATGATGGCGTCCCGGACAAGCCCGGCGTAGATGTTGTAGGCCCGCGGCGACAGGACCCTGACCAGGCCGGCCGGGAGGGGCACGATCTGGAGCAGAACGGACCCGAGGAAGACCCCGAGAGCGACCTTGACGAACAGCGGCAAGCGGCCGGCGAAGGACCGTCCGTCCTCCTCGGCGTCGATCACCGGGTCCGCCCGGCGCGTCATCCGCCGGCCGAAGAGCCGGCCTCCGATATAGAGCAGGAACAACCCTATCGTCGCCGCCTCGAAGACGAATATGGACCATTCCTCGACCGAGCCGATGGGCAGAGGGACGAAAACGAGGACCGCGCACAGGCCCCAGAAGACGAGACGGTCGATCATGGCTCGAATCGGTGATCATGCCCCCGACACGGATTATTCATTTTTGGGGGCAAAAATGCGGTTTATAAGGCTTAAAACAGGCAAAAAACGGGTTTAATTTGTTGATAATAATCAAATAGCTGAGGTCCGACCCCATTCACCGGATCGGAGAGGACTCGGACTCGACGACCAGGAAGTACAGGCCGACGCCGACGGCGGCGACGATCAGGACGCGCCCGCCGACGGTGCTGAAGAAGCCCTTCTTCTTGGCCGTGGCTTGAGGCTCTTCCTGACCGCCGCCCGCGGCCGGGGCGAGCGCGATCGAGAGCTTGCCCAGCTCTCCGGCCTTGACGTAGAGGGCGTAGTCGAGGTTGAAGTCCTCCTGGGACGAGGTCACACCGACCAGGTAGCGGCCCTCCGGGACGCCCGTGATGGAATACGTCCCGTCGGCGTCGGTGGGCGCGCTGGCCATCTCCTTCATGTCGGCGATGTTGCGGAGCTTGACCACCGCGCCCGCGACCGGCGATTTCGCGTCCTTGGCGAAGACGAAGCCCGCGAGGGCGCCGGGGTCGGCGGCCGGCAATGCGACCGGCATCACCATCGCCGCGAAGGCCGCCAGCACGGAACAGACGATCCACTTGGACTTGCCCAAATACCGAACGCTCATGGATATACCCCTTTCACCGGAGCCCATGCTCCTCGAAATCGCGCCCCGCCTCCGTCTCTAGTCGATGATGGGAGAAGCTTCGCCTTCGCTCAGAGCGATCGCGAAGAGAGTGGTTTCTACCGCGGTGATGAGGGTCAGGATGCCCGCCGGCGACTTGAAGAAATCGATGATGGTCTTCTTCTTGGTGTCGCTCGTCCCCTGCTGGAGCATCACCGGAGAGTCGCCCGGCTTCATGGCCAGGGAGAGCTTGGCCACGGCATCCGCCTTGATCATGATGCTGTAGTGGAAATTGTAGGAGCCGCCCGGGCCGAGGACGCCCATCACGTAACGCCCTTCCTCGATCGCGGGGATCACGTAGGTCCCGTCGAGATCGGTCGGCGCGCTCTCGTATTCCCGCAGGGTGGCCACGTTCCGGAGCTTGACCACGGCGTTGGCCACGGGCGTCCGCATGTCATCGCTGAAGATGTGCCCGGCCAGAGCGCCGCTGCCCGGCGCGGAAACCGCCGCCCACTCGGTGACCGGAAGCGTCAAGAGGATGAACGCCGCTGTTAAAATGAGGGCAAGAATCCGTCTCATGTCCTTCCTCCCACCAAGGCTTCTTGAGGCGATATTAGTATTATCAACGAGTTATGTCAAGAGAAAAAAATGCGGGCGACCGTCTTCAGCGGATGGGCGAGACCTCCGTCTCCTTCTTGGTCAGCTCATAGACGCCGAACCCGGCGGCCCCGGCCAGGGCCACGATGAGCAGGATCCCGCCCGGCGTCGAGAAGAAACTCTTGCCCCGGCCGCTCGAGCCGCCCTTGCCCTCGAGCATGCCCCCGGGGAGCATCTCGACGGAGAGCTTGGCCGTCTCTCCGGCCTTGACGTAGACGCCGTAGTTCAGGTTGAAGTCGCCGGTGGCGGCGGTCACACCCAATGTGTACCAGCCCTCCTCGATCCCCAAGATCTTGTACCCGCCCTTGGCGTCCGTCGGCAGGCTGATGTACTCCTTCTGGGTGTTCAGGTTCCTGAGCTTGACGATGGCGTTGGCGACCCGCGTCCTCATCCCCTCGGAATACACCACCCCGGTCAGCGTCCCCTGCCGCGACAGAGTCGCCGTCTGGGTCTGAGCGAAGGTCTGTATGGGCGTGACCACAGCCAGAAAGGCCACGATCAAGCCGCCCGCCAGGATCCGAGACCGAAACGCGCCCCTTCTAAACATGGCAACACCTCCTGCCTCTCATTATAGAACTTTCCCCGCGGTCAAGCACGATATTATTTGACCTTCAGAAGCGTGGTCCGGCCCGCGCCGCGCCGCTGTCCCCGTTTTCGCTCTCCCTCCCCGCTCCCCTGAAGCCCGCCGGACGGCCCGGACGGCCGCCGGGGCATCCCGATGAGGCGCTGGGTCCAGGTCCTCCTGAACGAGGGGTCCCTCGGCTCGCCCCAGTCCGGCAGGGCCCTATTCTCGAGGATGGCCCGCGGGATATCGGTGACCATGGCCCGGGCCTTGCT
Source organism: Candidatus Aminicenantota bacterium (assembly GCA_034679465.1). GTDB lineage: Bacteria > Acidobacteriota > Aminicenantia > Aminicenantales > Saccharicenantaceae > RBG-16-66-30. The sequence continues at coordinate 17,595 of JAXDAV010000073.1, read as the reverse complement.
CTCGCCGACGACCTTCGAGGCCGCCTCGACGGCCCGGCTGAGCCCGGGAGGCCGCCCGAGGGCCCGGTGGGCGTCGCTGGCGATGACATGGACGAGGTTGTTGACCAGGAAGAGCCCGGCCGTCGCCCGGACCTCCCGCCCCAGCTCGCCCGTCAGGCTGGCCGCCGTCAGCTGGGCCACACAGCCCATGGAGACGAACTCGAAGAGCAGTTCCGGCCGCTCGGCGAAGCCGCGGTTGCGCTCCGGGTGGCTGATGATGGGGACGAACCCCCGGCCCATGAGCCGGGAGAGCATAGCCGCCGCGCCGGCCGGGACACCCGTGTGATCGAACTCGAGGAAGACATAGCTCGTCTCGTCGATCGTGAACCGGTATTTCTCGATCGCCGCGACGACATCGGCGTGGACGAAGACTTCGGCCCCCCAATGGAACTCGATCCCGACCCCGGCCTCGCGCATCTCGCGGTGGAAATCGGCCATGCGCCGGCTCAGGATGCCCAGGTCGTCGCCGTGCCGGTTGGCCCGGAAGATGTGAGGGGTCAGGCAGATGGCCGTCGTCCCGTCCTTCTCGGCGATCCGGCACATGGTCAGGGACTGGGCCCGGTCGTCCGGGCCGTCGTCCCAATCCCAGAGGAAATGCGTATGGAGGTCGATCAAGTCGTCACGTTCGATGGTAGCGGTCTCGATAGTAATAGGACGCGTGGGGCGGGACGGCGACGTTGTTGATGATGACGCCGAGCGTCCGGACCTTGAGCAGGTCCAGCTTCTCGCGCGCCTTGCGCAGGGCCTCGCGGGACGTCCGGTCGCCCCAGACGACCAGGACCACGCCGTCGACCTTGGCCCCGAGGACGAGCGCGTCCGAGATCTCGAGCATGGGCGGCAGGTCGAACAGCACGTAATCCGATTCCTCGCTCATCATGCGGATGAACCGGGCCATCTTGTCCGAGCCCAGGAGCTCGGCGGGATTGGGCGGGAGCGGGCCGGCGTTGACCAGGAACAGGTTCGGGATCTCGGTGGACTTGACCACGTCTTTGATCTCGACGGAATCCGTGAGATAGGTCGTCAGCCCGTAGGTGTTCTTGACCTTGAACATCCGGTGCTGGCGGGGGCGCCGCAGGTCGGCGTCGACGATGAGGACCGTCTTCCCCGACTGGGCCAGGGTGACGGCCAGGTTGGCCACCGAGACGCTCTTGCCTTCCCCGGGCGCGGCGCTGGTCACGGCGATCGTCCGGACCGGATTGTCGGCCGAGGACAGGAGGAGCGCCGTCCGAATGGAGCGGTAGCTCTCGGCCAGGCGGGAGCTCGGGAAATAGTGCGGGACGAGCTCGATGCTCCCGGGGTGCCCGGCCTTCTCGACAGAGGCGACGAAAGGCGCGGCGGGGGCGGTCCCGGGTGACGCGCCGGCGCCTCCGGTCCCGGCCCCTGCCCCGGCCTCAAGCTGAGGCGGCTCCTTTCTCGGCTTCAGCCTGCGGCTGTAGGTGTAGGCTTTGCTCGTGCCGTCCAGGCTGAATTTGGGGACGACCCCCAGCGTCGGCAGGGCGGCGTAGCGCTCGACGTCCTCGCTCGTCTTGACGCTGTTGTCCAGGAGATCGAACAGGAAGGCGAGGCCCACTCCCCCGCCCAGCCCGAGGATGAGCGCCAGGATGAGGTTCCGCTTCGTGTTCGGGCTCGACGGCCGCACGGGCTCGCGGGCCCGGTCCACGATCCGGATGTTCGAGGTCCGCAGGCCCTTGAGCCGCGCCTCGACCCCGGTCTCGCTCTCGCGGCGCAGGAGCGAGTCGAGCAGGGTCTTCCGGTTCTGGATGTCGAGCTTGAGGCCGTTGTAGAGGACGGCCGAGGAGTTCATCTGGAAGGCCGCGTTCTTCTGCTCGTCGAACTCGGCCTGGAGCGACTTCTCCCTGTTGAGCGCGGTCTGATATTCGGAGTAAGCCCCCTTGACCAGGTTCTGGATCTCGGCGTCGAGCGACTTGCGGGCCGAATCCAGCTCGATCTTCGTCCTCTGCAGCTCCGGGTAGTCCGGCTGGAAGCGCCCTTCCATCTTCTCGTGCTCGCGCTTGAGCCGGACGTAGTCCTCGCGCAGCTTCTGGATGAGCAGGTTGTCGATGGCCTGAGGCACGAAATCGGCGCCGACGTTCCTCATGCCGTTCCAGGTCGCCTCTTTCCGGGACCGGTCGATCTGGGCCTCGGTCAGGGCCTTGTTCAGCTGGCCCAGGCGGTCGATGACCGTCGTCTCGGTGTCGCTCAGGGCCACGATGTTGGCCTCGGCCTCGAAGCCCTGGAGCTGGCTCTCTTTCTGCTGGATCTCTGTCTGGAGCCCCTTGATCTGCTCCGAAAGGAAGGTCGTCGCCTGCTCCGTCGCGGCGTACTTCATGTCGATGTTGAGGTCGATGAAGGCCGCGGCCAGGTCGTTGACGCAGGCGGCGGCGAGCTGAGGGTCGCGGGCGTCGAAGGCGACGTCGACGAGGCGCGTCAGCCGAACCGGGCGGACGCTCAGCCGCTTGAGGAACCCGTCGATGAGCCTCTCCCGGAACACGTGGTCGGTCGGATCGATGGCCTTTTTCCGCTTCGCCGGGTTGCCGACGAACTCGGCGTTCTCGTAGAGCTTGAGACGCTCGATGACCGTGTCGGCCAGGCCCCGGCCGCTCAGGAGCTTGTACTGCGTCTGGTAGAAATCGTCCCGCATGGCCTCGATCTGGAGGACCTGGTCGAACGAGAGGATGTTCGGCTCCTTCTCGATGAGGAGCTGGGACTTGGCCGTATAGACGGGCTTCTGGATGAAGGTCCAGAAGGCGCCGAGGATGAACACGCCGACGGTGACGGCCAGGACGGTCTTGCGGCGCCGCCAGATCCGGTCCCAATAGTCGCGGAGGTTGATCTCCGGCCCCTCGGCGACCTCGTAGTCGGCGAGCTGAATCTCCGTCCCGTTCCTCATCGAAAGCCTCTCTCTACCAGAACGACTCCGGCACGACGACGACGTCGCCTTCCTGGAGCCGGATGTCCATCCGCTTGCCCCGGACGACGTCCCGGTAGCTCACCTTGAACATCTGCTCCTGGCCTCCGGGGCCCTTCCGCTTGATCGTGATCCCCGCCTGCTTGGCCCCTTCGGCCAGGCCCCCCGCCCCCGCGATCGCCTGCAGCAGCGTGATCCCCTCCGACTGCTTGGCCGTGATCGGTCCCGGGTTGTTCACCCGCCCCGTCACGAACACCCGGATCTCCCGGTCCACCGGCACGTTGATCACGTCGTTCGGCTCGATCGGGATGTTCAGAGCCTTGTTCCCGTCCACCCACAGCTCCCTCAAGTCGATCCGGATCGTCGAGGTCTCCCCGTCCGGGCCCTCCCGCAGGATGAGCACCTCGTTGCCCGCCGTCTCGCTCAGGCCCCCGGCCATCGACAGCATCTGCATCAGCGTCTTCCGCCCCACCAGCTGGTAGCTCCCCGGCGTCTCCACCGCCCCCAGAACCCCCACCTGCCGGCTCTTGTACTCCTTGATGAAGATCGTCACCTGCGGGTTCTTGATGTAGCCCGCCTGCAGAAGCTCCGTCAGCTTCTGGGCCACTCCTTCCTGGGTCAGACCCCCGACCGCCACCCGGCCGATGAGCGGCAGGGAGATCGTCCCGTCCTCCTCGACCCGGACCGTCCGGTTCATCTCGTCGACCTCGAAGACGTTGATCTCGAGAATGTCCTCGGGGCCGATCCGGTAGGCCCGGACGAACAGGTCCTGGGCCTCCTTCGTCTGAGCCGGCGTCTGGGCTTGGGTTTGGGTTTGCGCTTGGGGCGGGGTCTCGGACAGAAGCGACCCCCCGCAGGCCAGCACTGCCGCCAGTCCTATAGCGAGGACGCGTGTGACACTCTTCATTCTATGCTCCCTAACCTTCGGTTCCCGTCTTCAGAGGCATCGCCTATCCCCGTCGCCGCACCGATCGCGTCTATCTTAAACCAAAGCCCCGGTCGTGTCATCTTTGGCCCGCGGGTTGAGCCTGCTGCGCGTCGCTCTGCTCCCCGTGCTTGCCCGGAGGGTCCCGATGGCATATCCTTGCGAGCGTTTCGAGAATAATGCCGATGTCGCCCAGGAACGTCCGGTTGCGGACGTAGGCCTCATAGAGCTCGAGCTTGTGGGGCAGGATGACGTCCCGATAGGCCTTTTCGGGGTCGGGCGACGCCGCCAGGATCTCCTCCTCGTCCCGGTAGTAGAGCGAGGCGGGGTCAGTGATCCCGGGCTTGATCGTCAGGATCGAGCGCCAGCGCTCGGGATAGACCTCGACCCACTTCTGAATCTCCGGGCGGGGCCCGACGAACGACATCTCTCCCTTGAGGACGTTCCACAGCTGTGGCAGCTCATCAATCTTATAAGCCCGGAGGATGCGGCCGAACGGGGTGATCCGATCACGACCCCCCGGCTCGAAGGAGCCGGACTCGGCCCCTCGAAGCGGCCGCATGGTCCGGAACTTCTTGACGCTGAAGGGTCGCCCGCCTCGCCCAATGCGTGCCTGAGAGAAGATCACAGGGGAGCCGGAGGTCAACAGCAAAGCCAGCCCGATAAAAGTCAAGAACGGCCACAGCACGACTAGACCGATCAGCGAAGCCGAAAGGTCGAACGCCCGCTTCAAGACCGAAAAGACCATTCTCAGGTCCCCTGCCCCGTCATAACCACTCTGATCGTCTTCATGAGGATCCTGGCGTCCAAGGCGAGAGATTGGTTCTTGATATAGAACAGCTCATATCTGAGCTTTTCCAGCGCGTCCGCTTCGTCCCAGCCGTATCGATATTTGACCTGCGCCCAGCCCGTGAGTCCGGGCTTGACGAAGAACCTCAATGAATAGAACGGGACCTTCTCCGTCAGCTGATTCACGAAATGCTCCCGCTCCGGGCGAGGGCCGATCAGGCTCATGTCGCCTTTGAGGACATTGATGAGCTGGGGGATCTCGTCGATCCTCGTCTTCCTGAGGATCCTTCCGAGCGCCGTCACACGGGGGTCCTTGTCTTGGGCCCATTGAGGTCCGAGCCCCTCCGCGTTGCGCACCATGGTCCTGAACTTGATGATCTTGAACGGGGCCTTCCCGGCCCCCAGCCTGTATTGGGTGAAAAAAGCGGAACCCTTTGACGTCAACGGGATGAGAACGCCGGCGATCAGGGAAACGGGCAGGGTGATCACCAGGATGATGGAGGCGCCGATGAAATCGATCGTCCTCTTCAAGGCCTTGTAAGGCCTGCTTCCCAAAGTGTCGAATCCATCGCTCATCAGGAACCAGCGGTCGTTCAGCATCAGGATGGGCAGCTTCTCGAAGAGCCGTTCATAGAAAGCCTCGAATGCATAGCAGCCTATGCCCTGCATCCGGCAGTTGACCAGCGCCCTCTCCATTTCTCTCGAATTATCGGCGTCGAAGCTCACGACGATGTCGTTGATCTTGGTCTCTTCGACGAATTCCTCCAAGGCCGTGCGACCGCCTGAGACCTGCCTGGCGATCAGATCATTGATGAGCCGTCGGTCCATGATGGCCGACAGCCTGAACACCGGATCGTTCTTGAGGGCAGGTATTATTGTGTCGGCTGTCTTTTCGTTCCCCAGTATAAGGACGTTCCTTCGCGGCTCCGAGAGCTTGAATGCCGTGCTATAGAAGAACCGCCAAGCATAGACTAACAATGCCGTGAGGGCCCAGCTGATAAGGAAGACGCCTCGTCCGAGCTTATAGGGGAAGATATAAAAGCTGAGGATAGCGAACAGGTAGGCAAGAGCGAAGGCCCCGCCCATCGAGGCAAGGAATTCGGGGTTCCTGAACTTCCTTCTGATGTTATAAAAATCAAAAATGTAAAAGCTCAGTGGGTAAGCAATGATGAGAGCGACCACAAGGCCGGTCTTTTGAAATGACCCATATCCGAAAAGCGTTTGTCCCATACGAAGTCTTGAGGCAAGATCAAACGCAAGCAACACAATGGCGATATCTCCCAGCAGCAAGGCGAGTTGCCGTTTGGATAATTGCCAAGCAGCCATTCAGGATTCCCCTTCTACTGCACTGGCAAACACCCGTTTATCACCCGATGGAGTGGGATACCTCGAACAGACCCGCTCTTCGCCGTGAAAATGATTCATCCCAACCCCACTTCTATCCAGAAAACCCAATATGTGGCATACCCGGGGAGCAAAAGCAAGGGACCTCCTCCTCGCTCAGGTCATATCTTCAATAAGCGAGCAATATTCCGCCAAAATGATCACCGGCGCGTATTTCGTTTCTGCGATCTTGCGCGCGGATCTCCCCATGCCGTCCAGCCTGTGTCGATCAGAAAACGCCTCCCTGATAACTGCGGCCAGTATTATCGGATCATCCGGCGGGACTACCCAGCCAATTCCCTCTTCCTTGACGACCATGGATAATTCGGTATCTTCATCGGCGACCGCGATGAGGGGCTTCCCCGCAGCCATCACGTTGTACATCCGGCTGGGAACGCCGACCCCAGCCATCCCACTGACCAAGGAGGCCATTGCGATCCCGCACGCATTGAGGAATACGCTTTGCTCAGACCGAGGTTTGAAGTTGAGGATGGTCACGTTCTTAAGGTCCTTCTCGACCGCCGCCCGTTCCATCCATTTCCTTTTGGCCCCGTTACCGATAAACAGAAAATGGAATCTTCCCTCGGCCCTTAATAGCTCCGCCGCATTGAACATGGTTTCGATCGCCTGGACTCTGCCCATGTTTCCCGCACATTGAATGATATCTTTATCGGCGATCCCGAGTTCCTGCAACAACGGATTCGGCGTGGTCGCGGAGGGCATAACCGTTCCAAGATCGGCCCAGTTATGGACCAAGCGGACATGCCCCCCCCTGTCGCCACGGATACGAGACTTGACCAGCCGCTCCATGTCTCGGCCAAGGACGACCACGCGGTCCGCTTTCCTAAATAGCCATCCATTCAGCTTGATCATCAACGTCGTCAGAAGAGCGAGCCCAGGCAAAGACCTCGACGCGACCAGCGCTTCGGGATAGACGTCATCGACACGGATAACAACTTTCGTTCCTCTGAGTTTGCAGGCTGCCAGCGCGAGGAATGGCATCAGAGGGGGGCTCGTCACTACGATTGCGACATCTCTTGGCTTGATGCTCCCGATCATCTTCAACAACATCGACAAACTCACAAAGTGCATGGCTATGAATCGGAACAGCAAAACATTCTTGTCCAGCGCCAGGTCGGCCACCCTTTCGATCCGGACTCCATGCCTAACGCTGTTTTTAGGGACCTTTGTGCCGCGTGCGCTGTATTTCGGCTGGCCACAAATAACCCTGACGGGCCAGAACTTAACGAAATGCTCTGCCATGCAGGTCATGTAGTGGGCTGTCCCCTCCTCGTCAGGATGGTAGACTTCGGAGATGACCCAGATCGTAGGCTTGGCTTTCAACTCAGTATTGACTTGAGGCCGATTCGTCGGGTGCCTGAGTGGAACTATAAGCCGTAGACCTTCTTTGCCCAGCTGACATATCGCCTAATTCCCTCTCGAATATCGATATGTGGAGCATGCTTCAGGTCCCGACGGGCTTTACTGAAATCAATCAATTTAGTTCTGGTGGTAAATTTTTCTTCCATGTCATATAAGGCAAGCTTCGGACTCGCTCCAGTCGTCTCGAGGACGATATCGGCCAACTCCTCGATACTTATGGCCCAATCCTCTCTCCCACCAACGTTATAGGCTTCACCGGGAATAAAATTACCCATGACATTGGCAAAGGTCCGGCAGGTATCTTCAACGTAATCGAATATCCTCTTGTGGCCCTTATGAACCGTAAACGATTCTCCCGTGAGGGCATGATAAACGAATATAGGGATGACGCCTCGGTACGAGCTGTAGTATTCGTGCGGCCCGTAACATCCGACCGGCCTCACCCGGACGGTTTCCGTCCCAAACATCGTGGCATGGTTCAGGCACTGCAATTCTCCGGCCCATTTACTAATCGCATAATCGTTCATCTGCTTAATGGGGACCTTTTCCATGACATCTTCGGACATCAGCTGATCATAGTCCCCATAAACTTCTGCGCTCGAAAAGAAGACCATCTTGAATCGATGCTGCTCCTGGAGGCGTAACATGTTCTTTGTACCGATGACATTAGTGCGCCATAGGTTTTCATAATGGTCCTCTCCATTCCAACGCCCGTACTCTGCGGCCAGATGATAGACATAGTCAAACTGGTTCCTGCGAAAGATCACATCCATCTGTTGATAGACTGCGACATCAGCCTTCAGGTGGTGAGGGTCCTCCCCTTGAAGCAGATCGCAGGTCCAAACATCGCAGCCGCGATTCCGGATTTCACAGGTTAGGTTAGTGCCTATGAATCCTTTGCCGCCAGTAATGAGGACCCTGTTTCCCATTTCTTTTCTCCTGGATCAGACAGGAAAAACTATTGCTGAGCGCTGGGTTTGACCGGTTTCCCGGCTAGTGCATATAGAATTATATGTAAGAGGACTCGTCCGAACCAGGACTCATATCCAAGCCAGGTAATAAACCGACTCTTGAATCCGGCTAGTGCGATATAGTTACGCAGAGTCCTATGTAAGACGAATTCACGCTCCCTTAAGACACTTGGCGGTATGTTATATGAGATATCGTTCAGACTGGATGGCATATCGCCCAGCTCCACCGCTCGCTTGAGATGTGGAACCCCTTTCCACGAGTATCCCATCAGCTCTGATACATACAGATCGAATGCTCCAACACTGCTCCCCGCTATTATCAGGTCCATAGGAACTGGCTCTCCTGCCATAGGACCGTTCTGATTCAAGAAATTTTGTCCATCAGCAAGAACCACCGGTTTCAATGCACGGTTTATCGCGATGATGGCGTCAGAAAAGATATAATGTTTCCGCAGCCGCATTATGTCCGGGATGCATCCCCATTGGTTCTTATAGCTTAAGGAGAGCCCGGTCATGCAATGGATCTTGGGAACCGGCATACTAATAAGAACGTCGGTTTCATAGAGGAGCCGGGTCGGAAGCATGATTGTATATTCCCGGTTTTTTCGGCTCACTCGGATCGGAGCGGCAGGCTCTTCATTAAGGTTAACCGCAGCGACCTCATACTTTCTCTTTAGGTCATAGACGCCATGCCCGGCGAAAGCTTCGGAAGCCTTCCAGGCGCCGTATCCGCCCTCGGTTTCGACGACGGCGATCTTCGAGGTTATCTGCCTTAGAATGCCGATCGTCTGCTCGAGGACCTCCGGAGAGGTAGTAATCCCCGGTTTGTGGTAGGGGTAAGTGAAATTCGGTTTCAGGGCAACGATCGAGTCAGAAGCAAGCCTGCCGAGGATGCCCGATAGATCCAAGGCGGTATAAATGGCCTTGGACAGGTCATGATTGATTCTTGCCGCCGAGACTGCCTGCTTCTTCAATTGAGAAAGCCTCTTGCCTGTCGCCGTTATCGTCTCAATCTTTCCTTATGAAATCAGGCGTTGGGCCATCGCCTAGAAGCCACCTATATAAGACGAGCGTCTTTTGAGCAGCATTTCGCCACGTGTATTTAGCCGACACCAACCGCCGCCCACGTTCCCCCATCGCTGCGAGTTCCGAATCGGTCATCCGGATCGCTTGAAAGAGAGCTTCCTTCAGCGCTTCCGGCTTAATGTCTGTCCACCAACCGCATCGCCCTGTTATCAAATCTTCCCACGGTGCCCCACGTGTCGCAATTACAGGCAAGCCGACTCCCAGGGCTTCAGCAACAACATTCCCAAAATTCTCACTCCTTGTCGGCAATACAAAGAGCTCCGCTGAGGCAAACGCATGGCGCTTCATCTCGCCGTATAAGGGGCCGGTGAATCTAATCCACGGTACGATGCTGAAGTGTTCGACTGATCGCTCCAATTCACGGCGATGGCCACCTTGACTCGGGCCGGCAACTACGAAGAGCCAGTCCCCCAGATCACGGTGCAGTCCGGCCAGGGCCTCGAACAATAACGGCAGGCCCTTTTGGGGGTGGACCCTCGACAAGAATAGACATATTCTTTTAATCTTGGGAATCCCGAATTCCTCCCTAAATTTGTCCCCATCACCCTCACTTGCTAGCCACCTAGATGATACACCATTGGGAATTACGGCCACGGGTTGAGTCAATCCATAATTTCGGAAGCTACGTGCTTCTTGATTTGAGGTAGCGAGGAGGCATGTAGCGCTCCCAAGATTCTCGGCCTCATAAGCATGTGCCGCCAGATACTTCTTCCATCGTGATATCCCAAGCGCATATTCTTCTAGAGAGCCGCGTGGTGAAAGCACAGTCGGCCGACCAAAGGCCTTTCGCCATCCATTCGTTACACGCGAATTGGCCATCCATATGCCATGCTGATGCAGAAGATCGACCCGTTGCCCTCCCCCGCGCTTCGAGGCTGCTTCCATCTTCGGGCAATAGCCAACTGCCTTCGGTCCGTACGATGGAAAGCACCTTACGGCATGGGGCGGCAGACTTCTTTCTTGAGCCAATCGACTTGCGGGCTGCGGGTCCAACGTCCAAATCGTCGCTTGACATCCCAAGCCGAGCAGTCCGCGAACGAGCTCAGTCGATGATGTACCAATTCCTGCAGACTCCAGACCGATCGATTGAACCAAATGCAAAATGCTTAATCCGTCCATTTTCATCACCCCGCAACCTTGATATTGTCATACGGACAAGTCCTCTATGAATGACTGCGCTCGGAAAAGTGTCTGAATTCTGAATTCGCTATGGGAATCTGGGCCGGAACTTAACGGCCGCTCTTTCTTTAGGACGAGTCATCACCAGAATTATCAGGAATAAATAGAACAATATGAAGTAGTTAATTATGTATGGTAATAGGGCGGCAATTCCTGCTCGATTTAGGATATATGAAAAAAGAATCAATAAATATGCTTGAAGGAAGAGCAATTGAGGGGTTTTTTCTACGAGGCGGATAGAAATGGATGCAAGTAGGCCTAAGAATATTCCGTGGATCCAAAAAAACCGGGTACCATAAATGTAGACGGATTCGGCGACAAGACCAGGCAATATAACATACCATCCCCGTTCTCCGGTCCCAACCCGAAGGATAATCTCCGAGATATCATAATTGGACCTAGCGCCCGGTATCTCCCCCGTAAAGATCTTTGGCACAGGGAGCGTCACGATCCATCTAACAAAAGCAAGCAAATCTGCCTGCTGCCCGGACTCAATGAGCGGTACCCCCACTTTAGTCGGGAAACTGATCTCGTCAGTAATTATCCTTATCGAAGCTCTTATCACATTCAGGTTTTCTGGCCTTCCTCCCATACGTATAATCACGTAATAATACGAGCCAGCTAATCCCAGAAGCAAGACTATCATCCCAACAATAGCTATCTTAGTCCTGGATTTTGGATACATTGCCCATTGGGATACAAATACTAGAAGAAGAGCCATTCCGATCGGTGACCGACCTACATACCCGAAAATCACATGTTGCGCGTAAATTGGCAAGAAAAGCAAGAAAACTAGCACAACTATTCGTTTCCGGTATCTATAGAGAGCTATCAAAAAGAAAGGGAAAATCAGGATTCGGACATATTCCGCCAGCTTAAGAATATAGTTAACCTCTTGTTCCCTGAACTGCTCTTGCCATGCCACAATCAGGTTTGGAGCTTTCGGGGTCAGCAGTTCCGTCAGCTTGATTTCTGGATATACAAGTGGAAAAAACTGAAGGAGAATATAGGCGATAATAACAATATTCCATTTTCTAGCACTTTCGGTTTTCGATAGCGCTCCCAGTAGAGTATTCCCGACCTTCCGGCTAAAACCTACAGACAATAAATAAATAGTGCAATAGCCAAAGACAAATGAGATGGTAACAACAAAATAGTAGACGATGTAATACCCGGGGACATCGGGAGCCGCTGCTCCGAGGCCACTATAAATCAGCGTTCCAATAAGGAATCCGATCAGAGCCATCCGCGGCCAGTATTCTCTAACTAGTCTGGTTGCTATAAGCCCGATTAGACCGGTTCCTGCGAGAACAACGAGAACGATAGGAGGCCGAAGAATCATTGAGGCCGGCTTCCTAGAAACCTAATGGCTTTTCTGAGCCTGGCCGCTTCGTCCTCCCATTTGTATGATTGGACGAAGGCCGCAAGTCCTTCTTTATAAAATACCTTATGTTCTGCTATATCTTGCAGAATTTGGGCAATCTGCTCAGGAGAATGCCCCTCTTCAATGAGACCTCCTAGCTTGAACTTGCTTATTATCCTTTGCAAGAAAGGCTGATTAGTCGCAACAATGGGCAGTCCAGCCTGTGCATACTCAAATAGCTTATTAGGGGAACAATAGATGTTGTTTTGGCCAGTAAATGGATAGCAGATAATGCCAATATCTGCTAAGGGAGTTAGAGAAGGCAGCAGATTGTGCTCAATTCTGCCCAACAAAAAGATTCGACCTTTCCGCGATAGGGGCCTAGCGATTTGTGCTAAACCTCTGAGGTCTGGGCCGGATCCTATGACAATGAGCCGATAACTCGAGGAAAGGAAGTTCATGGCATTGATAAATTTGCCAATTCCCCTGGCCAGATTAATATCACCCTGGTAAAGTAGCAATCGATCTTCTTGTGTACGACGCTTAAAGGCGGGATATTTCGTAATAATTGTATCAGGATCGGCCGGCATAACTGTCCGAACTGGGATATTCAACATGATTTCTGGTGTGCGCTCTAGTTGATAATGTTCGGCCATCAGGCACGCTCTTTCTTCGTTCGCAGCAATCAATAAATCTGCGCGTTTTACGCACCATCGCTCCAACAGATACCAGAAACGGTCTCTTAGATTCATGATCTGGCCGGGCTCAGGAATGATCAATTCATAAGCGTCATAAACAAACTTGGCCTCTGTAATCTTGGCCGCAACCCACCCTGGAAAACAAGTTAGGAAATTTTCGGCGACGATGGTCGTTGGCTCGACTCGCAAGGCTTGGCGTAAGGATGTTCCCCAAAAATGCAAATGCTTCCACCATTTCTTATTTCTTGTCGATATTGGGATCCTGATTCGGCTCACCTCTCCAGACTGGGTAGTTGTTCTTTCATTTCCCTGGATATCGACCAGAGTGGTTTGTCCGTCTTCACACAATAACTGAATCATGCGTTTCGCCCGACCATCGAATTCAAGCGATCCATGAAGGAGCACAAAATACCTTTGCTTTGAAGTTGTCCGAGCAGATCCCTCTGAAGAAACTCTATTGATAGGCCCTTTGTGCCTCAAGAAAGCGCTTAAAAGACACATACTTAACCTTACGCACCTAATTCAGGAAATATCTGAAGTAGCTTGCGAGGAAGATTCAGAAAGGAAAACACCTTGCCTGGAACCTGGAGAGGGCTATTGTTCTCACTCTGGATCACTAGTAGGGCAACGGCTCATCTCCGGGAAATATATCCTGCGTCAATCCATTTCGGATAGGCTCCAGTATATTTCAGCCTTATCACTTGGCCGAAAAAAATACTGTCTAAATCAGTCTGATCTGTCATATTACTTATGCGTCCAGCCATCAGCACAGCTTCGAATCCAAGAGAACCAAAGGCCCGTGCAAGTTGAAATGTCCGTTGTGTCTCTCCCATCCAGTCAAGGCGGACGGCTTGGGGAGACATAAAAACTTTATGTTCTTGATTATTTAGGGAGGTAATATGACCATGGTTCGTAAGATTTCTCCCTGAATCAGAACCTCTGTGGGCCATCTCGGTAAATTCTCGTTGGCTAGTGCGGACTGAGACCCATGGGTTTTCGTTGCGGGGAGGATTTAACAAGGTAATAGATGAGTAAAGACCCCCATACAGTATGTAGCACGTAGCTTCCCGCACGTGCTAGGGCTAAACCAAAGGAACCTTTGTTTATGAAAACGATGGTGCCTAATATCATGGTCAGACCCCAGACGAGATTCAATAAAAATCCAATCCACATCTTCCCGGCGGCAGCGATAATCTGGCCGATAGGTCCATTGACCGCCATCAATATTGTGGCGCAGAGCACACAGACAAGCGTCGGCCATCCAGCTCGAAACTCATTCCCATTCAGACCCATCAGTTGAGGGCTAATGAAGCATGCGATGACGGCAACAGGAATAACAAGGAAGGCGTTCGCCTTGATGGCTAGGACCAACGTGCTGATTGATGTTTTGGTGTCCTGTTGCCCCAGTCGCTCAGACAGGACGGGCAGTATCACGCCATTCAATAGTCCTGGCAGGAAAAGCAACATGTTCTGCCATTGATCTGCTGCGCTTAATATCCCCATCTCTCCATACCCACTCGGCCGATTTACCAGAATCGCTTTGCAGATCCAATTCACAGGCCCGACCATTGCCCCTGCAAGAACTGCCGGAAGGCTGAATGACCACAGCAAAGGCAACTCCTGGGCAAGGCTCGAACGCACGGGAGAGATGGAGAAGTCCTCCATGGTCTTGTGCAAGGCGACATGGTTCAGCAATCCGTTAATACCGAGATTAACCACAAGGGCCCAGACAGCGCCGTTAAGGCCCCTAAAATGGGCCCCTACAAGGACAATAGGGAATGATAGCAGTCCGGTATAAAGGTTGACTCGTGCGATCGTCTTAAAGGCTTCGAATCCAGACAAGGCCCCTGTTTGCGATCCATTTATTGCGCTCATAAGGAGGATAAGAGAACTGATTCGCAGAGGACCTGTTAAGTGCGGCGCGTTGAGAGTATGTCCGGCGAGCCAAGGGGCCGTAATTAGCAATCCAACGGCCATCACTCCCCCCGTCAGAGCGGCGACAAGACCAGAGAATCGAATAATCCGACCCGTCCTTTCTATATCGCTATAACGAAGCTCTGCTACATGCTTTGTCGCAGTCATGCCTAAGCCGAAGCCGGCAAATACGCCAAACATGCTTATTGTGGATTGGATTATCCCTAGTTCGCCGTAGATCGTTTTGCCGAGAATGCGAGCAACCAGTATCCAGGCTGCAAGCATTAGGCTTCGAGAGATTAACGCCCCGGCCAACGACCAAAGGATTCCCTTCGCAAGACGATGGCTGGTTGGAGATACATCTATTCGGTGGAAGAAGGGCTGCAAGAAGGCTGGTTTGTTCATTGAGATTAACTACTTCAATCGAGTCGCGGGCCCGAAATCAGGATTCATAACGTCGTCTGTCGCAGGACTTAGGTTGGATCTCACATAGCTAGGCCCTTTACTTGGCTATGATCTGGACGGTGCCGGCCGCCCAATGCCGGGCGACTAGTCAGGCGGGACAGGGACGACTGTCCTCGGGCGGCCTCGTGACTTGGCTTGGAGGCTACGACCCAGTTTATCTTCCAGTACCCTCACAAACTCAGGCTCGCCGGCCGGGCGGCCGGTCCTTAGCCGCTCTCGGACCCGGCGGATGATGAATTCTTCGCCACTCTCCGCGAGGTATGAAGCCCAATCGGTCTGTTTGACCTGGATAAGGCCGTCTTTTGACAGGAGGGGGTCTGGTTCTCCGGTCACGTGGCTCCGGGCGCTTGACCACGGGTAAGCGTCCGCCGGGGAAACGAGCCGGGCCCGAACGGGATTCGTTTCGATAAAACGGACCTCTTCGAGGACGCTCGGGCCGTCCAGTATGCAGGACATGAACCGGGCCCGCCAGAGTGGTCCGGTGGCCTCCCTCTTGCCGTTGAAGTACTGGGCGTAGCGCATATGCGTCGTGTTGAACGTCCGAGTCAGGGCGCCGTCCGACCGGGGCACGCAAATGACATGGACGTGATTCGGCATCAGGCAATAGGCCCCGATATCCACGCCATAGCGAGTTGCGTATTCCCGGAGCCATTCGAGGTAGCGTCGATAGTCCGCTTCGGATTCGAAGACCTGCTGGTCGCGGTTCCCCCGTTGGAGGACATGATGAGGGTAGCCGGGGACTGTCGAACGGGCTAAGCGGGCCATTGTGAGTATCCGGGCTTGCTAGGTCTTCCTCCCGAAGCCGAAGCCGTGAAGAAAGGGTCCGGAAAGAGGCCGGCGTGAGCCGTCTAAGACGAACGCCCGATGCATATGACGGGCGGGAGAAGGCCAGGTAGGAAGGCTTCGC
The DNA here is from genome assembly GCA_034679465.1 of Candidatus Aminicenantota bacterium. Taxonomy (GTDB): domain Bacteria; phylum Acidobacteriota; class Aminicenantia; order Aminicenantales; family Saccharicenantaceae; genus RBG-16-66-30. Next base: position 1,585 of record JAXDAV010000073.1, on the reverse strand, counting down.
CTCATGGTCATAGACGTAATGGTCAATCCGTATCTCGCGAACACAGGTCGCGGCATCGGTTCACGACTTTGTTCCCAATACGGCTACACTACTTCCCATTCCTCGCAATTTGGGGGACAATGAACAAATGGCGTCATCGATCGTGTTGAGGCACCACGCAGTTGACAGCGAGGACCTGATGCCGAACTTATCTAGCGCCAGGAGCGGATAGCGAGTAAATGTCCCGTGCTGCACTGCCCTGGCTTCGCTGAAAGAAGACCACAGAGGCTCAAGGCGCATCTTTGTCAGCGGTTTGCAGAAGACTCTGGCACGAGGTTCGCGCTGGCCGAGCAACTTCGTGCCTATCCCATAGAGGGGTGCCCGCCATGGGTCAGTGGCCGCGAACTTGCCTCCTTTCCGAAGAACACGCGCCGCTTCCTTAAAAGCTGTCTCTGTCTGCATATGATGCAGACATCCTCCAGAGTAAATCCCGTCGAGTGTACCTGATTGAATAGGTAACTCCTCAGCCAAGGCGACAACGCATCGTAATTGGTCCCTTTTGCCGATCTTAGCGGAAAGTGCTCGTGCGCACAGGGCTTCCCCGAGCATAGGTGTAATCGCCCATGCTTCCGACGCTCCCGCCAGCAAAAACTTGACGGCGTGCCCCCCTTTTCCGCCAAGTTGGGCAACTCGTTTACCCTTTAGGGGGCGAAGGTGCATATAGGCGTCCCACTGTGCGGCACAATCATAGACGGAATCGAGCCACAAGTGCCTCGGATACGGAAAGCTACCTATCTCCGATCGGCTTGCACTGGTCGCGGGCAAGATTCCTTTGTAGGAATCAGAATGCTCGAATTGCTTCGCTTCCTGTGCAGCGACCTCGTTATAGAAATCCATTTCGGAATACGATTCCGCGTATGGATCGACCGTAAGATCTGCTTCCTTATGGTACCCGGCTGGGAAAAGGGACTCTGGCCAAAGCAAGATTGGGATATCATCCACGATCGGATAAGCACATTTAAGGTCTTCCCTTAACATGACCCATGGAGTCCTCCCCATGGCTTTAGATACCTTGCCTGCAGAGTTAATAGCGTCCGCCCTCGGCCTAAGAGGGGCCTTTGCCTTTTGATCTGCCTCTTCGATAACAAACGGTGACAGCTTGAGCTTTGTTTGAGGACAGACAAGGTAAGCGAACGATTGAGTCCGGCAGAGGAATTCGATTCTGTTCATGGCATCTTTGGTTTCAAGCTAGTGTAGTGCGTCACAAATGTCTGGACAAATAGAGATATTGAGCCAGTAGTGTCCCAACGTTGAAATGAAAAACCTTTCGTTCTCGTACATATTCAATAAGTTACGTCCGATTCCGGCCGTAATCGATTTGAACACAGTTTTGTATTATTGTCGCCCTTCTGCCCGAAAACGGCAAGGAGCGACCGATGAATACCCCACCAACCGTCTTCTCTCAGGTCATGGACTTCATGCCCCTTCACGAATTTCGGAAATGCGTGCGACGCTACCACGGCGACTTCAAGGTCAAGAGCTTCTCTTGTTTCGACCAATTCCTCTGCCTGGCCTTCGCCCAGCTGACCTATCGCGAAAGCCTTCG
>JAXDAV010000072.1:0-41354 GCA_034679465.1 Candidatus Aminicenantota bacterium | reverse complement strand
CTGTCGGAGCTTGGGAATGCGGGGCATGGGACACCTTCTGTAGTAGATATACTACAAATTAGACCGAAAGGCGCCTCATGTCAACTGTTTTTGAGGCTCCCCTTCAAAACTGTACTACGGTCAGGTCCGGGTTGACTTGACACGGTCCCCTCCCGGAAGTAACATTCTCCCCTTATCTTATCTCGATCCCGGGGTGGCCCATGCTTCTTCTGATCATCAATCCGGGCTCGACCTCGACCAAGATCGCCGTCTATGACGACGAGCGCGAGGCCCTGTCGGAGAACATCCCGCACTCCTGCGACGAGCTGGCCCCCTACGCCAGGATCGTGGACCAGAAGGGCTTCCGGAAGGACATCATCCTCGAGGCCCTCGGGAGGAAAGGCATCGCCCCGTCCGAGCTGGCCGCGGTCGTCGGCCGGGGAGGGCTCCTCGAGCCCATCCCGAGCGGCGTCTACCGGGTCAACGACCGGATGCTCGACGATCTCTTCAAGGGGGTCCAGGGCGAGCACGCCTCGAACCTGGGCGGCCTGATCGCCGACGAGATCGCCCGCCCGCTGGGCCTTCCCGCCTTCATCGTCGATCCCGTCGTCGTGGACGAGCTGGCCGACTGGGCCCGCCTCTCCGGGGTCCCGGAGATCCGGCGGCGCAGCATCTTTCACGCCCTGAACCACAAGTATTCGGCCCGGCTGGCCGCCCGGGAGCTCGGCCGGAGCTACGAGGCGGTGAACCTCGTCGTCTGCCATCTCGGCGGCGGCGTCACGGTCGGGGCCCATGAGCGGGGGCGCGTCGTCGACGTCAACAACGGCCTGAACGGCGAAGGCCCGATCACGCCGGAAAGGGCCGGGACCGTGCCCGCCGGCGATCTGGTCCGCCTGGCCTTCTCCGGCAAGTTCACGGAAGGCGAGCTCAAAAAGATGCTGACCGGCCGGGGCGGAATGGTGGCCCATCTCGGGACGAACGACCTGCGCGAGACGCTCCGGCGCATGGCCGCGGGCGACGAGCGGGCCGGGCTCGTGTTCACGGCCATGGCCGTCACCGTGGCCAAGCAGGTCGGGGCGTGCGCCGCCGTGCTCGGGGGCCGCGTCGACGGGATCGTCCTGACCGGCGGGCTGGCCCACTCGACCGAGTTCGTCGAGCGGATCAAGGAGCGCGTCCGGTTTCTGGGACCGGTCTTCGTCTTCCCCGGGGAGAACGAAATGGTCGCTCTGGCCCAGGCCGGCCTACGCGTGATGCGCGGCCAGGAACAGGCCCGCTCGTATCCGTCATGAATGTCCGTTGAACCGAAGGGAGCCGATATGATCACCACGCTGGACCAGATCGTCGAACGGGTCAAAGGGACCCCGACCAAAAGGCTGTCCGTCGCCGTCGCGGAGGACCCCCACACCATCGAGGCCGTGGGCCGGGCCGTCAAGGAACAGATGGTCCACGCCACCCTGACCGGGGACAGGGAGGCCATCCGGAAGGTCGCCGACGCGGCCAAGATCGATCCGGGCCTCTTCGAGATCGTCCACGAGCCGGACAAGGCCAAGGCCTTGTCCCTGGCCATCGGCAAGGTCCGCGCGGGCCAGGCCGATTTCCTGATGAAAGGCCTGCTGGACTCGTCCGTCTATATCCGCGGCATCATCGACAAGGAGCGGGGGCTGCTGCCGCCCGGCAAGCTCCTGTCCCACGTGACCGTCCTCCAGGTCCCGGCCTGGAAGAAGCTCATCGTCTGCGGCGACGTGGCCGTCATCCCCGCCCCGGACCTCGAAGCGAAGATCGCCATCCTGAAGTACGCCATCGCCGTGGCCCACAAGCTGGGGATCGACAATCCCAAGGCGGCCATCCTCTCGGCGGTCGAGAAGGTCAACCCCAAGATGCCTTCGACGACGGACGCGGCCATCATCGCCAAGATGGCCGACCGCGGCCAGATCAAGGGCGCCATCGTCGACGGGCCGCTGGCCCTCGATATCGCCTTCAGCGAGGAGAGCGCCCGGATCAAGGGCGTCGCCTCCCCGGTGGCCGGCGACGCCGACATCCTCATCTTTCCCAACATCGAGTCGGGCAACATCTTTTTCAAGGCCTCGACCTACCTGGCCCAAGGCGAGCTCGGGGCCGTCGTGGCCGGGGCCGCCTGCCCCTGCGTCCTGACCTCGCGCGGCGATTCGGACGAGACCAAGTTCTACTCGATCGCCCTGGCTTCGCTCCTGACCTAGCCTGGACTATTCATAAAAACGCCGGTTTTCTCATAAGACAAGAAAACCCAAGATCGGCGTTTTTACCCTTCGGGCTAGCCTGGCCCTCTCCGTTGACAGGCTCCGCACGATTTCATTATAGTGAGCCTACGTCATCGCCCAGGAGGTCCGCATGTCCCTCGCCCGCACGTCCCGTATCCTGAAAGCCGCGCCGGCCGCCGCCGCGGCCCTGCTCGTCCTGGCCGCACTGCCCTTCGCCCAGCCGAAGGCCAGGAAGGCGCCCGTCCTGCAGTCGACCGCCCCCGAGCTCCGCCTCAAGGGCTTCGAGGAGCACAAGGCCATGCAGGCCGCCTCGAAGTTCAAGGACCTCAAGTGGCAATACCTCGGCCCGACGAACATCAGCGGGCGGGTGACCGACGTCGCCGTCGTCGCGCCCAAGGGCCGCAGCTACACGATCTACGTCGCCACGGCCTCGGGCGGCCTCTGGAAGACCGAGAACGAGGGCACGACCTGGATGCCCCTCTTCGAGGACATGGCCACGGCGGCCATCGGCGATATCGCCCTCGCCCCGTCCGACCAGAACGTCCTCTGGGTCGGGACCGGCGAGCACAACATCTTCCGCAGCTCCCAGGCCGGGGTCGGCGTCTTCAAATCCGCCGACGGCGGCCAGACCTGGGCCCACATGGGCCTGGCCGACACGAACACGATCTCCCGGATCGTCGTCCACCCGACCGACCCCGACATCGTCTACGTCGCGGCCGGCGGCCACGAGTGGACGACAAACGCCGAGCGCGGCGTCTACAAGACCGTCGACGGCGGGAAGAGCTGGACGAAGGTCCTGTTCGTCAACGACGAGACCGGCGGCTACGACCTGATCATGGACCCGCGCTCGAGCGACACCCTCTACGCCGCCATGTGGCAGAGGACCCGCAAGAAATGGAACGATCCGCGGACGGAAGCGCACCATATCGGAAGCGGCGTTTTCAAGACGACCGACGGCGGCCGGACCTGGACGCCCGTCAACACCGGCCTGCCCGAGCCCCGGCACCGCGGCCGCATCGGCCTCGACCTCTGCCTGACCTCGCCCGACACCCTCTACGCCCTCGTCGACAACTACGAGGTCTCCCGCGAGCCGACGCCTCAGGAGCTCGCCGATTCCTACGGCATCCCCTCGTCCGGCTTCATCAAGGGGGCCACGGTCTACCGCTCCGACGACGCCGGGGCGACCTGGACCCAGACGAGCGGCCTGACGCCCCAGCAGAAGACCTTCATGGAGCGCCACTCCGGGACGTACGGCTGGGTCTTCGGCCAGATCCGCGTCGATCCCAACGACCCCAACACCTCGTACATCATGGGCGTGCCGTTCAGCGTCTCGACCGACGGGGGCAAGACCTACACGACCCTGCGCAGCCCGGGCAGCGACAACCACGCCCTCTGGATCGACCCGGCCAATTCGAGCTACCTCCTCAAGGGTTTCGACCAGGGACTGGCCGTCTCCTACGACAAGGGCAAGAGCTGGCGCTGGTACCGGAGCGAGCTCAATGTCTCCCAGTTCTTCAACGTCAACTACGACATGGCCACGCCCTTCAAGGTCTACGGCTCGATGCAGGACCACGGCAGCTTCCGCGGCCGGGTGGACCTCTCCGCGGGCCGCGACCGCATCCCGCCTCAGGCCTTTGAGGGCGCCCCCGGAGGCGAGGGCTCGAACCACTTCATCGACCCGACCAACCCCGACGTCGTCTACTCGGCCGGCTTCTACGGGATGATCTCGCGCGCCGAGTACGACAAGCCGGGCCCCTTCCCCGGACGCCCGTTCGCCAAGCAAATCCTCCCGGTCCTCTACGAGAACGAGCCGCCCCTGCGCGGCCAGTGGCTGGCCCCCTTCATCCTCTCCCCCCACAACCCGAACATCCTCTATCACGGCATGCAGTACGTCTTCCGGTCGCTCGACCGGGGCGACACCTGGGAGCGGATCTCGCCCGATCTGACCACGAACGACCCGGCGACGCGCGGCGACATCCGCTACCAGACCCTCTTCGCCATCTCCGAATCGCCGGTCAAGCACGGCCTCATCTATGCCGGGACCGACGACGGCCGGCTCTGGGTGACCAAGGACGGCGGCAGGGCCTGGCAGGAGATCACGGCCGGCCTGGCCCCGGGCAAGTGGATGTCACGGGTCGTCGCCTCGGCCTACGATCTCGGCACGGTCTACCTCACCCAGAACGGCAAGCGGGACGACGACTTCACCCCCTACGTCTGGAGATCGGCGGACTACGGCAGGACCTGGACGAGCCTGGCCGCGGGGATCCCGGTCGGGCCGGTCAACGTCATCCGCGAGGACCCGGTCAACAAGGACATCCTTTACGTCGGGACCGACATGGGGGTCTATGTGACGACCGACGGCGGCAAGACCTGGATGGTCCTCGGCGGGAACCTGCCGACCGTATACGCTCACGACCTGATCGTCCACCCGCGGGACAATATCATCGTGGTCGCCACCCACGGCCGGGGCATGTGGGCCCTCGACGCCAACACGGTCAACAACAAGTCGACCCGGAGACGGTTCAATTACCAGGACTGAGGCCGGCGTCCCCGGCCGCGGCAAGACCTCGGCGGGGTCATCCCGGACGTTCGCCCTCGACGGGGTCGGCCCCGTCGTCTTTGAGAAGAGCCGGCGGGCCCGCCGCATCTCCCTGACCGTGCGGGCCTCCCGGGGCGTCCGCGTCGCCGTGCCGTGGCGGGTCTCTTTCGACGAGGCCCGGCGGGTCTCCCTGGTCAAGCTCGCCTGGATCCGCCGCGCGCAGGCCCGCGTCGCGCGCGCCCGGGGCCGCTGTCGGGATGCCGTCCTGGCGGCCGGATGCCTCGACCGGCGCGCGGCCCGGTCCTTTCTCGCCGACCGGCTGGAGGCCCTGGCGGAAGAGCATGGCTACCGCCCCGGGCGTCTGAGCGTCCGTCATCAGGGCTCCATCTGGGGCAGCGCCTCCCGCTCCGGACGCATCCAGCTCAACGCCGTCCTGGCCGTCGTGCCGCCGGACCTCGCCGACTACGTCATCCTCCACGAGCTCGTCCACACCCGCATCCGGGGGCACGGCCGGGCTTTCTGGGCCGAGCTGGAGCGGAGCATGCCCGACGCCCGGAGCCGCCAGGTCCGCCTACGGGATTACGCCTTGGCGCTCTTCTGAGCCGCCCGCGGGACGGAGCCGCGGCGCGGATTGACAGCCCCGTTCCTTATGATATGATTCTCAGCGGCTGGGGCGAAGACCGCCGCTGGCGCGTCGCTCCCGGGGAAAGGGGCTTCGGGATCCGAGCGGATAAGGAGTGAGCCATGGGGGACATTTTTTCGAAGCGAAGGGTGTTCCTTTCCATACTGGCCCTGGCCGGATTTGCCGCGTTCCTGACGCCCGGCCGGACCCAGGACCGGCACCGGCCGGGCGGGGCCGAAGAACGCGGATCGGCCGTCCTCCAAGCCGGACCCCGCAGCGCGGACCCGGAGATCCGCCGGCTCGGCGCGCTGCTGAGGCGTTACCGTTCGATCGGCGATCTCGAGAGCGCCGCCCGGATCTTCGGCCAGCTCTTCGACGTCGAGTCCGCGGCCGACCCCGCCGCGGAGCTCAAGACGGCCGCGTCCGGCCGCTCGAGCCGCGCGGACGGCGCGATCGGGAACATCAAGCCGGTCAGCCCCCCCGAGGGGTCAACCCCCGTCTTCGTCTCTCCGGAAGCGGAGAAGAACCCGACCGCCGATGTCTGGACCTCGAGGAACGGACCGTGGGCGCTCGTCACGGCCGCCGAACAATGGTCCGGAGGCGGGCCCCGCGACGTCCGGATCCGAAAGAGCTCGGACCGCGGGGAGACCTGGACCGAGACGCTGGTCCTGGGCGACGGCCGGGCCTGGACCCGGCCCTCGCTCCGTCAGGTCGCGGACGGCCGGATGGGCCTGGCCTTCGTGAAGGACTGGGGCGGCGGCGACGGCGACATCCATTTCGCGCTGATCTCGGCGGACCTCGCCGCCGAGGACGAGTTTCCGGTCGCGCTCAGCCGCGCCGATCAAAGAAACCCCTCTCTGGCGTCCGACTTCCGGGCCTACTCAGCGCCGTACGTCTACGTGCTCTACGCCGAAAACGACGGCCTGTCGGCGTCGGTCAAGTTCAGGGTCAGCCCCGACCTCGGCGCGTCCTGGAGCCGGGCCGCGACCATCGCGGCCTTCGCCGGCCCGGGCGCCGACGAGGTCGAGACGGCCCTGGCCTTCGATCCGGAGCGCGGGGCCCTGCACGCCGCTTTCACCTGCCCTCAGGGCCAAACCTCGGGCATCGCGGTCGCCGCCTCCATGAATTTCGGCGCCACTTGGTCGGAGCCCCGTTTCATCACCCCCGACGACGGGTCCGATTCCTCGCCGGCCATCGCCGCGAGCCGCGGGACGGTCGCGGTGGCCTATGAGCACGCCGGCCCCGGGCTGGCTCCCGACATCGGCCTGGCCCGGTCCACGGACTCGGGCCGGAGCTGGGTCCTGCGCGGCAGCCTGGCCTCGTCGGCGGCCGCCGAAACCTCCCCCGACATCCGCGCCGCGTCGGGGGGCCTGACGCCCATCTTCTTCGCCTCCTACGTCGAGGAGAGGGCCCGCGTCCGCTTGCTGAGCTCCGAAGGCGCCGCGCCGGGCTCGTGGACGGTCGCGGGGACCTTTCCGCCTCGAGGCGGCCCCGCCGCGCTCGGGACGGCCGTGGTCCTGCCGATGCCCGGTCCGGTCGGCGGCGGGTCCGCGGGCGTCCTCTGGGCGGACACGACCGCGGATGACGACCTCTACTTCAGCCCGTCCGAGGGCACGCTCGGCCAGGCCGAGATGACGGTGGACCCCGCGAACCGGGACGTCCCCTACACGGAGGGAACGACCACCTTCTCGGTCGTGAAGACGGGAGATGAAACGGTCGAATGGACGGCCACGGTCACGACGGGAGCAAGCTGGCTGGACATCGAATCGGGCTCGCCGGGGAGCGACTCCGGAACGATCACCGCCGCCTATGAAGAGAACCTGAGCCTCCTCGGCCGGACCGGGACCATCCGGGTGCGGGCGACCAACGACGACACGATCCCCGACATCAACGTCACCGTGACCCAGGCCGCCGCGCCCTCGGGCACCCTCTCCGTGACCCCCGACGAAGGGCTCGTCTCGACGGGCCCCGCAGGCGGGCCCTTCGCGCCGCCGAGCCAAGCGTACGTCCTGAGGAACGTCGGCGCGACGGCGATCTCCTGGAGGGCGGCGCGGGTCGAGGCCTGGACGTCCCTGTCCCCGACCACCGGCAACCTGGCGCCCGGCGCGACGAGGACGGTCACGGTCACGATCAACTCCGGGGCCAACAGCCTCCCCCCCGGGCCCTACAGCGACACCGTGAGCTTCATGAACCAGACGAACGGCAACGGGAACACGACCCGGCCGGTCAGCCTGACGATCACCGAAGCGGCCGACTCCCTGACCGTGAGCCCCTCTTCGGGGTTCGCGTCGTCGGGCCCCGCGGGCGGGCCGTTCGCCCCGGCGAGCCAGGACTATACCCTGAGCAACACCGGCCCGAACCCGATCGACTGGACGGCGACGAGCGCGGTGACGTGGGCCGCGCTGTCCCTGACGGCCGGCCGTCTCGACGCCGGAGAGACGGCCACGGTCACGGTCTCGATCGGCGCCGAGGCGGAGACCCTGCCGATCGGGGACTACGACGACATCGTCATGTTCACGAACATGACCAACGGCGGCGGCGACACGTCGCGGGCCGTGAGCCTGACGGTCACTCCGCCGCCGGGGGCCTTGACCGTGACGCCCTCCACGGGGCTGAGCGCCTCGGGCCCCCTGGGAGGGCCCTTCACGCCGCCGAGCCTGACCTATACGCTCGAGAACACGGGCGGTTCAACGCTCGACTGGACGGCGACGAGGACCCAGGACTGGACGACGCTGTCCGACACGGGCGGCGCCCTGGGCCCCGGGGAGACGGCCGCGGTCACGGTCTCGATCAACGCCGCGGCCGACGGCCTCCCGGCCGGCGACTACGGCGACCTGATCACCTTCGCCAACGCGTCGGGCGGGGCCGGCGGCACGACGCGACCCGTCCTGCTGGCGGTGTCCCCGGGTCCGGCGCTCATCGTCGTCCCGACCAACAGGAACGTCCCCTTCTCCGGGGGAACGACCTCGTTCGAAGTGTCGAACACGGGCGGCGGGACCATGCCCTGGACCGCGGAGGTCATCGCCGGCAGCGCCTGGCTGTCCATCCAATCCGGCGCGAGCGGCACCGACGGCGGGACGGTCGTGGCCGCCTTCGCCCCCAACCCGACCGGTTCGCCGCGGGCCGGGATCATCCGCGTCACGGCCGTGGGCGCCTCGGGCAGTCCGAGGAACGTGACGGTGACCCAGGCCGGGAGCACCTTCGGCCTCAGCCTCAGCGGCGAGAGGCTGGTCGAGAGGGCCTGGATCATCAAGCGGGAATACGGGCGCCTGTCGGTCACGGTCAGCAATCCCGGCTCGATCGACGTGGACGTCTACGTCATCTACCGGCGGGCCGGCGGCCAGGCCGAGCAGATCGTTCAGCAGATCACCGGGTCGGCGGTCACGGCCTCTCCCTGGACCGCGAACGACGCCTTCCTGACGCCGGGGACGAGCTACACCTATCGGGTCCTGGCCATCGCCGCGGGCGGCGCCGTCCTCGGCTCGTCCAACGAGATCACCATCTAGCGGGTAGGCCATGAAGAGATTCCTGATTGTTCCGCTGATCCTAGTCCTCGCCGGGGCGGCCGCCGCGGAAAGCCGCCTCTTTCTTTCGGCCGGCGCCGGCTATCTCCGCCCCGCCGACGGGAGCTACAGGCTCATCTACGGGAACCAGGCCATCTATCCCGAGCTCAACGCCTCGATCCGGCTCGTCGGCGGCCTCTGCCTGACCGGCAGCATGGGCTGGTTCTCGAAAAAAGGCTCGACGCCGGGCCTCGGCCTGGAGACCGAGGGCAGCCAGAGCTTCTTCGCCGTCGGCCTCAGCTACATCCTCCGGGTCTCCCCCACGCTCTGTGTCGAGGCCGGAGCGGGCCTGGCCGGCCTGAGCTTCCGGGAGGAGGCGCTCGACCTGTGGGTCAAGGGCAAGCAGCCCGGGCCCAAGGCCGAGCTGGGCCTTCTCCTGATGCCGGAAGACGAGAGGGTCTTCATGGCCTTGCGGGCCGGGTACATGGCCGCCACGGTGCCCGGCGCGGAGCTCGCGCCGGTCGGCGACCAGGACGTCAAGCTCGGCGGCCTCAGGGTTTCCATCTCGGTCGGCGGCCAGCTCCTCGGCGGCCATTGACCTCTCCCCTCTTCCGGCCCTGTTAGTGTATAATCGCCCTCTCGCGCGCCTCGGCGCGCGCATCTCCCAAGGAGGATTGCCCATGCCTCTCCGGACCCCCTCTCACCGTGCCGCGGCCCTGGCCGCCGCCGCCGCGTTCCTCATCGTCGCCCTGGCCGCCGCCCCCGGCCACGCCGCCGGCCCCGAGGCGAAGAAAGCCAACTACGAGCTGGCCTCGCGCTGGATGCCGGCCAAGGTCGGCAAGCTCGTCTTCGACACGGCCGTGACGCCTCACTGGCTCGAAACGGGCGACCGCTTCTGGTACTCCTATGAGACCGGCCAGGGCCGGAAGTGGTTCATCGTCGATCCGGCCGCCCGGACGAAGAAGCCCCTCTTCGACAACGCCAAGATGGCCGCCCAGCTGACGCGCATCCTGCTCGTGCCGTACGATGCCCAGCACCTGCCTATCCGGACGATCAAGTTCATCCGGAAGGACACGGCCATCCAGTTCGAGATCGAGGTGCCCAAGGACAACGACATCCTGGTCGGCGGCAAGATCGTCAAGGCCGAGGAGATCGCCAAAGAGGAGGCCGAGGTCGGGGACAAGGACCAGGACAAGGAAAAGGAGAAAGAGAAGGAGCAGGACACCCAGAAGACCAAGGACGCCGAAAAGCCCAAGGAGCCCGAGAAGAAGACCAAGGTCCTGTCCTTCATCTACGAGCTCGCCTCCGGGACGCTGACGCTGGTCGAGGACTGGAAGGAGCCGCTGAAGCGGCCCCGCTGGGCCTCGGTCTCCCCCGACGAGCAGACGGTCGTCTTCGCCCGCGGCGAGAACCTGTTCCTGATGGACGCGGCCAGCTTCAAGCTGGCCCAGAAGAAGGCCGACGACCAGGCCGTCAAGGAAGAGCAGCTGACCACGGACGGCGAGGAGCATTTCTCCTACGCCCGGCGCCTCAACGACGAGGACAAGAAGGAGCTCCAGAAGGACGAGAAGGACCGCAAGGACTTCCGCCGGCCGGCCGGCCTGGTCGTCTGGTCCAAGGATTCGAAGAGGATCGCCCTCGTCCGCAGCGACGAGCGCAAGGTCGCCGACCTCTGGGTCATCAACTCGCTGGCCAATCCCCGGCCGACCCTCGAGACCTACCGCTACGAGATGCCGGGCGAGGAGAACCAGCCCCAGCCGGAGCTGGCCGTCATCGACCTGGCCTCGAAGGCCAAGGTCAAGATCCAGTCGGAGCAGTTCAAGGACCAGACCGTCAGCATCTTCACGGCCCCGCGCCGGGCCCTCGACCGGGAGCGCGAGTTCCCGCCCCCGGCCCAGTGGCTGTCCGACACGACCGACAAGCTCTACTTCGGCCGCCAGTCGCGCGACCTCCACGGCTACCAGGTCTGCCTGGCCGACACGGCCACGGGCGAGGTCAAGGTCCTCATCGAGGAGCGGCTCAACACCTACGTCGAGGTCCAGCCCCTGCGGCTCCTCGGCGGGGGCAGGGAGATGATCTGGTGGTCCGAGCGCGACGGCTGGGGCCACTACTACCTCTATGACGGCGAGGGCCGGCTCAAGACCCAGCTCACCTCGGGCGAATTCGTCGGCCAGGGGATCGAGCAGGTCGACGAGAAGGCCCGGGTCCTCTATTTCTCGGCCTGCGGCCGGGAGCCCGGCGAGGACCCTTACTTCACCCACCTCTACAGGGTCGGGCTCGACGGCACGGGCCTCAGACAGCTCGACAAAGGGGACGCCTCCCATAACGCCGAGATGAGCGACTCGGCCCGGTTCTTCGTGGACAATCACTCCCGGGTCGACGCCGCGCCCAGGTCGGAGCTGCGCGACGCGGCCGGCCAGCTTCTCCTGGAGCTCGAGGCGACCGACGTCACGGCCCTCCTCGCGGCCGGGTTCAAGTACCCCGAGCCGTTCAAGGTCAAGGCCGACGACGGCGTCACCGACCTCTACGGCGTCATCTACAAGCCCTTCGACTTCGACGAGAGCGCCAAGTACCCGATCATCGCCTACGTCTATCCGGGCCCCCAGACGGAGAGCGTCTCCAAGACCTTCGTCCCCCGCAACGCCAACGTCGCCCTGGCCCAGCTCGGCTTCGTCGTCATCGAGGTCGGCAACCGGGGCGGGCATCCGTCGCGGTCGAAGTGGTACCACAACTTCGGCTACGGCAACCTCCGCGACTACGGCCTGGCCGACAAGAAGCGGGCCATCGAGCAGCTGGCGACGCTCCACCCCTACATCGACATCGACCGGGTCGGCATCTACGGCCACTCGGGCGGGGGCTTCATGTCCACGGCGGCCATGCTCGTCTACCCCGATTTCTTCAAGGTCGCCGTCTCCTCCTCGGGCAACCACGAGAACAACGTCTACAACCGCTGGTGGAGCGAGAAGCACCACGGCGTCAAGGAGGTCAAGGACAAGGACGGCAACGTCAAGTACGAGTACGCCATCGAGAAGAACTCTGAGATCGCCAGGAACCTCAAGGGCCGCCTGCTCATCACGACCGGGGACATCGACAACAACGTCCATCCGGCCAACACCCTGCGCCTGGCCGCCGCCCTGATCAAGGCCGGCAAGCGCTTCGACTTCTTCGTCTTCCCCGGCCAGCGCCACGGCTACGGCGACATGAGCGATTACTGGTTCTGGTTCCGGGCGGACTACTTCTGCAAGTGGCTGCTGGGCGATTTCTCGCAGACGGTCGACCTCATCGAGCTCCAGCGCGAAAAGGAGCAGACGGGGGACAAGCGGCCGAGATAGCCTCCATGAGCGGTCCCTCGCCCACGGCCCCCTCCGCCCCGCCGGCCCCGGCTTCGCGGCGCTCCCTCGCGATGGTCGCGCTGGTGATGCTGATCTTCTTCGTCATCTCGCTTCTGACGAACATCGTCGGACCGCTCGTCCCCGACATCATCAAGAGCTTCGACCTCAGCCTGACCCTTGTCGCCCTGCTCCCCTTCGCCTTCTTCGTCGCCTACGGGGTCATGTCCATCCCCTCGGGCCTGCTCCTCGAGCGCTGGCGGGAGAAGCCGGTCATGATCGGGGCCTTCGCCCTGGCCTTCGCCGGGGCCCTCCTCTTCGCCGCGCTCCCCCGCTATCCGACGGCCATCGTCTCCCTCTTCCTGATCGGTGCCGGCATGGCCGCTCTCCAGGTGGCCATCAACCCCCTGCTCCGGGCGAGCGGGGGCGAGGAGCACTACGCCTTCAACTCGGTCCTGGCCCAGCTCGTCTTCGGCGGGGCCTCGTTCCTGAGCCCGTTCATCTACAGCTATTTCGTCCGGAACATCGGCCGGCCCGGGGGCCAGGGCCAGCCGCTTATCGGCCTGGCCGCGAAGCTCGTGCCGGCGGACCTGCCCTGGGTCTCCGTCTATTGGGTTTTCGCCGCGCTCGTCCTCGTCATGATCGCCGTCCTGGCCTTCGTTCGCTTCCCGGTCGTCGTCCGGAGCGAGGACGAGCGGGCGGGGGCCTGGGCCGTGCACGGGGCCCTGATCAAGGACCGGGCGGTCATCCTGTTCTTCCTCGGCATCTTCGCCTACGTCGGGACGGAGCAGGGCATCGCCAATTGGATCTCCCAGTTCCTGCTGACCTATCACCAGTATGACCCCCGGACGATCGGCGCGAGCAAGGTCTCCCTCTTCTGGGGCCTCATGACGGTCGGGGGGGTGCTGGGCCTCGTCCTGCTCAAGCTCCTGGACAGCCGGAAGGTGTTGATGGGGTTCACGGCCGCGGCGCTCGTCTTCCTGACCTTGGCCTTGTTCGGGTCCGGGCCGCTGGCCCTGGTCATGTTCCCGCTGATGGGCTTCGCCGCCTCGGTCATGTGGCCGGTCATCTTCTCCCTGGCCTTGAACTCGGTCGAGCGCCACCACGGGACGTTCTCGGGCATCCTCTGCACGGGGATCATCGGGGGCGCGCTCGTGCCGCTCCTCATCGGCCGTCTCGGCGACGCCTTCGGCCTGAGGCAGGGGATGTTCGTCCTCTACCTCACGCTCGGCTATATCCTGTCGATCGGCCTCTGGGCCCGGCCGCTCATCGCCAACGAGACGCTGGCCCTGAAAAAGAAGAAGGAGGAGGCGGCGTGAGCGCGCCCGCCGTCGTCGGGGTCGACCTCGGCGGGACGAACGTCCGGGCGGGCCTCGTCGTCGAGGGCCGGCTGGCCGAGGTCCGCTCCGTCCCGGTGAGAGGGCGGGGAACGGAGCGGGAGGTCCTGGAAGACCTCTACCGCGCGATCGACCCGGTCATGGGGCCGGGCGTGGCCGGCATCGGCGCCGGGGTCCCGTCGATCATCGACCTCAAGGCGGGCGTCGTCTACGACGTCCAGAACATCCCGTCCTGGAAGAGAGTCCCTCTCAAGGCCCTCCTCGAGGAGCGCTACCGCGTCCCCGTCTATGTCAACAACGACGCCAACTCGTTCGCCGCCGGCGAGAAGCACTTCGGCAAGCTCGGGCCGTACGACAGCGCCGTCGGGCTCATCGTCGGCACGGGCCTCGGGGCCGGGATCATCGCTAACGGCCGCCTCTATTCGGGCGTCAACTGCGGGGCGGGCGAGTTCGGCATGCTCCCCTACCTCGACCGGAACTTCGAGGCCTACGCCAGCGGCCAATATTTCGAGCGGGTCCACGGCCTCCCCGGCCGCGTGCTGGCGGAGCGGGCGGGGCGGGGCGATGCCGGGGCCCTGGAGATCTTCGCCGGGTTCGGCCGCCACCTCGGCGAGGCCGTCAAGGCCGTCTGCTACGCCGTGGACCCCGAGATCATCGTCCTCGGGGGATCGGTCAGCAAGTCGTACGGCTTCTTCCGGGCGGCCCTCCGGGAAACGTTCGAGACCTACGCCTATGCGGTCGCCAGGGAGCGCCTGAGGATCGAGGTGTCGGAGGTCGAGAACATCGCCATCCTCGGCGCGGCCGCCCTCTACTTCGACGCCGCCCCTTGACAGGGCTCCGGCGTGCGGCTTTAATGATCCGTTAGGCATTCTTCGAAGGAGTTACGACTATGACCAAGTTCCTTTCGGCACCGGTCCGCCGGACCGCGGCCCTGGCCATCGGACTGCTGATCCTCTCCGCCGCCGGCGCCTGGCCGGTCCATGGCCAGGACCAGAAGACCGGCCTTTTGGGCCCCTGGGCGGCCGCGGCCGAAGTCAGCTATGTCGTGACCGGCGGCAACACCTCGACCTCGGCCCTCAGCCTGGGCGTCTCGGCGTCCCGGAAGTGGACCAACGACACCGTGCTCTTCAAGAGCTACATTCTGACGAGCAACTCGACGACGACGACCCGGACCGCGCGGGGGACCGAGGACGATTTCGACATCCTCGAGGACTCCGTCACGCGCAAGGTCGCCGAGAACTATCTCCTCTCCGGCCAGTACGACCGCCGCATCTCCAAGCGCCTGCTCGGCCAGGCCGGGCTCAGCTGGGACCGCAACCGCTTCGCCGGCGTCGACGACAGGGTCATGGTCACGACCGGCTTCGGCTACGGCTGGGTGGACAAGCCCCGGACGCAGGTCAAGACCTCCGCCGGGCTGACCTATACCGTGCGCGAATACGTGGGCCAGGCCAGCGAATCGTTCGCCGGCTTCCGCCTCTCGGTCAACGGCGAGCAGAAGATCCTGGAGCGCTCGTCGGTCTCGACGGCCTTCGTCTTCGACGAGAACCTGAAGCAGGCCTCGGATTGGCGCTTCGACTGGATCAACTCGGTCACCGCCTCGATCTCGAAGTCCCTGGCCCTGAAGGTCAGCCTGAGGACCCTCTATACCCACATCCCCGCCCTCCAGAACCTGCCGCTCTTCGACCCTCTCGGCGAGCCGACCGGGCTGTTCATCCCCTATCCCCTGAAAAAGCTCGACGCCTTCCTGACCACCTCGATCGTCATCAACTTTTAGACGGGGTCAAACCTTAATTCTTATAATTTTCGGAGAAACAAGAACGGACCGGGTCTTCGCAAGGTCATCCTCGGGAGAAGGCGAGCCGCAGCCGGTCTTGCGAAGACCCGGTCCGTTCTTGTTGTGCGCGAATCGGCCGCAACCTGCGGAAAATTATAAGAATTAAGGTTTGACCCCGTCTTGGTTTGACCGGCTCCTCTTTTCCTAGTACTATGGTAAGGAATTTCGGTCCGGAGGGTGCCGATGAAAAAACGCTACTGGCGCTGTTTTGTCTGCAACGACATCCACTACGGCATCGCCCCGCCCGAGCTCTGCCCCACCTGCAAGGTCCTCAACGCCTATGTCGAGATCTCGGCGGAAGAGGCCCGGAAGGTCCTAGGCGGCGGCCCCGACACGGCCCTGACCCGGGAGGATTTCCGGGCGGCCATCGAGCGGTTCGCGGCCGTCAACGAGTTCGAGGTCAATCCCGACGCCGACAAGGTCGCCCTGCTCCTCACCGGGATCTTCGAGAACGAGAAGAACCACGGCCTCAAATACTGTCCGTGCCGCCTGCGGACCAAGGATTGGGAAGAGGACCTCAAGCTCGTCTGCCCCTGCCACTTCACCGTCCACGAGACCTACAAAGGGGTCCCGGACGGGGAATGCTGGTGCGGGCTCTTCACCAGGAGGAAATAATGGCCCGTCTCATCATGTTCCACGGGCGCGAATGCCCCCACTGCAAGAAGATGATGCCCCTCGTCGAACGGCTCGAGCAGGAGACGCCCGTGCGCTTCGAGAAGCTCGAGGTCTGGCACGACGAAAAGAACGCCGACCTCATGCGGAGCTTCCGCGAGGCCATCGCCCCGAAGTGCGGCCAGCAGCTCCGGGTCCCGACCTTCCTCAACGCCGAGACCAAGGACGCCATGTGCGGCGAGGTCGATTTCGAGAAGCTCAAGGACTGGGCGCAGTCGCAAGGCTGATGATCGAGCGCTTCGACCCTCTCAAGGGGGAACGGCTCCATGTCCTCGACGAGGGCGGCCGGTCCGCCCCGGACCTCGATCCGGGCCTGGACGACGCCTCGCTCCGGGCCCTCTATGAGCGCATGGTCCGGACGCGGGCGGCGGACGCCAAGGCCCTCAAGCTCCAGCGCCAGGGCCGGTTCGGTACCTACGCCCCGAGCCTCGGCCACGAGGCCGCGCAGGTCGGCCTGGCCTCGGCCATGACCAAGGACGACTGGTTCTTCCCCTACTTCCGGGACCTCGGCGCGTACCTCACGCTCGGCTACCCGCTCGCCGACTACTACCACTTTTGGATGGGGAACGAGGCGGGCCTGCGAACGCCCGACGGGCTGAACATCTTCCCCGTGGCCATTCCCGTCGCCTCCCAGATCCCCCAGGCCGCCGGGGCCGCCCTGGCCCTGAAGCTCCGGAAGCTCGGCGGGGCCGTCGTCGTCACGTTCGGCGACGGCGGGACCTCGGAAGGCGATTTTCACGAAGGGCTCAATTTCGCCGGGGTCTTCCGGACGCCCAACGTCTTCGTCTGCGTCAACAACCAGTTCGCCATCTCCGTGCCGCGCTCGCGCCAGTCGGCTTCGGCGACGCTGGCCCAGAAGGCCGTCGCCTACGGCTTCCCCGGCGTCCAGGTCGACGGCAACGACGTCCTGGCCGTCTTCGCCGCGGTCCGCGAGGCCCTGGCGACCGCCCGGAGCGGCGGGGGCCCGACCCTCATCGAGGCCTTCACCTACCGTCTGGGCGATCACACGACCGCCGACGACGCCTCGCGCTACCGGGCCAAGGAGGAGGTCCAGGAATGGGAGCGCCGCGACCCTCTCCTGCGCTTCCGGCTCCACCTCGAGCACAAGGGGCTCTGGAGCGAGGCCTTCGAAAAGGAGCTCCAGGCCGCCGCCGCGGCCTTCGTGGACCAGGCGGTCGCCGAGGCCGAGGCCCGTCCGGCCGCGACGCCGGAGGACGTCTTCGCCTCCACCTACGCCACGATGCCGCCGGACCTCGCGGCCCAGCTGGCCGCGCTCAAGGAATCCCTCCCG
Organism: Candidatus Aminicenantota bacterium; assembly: GCA_034679465.1. Lineage (GTDB taxonomy): Bacteria > Acidobacteriota > Aminicenantia > Aminicenantales > Saccharicenantaceae > RBG-16-66-30. The sequence continues at coordinate 24,011 of JAXDAV010000072.1, read as the reverse complement.
GAGGGACGCCGATGATCATGACCATGGTCCAGGCGATCAACCAGGCCCTCGCGGGCGAGATGACGAGGGACGACCGGGTCCTCATCCTCGGCGAGGACGTCGGCCGCGACGGGGGGGTCTTCCGCGTGACCGACGGCCTCTTCGACAAGTTCGGGCCGGACCGGGTCATGGACACGCCGCTGGCCGAGTCCGGGATCGTCGGCGCCTCGATCGGCCTGGCCGTCGCCGGCCTCAGGCCCGTCGCCGAGATCCAGTTCATGGGCTTCATCTATCCGGCCTTCAACCAGATCGTCTCCCACCTGGCCCGGCTGCGGAACAGGACGAGAGGCCGCTTCACCGCGCCCGTGGTCATCCGGACGCCCTACGGCGCGGGGGTCAAGGCCCTCGAGCATCACTCCGAGAGCACGGAGGGACTCTTCTGCCAGATCCCCGGACTGACGGTCGTCGTCCCCTCGAACCCCCATGACGCCAAAGGCCTCCTCATCGCCGCGATCCGCGGCCAGGACCCGGTCCTCTTCCTCGAGCCGACCAAGCTCTACCGGTCCGACAAGATGGAGGTCCCCGAGGAGCCCTACGAAGTGCCTCTCCGGCAGGCCGCCGTCGTCCGGGAAGGCCGGGACGCGACCATCGTGGCCTGGGGGGCGATGATCCCCGTCGCCCGCGAGGCCGCCGCGGCGGCCGAGTCCCAGGGAACGAGCGTGGAGATCGTCGATCTGAGGACCCTCTCGCCCATGGACCGGGAAACCGTCCTTCTCTCGGTCCGCAAGACGGGCCGGGCGCTTGTCCTTCACGAGGCCCCGAAGACGGGAGGGCTCGGCGCCGAGATCGCGGCCACGATCGCCGAATCGGCCCTGCTGAGCCTCAGCGCCCCGGTCATCCGGGTGACGGCCCCCGACATCACCGTGCCCCTGCCGAAGAGCGAGGACCTCTACTATCCGAGCGCGGACCGCGTCCTGCGGGCCGTCCGCAAGCTCATGGAGTATTGACATGGCCAAGGACTTTATCTTCCCCGACGTCGGCGAGGGCATCACCGAGGGCGAGATCGTCCGCTGGCTGGTCCGGGAGGGCGACCAGGTCGAGGTCGACCAGACCCTGGCCGAGATCGAGACCGACAAGGCCGTCGTCGAGATGCCGTCCCCGTACGCGGGAACAGTCCTCAAGCTCCATTTCAAGGAAAAGGACCTGATCAAGGTGGGCCAGCCGCTGGTGACGATCGGCGAAAAGGGCGAGGTCCCCGCCGAGGCCGCTCCGGCCGCCGCCGCCGCCCCGGCCCCCGGACCCGGTCCCGCGCCCGCGGCGCCTGCCGGGCCCGCCGCCCCCTCCCCCGCCCCGACCGGAGCCGAGGTCCTGGCCACACCGAAGGTCCGCGCCCTGGCCAAGGAGCTCGGCCTCGATATCGGCGCCGTTCCCGGCACAGGACCGGGCGGCCGCGTCACCGAGGAGGACGTCCGCGCCTTCCGGCCGGCGCCCGCCGAGAAGAAGCCCCCGCTCAAGGTCAAGGCGAAATACGACCTCTACGGCACGCTCGAGCGCATCCCCCTGCGCGGCGTCCGCCGGGCCACGGCCAAGAAGATGCGGGAATCGCTCGACCACGCCGCCCACGTGACCCACTGCGACGAGGCCGACGCCGGCCCGCTCGAGGCCCTGCGGCAGAAGATGAAGCCCGAGGTCGAAGCCGCCGGGGCGAAGCTCACCTACCTGCCCTTCATCGTCAAGGCCCTGGTCGAGGCGCTCAAGCTCCACCCGACGCTCAACGCCACCCTCGACGAGGAGGAGAGCGAGATCGTCGTCCGGAAGTACTACAACATCGGCATCGCCGTGGACATCCCCGACGGCCTGATCGTACCGGTGGTCAAGGCGGCCGACCAGAAGTCGGTCGCCGACCTGGCCGCGGAGATCCAGGCCCTGGCCCAAGCCGCCAAGGAGAGGACCCTCGACCTGGCCGACCTCAAGGGTGGGACCTTCTCCATCACCAATGTCGGGGTCATCGGCGGCGACATCGCGACGCCGATCATCAACTATCCCGAGGCGGCCATCCTGGCCACGATGAAGATCGCCGACCGGGCCCGGGTCGAGGGCGGCGCCGTCGTCGTCAAGAAGACCCTGCCCCTCTGCCTCGCCTTCGATCATCGGGTCGTCGACGGCGCCGAGGCGGCCCGCTTCACCAAGGACCTCATCCGTTTCCTCGAGGCCCCCGAAAGCCTGCCGCTCGGGGGCGAATAAGCGGGGCGCCGCCCCCGGCCGCGGCGACGCGGACCGGGTCCGGAGCAAGAACACCCATGGTCAAGATCCGAACGAAGATCGATAAGCTCGAGACGATCATCCGCGCGCGGCCGAAGGCGCTGGTGGCCTTCTCCGGCGGCGTGGATTCGACCCTTCTCCTCAAGGTCTGCCGCGACGTCCTGGGCCCGAAGAACGTCGTCGCCGTGACCGGGGTCTCTCAGACCTACACGCCGGAGGAAAAGCGGACGGCCCGCCGGGTCACCCGGGAGCTCGGGGTCCGGCACGTCCTCATCGAGACGGACGAGCTCGCCTGCGCCTCGTTCGCGGCCAACCCCGCCGATCGCTGCTACCACTGCAAGCGTGAGCTCTTCGGCCGGATCGCCGCGCTGGCCGGGACGCTCGGCGTGGACAGGGCCTACGACGCCTCCAACGTCGACGACCTCTCCGACTATCGTCCCGGACGGCGGGCGACCGAGGAGCGGGGCGTCGCCAGCCCGCTCGTCGAGGCCGGGTTCACGAAAAAGGACGTCCGGACGCTCTCGAAGAGGCTGGGGCTCCCGTCCTGGGACAAGCCGGCCAACCCCTGCCTGGCCAGCCGCATTCCCTACGGCACGCCCATCACCCTCGAGACGCTCCGCCGCGTCCAGGCCGGCGAGAAGTTCGTCCGGGGCCTCGGCTTCCCGGTCGTCCGGCTCCGCCATCACGGCGACCTGGCCCGGATCGAGGTCCCGGCCCGCGACCTGGCCCGGCTCCTGCGCCCGGAAACGGCCCGCAGGATCGCGGGCCGACTGAGGGCGCTGGGCTATCTGTGGACCGCGCTCGACATCGAAGGCTACCGGATGGGCAGCCTCAACCGGGCCGTCGAAGGCAAGGGACGGGGCACCCGGAAGAGCCGATGAGGATCGCCGTCGGCCTGAGCGGCGGGGTGGATTCGTCCGTCGCCGCCCTTCTCCTGCTTCGCCAAGGCCACCAGGTCGCCGGCGTCGTGATGAAGCTCTGGTCCGGGCCCGAAGCCCCGGCCGCCGTGAAGAGCGCCTGCTTCGGCCCCGACGAGGCCGGCGACATCCGGACGGCCGCGGGCGTTTGCGCCAAGCTCGGCATCCCGCTCCATGTCATCGACTGCTCCGGCCCTTTCGAGCGGCTCGTCCTGGGGGACCTTCGCGACGGCTATGCGGCGGGCACGACCCCCAATCCCTGCGTCCGCTGCAATCCCCTGGTCAAGTTCGGCGTCCTGCCCGAGAGCGCCCGCGCGGCCGGCCTCGCCTTCGACCGCTTCGCCACGGGCCACTACGCCCGCGTCGCCCGCGACGAGAGAAGCGGGCGCTGGGCCCTGAAGCGTGCGGCCGACGCGGCCAAGGACCAATCCTATTTCCTGTATCGGCTCGGCCAGGCCCAGCTGGCCGCGGCCCTCTTCCCGCTGGGCGGGCTCACCAAGGCGCGGGTCCGGGCCATCGCCCGCGAGGCCGGCCTCGCGGTCCACGACCGCAAGGAGAGCCAGGATTTCTACGCCGGCGACCTCGGGGACCTCGTCGGCCCCGGCGCGGGCGACGGCGACATCGTCGACCGGGAGGGCCGGGTCCTGGGCCGGCACCGCGGGGCCTGCCGCTACACGGTCGGCCAGCGCAAGGGCCTGGGCATCGCCTGGCCCGTCCCGCTCTATGTCATCGGCATCGACGCCGCCGGGAACAGGCTTGTCGTCGGCCCGGAGAGCGAGACGCTCCGGCGGTCGGCCGTCGTCCGGGACTGCGTCTGGGGACCGTTCGAAACGCTCTCCGCCGCGGTCGCCGTCACGGTCAAGGTCCGCTCCGGCGGACGCCTCGTCCCGGCGACGGTCACTCCCCTCCCCGGCGGACGCTGCCGCGTCGACTTCGCGGAGCCGGTCGCCGCGGTCGCCCCGGGCCAATCGGCCGTCTTCTACGACGCCGACACGGTCGTCGGCGGCGGGGTCATCGGGTCCGCCGAATGATCCGCCGAATGATCCGGCTTTCCGTTCCCGCCTGATTCGGGCTATAATCGGTCCGTCCATCACTCAGAGGAGGAACATCCATGGCCGGTTATCTGATCGCGTTCGTTCTGGGGATCATGATCATGGGCGCCCTGATCGCCCAGAGAGAGAAGCTCGGCGCCAGCGGCTTCAACGCCTGGCTCAGGGGCAAGAAGGGCCTGGCCGTCTGGGCCCTCGTCGGCGTCATCGCCGTCGCCGTGCTCGTCCAGTCCCTGGTCACGGTCCAGGCCGGGACGGTGGGCGTCGTCAAACGGCTGGGGGCCGTGCGCCAGGAGCTCAACCCGGGCCTGCACATGATCGTCCCCTTCATCGACCGGGTCGTCGTCTTCCCGACCCTCAAGAAGAACTATGAGGCCTCCGACTCGCCGCAATCGAGCATGGCCGACTATCCGGACATCATCGTCACCGCCCTGACCTCGGACGGCCAGCAGATCCGGGTCGGCCTCACCGCCCGGTTCATGATCGCGCCGGGGAAAGCGGCCTGGATCCTCCAGAACCTGGGCTCGGAGCGGGAGTACGTCGAGAAGGTCGTCAAGACCGAGATCCGCGGTTCCGGCCGCCGGGTCCCGACCCGGTTCGCCGCCTACGACCTCTACACGAAGAGGAGCTACGAGGCCCAGCAGGCCCTCTTCGACGAGATCGCGCCCAAGTTCCAGGAGAACGGGCTCGTCCTCGACGAGATCGTCATCCGGAACATCATCTTCACGCCCGAATACGCCAAGACGCTCGAGGAGAAGCAGATCGCCCTCGAGAACATCACGACCGAGAAGAACAAGCTCGAGCAGGAGAAGATCCGCAAGGACCAGAAGATCGTCGAGGCCGAGGGCGACGCCAAGAGCATCGAGATCCGCCAGGCCGCCCTGACCAAGAACCCGACCATCATCCAGTGGGAGTTCGTCCAGAAGCTGGCCCCCAACGTCCAGTGGGGCATCATGCCCGACAAGGTCATCCCGGTCATCGATTTCAAGGGCCTGACCGGACAGCAGAAGTAGGGCTGTAGAAATCGATCATGCGGGCGATGGCCCGCTGGCAGACCCGGCAGAACTCGTTCTTGGGGTGGCCGATCATGTTGCAGTATATCATCGACCGGTAGAGCCCCTTGGAGGCGTAGCCGGCCCCCTCGAAGACGCCGACCTTGTCGGCCAGGGAGGCGTATTCGCGGCGGACCGCGTCGATCTTGGCCGTGATCGCCTCCTCCGCCGCCTTGAACCGGGCCTCGATCTCCCGGACCTCCTTCCCGGAGGCCTTCCGCTTGTTCGCCCCTTCGAGGGCCTTCTCCTGGTCGGCCCGGCTCTTCCGGCGCTCGGCCTGGAGGGCCTCGACCCGGTCCTTGCCGTATTCCGTCGGCACGGCGATCCCGGGCCAGAGCAGGTCCCCCCATTTCACCCGGGTCGGGTCGAGCAGGGCCGTGATGTTGGGCTCGAGCGGCTCGATGCCCTTGGGATAGAACTCGTTGTAGGAGACCTCGGACTCGTAGTACTCGTCGGCCAGATAGGCGAAGGAGTGACCGAGCTCGTGGACGAAGACCTGGGCGCTCGAGGGATGGTCGACCGTCGTCACGCAGTAGTCGAGGGCGATGCTGCCGCCGCCGTAGCGGGGGCTGTTGACGAGGACGGCGATGACATCGTAGGGGACGGCCTCGGCGATCTCGCGCATGAGATGGTTCTCTTCGATGAGCACGTAGCGGTCGAGATCGAAGGCGTTGAAAGAGGCCCCGAGCACGGTCTTCCGATAGGAGCGCTGGCGCGGCTCGTCCACGCCCCGCTCGGCCGAGGGACGGAAGACGGCCCGGATGTTGAAGCGGTCCCGCAGGGATTTGTAAGGCTCGACGGCGAAGAGCGCGGCGGTCATCCGGTCGACGTCGGCCTTGAACTTGTCCCGGTCCGCCGCCGTGTAGCCCTCGGCCAGGAAGACGAAGTCGACCCGGTCGTGCGGATCGCCGGTCAGACCGGCCTCGTAAACCCAATCGGCCGGCGCCGGACTCTCGCGGACGATGTGGTAATCGGCCGGGTCGATGAGGCGGTCGTAGACGGGCCGGAGCAGGTTGCGCCGGTCGCGCTGCTCGACCACAAGGAGGACCGGCCGCTTGGGCAGAGGGAACCGGATGGAGCGCTCGAAGACGCGGGCCGTTCCGGCCAGGGCCGGCGAGGTCGTCTTGTATTCTGCGAACATCGTGTCGAAGCCGCGGACGAAGATGAGCCGATTGGAGGCGGCGTCATAGACCTTGAAGACGTAGCGGCCGTAATCGAAGGGCGGGATGAGCCCGGCCTTCGACTCCGGCCAGACCGCCTCCTCGACGATGCGGCGGACGGTGACGCTCTCGGTCTTGGCGTCGCCCGAGTGGTACAGATCGACCCGCAGGGCCTTGTCGAGGAAGAGATCGTCAAAGGAGAGCGGGGCCTGGGGGGCCGGGGCCGCGGGGGGCAGGGCCGGGAGGATGAGCAGGACCGTGGCCAGGGCCAGCGCGGTTTTCGTCATGGGACCTCCTCCGGTCTTCATCCGGATTATAGGCCGGATGCGGCCCGGAAACAAATCTATGGACCCGAGGGCGCGACCCGGGCCAGGGCCTGGGCGAGGTCCTCGATGAGGTCCTCCGCGTCCTCGATCCCGACGCTCAGCCGGATGAGGCCGTCGGGGATGCCGTTTCTCCTCCGGACCTCGGGCTCGACGCTGGCGTGGGTCATCGTCGGCGGATGGCAGAGAAGCGATTTCACCGAGCCCAGGGACTCGGCCAGCGTGAACAGCCGGGTCAGCGTCGTGAACCGCTTCGCTTCCGCCAGGCTCGCCCCGAGCTCGATCGAGACCATGGCCCCGAACAGGCTCTGCTGGCGCGCGGCGACGGCGTGGTCCGGATGCCCGGGCAGGCCGGGATAATGGACGCGCTCGACTTTCGGATGGCCGGCCAGGAATTCGGCCACCCGGGCGGCGTTCCGGCAGTGGCGGTCCATGCGGACGCCGAGGGTCTTGATCCCCCGAAGGACCAGGAAGCAGTCCTGCGGGCCGGGCACGGCCCCGGCGGCGTTCTGATAGAACCGCAGCTCGGTCGCGAGGTCCGGGTCCCGCGCCACGAGCGCGCCGCCGACGACGTCCGAATGGCCGTTCAGGTATTTCGTCGTCGAGTGGAGGACGATGTCCGCGCCCAGGAGAAGGGGCCGCTGGAGGTAGGGCGTGGCGAAGGTGTTGTCGGCGACGACGACGGCCCCGCGCGCCTTGGCCAGGGCCGAGGCGGCGGCGATATCGGTGACCCGAAGAAGCGGGTTGGACGGGGTCTCGAGCCAGACGAGCTTGGTCGTCGGCCGGAACGACCTCTCGAGCTCGGCGAGGTCCGTCAGGTCGGCGAAGGTGAATTCGAGGCCGAATTTTCGATAGACCTTCGTGAACAGACGATAGACGCCGCCGTAGAGGTCGCGGCCGGCGATGACGTGGTCCCCGGCCCTCAGGATCTGCAGGCAGGCGCCGGCCGCCGCGAGGCCGCTGGCGAAGGCGATGCCGAATCCCCCGCCCTCCAGGGCGGCCAGGCATTCCTCGAGGGCCCGGCGGGTCGGATTGTCGGTCCGGCCGTAGCTGAATCCCTTGGTCACGCCCGGCTCGATTTGGCCGAACGTCGAAGTCTGGAAGATCGGGAACGTGACGGCGCCCGTCCGTTCCTCGTTGGGTTGCCCGGCGTGGATGGCCAGGGTGTCGAAGCGATGGTCCATGGGTTCCTCCTTGATGTGTCCTCGGATAAAGACGAAATGGGTTCAGGGACGCCAGGGGTTGTCGGGGAGCCCGAGCCGGGGCCGAGGACGTCCGGGGAAGGAGGTTGAACCGACGAAGCTCAACGAGCCGCCCGGCACGGATCCGGCCCCGTGCCCGGGCCGGGCATCGCCATGTGACCGACCCACTCGCGCTCGTTGATGTGAAGCATGCCGGCGATTATACGCTTCGCCTTCGGATTGTCAAGAGCTTTCGGCGCGCTGAACCTGTGAGCTTGCGGGCCGGGCGGCGATCCGCTATAATAGCGGCTCGACTGTTCGATTTCGGACCGCCCGTTGGCCCTTTCCGGCAACACCCCGAACATCCCGACAGGCGCGAATGTTTATCCAGGAGAAGAGTGAGTCCGCCATGACGACCGCGATCGCCCGCATGCGCAACATCGGCATCAGCGCGCACATCGATTCCGGCAAGACCACGCTGACCGAGCGGGTCCTCTTCTACTGCAAGAAGATCCACAAGATCCACGAGGTCAAGGGCAAGGACGGCGTCGGCGCGACCATGGACTCCATGGACCTCGAGCGGGAGCGGGGCATCACCATCGCCTCGGCCACGACCGCCGTCGAGTGGGCCGGCCACGCCGTCAACATCATCGACACGCCTGGCCACGTCGATTTCACCATCGAGGTCGAGCGGTCCCTGCGGGTCCTCGACTCGGCCATCCTCGTCCTCTGCTCGGTCGGCGGGGTCCAGTCCCAGACGATCACCGTCGATCGCCAGCTCCGGCGCTACAACGTCCCCTTCATCGCCTTCGTCAACAAGGCCGACCGGGTCGGGGCCAACCCGGCCAAGGTCCGCGATCAGATCACCGGCAAGCTCGGCCACGAGGCCGTCCTGATGCAGGTCCCCATCGGCCTCGAGGGCGACTTCCGCGGCCTGGTCGACCTGGTGACGATGAAGGCCCTGTATTTCGACGGGGCCGAGGGGGAGGCCATCCGGGTCGAGGAGATCCCCGGCGAGCTGGCGGACGAAGCGGCCCGGGGCCGCGAAGCGCTCCTCGACGCCGCCTCGCTCCACTCCGACGAGCTCACCGAGGCCCTGCTCGAGGGCCGGGCCGGTCCCGAGCTCATCCGGGCCGCGGTCCGCAAGGGCGTCCTGGCCCGCAGGCTCGTGCCCGTCTTCATCGGCTCGGCCTACAGGAACAAGGGCATCCAGCCGCTCCTGGACGCCGTCGTCCACTATCTCCCCGACCCGAGCGAGGTCGAGAACCGGGCCATCGACCTCGACGCCGGCGGCGCCGAGCGCGTCCTGAGCTCCGACCCGGCCGCCAAGACCGTGGCCCTGGCCTTCAAGCTCGAGGACGGCCCCTACGGCCAGCTGACCTACGTCCGCGTCTACCAGGGCTCCCTGCGCAAGGGGGAGGAGATCGTCAACACCCGCTCGGGCCAGAAGATCAAGGTCGGCCGCCTCGTCCGCATGCACGCCGACACGATGTCCGAGATCGCCGAGGCGGGGCCGGGCGACATCGTCGCCCTGTTCGGCGTCGAGTGCGCCTCGGGCGACACCTTCTGCAGTCCCGGCCTCAACCTGGCCATGACCGCGATCTTCGTCCCCGAGCCGGTCATCTCGCTGGCCATCGATCCGGTCGACAAGGCCGCCGCCGACCGCGTGGCCAAGGCCCTCAACCGGTTCACCAAGGAGGACCCGACCTTCCGGACCCACGTCGACCCGGAGTCGAACGAGACCATCATCCAGGGCATGGGCGAGCTCCATCTCGACGTCTACATCGAGCGCATGAAGCGCGAGTACCGGGCCGAGGTCCGGACGGGCATGCCCCAGGTTGCCTATCGCGAGGCCATCGGCCAGGCCGTCGATTTCGACTACACCCACAAGAAGCAGACCGGCGGCGCCGGCCAGTACGCCCGGGTCATCGGCCGGCTCGAGCCGCTGGCCAAGGGCGGCTTCGAGTTCGTGAACGAGGTCCGGGGCGGCCGCATCCCCCGGGAGTTCATCCCCTCCTGCGAGAAGGGCTTCCGGGCCGTCCTCAGGAAGGGCCAGCTCATCGGCTTCCCGGTCATCGGCGTCCGGGTCGTCGTCTCCGACGGCAGCTATCATCCGGTCGACTCGTCCGATATCGCCTTCCAGACGGCCGCCCAGGGCGCGTTCAGGCAGGTCTATCCGAAGGCCGGCCCCCGGATCCTCGAGCCCGTCATGAAGGTCTCGGTCGAGGGCCCGACGGAGTTCGCCGGCAACGTCTTCGCCACGATCAGCCAGCGGCGGGGGGGCATCGTCAGCTCGGTCGAGGACGGGACCTTCTCCCGGGTGGACGCCGAGGTGCCGCTCGGCGAGATGTTCGGCTATTCGACCGTCCTTCGGTCCCTGACCCAGGGCAAGGCCGAGTATACCATGGAGTTCCTGAAGTACGGCCGCGTGCCGGCCCACGTCGCCGAGATGCTCACCGAACAGCACCGCGAGGCCGAGCGGAAGAAATCCCAGAGGTAACGGAGGAGACGCCATGACTCTCACCGTCAAGGCCGAGCTCATCAAGCGCAGCCCCCTGCGGGTGCTCGAGAAGTCCATTTCGGGGGGCCTCGGCCGGGGCTCGATCGGCGTCCTGGCCAGCCGCAAGGGCGTCGGCAAGACGGCCTGCCTCGTCCACATCGCCGCGGACAAGCTCCTCCAGGACCAGCACGTCATCCACGTCTCTTACGCCAGCCGGGTCGACCACATCGTCACCTGGTACGAGGACATCTTCAAGGAGATCGCCAAGGCCCCGAGGATGCGGGCCGCGCTCGACGAGTTCGACGAGCTCATCCGCCGCCGGGTCATCATGAACTTCAAGCAGGACGGGGCCCGGACCGAACAGGTCCTGCGCAGCCTCGAGGCCCTGATCGTCCACGGCAGCTTCCGGGCCGGGACGGTCATCGTCGACGGCCTCGATTTCGCCCAGGCCGGCCCGGACGACCTGGCCAAGTTCAAGGAGCTCGCCGGCCGCCTCGGGCTCGAGGTCTGGTTCAGCGCCTCGCTCCGGGGGGCCGAGCCCCTGTTCGACGAGCGGGGCATCCCCCGCGAGCTCACGGGCTTCCTGGGCGTCATCGACGTCCTCATCTCCCTCAAGCACCACGGCGACCATGTCCACTTCAACCTCGTCCAAGACCACGGCCGGCTGGCCCCCAAGGACCTCGGTCTCAAGCTCGACCCGACGACCCTGCTCATCGCCAAGGAGACGCGGACCAGGGCCCGCTAGCCCCCTCCTCCGACTCCCCCGCGCCGCGAGTCCCGGGCCCTTTCCTTTTTGACTGGGCCAGGCAGGTGTGCTATATCTGCCCCTTCGGCCCGCCCTCGCGACCAAGGACCGCCGATGACATCCGCCGACCCGACGAAGATCACGTTCCCGCGGGGGACCCGTCTGGCCGTCATCGACCTCGACGGCACGCTCCTCAAGGGGTTGAACGCCGAGCGGATGTTCTATCTGCATCTCCTGGTCCACGGCCACGTCGGGATCTTCCGGATGATCGGCTTCCTTCTGTCCCTCATCCCGGACACCGTCCGGCTGGGCTTCCGGCAGGCCATCGGCTCCAACGCCCGCCTCGTCAGGGGAAGGACCCCCGGCGAGATCAGGCAGTGGGCCAACGCGTTCGGTCAGTTCTTCCTCCGCCGCGCGGTCCCCGAGGACCTGCGGGCCAAGATCCTCAGCCTCAAGAGGGAGGGCTGCCGCATCGTCCTCCTGTCGGGGTCCCTGCAGCTCCTGGTCGAACAGCTCAAGGAGCGGCTCGAGGCGGACATCCTCATCGGGAACGATCTCGAAGTGGCCGACGGGAAGCTCACCGGCCGCAAGACGGGCATCTTCCCTTACGGCCGGATGAAGCTCGACGCCCTGTTCCAGAGGATCGCCCCGGAGGGCATCGATTGGCCGGGCTCCTGGGCCCTGGCCGACCGGATCTCGGACCTGCCGGTCCTCGAGCTGGTCGGCCATCCGGTGGCCGTCCACGGCGACCGCCGCCTGCGGCGCCTGGCCCGGACGAGGGGTTGGGAGATCATCGGCCGGCGCTGAGCCGGGCCGTCAGAACAGGAAGCTCAGTCCCGCGAACGTCCGCGCGTCCCGGCTCGAGGCCCGGACGTCCCCCATCCTGCCCCAGCGCCGGATCCCTTCGATCCCGGCGAAGGCCCGCAGGGGCGCGGACCCGAACCGCCAGCCGGCCTGAAGGAGGAAGCGGGTCCGGGTATCGACGACGTTGACGTCGTTCGCGATCTCGCCTTCGAACCGGTCCAGGCCTTCCCAGGAATCCCAGGCATGCCCGCTGACGAGGCCGCGGACCCAGAGGTGGCCCCAATCCACGTCGACCCGGCCCGAGGCGCTCAGGCCGTAGGCGTAGTGATAGGCGTAGTAGGAGACCGTCGTCTTCAGGCCCTCGATCGGCCGCACCGCCGAATAGGCGTTGAAGGCGAAGGCGTGCATCAGGGCGAAGTCGAGGTAGGCGTCGGCCACGGCCCGGACCTTGAGTCGCCGGCCGAACAGGGTCCAGTCGACGACCGGCCCGAAGAGGTGCGTGACCGTCATCTTGTCCCGGAAGTCGGTCGGCGTTTCCGGCAGGGGGTCGAGGCGGACCTGGACGCTCCGGGCGTCGTAGAGCGTCGGCCTCTTGCGGAGATACGTCAGGGCCGAGCCGAGCCCGATCGAGAGGGACTGGCCGCGGCCGAGCTCGTCGAGCGTCTGGCGGAACCAGCTCAGGCCGACGACGCGGGCGTAGAGGTCGACCTCCTCGGAGAGGCCTCCCCGCAGATGCTCCTCGCCGGGTCGGCGCGCCTTCAGAGCGACGCCGAGGACGAGCTCGGCGAACGACGTGTCCCGGAGGACCTTCCGAACGGTCCCGGGCTTGCCGTACTCGGGCGTCCGAACGATCTGGGTGTCGAGGGTGAGCATCCCGGCGCTGAGGGAGGGCCGGCCGGTCTCCGCGGACCGCCACCAGCCCGCCGAGAGGGCGAAGGCCTTCCAGCCGGGCTGGGGATAGCGCCGGGAGGCCGGATGGCCCCGGTCCAGGAAATGGTTGAGCTTGTTGATCGGGTTCAGGAAGCCGAGGACCTTGTGAACGACGGACCCCTGGTGATCGAAGTAGTCCGTGAGCTGGAAGAACGGCTCGCCCAGGGAATAGGCCCCGAAGGTGGTCAGGAACATGTCGTTGACCGAGATGACCTCCCGCCACTCCGACACGTACTCGTAGAAGGCGGAGGAGACGAACGAGGCCAGGAGGGACTCGCCCCAGGTCAGATAGTTGGCCCGGGCCACGTCGTAATAGATGGCCCCGGCCAGAACGTGGGTCCAATTGGTGACGTAGGCGTTGGAATCGAAGCGGATGGCCTCGGTCGTCAGGAACCGCTTGTACTGGTCGGCGAAGGTCAGCTCGTACTGCCAATCCTCGACCCACTGGTGATAGTCCCGCCAGTACCTGTACGTGGAGTAGGCCGCGACGGCCCCGAGCTGGACGAGCCCCCGGCGCCATTTCTTGGGCATGACCGGTTCGGCCGGGGCGTCCGGCGGCGCGGCCAGAGAGAAGGCCGGGGGCGGGGCGCCGCCCTCCGATGTCCCGGCCCGGGAGCTCAGGGAGAAGGCCGGGCGGACGGACGCGGCCGCGGGTTGGATGGCGCCCGCGAGGAGGAGCGCCGCCAGCCCGGCGGTCAGATTTCGGCTTTTCATTTCGCGATTTAGGGAATAAAATAGGCCATTCGCCGAGGAGAGTCAAGGCATGTTCAGGCTTTCCCGGGCCGGGAACGAGGCCGGCCCCCCTCCGACGCGGGCGGCCCGCGTCCGGACGCTCGCCTTCCGCCTGATCGGATACGCCGGGGCCGGGATCTTCATCTTCCTGATCGTCAAGACCGGCCCGAAGGAGATCCTGCGGGTCCTCGGCCGGCTCAGCCTCCTCGAGATCGCGGCCCTCATGGGGCTCAGGCTCCTCTATTGGCTCATCCGGGCCGTCAATTGGCGGGCCCTGCTCATCGCCTCGGGCGAGCGCGTCCCCTTCGGCGAGATCTTCGGGGCCCGGATCTCCGGTTACGCCGTGAGCTATCTGACGCCGGCCGGGAACCTGGGCGGCGAGACCGTCCGCATCTTCTGCCTCGACCGCGTCGACCGCAACAAGGCCCTGGCCACGGTCATCGTCGACAAGACGGTCGAATTCCTGGCCGGCCTCTCGACGATCGCCCTGGCCGTCGTCTTCCTCATCACCGAGTTCGCCCTGCCCCGGCGCCAGGAGATCGAGCTCTTCGCGGCCATCGCCGCGCTCCTGCTGCTCCTCATCTTTCTCGTGCTCAAGCAGAAGCAGGGTCTGCTCACCTGGGCGCTCGACACCTTGAAGAAGATCCGGATCCGCATCCCTTTCCTCGAGAACCGGCGGGACAAGATCCTCGAGACCGACGCCCACATCTCGGACTTCTACGGCCGGAACAAGGGCCTCTTCCTGGCTCTCTTCGGCTCGTATTTCGCCCAGGCCTTCCTCTGGGCGGCCGAGATCTACCTGACCTTCCTCTTCCTCGGCGGCCCGCACCCGACGTATTTCACGTGCTTCCTCATCGTCACCCTCGGCTCGTTCTACACGTTCCTGCCCGTGCCGGGATCGGTCGGGGTCTATGAGCTGACCTACGTCTCCCTCTTCGCCCTCCTGCGGATCGAGATGTCCGCGGGCATGGCCGTCATCCTGATCAGGAGGTTCGTCGGATTGGCTTGGGCGGGGCTGGGCCTCGTCCCGTTGGTGAGGAAGCGAGCGCGCCGGGGCGTCAGCGGAACGGCGCCGCCTCAGGGTCCCTGCCCCTCCGCACGAACCGGGCCAGCTTAAAGATCGTGCTGATGAGGGCCATGAGCAGGACGCCCACGAGGATCAGGTCCGGGCGCCCGGCGATCGAAACGGCGAAGATGTAGCAGGCCGCCAGGCTCTTGGCCTCGGCGCCCTCGCCGCTCCTCTCCGCCTTCCGGTAGATCAGGTCGATGTAGTAGAGCGTGAGCTGGAGGAAGTAGAGGCCGATCGTCACCAGCCCGAGGATCAGGAACGACTGGCTCCGGGTGTACTTGAAGTAGCCGAAGGCGGCCCCCGAAAGGACGGCGAAATCGGCGATCCGGTCGAAGAACAGGTCGAGGAAGGCGCCGTAACGGCTGGTCAGGCCCTTGGCCCGGGCCAGCATGCCGTCGGCGGCGTCGAAGACGGTCGAGATCAAGGTCAGGGCGCCTCCCACGGCAAAGAAGACGATCCGGCCGCCGGAAAAGGCCACGGCCCCCAGAAGGGCGAAAAAGAGCGACAGCCCGGTCAGCTGGTTGGGGGTGACCGAGGACTTGAATACGGCCTTGACGATGAGGGAGGCCAGGGGCCGGATGATGAAGCGATCGAACGGCAGATACCTGTGGATGAAGGGGTAGGACCGGACGCTCTTCAGCGACTTCTCGAAGTCGAACCGGTCATCGGTCTGGGCCTGTGTCTGGGATACGCTCATGGAAGCCTCTCCGGCTGGCGATAGTTATAACCCACCCCCGGGGGGCCCGTCAAGTGCCGGTCCCATCCCCCTCCCCCGGGCCGCCCCACCCCCGGCCCCGATTCGGTGTTATAATGGGACCGAAGAAAGGACAAGGCTATGACATCGCGAAACGCCATGCTCGCCGCCGCGCTGGCCGGAGCCCTGGCCGCGGCCCCGGCCCCGCTTCCGGGGCAGGACCAGGTCCTTCTCCGCTTCGGCCCGGCCCCCGGCACGACCCTGACCTACAGCCTGTCGAGCGTCGTCAACGTCGACGGCAAGAGCTTCATGGGCCTGAACCTGGCCCTCAACGCCGACTCCCGGGGCGAGATCCGGCTCTTCTCGAAGGCCGCGACGCGCGACACCGTGCGGGCGGACATGACCAGCCCCGGCATCGACGTCAATATCCGCCTGCCGGATAAGGTCATGTCCCAGAAGCTCGGCACGACCGGGGGCGAGCCCCTCGAGGTCGTCTTCAACCGGACCGGCAAGGTCGAGTCCATCGGCAACCCCGAGGTCGTCGGGGGCAACAACCCGTTCAACATCTCCATCCCCCAGCTCCTGCGCGACTATTTCCCGGCCTTCCCGGCCGACCCGGTCGGCCGCGGGGAGAGCTGGCTCGAAGGGCGGCGCCTGACCATCCCGTTCCAGGGGTTCGATATCCAGGTCAACCTGGCCATCACCTACACCCTGGACGACATCCTCCCCGCCGACGACGGCCGGCTGGCCCTGATCTCCGCGGTCTACAAGGTCGGCGTCTCGGGAGTCAGGGACCTCGACGGCGGCGCCCAAGGCGTGTTCGAAGGGGAAGGGGCCGGCGCCGGCTCGCTCCAGGTCCACATCGACAAGGGCTGGTTCTCGGAGTATCGGGTCGATTTCCAGACCGACGCCGCGTTCGTGATGAAGAAGGGCGCGGAGCGCCTGGCCGAGCTCCCGTTCTCGTTCTCGGCCTTCGCCGAGATCGTTCTCCTCGGCGTTCAGGCCCCGGACCCCGTCATCCGCTGAGGCCCTCGACGGGGACCCAGCGGCCGAGGGCCGTGAAATAGAGCCCCGATTCCTTCACCTTTTCGCCCGTGATCCGGGCCCAGAACCTGGTGTAGAGCCGCACCTGGGCGCGGTAGTGGTCCACGAGCGCGGCCAGGGCGCGCTCCCTGTCCTCCTCGGCCGCGCCGTCGAGGGCCGAAGGCAGACGGTCGGTCTTGTAATCGGCGATGACCCAGCCGCCCTCTTCCTCGAAGAGAAGGTCGATGGCGCCGGACAGGTGAATGGGCGCCCCGGGAACGGGGACGACGGGTCTTCCTCCGGCGGCGGGGACGGGCCCGACGGCGGCCACGAGATCGTCGTATTCGGCCTCGCCGGCCTCGATCCGGATCGAGAACGGCGCTTCATAGAGGCGGCGGGAGGCCCGCATGGCCCTCAGCCAGAACGGCGAGCGGATGATCTCGGCGACGTGGGCGGCGAGCCCGGCGGAAGAGGCCGGATCGCGGTCGGAGGCGATAAGGACGTCCCGGGCCATCCGCTGAAGCACGGCGGCGTCAGGGGCGGCCCCGGGCGCGGCGGCCGGACCGCCCGCCTCGGGCCGGAATCCGCCCAGGGACTTCAGCATGATATGGACCTCGGAGCCGTAGAGCCCCAGCCCGCCCTTGGCCCACTCCGGCCCCTCCCCTTCCTTGCGGGCCAGCGCGGTCACGGTCTCGTGGAGCGAGGAGGCCATCGATGCGCCGGCCATCTTTCGTCGCAGATTCCCGCGCGCCTTGTCCGCCTCGGCCCTCGAAACGGCCGGCTTCCGGTCACGCGGCCGCGGCGCGCCAGCCGGAATCGGGGCCGGGACATCGAAGCAGTCGTCCGGAAGCTCTTCGACGCCGTCAAGGCTCCCGGCGAGCCGGCTCCACGCGGTCTTCGCGCCCAGGTCCCCGGCATAGCCGCTGACGATGAGGAGATCGCGGGCCCGGGTGGCCGCGACATACATGAGACGGTCCTCCTCCGCCGCCTCATAGAGCTTCTCTTCGGCGGCGCTCCTCTCCCAACCGACAGGCTGGGAGACGGTCCTCTTCTGAAAGCCGGACGGCTTCGAGAAGCGGAAGTGGCCGAGCGGAGTCCGGCCGGTCCTGCGGATGTGCCTGTCCGGCTCGAAATCGCGGACGCCGACCGGATTGGCCAGCCAGACGATCGGCGCCTCGAGCCCTTTGGCCTTGTGGAGGTTCATCAGGCGCACGGCGTTGCGCCGGCCGGGGGCGAGGCTCATCTCTTCGACGGACTCGGCGCCCATCCATTCGTCCAAGAAGGCGACGGCGGCGGCGAACGAGGTCATGTTTTCGCTCTCGCGGCCGCGCAGGACCTCGAGGAGCTTGAGGACGTTGCCGGCCCGGCTGTCGCCCCTCTCCGCCGTGACCAGGTGGACGAGGAGACCCGAATCCTGGATGATGGTTTCCAAGGCCGCCGACGGCGGCACCCGGGAGGCGTTCTCGCGCCAGGTCCGCAGAGCGGCGAAAGCCCGCCGGACCCGGTCCGTTCCGCCGCCCTGGTTGAGGAAACAGAAGCCCCCGCCGGCCGCGCTATGCTCGAGAAGCTCCTGGTCGCTCAGCCCGAAAAAGAGCCCCCTCAGCGCGGCCACCGTGGCCACGGGGTCGTCCGGGTCGTCGAGGGCCCGGAGGAGATTCATCACCTCGGCGATCTCGGGGTTGTCCGTGAAGGCGTCACTGCCGGCGATCTCGAAGGGGATGCCCCGCTCCTCGAGCTTCCGGGCGTACGCGCCCATCCGGTCCTTGTGGCGGAAGAGGACGAGGAAGTCGCCCGGCTCGGCCGCCCGCTCGGTCCCGTTCCCGTCGGCGAGGCGGAGGTTTCCCGCCAGGGACCAGGCGACGAAGCGGGCCAGGCGCTTCGAGTCCTCCTCGATGATCTCCTCCTTGCGGTGGTAGGGCACGGCCGTGATGGTGATCTTGCGGACACCGGCGAGCGTGCCCGGGACGCCGGGGCGCACGGTCTCGAGCGGCATGAAGCCGGCCTGATGGGCGTCGGGCCCGGCCGGGAAGGCGCCGCCGCTCGCGGGATCGAAGAGCGGATTGATCCAGTCGGCGACCGGGCGGAGGGAGCGGAAATTCGCGCTCAGGGCCAGCGTCTCCCCGCCCGAGGCCTCGATCCGGTCCTTGACCAGATTGTAGACATCGATATCGGCCCGCCGGAAGCGGTAGATGGACTGCTTGGGGTCGCCGACGAGGAAGAGAGACCCCGGCGCGGGCGCGAGGCGGGTCCAATCCTTCTCCTCGTCGGGCGCGCCGGTGAGCAGGAACAGGATCTCGGCCTGGATGGGATCGGTGTCCTGGAACTCGTCGACGAGGATCGGGTGGAAGCGCTTCCGGAAGTAGCGGCGGACCTCGGGGTTGTCGCGGAGGAGCTTGGCGGCCAGCAGGAGCTGGTCCTGGAAATTGAGCCGGCCCTCGTCCCGGCGCCGCTCGGCGTAGAACGCGATGGCCGGCCGGACGAAGGCCAGGGCCCTGGAGTGCCGGAACTCGCGCCAATCGCGGAGTGCCGGCCGGGCGACCTTCTCCCGGAACTCCTGCGCGGCGGCCAGGAGCCGCTCGCCGTCCTCCTTGAAAGCCCAGCGGGACTTGACGATCTCGAGCTTCTTGTCGAAGAGCTCGACCGACTCCATGAGGTCCCGGCTGTCGTCGAAGCCGATGTTCCGGCGCCGGCGGAAGAGGCGGACGAACAGGCTCTGGAGCGCGTCCCGGCCCTTCTCCGGCTTGTCCCTCGGAACGAGCTTCGAGGCCCGGTCGACGAGCGTCTCGAGGTCCCGGCGGACGGCCCCGAAATCCGGCGGCCCCGGGCGGCCGGAAACCGGGACGACGTCGGGGAAATCGGCCATCATCCTGAAGGCCCCTTCGAGGTCCGAGGGCTCGAGCCCGGCCTGGTCGAGGCCGCGCAGGGCGTCTTCGCTCTCGAGCCGGGCCTTGGCCAGGTACTCGTCCCAGCTCCGCTCGAGCAGGAGGCGGTCCTCGTGCTCTTCGAGCTCACGGAACTCCGGATCGATGCCCGCCTCGACGGGCCGCTCCCGGAGGAGCCGGGCGCAGAACGAGTGGATCGTCCCGATGAAGGACTTCTCGAGGCCGGTCAGGGCGGCGTCGAGCCGGCCGAGGACGACGGCGTCCTTCTCCGCGGCCCGCCGGCGCTCGAGGGCGACCTGGAAGCGGCCGCGGAGCTCGGCCGCCGCCTTGCGGGTGAAGGTCACGGCCGCGAGCGTATCGATCGTCACCCCGCCCCCGGCGAGCAGGGCGATCATCCGGTCGACCAGGCTCTTCGTCTTGCCCGACCCGGCCCCGGCCTCGACCAGGAAGGTCGTCCCCAGGTCGCGGCAGATCCGGTCGCGGGCGGCCTGGTCGGGCGACGCGGTCTTTTTGGCGGGCGTCATTTATACTCGTCCAGCCTGCTGTAGGCGGCGAAGGGCTCGGGGTAGGCGTCGCGCTTGCGGCCGGAGGAATCCGGGCCGCCGGACACGCACACGTCGCGGTAATCGCAGTAGCTGCACGAAGCGGCGGGCCCGGGCATGAAACGGCCTTTCTCGATGAGACCGAGGAGATCGGCCAGCAGGCACCTGAGCTTCTCCCGGTCGAAGGCGCCGATCATGATCTCATGGCCCTCGCCGCGGCGCGAGGGGAAGAAATAGCCGCTCTCGGCGACGCGAGGCGCGGACCCGGGCCGCTCCCGGGCCGTCATCTGCTCGAAGGCGACGGCGTAGAGGGCGGGTTGGAGCGTCCGGCCGCGGCCGAAACAGACGAGGTCCTCATAGGTCTTGGCGCTCCCCGTCTTGTAGTCGATGACCCGGTAGGCGTCCTCCCCGATCTCGTCCACGCGATCGATGAAGCCCCGGAGCCGGAACGAGCGGCCGCCGGCGACCTCGATAGGCTCCGCGTCGATGCTCTTCTCGAACGCGAGCGGCCGGCCCTTCGTCTCGCGCGTCTCCTCGGCGGCCAGGAAGATGTCGAGCGTCTCCAGGATGTCGCGCCGCTCGCTCTCGAAGATCCCGTCGGACGGGGGCGGGACCCGCCGTCGGGCGGCCGCGATCCTCTCCCCGGCGATCGCGGCCAGCTCGGGGCGATGCCGGGCCGCCTCGACCGCCTCCCCCTTCGCCGCGACGCCGGTCATGAATTCGCAGAGGATCTCGTGGATCAGGCTGCCGCGCTGAAGCGGGTCGAGCCAGCGCGTCCGGTCGAAGGCGGCCTCCTCGGGCGGCCGGACCTTGAGGATATACCGCAGGAAGTAGCCGAAGGGACACTTGGCCAGGAGCTCGAGGCCCGTAGCGGACATCGGCGCCCCGTCTCCGGCGAAAGGATCGACCCGGGCCCGGAGCGGGCCGATGTCCACGAGCCCGTCGTAGGCGGTCAGCTTGTCGCCGGCCCGCGCCTCGAGGGCGGCCAGGCCGGCGGCGAGATCGGGGAAATTGGCCGAGACCGTGCGCGGGCCGTCCGGCCGGGGCTCGGCCGTGAGCCGGTCGAGCCACCAGTCGGCTTCGTCGAAGGCCCGGCCGGCGCCGGGGAGGAAGCCTGCGGCGTCCGGGAGGGCCTTGTCGAGCGCGGCATAATCGAGACCGGCATCACGGCTGAGGAGCCGGAACGCCTGGAGGATGATCGATGAGGGGAACGATTCCCGGCCTTCGACGATGTCGTAGGAGGGATAGCTCAGCACGAGACGCCCCCGCAGGGACGCCAGGACGGAGGCCAGTCCGAAGAGGTTGGAGCGCAGGATATCGGCCGACGTCGGGAGGGTCTCCGAGATGGCCGCTCGCTCTTCGTCGAGGAGGATGGGGTCCTGGAGGCCGCGGCCGGGGAACGAGGCCTCGTCGAGGCCGGCGACGAAGGTGAGGGGCCGGCCGGAATACCCGCCCGAGGAAAGGCCGGCGATGTGGAGTGCGCCCGGCTGAGGCGGTGAGGCGCCGACCCGGAGCGAGGCCCCGGCGGTCCGGACGAGGTCGAGGGCCTCTTTCAGGGGCAGGGCCGGGAACCGGCTCTCGGCCGCGAATTCGCCCAGGCGGTCGAGCAGGGCCCGGCGGGCCGGGCGGTCGAAACCCGTCTCGGACCGCCCGAAATCCCGGACGAGCCCGAGGAGCCCTTGGCAGAGCCCGCGGAGATCGTAGGAACCGCCGGCCTCGGGACCGGGGATGACCGCGAGGACCCGGCCGACCCCGGCCGACAGAGCCTTGATCTCAGCGGCCTCCTTGAGGGCCTTGGCCCGGCTCGATTCGCTCTCTTCGCCGCCCCCGCCCTCCGCACAACCCTTCAGCGCGTCGAGATCGGCCAGCCTGCTTTCGCGGAGCGCGGCGAGACGGTCGGCGTAGCGGTCCCGGCCCCAGCCGATCATGGCGTTGCGGAGATGGCGGCAGGCGGTCCTGGAGCTGATCGGGCCCTCCCCCGGGACGGCCGGAAGGGTGAGGTCCCCGTTCTCGAGCAGACGGCAGAGGTCGTCGCTCGCAAAGTCGCTTTCGAGCCAGTCGAGGAGACCGAAGAAAAGCCGCCCCGGCGAGGTGAAGGACACGGCGACGCCCTCCCCGAACGTCGCCGGCAGTCCCGTCCGCGCCGAGAGGAGGTAGAAGACGGTCGCGTGGGCCGAGCCCGGCGGCGCCAGGACCTCGGCCCGGTCGAAGGGGACCTTCTCGGCGTAGAGGCGGCGCAGGATCTCGCGGCACTCGTTGGCCGGCCCGAGCGCCCGGAAGATCTCGATCCGGGCGTCCTTCTCCGGCGGGGCCAGGTCCGGGGCGAAGAGCCAGGTGAGACGGCCGGCCGCGGCAAGATCAGGCTCGTCCTGGAGGGGCAGGCACCGGCGCGGCCGCTCCAATCCGACGACGGGGTCGCCCGGGACGGCGACGGGGCATCCGCCGGCGGCGGCCCCGATGAGCTCGGCTTCAAGACGGCAGAGCCGCAGGTCCGCAGGACAAAGGACCCGAACGGAGGCGAGGGGCGCCCGGCGGGCGGCTTCGACCGCGCGGGAGAGGAGACCGGGCAGGTCGAGCCGGCCGTCCGCTTCCAGGGTCTGTTCGTAGCGGGCGAGGAAAAGGGCGAGCGCCCGGCCTTTGCGCTCGACGAGGAAGCGCTCCGGCCGGAGGTCGGCGCTCGTCCGTCCGTCGAGGCGCAGCTCCCGGACGGCCCGGTGGAGGGCCCCGGACAATCCGGGGGAGGCGCCGGCTTGGCCGAAGTAGTCGAGCCGGCCCTCGGCCAGAAGCTCCCGGAACAGCCGGTCCGTCAGGGCGATCTCCTCCGACGAGGTCATGGGCCGGGCCGCGACCGCGGCGCCGCGCCCGGTCAGGACCTCCGCGGCCAGCGCGGGCGTCGTGACGAACCGCAGATTGATCCAGGCACCGGCTTCCCGGGTGAGGGCCTCGCCGATCTGCCGGCCGGCGACGAAGGACGGGACGACGAGGATCTTGTCTTCGAGCGGGTGCTCGCGGCAGAAGCCGGCCAGGAAGCGGACGAGGGCGCTCATCGCTTCTCCGGCATCCGGTAGAAGACGATCCTGTGGTCGCGGCCGCCCTCGCCGGGCAGGGTCTCGGTCCGGACGATGCGCTCGTCCCAGCCGGGGATCCTGTAGTCGTGGGAGACGATGCGGGCGCCGGGTCTGAGGTCCCGGTCGAAGACGGGCGTCAGGGCCTCGAGCGATTCCGGGAGGAGATACAGGAGGAGGACCGTCGCCTCGGTGAGATCGGCCTTGGTCGCGTCCATGCGGACGAACCGGACGAGCTTCGAGACCCCCTCCCGCTCGGCGGCGGCCCGGCATTCGTCGAGGAGGGCCGGGTCGAGCTCGATGCCGACGCCCCGGGCCCCGCGGGTCTTGGCCGCGGCGATGACCATGCGCCCGTCGCCGCAGCCGAGATCGTAGACGAAGTCGCCGGGGCCGATCGCGGCGATCTCGATCATGCGCGCGACGACCGCGGGGGGCGTCGGGACGAACGGGGCCAGGTCGGCGGCGTCCTCCCGGCCGTGGGACCCGGGATAGACCCGGATGACCCCGTTCTCGTCGTACCGGAAGGCATAGGGCTTCCCCGGGTGGATGAGATGGCTGGTCGTACGCCGCCCGCTGTCGAAGGTGATCTCGACGGGAGCGTCCGTCGCCAGCCGGTCGAGCCCGTCGACCTTGAGGGTCCTCGACCGGGGCGGCCGGGCGCCGGGCCGGATGGTGTAGACGACCGGCTTCTTGGTCACGTTGCGGATGGTCGCCTCGTCCCGGAGCGCGCTCGCCGCTCCCGGCCCGGTCGTCAGATCGACCCGGTTGGCCGCCTCCGGCGCCGGCCGGCCGACGAAGAACGCCAGGACGGCGAGGACGAGGACCGCGACGGCAAGGAGCGCCTGGACGGCCCGCTTCATCCACAGCCTCCGGGTGTGTTCCCTGTCCTCATCCCATCCAACTTAAGGCACCGGACGCCGGAAGTCAACGCTCGCGCTCGATCGTGGGCTTCCCCGCAGCCGACTTCCGCTTGGCTCTAGCCTGGATTAGTTAGAAAATAAGCCTCTCATGGAGCAGTGGTTTGGGCTGGTTGCAAAATGACGTTATATCCCAGTGCCTCAAGACGACGAAGCGCATGGCGTTTGACCTGTACGATGTTGAG